>JAZLJJ010000063.1:0-12807 GCA_045597325.1 Lachnospiraceae bacterium
GATGCACACGCCTGTGCAGAGGAAGAATGTCGCTTCGCGACGCACAGGCGGCGCGAGCATATCGCAAGCGATATGCTTTGTTCTCTCATAGGAAAGTTCGTCCTATGAGATAAAAAAACGCTCCGCGAGGATGCACACGCCTGTGCAGAGGAAAAATGTCACTTCGCGACGCACAGGCGGCGCGAGCATATCGCAAGCGATATGCTTTGTTCTAGGAAAGCGGCAACCTGCAGGGCAAACACACATCGCGGAATGCACATGCTGTTTATGTCGGAAACCGTAACAGAGCCGCAGGATTCTCGACGGAAATCGTTCTTCCCGGAATGCCTTGCAATTTGCGAATATTTGTACTATAATTATACAAGGTGTGCATAGTCATATCTTAATTTTGTGTGTCGGTTTTTGAAAATGTATGGGGTTGAAAACCGATACGGAAAGAAGGAAGACCATGGATGGTAATTTGGAAACCAATTTTGGGGAAGTATTTATCGATCGTAATGTCATTGCTCAGTATGCGGGTTCTGCCGCAATAGAGAATTTCGGCGTGGTCGGAATGTCCGCTGTCAGCATGAAGGACGGATTGGCCAAGCTGTTGCGCCGTGAGAGCCTGTCCCACGGAGTAAATGTAGAAATCGTGGACAATAAGCTTCGGATTGATTTACATATTATTGTTTCGTACGGAGCAAATGTTGCAACGGTATGTCAGAACCTGTGCGAGACCGTTAAGTATCGTGTAGAAGAATTTTCCGGTTTGCCGGTAGAGAAAATAAACGTCTTTGTAGACGGAGTACGTGTTATCGACTAAACTGCCATACATCCGGGAAAGGAATACGGGTGAACTGCGCTTTGCGGTTGGCAGAAGGAGGAAAGTAAAGTGGCATTAAAAACAGTGGATGCAGAACTGATGAGGAAAATGTTCCTCGCCGGTGCAAAAAATCTGGAATCCAAAAAAGAAATGATTAACGAACTGAATGTGTTCCCGGTACCGGATGGTGATACCGGAACCAATATGACGCTGACCATTTTATCGGCGGTAAAAGAGGTCAATCAGACTGCAGACGGTTCGATGAAAACCCTGGCAAAGGCAATGTCTTCCGGCTCCCTGAAGGGTGCCAGAGGAAATTCCGGAGTAATCCTTTCGCAGTTGTTGAGAGGATTTTCCAAGGGAATCGGAGAGTATGATGAAATCACCGTTCCGATTGCCGTTGACAGTATTCAGAGAGCGGTGGATACCGCCTACAATGCGGTTATGAAGCCGAAGGAAGGAACGATTCTGACCGTAGCACGGGCCGGTGCCGAGAAAGCATCGGAGATTCAGGATACCTGCGAATCGTTTGAAGACTTTGCGCAGCAAATCGTCGATCATATGCAGAAGACCCTGGAGTATACTCCGGAACTCCTTCCGGTTCTGAAAGAAGCGGGAGTTGTCGATTCCGGCGGACAGGGACTGATGGAAGTTGTTCGCGGCGCACTGGACTGCCTGCTCGGAAAAGAAATCGATTACAGTTTTGAAGAAACGGCATCGGATACGCAGACCGCCGCAAGACGCGGGGCAGCATCGGATTCCATTTCCACTGCGGATATTAAGTTTGGGTATTGTACGGAGTTCATCATTTTGCTGGAAAAGGAGTTTACGGTTGCGGACGAAGCATCCTTTAAGGCATATCTGTCGTCCATCGGTGATTCCATCGTTTGCGTGGCAGATGATGATGTGGTCAAAGTTCATGTGCATACCAATGACCCCGGTCTTGCCATTCAGAAAGCATTGACATACGGTCAGCTGAGTCGTATGAAGATTGACAATATGCGGGAAGAACATAACGAGCGCGTCATTATGAGCGCAAACGGAACGGATGCTCCGAAGGCGGACAGCAAGCCCGCATCCCGTAAACCGTATGGGTTTGTCGCGGTTTCCATCGGAGAGGGAATGAATGAGATTTTCCGCGGACTCGGTGTGGATTACCTGATTGAAGGCGGACAGACCATGAATCCCAGCACGGAGGATATGCTGACGGCGATTGATGCCGTGAATGCGGATACCGTATATATCCTTCCGAACAATAAGAATATTATTCTGGCGGCGGAGCAGGCCAAGAGTCTGGTCGAAGACAAGACGATTGTGGTTGTTCCCACAAAGACGGTTCCTCAGGGAATCAGTGCGGTGATTGCATTTATTCCGGATGCCTCTGCGGAGGACAATATGGACTCTATGAAGGAAGCGGTTTCGCTTGTTAAGAGCGGTCAGGTTACCTATGCGGTTCGTGATACCAGCTTTGAAGGACATGATATTCACGAAGGCGACATTATGGGAATTTCCGATGAGGGAATTGTTGCGGTTTCAAAAGATGTGGACGAAACGACACTGTCCATGATTGATACCATGATGTCGGATGAAGCGGGATTACTGAGTATTTATTACGGTGCCGATGTTACGGAGGAGCAGGCCGAAGCTCTGGCTGACCGGTTCCGCGCAAAGTATCCGTTGGTGGATGCGGAGGTTCATTGCGGAGGACAGCCGATTTACTATTATGTTGTTTCGGTAGAGTAAATGAGAAATAAGCCGATTGCGGGTGACCGTAGTCGGCTTTCACGTTTTTTGGTGCGGGCAAAATGCCGGGAAAGGACGACTATGGAACTGTCGGATTCCGTCTTGAAAATTAAAGGAATCGGTGCAAAAACGGGTGAATTGTATCAGAAACTCGGTATTGTTACGGTGCGGGATTTGCTATGGTATGTCCCGAAACGATATGAAAGCTACGATCCCGAGGTTCCGATCGGAACGGTTCGGGACGGACAGCTGGTTACGGTGCACGGTATGTTCGCAACCTCGCCGAAAGTGATTCGAACCGGCCGGGGGACACTGCTGGTTGCCCGTTTTCGGGATTCGTCCGGCGAACTGACGGTAAAATGGTTTAATCAGGAATATCTTCGGGGACGGTTAACGCCGGCCACCCATATGATGCTTCGCGGCAAAATAGTCCGGGACCGGAAGGAAACGGTTATGCTGCAGCCGGAGCTGTATACACCCGAAAAATACCGTCTGCTTATGAAAAGCCTGCGCCCGATTTACGGATTGACGGCCGGGATTACGACCAATGCCATCGCAAAGTCGGTTACGGAAGCACTGGCATCGTGTGACATACCGGATCCCGTAAAGCCGGCACTGCGAAAGCAGTACGGTCTGATGAAACTGAAGGACGCGCTGACGGAGGTTCATTTTCCAAAGAGCGGAGAGGTTACCAGAGAAGGAATCAAACGTCTTGCATATGATGAACTGGTGCAGTTTCTGAGCTCTGTCCGCGCAATGAAACAGCAGACGGAAGAGGAACCGAACCGGTATCCTGTGACGTCGCACGAATGGGCGGACCGACTGATTGCCGGATTGCCGTATCAGCTGACCGGCGCACAGGCAAATGCTTATGGGGATATTCTTCGGGATTTGTCGGGGCTGCATCCGATGCAGAGACTGCTGCAGGGAGATGTCGGATCGGGCAAAACCGTTGTTGCGGAGCTGGCCATTCTGACGATGGCGGAAAACGGCTGGCAAAGTTGCCTGATGGTGCCGACGGAAGTCCTGGCAAGACAGCATTTTACGGAACTGACAAAACAGTTGGAACCGTTCGGAATTACGGTCGGACTGCTGACCGGATCGCAGACGGCGGCAGAGAAGAGAACCGTAAAAACGGCGTTGGCACTCGGTGCTGTGCAGGTTGTCGTCGGAACACATGCGATGTTCACGGAATCCGTTCAGTTTGCCAAACTGGGTCTGGCGGTTGTGGATGAGCAGCATCGCTTCGGCGTCGAGCAGCGTCGGAAACTGCAGGAAAAGGGCTCGGCGGTTCATGTCCTGATGATGAGTGCAACGCCGATTCCGCGAACACTGGCAATGATGCTGTACGCGGATCTGGACCTTACGGTGTTAAACGAAATGCCGAGAAACCGCCGTGCGGTCAAAACCTGTGTGGTCAATACCGCATATCGGCCGACGGCATATAAATTCCTGACCGACCGGATTGCCGCCGGAGAGCAGTGCTATGTCATTTGCCCTCTGATAGAGGAAAGCGAAGGGTCCGATTCGGAAAATGTCATCGATTACGCACAACGGCTTCGGACCGAATTGCCGGAAACCGTTACCGTGGGCGTACTTCACGGAAAAATGAATCCGAAAGAGAAGAACGCCGTAATGACCGCATTTGCGGCAAAGGAGTATAATGTTTTAGTCAGTACAACCGTCATTGAGGTCGGAATCGATGTTGCCAATGCAACCGTGATTCTGATTGAAAATGCCGAACGCTTCGGACTCGCGTCGTTACATCAGCTGCGCGGCCGTGTCGGGCGCGGCGCACTGCAGTCGTACTGCATTTTGATACAGGGAACGGATTCCGAGGAATCCAAGGCAAGACTGTCGGTCATGCTGAATGCAAAAGACGGATTTGCGATTGCGGAAGAGGACTTAAAGTTGCGCGGACCCGGGGATTTCTTCGGAATCCGGCAAAGCGGAGAGTTCGCATTTCGGCTGGCAGACCCGATTCGGGATGCGGAGAGTCTGGCGGCGGCAAAGGAAACCGTGGAACATATGACGGACGGGGAAGTCGCAGAGGTTCTGGCGGACAGGGTAACACTGTAGCCGGGATGTGTTGTGAAAATGCTTTATTTTGTTGCGACAGAAGGATATTAGTGATATACTGTATTTTGTGTAAGTTTGTAAAAAAAGCATTATACGTGTGTATCATTGATGACAGGAGTATTTCAATATGCTTGGAATAATATATATTCTATTGAGCTTTTTAATGGGAATGGTGATTTCTTCACTCATTTTTCCGAAACTGTTTGAATTCACGAAAAAGACGTATCGAGGAAAGAAAATAACGCTGTCCCCGGTCTTTTTTGTGCTTCCGTTATGGTACGTAATCGGAACCTTTGTAATGGTATGGCTTACGTATTTTACTTCATATCTGGCGGCTCTGTGCGGCTCGGCTCATGCCATCCTGGTTGCGGATGCGATTGTTATGCCGTTGTGTGCGGCATTTTCCGTCTGGGGCCTCATACGAATGAAGAAACGCGATATGTTCTCCGGAATGTCATTTTCCATGACAACGGGAGAAATCATTCTGGCGATTACAACCGTGCTGTTCACCGCATTTCTGATGTGCTGGACACTGGGATATCGCGACCATGCGCTGTATGCCGGCTGGTCGGTATTCAGTGATTTCTCCGTTCATATCGGAATGGCCCGTTCGTTTTCTGTCGGAAATAATTTCCCGACCATGTATTCGCAGTTCGCAGGGGCGGATGTCAAATATCATTTCTTTTTCCAATTCCTGGTCGGAAATCTGGAAGCACTCGGTATGCGGCTCGATGTTGCATTTAACGTACCGAGCATCATTTGCCTGACCGGTGTGTTCTGGCTGCTGTATACGCTGGCGTTGAAACTGTCGGGACGGTGTGCGGCCGGTGTGCTTTCGATTCTCCTGCTTGCATTTCGAAGCAGTGACGCATTCTTTGATTTTCTCGCTCAAAATGACCCTAAGCTGACGAACGTTTCCACAGCTGAATTACTTCGCGAAAACGGAGAATTTATCGGAATTACGGAACACGATGACTGGGGTCTGTGGAACCTCAACGTATATTGTAATCAGCGGCATTTGGCAATCGGACTTTGTGTCATTCTTCTGTTGGTATTGTTTGTGTTGCCGTGTGTGTATGAGGCATTTGCCCGAATCAAGGCAAAACTGTCCGCGGAAGACGATAAACTGAAGGAAGAATTGGCAATGATGGCCATTGAACAACAGTCGATATTGCAGGAGGAGAGTTCGGAGCAAACGGGCAGCCGTGCAAATGATTCGCTGTCCTTTGTGGAAAAGGCGGTTCTGGCAGTTCGATATTCCGTCCTGACTCCGGAAGGCTGGCTGCCGCGTTCCTGGAAGAAGGACGTTACCATGGGACTGCTTCTCGGGTTGTGCTGTTTCTTTAACGGTGCCTGCGTAATCGGCTGCCTGTGCGTGCTGTTTCTGCTGGCATGGGTATCCGACCATCGTTTGGAATATGCGATTATTGCCGCCATTACGGTTGTGGTGACATCGCTTACGACCAGCTTCTTTATCGACGGTTCGGTTGTCGATTTTCAGTTCGTATTCGGCTTCCTTGCAAAAACAAAGACGTTTGTGGGAGTCGGAGAGTATATTATGACTTTGTGCGGCATTTTGCCGTTTGTACTGTTGGCGGCGCTGCTTCTTTCCGACGAGGCCGACCGCTGGATCTGGTTTGCATTTACGGCACCGTTTATTCTGGCATTTACGGTTTCGCTGACTCCGGATCTTCCGGTCAATCACAAATATGTTATGATGAGCCTGATGCTGTTGGATGTGCCGGCAGCCATCGTGCTTGTGAAAATCGCGGATATTAAGGGCTTTTTGTCAAAAGCGATTATGTGCGTGCTGCTGTTTGTTTTGACGATATCCGGTCTGTATGATTTTACGATGGTTGTGAAGAAAAATGACTGGGAATCCAATTACCATCTGGTTTTGCGTGATGACAACGAAATCACCATGTGGGTGGAAGCCAATGCAACGGCACAGGATATTTTCCTGTCGGCACCGTACGCATTGAACGAATATGTTTACGGCGGTGCGATGCTCTTTTACGGATGGCCGTATTTCTCTTCCTCGGCGGGGTATGATGAGAAGTCCAGACTGGAGACGGTGGTAACCATGTATGCCACGGATTCCGTGGAAGAACTGTTGCGACTTGTGTATGAAAATGATATTCGCTATATCGTAATCAGCGATGAGGTGAGAGAGAATTATGCGGTCAATGAGAAACTGATTCCGTTCCTGTTCCAGGTGGCGGGAGATGTGAGGCCGGAGACCGACCCGAATTATATCGGCGCCGCAATATTCGGAGATACGGTGATTTACGATACCACAAAACTCAATACTGCACTTCAGCAGGGAGTTATGCCTGTCGAAGGTGGGCAGTAATAAGTTTGTACCAAAATGAGTTCGGACAGAAAATGAGTTCGGACAGAAAATGAGCTCGAACCGAAAACTCGGACAACAATGAGCTCGAACCAAAAACCCGGACCAAAAATGATTTCGGAAAGCGAGAGGAAACCATGAAGAAACATCGAAACGGGGTGCGTATTCGTACCATTTTGGCAGTGATTTTGCTGATGCTGACACTGGCATTCGGTTTTTTGTACGTTGGAGGAAAGGATTATCTGGAAGTGCTGAAATTCTGGCTGACCGTATTGCTGATCGGCCTTTCCTGCACGCCGTTTACCATAACGCTGTTTCAGCGGTTTCATGATGCCGGCTGGATATTCGGTAAGACGATTGCACTGGGAATTTCAGGCTGGCTGATGTGGCTTCTGTCGTCGTTGCATATTTTGAAATTCACGCGGCTGAATTCCATTCTGATTGTCATTCTCTGCTTTGTGTTATCCATGCTGTATTATACCTATGCGGTACAGAAAAAGAATCGCAATAAGAGCTTTAAGGAATTGTTCCCGGTGGAAAAGCACTCTGCGGCACTGATTTCCGAAGTTATCTTTTTGGCGGTTTTGACGTATTGGTGCTACCTGAAGACAATGAATCCGGCTGCATACGGAACCGAACGAATGATGGATTACAGCTTTATGCAGACCATTTTCAATACGGAATATATGCCTCCGAACGATGTCTGGTTCTCCGGAGAGGGAATCAATTATTATTATCTCGGACAGTATTTTATGACATATATTGTTAAGGTGTCGGGAATCCCCGTAAAATACGGCTATAATCTTGCAATGATGTTCCTGGCAGCCGTGGATTTCTCCATGTGTTATTCCATCGGCAACAATCTGATGCGAATTTGCCTGAAAGACCGGGAAGAAGAAAAGAAGGGAAGCAATTCTTTCTGGGCGTTACCGTCGGTTTATCCGAAATATAAGAGAGGACCGGTGTTCAGCTTTATTCCCGTATTTGCCGGCCTGTTTTCCGCAATGGCGGTGACTCTGGCGGGAAATATGCATTATCCGATTTACTATTATTTCCGGCCTCAGTATTTGAAAATGAAGAATCTTCCGGTGGAAAACGATTATTTCTTTCCGAATTCGACACGGTATATCGGATATGTTCCGGATGTGCCGGATAAGACCATCCATGAATTCCCCTCATACTCGTTTGTATTGGGAGATTTGCATGCACATGTAATCAATACGATATTTGTTCTTACGGTGTTGGCACTGTTGCTGGCATGGCTTTGGGAACGTAAGGAAAAGGCGGATGTGATTCGGCAGTTCGGGTATCCGTTGGCAGATGCAACTCCCATGAAAAACAGAATGATTTGCGATATTTTCAATCCGAAAATCGTCATGGCGGCATTTTTGGTCGGACTGTTTTATATGACCAATACATGGGATCTGGCAATTTATATTGTTGTTGCCGGCGCCGTGATTCTGTTCTCCAATCTGGTATTGTACCGATATCGTGTCGAAGCGTTGCTGACCACCGCGTTTCAGGGAGCGTTGTTTGCCGTTATGGTCATTTTGACATCCGCTCCGTTTATTGCACGGTTTGACAGTATTGCATCGGAAATCCGGTTTTGCACGGAAGGACATCACACTCCGTTTAAACAGCTTATGGTATTGTGGGGACTCCCGTTGGGATGCTTCCTGCTGTATTTGGGAGTCAAGATATATGAATACATAGTTCGCCGTAAAGAGAAGAACAAAGTAATCCCGATGGAGTGTGATACGGAAATCGGAAAACCGCATAAGGGGCTTCCGGGCTTCCTGGAGTGGCTGGAAACTTCCGATTTGTATATACTTACCATCGGATTATGTGCGGGCGGACTGGTACTTCTTCCGGAAATTATTTATGTTCGGGATATTTATGACGGGGCATATCAGCGTTCCAATACGATGTTTAAGCTGAGCTATCAGGCATTTATCATGTTTGGACTGGTTATGGCATACGTCCTGATTAAATATCTGGTTCTGACAAAAAAAGTCTGGGTTCGTATTTGCGGATTGATTGCAACGCTGTTGTTCCTGATGACGGTTGACTATTTTAACACTGCGACCGAACAATGGTTTAACCGAAGTAACAAAACGCTGGATGCAACCAAGTTTATTGCGGAATACAACGGCCGGGATGCCGAGGCTATCGAATATATTAATGATTATGTGGATAAAGACAGTGTTATTTTGGAAAATAACGGATTGAGTTATACCTTCTTTGAACGTATTTCATCCTATACCGGTCGCCCGACTGTAGTCGGCTGGGAAACGCATGAGTGGCTTTGGAGAAGCGGCGGAGAAGCAAATAACGGAATGCCCGAGTCGGTTCAGAAACGTATGCAGGATGTTACCACAATATATACTTCAAGCGACCTTGCAGAGGTATGCCGGCTGGTAGAACAGTATGATATCGATTATATCTATATCGGCGAATGTGAACGTGTCGACGGTCGGCGAAAAGTTGAAAATCCTTATACAAAGGGCGAAGTATGTTTGGGAGATTGCCGTGAAATTGCCGGCGAATATTTTGCAAGCCGGGAAATTAATGATCAGTTGCTTTACAGTCTCGGAGAAGCGGTCTTCCAAAAAGGCGATATGGAATTGTTATTCCCGCCCGAATCTGAGGACGAAAATTATCCTGATTACGAAGGAACTGTTTCGGAAGAAGGCAACGGAGCCGAGGGCTATAGCGAAGGAACTGTTTCGGAAGAAGGCAACGGAGCAGAGGAAAATGTCGTAAAAGCTGTTTTGAAAGAAAATAACGGAACAGAGGACAGTAACGCAGAAACTGCCGAAGAAAACAAAATACAGTTAGTACAGGAATGGAATATTGATACGACCGAATACCCGACCTATATGATTAAAATCAATCGGGATTACACCAAAGCGTGCTGCGGAAATCAGTAATTACAACAATGTTGTAAAGGATTGAGCGGAAGGAAAGGAAACCTATGAAAAAGGATAGAAAAGGATGGTTCGCCGTGACGGTTATTGCACTTGGCGTGCTTTGCCTGTTTGTTGACTTTGGTTTAAAATTTATCGGTTCCGAGAATTTTTCTTATGTTACGACCTGGTGGTGTACCCTGTTGTTAATCGGGCTGGCGTTCCTGCCGTTGTCGATGATATTATTTTCCGGATTTCATGATGTCGGATATATTTTCGGAAAAACACTGGGAATTGCGATTGCAGGCTGGATTATGTGGGTCCTGTCGTCGTTGCATTGGATGAAATTCAGCAGAACGAACAGCATTTTGATTCTTGTTTTCTGTTTTCTCGTAAACTGCACGGTGGCAGTGTTGTATTGGAAAAAGAAGCCGAAAACAAAAGTGTCTCCGGGAGAATTACTGAAAAATAAATATCCCGCCATCGTTGTGTCGGAGGTGATTTTTTTCGGAGCGCTGGTTATCTGGTGCTATCTGAAGGGGATGAATCCGGAAGCATACGGAACCGAACGCATGATGGATTACAGCTATGTGCTGAGCATTTTGAAAACCGATTACATGCCTCCGAAGGATGTGTGGTGTGCCGGCCAGCCGATTAATTATTATTATTTCGGACATTATCTGGCAGCGTTTCTGACGAAGGTGTCGGATGTGCCGGTAACCCATGCGTATAATATAGCAATGATGACGCTGGCAGCCCTCGGGTTTGCATTGTGTTATTCCCTCGGCAACAATCTGATGCGTCTGTTTCTCGCAAACCGCCAGGAATCCCATGTGGAGGAAACGGACGGACTGTGGGAGAATTACAGAGGCAAGGACAGTTGTGTGCCCGAACACAGTTTTTGCTGGGTTGCGGTCATCGCCGGTTTTTTGTCCGCAGCGGCGGTAACCATTGCCGGGAATATGCATTATCCGTTGTATCGGAATATTTTGCCGAAACTCCGTAAAATGAATCACATTCCGGCCGTAAAGACTTATTTTTACTCCAATTCTACTCGATATATCGGGTATATGCCGGAGGTTCCGGACAAGACCATTCATGAATTCCCGGTTTATTCCTATATTATCGGAGACCTTCATGCACATGTGCTGAATACGGTTTTTGTACTTACGGTGCTTGGTCTGATGTTGGCATGGCTGATGGATCGCAAGGCCAAAATGGATGCGGTTCGAATTTACGGGTATCCGTTAAAGGATGATACCGTCGGAACGCGGCAGTCGCGTCTTCGCGAGATTTTCCACCCCAATGTGGTTTTCTCCGCATTTCTGGTTGGAATGTTTTACATGGTAAATACATGGGATTTTCCGATATATATTGTCGTTTGCGGGGCCATTATTCTGTTTTCTAATCTGGTTGTGTACCGGTATCGGAAGGAAGCGTGGATTCTGACTGCGGGAGAAGCGGCACTGTTTGCGGTAACCATGTTGGTTGTAACCCTGCCGTTCATCCTGAAATTCAATGCGATTTCGACAGAGGTGAAACTCTGTGAAGGGCAGCATACGGCATTGGAACAGCTGCTTGTGCTGTGGGGCCTTCCTACCTTCTGTGTAGTTGTCTTTCTTGCAATTTGTCTGTATGAAAACAGTCAGCGTCGGAAGTTTCATCCGGCTCCTTCGGCGGCATGTGATACTTCATGTTCGACGACGAAAAATGCAGTTGCCGCTTTTCTGGACGGACTTGACATCAGTGAGCTGTTCGTTCTGGTTATCGGATTGTGCGCCATCGGATTGGTTATTTTGCCGGAAATCGTTTACGTGAAGGATATTTACGGAGCTGATTTTAAGCGTGCCAATACGATGTTTAAGCTGACCTACCAGTCCTTTATAATGTTCGGACTTGCGATGGCATATATTATTACACGCTGCGTGACCATGACGCGAAAGAGAATAGTGAAAGCATTTGGCCTGGTTTCGCTGGTGCTCTTTTTGTCAACGCTTCCGTATTTTAACAATGCGGTTAAGAACGGACTCGTAAATTACTATTCGGGCTTGAACGGAACAGATTTTCTCGGGCTGCACAATTTGGCCGATCAGGAAGCGATTGCGTTCATTAACGAAAATATTCCGGACGACAGTGTTATTTTGGAAAATTACGGCAAAGCATATACGTTCTTTAACCGTATTTCAACGTTTACCGGACATCCGACCGTACTTGGGTGGGCAACACATGAGTGGCTTTGGAGATGCGATAATACGTATCAGTATCCGGAAGAACTCTCGGTGCGCCAAAAGGATGTTAATACCATTTATACTTCCGCGGATATGGAAGAGGTTAGCAAACTGATTGAGAAATATAACATTGATTATATCTATGTCGGAGATTGCGAACGAACGGACGTATATAATCAGAACCGGTCGTCCCTCAAGAGAAAAGTGGAATATAATTCGGACAGTCATGCGTGGACCGGAGAGGAATTCGCGTTCCGGCCGGTGAATGACACTTTGCTGCAGGAACTGGGAGAGGTCATTTTCCGGGCCGGTGAGGATGAGGCGATGCTGACGCAAACAGGAGTTGAACTTCCTGCCAGCGGATTGAACCAAATCATCTATCCGACGTATTTGATAAAAGTGGATCGAACGAAGACGGCACAATATGCCGGAAAATGATGGAATCGGTTCCAAAACAGTAGTAAAGAGAAATGAAAAGAACACCGAGACGGCTCGGTGTTCTTTTTTTTATCTCATAGGAAAGTTCGTCCTATGAGATAAAAAAACGCTCCGCAGGGATGCACACGCCTGTGCAGAGGAAAAATGTCGCTTCGCGACGCACAGGCGGCGCGAGCATATCGCAAGCGATATGCTTTGTTCTCTCATAGGAAAGTTCGTCCTATGAGATAAAAAAACGCTCCGCGAGGATGCACACGC
>JAZLJJ010000064.1:0-40489 GCA_045597325.1 Lachnospiraceae bacterium
GCACGACAGAGGCTCCGTACGGGACAGGAGAAAACGATAGGAAAGTTTTGCGTCGCGAGCTGCAGGAAACCGACGTGTGCTGTCCGTCCGATACGTTCCTCCGCACGGCAGAGGCTCCGTACGGGACAGGAGAAAACGATAGGAAAGTTTTGCGTCGCGAGCCGAGCATACCGCGGGCGCGGAGACAACAATGCCCCTATCGTTGCGCAGCGCCCGCTATCAATAAGGGGCGCAGGCGGGCAGCAAAACCGACGTGTTTTCGACGTCCCGCATGGAGGCTCTGCCGCATGTGGCAGTTCCCCCGGTCGGACAGCACCGTAACCTGCAGGAAACCGACGTGTTTTCGACGTCCCGCACGGGGTCTCTGCCCCGTGCGGCAGGTTCCCCGGTCGGACAGCACCGCCGTTTCCCCGGCAGACATTCGGCCGGTTCTCTTTGACTTTTTTCCTTCCGCGGAGTATAATAAAAAAATGCTGTGGGAGTCCGCGGCAGACATTCTGACTATACATTACGGAGGATATAATTATGGGTAAAGTAGTTATCATGGACCATCCGTTGCTACAGCATAAGATAGGTATCATGCGTATGAAAGAAACATCAACGAAAGATTTCCGTGATCTCGTAAATGAAGTGGCGATGCTGATTTATTATGAGGCAAGCCGTGATCTTCCGCTGGCCGAAAAAGAAATTGAAACTCCGATTTGCAAGACCACCGTAAAAGAAATCGCCGGCAAGAAGCTCTGTGTCGTTCCGATTTTGCGAGCCGGTATCGGTCTTTGCGACGGTATTCTCAGAATGAATCCGAATGCCAAGGTCGGACACATCGGTCTGTACCGTGATGAGAAGACCCTGGAACCTCATGAATATTACTGCAAGATGCCGGCCGATGCTGCCGACCGTGACATTTTCGTTGTTGACCCGATGCTCGCGACCGGCGGTTCCGCTATCGCAGCTATCGATATGCTCAACAAGCGGGGAATCAAGAGAATCCGTTTCCTTTGCCTGATTGCCGCTCCGGAAGGTCTTGCCGCACTGCAGAAAGCTCATCCCGAAGTGGATGTTTACATCGGTGCAATGGACCAGAAACTCAACGAGAACGGATACATCGTTCCGGGTCTCGGTGATGCCGGAGACCGTATCTTCGGAACCAAATAACAGATTCAAAACTTCCCGGAATCTATTACAGAAATCAGGCAGGAGAAGAACACTCCTGCCGTTTCGAGATGCCGGTCTCCAGCAATTATTACAGAAATCAGGCAGGAGAAGAACTCTCCTGCCGTTTCGAAATGCCGGTTTCCAGCAATTATTACAGAAATCAATCAGGAGAAGAACACTCCTGCCTCGCCGGATGCGTGTTGCGAAACAACTAAGAACAAAGCATATCGCTTGCGATATGCTCGCGCCGCCTGTGCGTCGCGAAGCGACATTTTTCCTCTGCACAGGCGTGTGCATCCTCGCGGAGCGTTTTTTAATCTCATAGGACGAACTTTCCGATGAGATTAAAAATGCAGATAACCCACTCACGGATTATCTGCATTTTTTATTGACTGTTATCGGTTCGTCGCCGTTTCCGCGGCGCACAGGTTCCCGCTCCGTTTATTTTACGGAGAAGGAATATACGGTGCAGTAATCATACTCTTCACCGGCCTTGAAAATACTGGTCGGGAACGAAGGGATGTTGCACGCGTTCGGATAGAACTGTGTTTCGAAGCAAATGCCGTCACGTCTGCGATATACATATCCGCCCTTGCCCTTGTTGGGATCCTTTTCTCCGGGGATGAAATTACCGCAGTACAGCTGCATACCGGGAAGATCGGTATAAACTTCCATATAACGGCCGCTCTTCTCTTCGTACAGCGTTGCAGCCAGTTCCATTTCATCTTCTTCCATTTCCTCGTTGTCCAAAACGTAGTTGTGGTCGTAACCGCCGGCAACCTTCAGACATTCCATATCCGCATTGATGTCGCGGCCAACCTTCTTCGGTTCGGTCCTAAAATCCATTGCCGTTCCCGTAACATCCATAATTTCACCGGTCGGAATCAGGTTCTTGTCGGTCGGAGTTATCTGATGGCTGTTAATCCATACCTCGTGATCGAGGATGGAACCGCTCGCCTGTCCTGCCAGATTGAAGTAGGAATGATTGGTCAGGTTAATAACCGTATCCTTATCGCAGACAGCGTAATACTCAATTGCCAAATCATTGTCATCCGTTAACGTATACGTTACCGTAATCTCAAGATTTCCCGGGAAACCCTGTTCTCCGTCCGGAGACAAACGGCTGAACTCTACCGTCTGACTGTCCTCTTCGGAAAAGACTTCCGCATCATAGAAAAATTTATTGTAGCCGGTCGGGCCGCTGTGCAGGTTGTTGACTTCATTATCATTTTTTGCCAGTTCGTAGGTAACACCTTCGAGAGTAACCGTTGCACCGCCAATCCGGTTTGCATGACGTCCGATAAAGGAACCGTATCCGGGACCGTTGGTCTCATATCCGGTAACACTGTCATAACCGAGTGCAATATCCTCCATCTTTCCGTCTCTGTCCGGAACGATGATATTAACAATAACCGCACCGAAATCGCAGAAGGAAACCTTCATTCCGTTCTTATTTTCGAGCGTGTACAGAGTAGCTTTCTGTCCGTCCCTGGTGGTTCCGAAATCTGTCTTTGTGATACTCATTTCCAAATACCTTCCCTTTTTGTTTATTTTATCGGCGTTGCCCTGCAATCGCCGTCTGACTCGTAGTTCTTATCGTACGGCTGCTGCCAAATCCGCAACTGCCACGGACTGCTGCTCTCCGGTTGTCATGTTCTTCAGCATTACGGTACCGTTTGCCGCTTCCTCTTCGCCGATGATTGCCGCAAACGGAACTCCGATTTTGGCTGCATATTTCATCTTCTGCTTCATGCCCTTATTCTGATAGTACACGTCGGCGGGAATTCCGGCCCCGCGAATTGCGGATGCGGCCGTCAGTGCCGGTGCCAGTTCGGCATCGCTCATCGGAACAACCAGACAGCGGGACAGGCAACGGCTGCCTTCCGGAATCAGCCCATTTTCCTTCAGCTGATAGAACAGTCGGGACAGGCCGATACTGATTCCGATTCCCGGCAATTTCTGCTCGGTATAGTATTCCGTCAAATTATCATAACGTCCGCCGGAACATACGCTGCCCATGCTCGGATAATCGCAGAGCATCGTTTCAAATACGGTTCCAGTATAATAATCGAGACCTCTCGCAATCGTCAAATCAATGGTAAATGCCTTCTCCGAAACGCCGAACCGTCTCATGTACGAAATGACGGTCTCCAGCTCGCCGACGCCGTTTTGATACGTCTCGTCGTCGATTTGCTGTGCCTTCAGAGCCTCCAGAATTTCATCGTTCGTTCCGGAAATGGTCAGGAACCGGAGAATTTTCTCCACATCCTCCGATGCCACTCCGTACTCGCCGAGTTCTTCCACAACCGCGTCACGGCCCATTTTCTCCAGCTTGTCGATGGTTCTCAGGATATCGCCGATTTTGTCCGCATAACCGAGCGACGTAAAGAAGCCGTTCAGCACCTTCCGGTTATTCATTCGAATGACAAAGTCTCCGAAATTCAGCTCCTTAAACACCTGATAAATGACCGCCGGCATTTCCGCATCGTACACGATATCCAGCGAATCCACACCGATAACATCGATGTCACACTGGTAAAATTCACGGAAACGTCCCTTCTGCGGGCGCTCTCCGCGGAATACCTTGCTCATCTGGTAGCGCTTAAAGGGAAATGTCAGCTCATTGTAGTGCTGTGCCACATACCGTGCCAGCGGAACCGTCAGGTCAAAACGAAGTGACAGGTCGCTGTCTCCCTTCTGGAAACGGTAAATCTGTTTTTCGGTTTCCCCTCCGGCTTTGGCCAGGAGTACCTCTGACAGCTCAATGGTCGGCGTATCCAGCGGCAGAAAGCCGTATCTCTCGTATACGCCGCGAATCGTATCATACATACGATTGAACGCAATCTGGTCTTCCGGCAACAGCTCCATAAAGCCCGGCAGAATTCTCGGTTGTACTTTGTCCTTTTGCATAAATCCTCCTGTTCCCGTCGGTCCGTCCGCTGTGAGCGCCCGTCCCGGGAATTCTTTATTCTTCGTTATCAATCAGCAAAGCCTGATTAATCAGTTCCTGCACCGGCCGGAATTCCGGACTGTGCACAACCGATAAAAAGGCCAGAAATACTTTCATATCGTAATCCTCGACATCCTCTATCATCATTTCAATCGCCGCATCCGAGGTAAATGCGGAACGGTACGAACGGTTGCTCACCAGTGCCGCGAAAACATCGCACACCCGCAAAATCCGTGCCCCGTACGGGATGTCCTCGCCCTCAAGATGGTTCGGATAACCGGTCCCGTTATAATTTTCATGGTGACTTCCGATATAGGAAATCACGTCCTCCGAGTACATGCCTTCCTTACGCAGCACATCATTTCCGAGCGTCGGATGCATGCGGACATATTTGGACTGTTCGACGGTCATGATATTGCTTTCATGCCCGTAAATGACGTCGGCCAGTTCCAGCTTTCCGATGTCATGCAAAATGCCGGCAACCCGCACGTCCCGACAGAACTGTTCGGATTCCCCGAGTTTTCTTGCCACAAGCTCCGCCAGACGACTGACAATCTCTCCGTGGGCATAAAAAGAACGCAAATCCTTTTCCACCGAAAGCTTTCGGCCCATTCGCTCAATCAGTTGTCGTTCTGCGGTCAAATCCATTCCGTGTCACCATCCTGCTGTTTCCTTGTCTGTCCCATGCCGGCCCGCCCGGCTTCCGCAATCATTTCCACTGAGCCTTAAAAAACTCTTTTTTGCGGTCAATCATTTCATCGATTCGCTCAATATAGTCCGTCAGACTTTTCACATTCTCCACGCGCTCAATCCGGTCTTCGTCATAAAAGACAAATTTCGACATTGCACCGGCGCCTGCTGCCAGAATCGTCTGCTTTTCTTCCATAATCAGAATATTGTAAATGCCTTCTTTGCCGAGTTTGGCATATCCGACATTTTCCAAATTCTCCGCCATGTTCTTCTGGCGGTACAAATAATACGGATAGTATTCGTTGTCCGCGCAGAAACGAACGCTTTCGCGCAGCATTTCCGTGACATTGTGCGCCTCCATGCCGGCATACAGTTCCTTTTGAGTCGTCAGTCTGGCCGCCCGTTTGATGGCCAGCGTATGTACCGTCAGGGAATCCGGCTGCATCGTTCCGAGCTGACGCAGCGTATCCGCAACATCCTCCGGGCATTCTCCCGTAAGGCCGATGATAATATCCATGTTAATATTGTCGTGTCCGATTCGACGAGCCATTTCGTAAGCGTCGCAAATCTGCTGTACGGTATGACGGCGTCCGATTAAATCCAGCGTTCTCTGCTGCATCGTCTGCGGATTGATACTGATTCGCGTCACACCGAACTCCTTCAAAAGCTGAAGTTTCCGTTCCGTGATACTGTCGGGACGTCCGGCTTCCACCGTATATTCCACGCAATGTTCCATCGGAAGATACGTCTTTACCATTGTCAGCAGCCGTTCCAGCTGTTCCGCGGAAAGGGCCGTCGGCGTACCGCCTCCGATGTAAACCGTCTGAAGCTGCTGCTTCGGCCGGCAGGTTCCGAGATATTGAATTTCCTTTTCCAGCGCATCCAGATACGAATCGGTCAGCTTGCCGAACCGCTCCAACGGATATGATGTAAAGGAACAGTAATGACAGGTTGTCGGGCAAAACGGAATTCCGATATAAATGCTGTAACCGTTTTTATAATCCATGGCCGTCAGAATTTCCCGTTCTCTTCGTGCCACCTGAAATCCGGTCGCAATCTTCTCATCGCTCAGCAAATATCCGTTCCGAAGCCAGCCTGCGATTTCCTCACTGTCCTCGCCCTGTTCCAGTGCCTCGTAAATCAGCTTGGTCGGACGAACTCCGGTCAGAATTCCCCACGGAAGTTCCGTTCCCGTTTCTTTGCTTAAAATCCGATATATTTCCCGTGCCACGCGGTTTCGATAAGCCTTCCGCTCGGGATCGACGCCGTCCGCATCCGCAGAGCCGATCAGCGTTCCCTCCCGATACACCCGAATCCGGTAAAAATCCTTCATCAGAATGCATGCAAAGGAATAGCTAAATGCCGCATTGGCCGCAAGCAGATTCTTCGGCTCCGTCCGGCACAAATCCCGCATCGGATCGTCTTCGGCATCATACAGCGAAACCTCAAATTCCGCACCCGGCACAAATGCCCGAATCAACGGACGAAGTTCCTGTTCATAATCACGACCGTAAAGATTCAGTTCTACCATCCTGTCCATTCGTACATTCCTTTCTCTGCCGGGTTTCGGCCGGTATTATTGTTTTTTCTTGCGAAGCAGGGACGCCAGCACTGTATTCGTTTTGCTCATTTTCTCCGTCCCCTCACGCTCTGACTTTTCCCACGTATATAAATTATATCGCTTTTCATACTCGATATTGGTTGCCGGACCATGCCCCGGAAAGACCAGTGTTTCCGGCGGCAGGCTGTACAGCCTGGTCCGAATGGAATCCACCAGCACCCCGGCATCTCCCGTTTCAAAATCCGTGCGGCCGATACATTCCAAAAAAAGCGTGTCTCCCGAGAACACGACCTTCTCGGTCGGCAGAAAATAACTGATGCCGCCGGCCGTATGTCCCGGAGTTGCCAGACAGGTAATATACAAACCGCCGTACTCCAGCAGTTCCCCGTCCTTGCAGTAGTAATCCGGTTCAATGCGGAACAAATCCTTGTCGATACTGTCTCCGAACGCATTCGGAACCACCTTGTCCAAATCCGTCAAAAATTCCTTCTCGTCCTCTCCGACAATAACCGGAATTCCGTATTCGAGTGCCAGATTTTTGACGGCACCGATATGGTCAAAATGTCCGTGTGTCAGCAGAATCGCTTTCGGAGCCATTCCCGTGCGGGCAATCTGTTCCTTAATTCTGTCCGCCTCCGCACCCGGATCGATAATCAACAGCTGTTTCCTGTCCGGATTGCAGACCAGATAACAGTTGGTCTCGACCGGCCCGACATGAATTGTAATTACCTGATGCATACCGTTCTCCTAACCGGTCGTCCGTTCCACATCCACAACATATTCAATCTGCCGGATTTTGTTCATCATCTGACTCAACTGATTGGAACTGTGAACTTCAAATGCGACCGTGATTGTGCTGATATCATTTTTACCCGGCCGAGCCATGGTAAAGTTAATATTCAGATTATTTTCATTCAAAATACGAATCACCTCAAGCAGTGCCTCTGTCTTGTGCGTGTTGTTTGCAAACACGCGAACTTCCGCATTGTACACCCGCTCGAGCGACTCTTCGATGGCTGCCTGTGCATCCCACGTTGCCGTAATCAGTCTCTGACGGTCTTCTTCGGGCAAATGCTGCATATTGACACAGTCCGCACGGTGAATCGACACGCCGCGGCCTCTGGTCACAAAACCGACAATCGCGTCGCCCGGTACCGGCGCGCAGCATTTGGAAAAATGAACCGACACGTCATTGGAACCCTGCACGATGATGCCGCCGCCCTGCTTGTTTTTGGTCGAATGCGGTTTGTCTTCGGACAGAAGCTCGGACAACTGTTCTTCGGCCGTCATGGTCTTGATTCGGTTGCGGTTCCATTCCTCGTGCAGCTTGTTGACAACCTGGCTTTCCTTCAGTGTTCCGTTTCCGACCGCCGCCAGCAGCGAATCCCAGTCACGGAAGCCGTATTTGGCCAGACAGGCGTCCTGATATTCCGGCTTCAGAATATCGGACAGATTCATATTTTTCGCCTTGGCGGATGCCGCAATGGCATTTTTTCCGCGCAGGATATTGTCATCTTTCAGTTCGGCTTTGAACCACTGATTAATCTTGTTCCGGGCCTGTGCGCTCTTGACGATTTTCAGCCAGTCGCGGCTCGGTCCCTTGGCATTGGACGAAGTGATAATCTCCACGCGGTCGCCGTTCTGAATCACATAGTCAATGGTAACCAGACGGTCGTTGACGCGGGCGCCGATCATTTTGTTTCCGACGGCGCTGTGGATACTGTATGCGAAATCAACGGTATTGGAACCGACCGGAAGCGTCTTGACTTCACCGGTCGGAGTGAAACAGTACACGCTGTCGTTAAACAGGTCAAAGTCGCTCTTTAAGCTGTTCAGAAACTCCTTGTTATCCGACATATCGCGCTGCCATTCCAAAATCTGGCGCAGCCATGCCAGCTTCTCGTCCTCGCCGTTATCAATTTTCTTGCCGTTCTGTGCTTCTTTGTATTTCCAATGCGCCGCAATACCGTACTCGGCAATCCGGTGCATTTCCTCGGTACGAATCTGAATTTCGACCGGCGTTCCGCCCGGGCCGATCAGCGTCGTATGCAGGGACTGATAATTATTTGCCTTCGGCATCGCGATATAGTCCTTAAAACGACCGGGTACCGGCGTATACATATCATGTAAAATGCCGAGTGCCGCGTAACAGTCCTTCACGCTTTCCACGATAATGCGCACTGCAAATAAATCGTAAATCTGCTCAATCGACTTGTTTTGATTGACCATCTTTCGGTAAATACTGAAGAAATGCTTGGCACGACCGTCGATTTCCGCTTCGATACCGGCCTCATTCATCTTGGCTCCGACTTCCTCGGAAATCTTGCGGACAAAGGCCTCGCGCTCCGAACGGGTTGCCTTGATATCCTCCGACAGCTGCTTATATACGTCGGGTTTCAGATATTTCAGGGACAAATCGTCCAGTTCTTTTTTGATTTTGCTGATACCGAGACGATGCGCAAGCGGGGAATAAATCTCCATCGTTTCGCGGGATTTTTCAATCTGCTTTTCCGGCGACTGATACTGCATCGTCCGCATATTATGAAGGCGGTCGGCGAGCTTAATGACGATGACCCGGATATCCTTTGCCATCGCAATAAACATTTTCCGAAGATTTTCCGCCTGAACTTCAATCTTATCCTGGGAATAATTGAGCTGTGTCAGCTTGGTCACGCCGTCCACCAGAAGTGTCACCTCCGCCCCGAACAAGCGGGTCAGTTCCGGCTCGGTAATGCTGGTATCCTCCACCACGTCGTGCAGGATTCCCGCCGCAATGGTTTCCTTGTCCATCTCCAGCTCGGCCAAAATGATGGCAACCGCCAGCGGATGAATAATATACGGCTCTCCGCTCTTTCGTTTCTGATTCTCGTGAGCCGCGCGGGCCAGTTCGTACGCCCGCTCAATCATGGAAAGGTCCGTTATGGGCCGGTAAATCCGAATGGTATCCAGCAGTTTCCGGTACAGCTGATCCGGATCGGAAAAATCTTCCGTGATTCCGATTCTCGAATCGGTCCGAACGGTCTCCTGCTCTCCGGTCTCCCCGGCGTCTTCGGCGGTTGTCGCAACGTCCTCGGCAGCCTTGTCCTGCATGGCATCGGATCCTTCGTCAGTCCTGTCCGGTGCGGCGTTCTCCGTGCCCTCGACAGTCGTCATCTCCGCATCCTGCAAATTCATTTCCTCGTCCTTCATAACGGTTCCTCCTTTCCGTCATTTTCTCAAATATCATTGGTACGGTCCTGTCCGTGACAGGCATTGTCACCATCTTCGGCTCGGAAAATCGAACTTCCGGTGTCGAATGGCGCAGCATCCTTGTCGTCACCTTACAACAATCCCATCATAAATCCAAATTATACCATCTTTTTTCATTTTATACAAGTAAAAAAAGAAGTCCCCGCAGGCTTGAAACCCGCGGGGACGTAGGTATTTTTTTGAATCCGTTTTCACAAAACGGCAATCGGTAAGTTGCCGGATTCATCCGGACAAAGAACGGTTTTGGTCATTATTTGACTTCCACTGTCCAGTTTTTGTCATCGACAATCTTGCCAAGCTGAATACCGGTAATGGTATCGTACAGCTTCTGGCTGACCGGACCGATTCCACCGTCACCGATCTGATAAACCTCATCCACATAGCGGAGATGGCTGACCGGACTGATAACCGCTGCGGTACCGGAACCGAAGCACTCTTCCAACGCACCGGTGCGGCCTGCTTCAACAAGCTCATCAACGGAAACCTTGCGTTCTTCCACTTCAAGACCCCAGCTCTTGCAAACTTCGATTACGGAGTTTCTGGTAACACCGGGAAGGATGGAACCGTTCAGCATAGGGGTAACAATCTTGCCGTTAATCTTGAAGAAAATGTTCATGGCGCCGACTTCCTCGATATACTTTCTTTCGCGGCCGTCCAGCCAGAGAACCTGAGAATATCCTTCATTGTGAGCCTTTACCTGTGCAGCGAGAGACGCAACGTAGTTACCGCCGGTCTTTGCCTCACCGATACCGCCCTTTACGGCACGAACATACTCATCCTCGATCCAAATCTTAACCGGGTTCAGACCTTCTGCATAGTACGGTCCAACCGGGGACAGGATGATAATAAACTGATAGGTATCGGAAACACGAACTCCGAGGAACGGGTCGGTTGCAATAATAAACGGACGGATGTAAAGAGATGTGCCGGGCTTGGTCGGAATCCAATCCTGATCAACCTTTACGATTTCCTTGCATGCCTGAACGAAATCCTCTTCCGGAATCTGCGGAATGCAGAGACGCTTGTTGGAGTTGTTGGCACGCTCCGCGTTCTTGAACGGGCGGAACAGCAAAACGCGGTTGTCATCCGTTCTGTAAGCCTTCATACCTTCAAACATTTCCTGACCGTAATGGAATACCATTGCGGACGGCTCAAGGCTGATTTCTCCGTAAGGAACGATTCTGGGATCGTACCAGCCCTTACCGGTTTCATAGTTCATAACAAACATGTGGTCCGTGAAAATGGTACCGAACTTCAGCGGGTCGTCCGCTGCCGGCTTTGCCTTCGGACTTTTGGTAAGTTCATATCTGATATCTAACATAATTCACTCCTTCTGCCGTAACATACGACGCATCAAAAACTTTTTTTATCATAGACCTATTTTTTGTAAAATGCAATAAATTTCGGGCATTTTCCGTGAAAAGTTACGTTCCCGTCCGTTTTTCGTTGTTGTTTTTCGATTCCTATGCTACAATAATACCGAAGTCGCACAAGGAGGACATTTTTATGAATTGTATTGTTGCCGTTGACAGCAACTGGGCAATCGGCCTGAACAACCATCTTCTGGTCAGCATTCCGGCCGATATGCGTTTTTTCCGGGAAACCACAAAACAGAAAATCGTCATTATGGGACGTTCCACACTGGAAAGCTTCCCCGGTGGAAAGCCGCTGCAAAACCGGGTTAACATCGTCATTTCACACGATCCGAACTTTACCGTTCCCGGTGCGACCGTCGTTCACAGCATCGAGGAACCCGCCGCTGCCGCTTCGCAATATCCTTCCGGGGATGTCTTTGTCATCGGCGGTGCCAGCATTTACCGGCAGTTTCTTCCGTACTGCGATGTTGCCTATGTAACGCGCATTGATTATTCCTACGACGCCGACACGTATTTCCCGAATCTCGACGATGATTCCGAATGGGAAATGACGGAGTGCAGCGAGGAGCAGACCTACTACGACCTGACCTATTGCTTCACCACGTACCGCCGCAAATAACACCGCACGATGACCGGTCCGTTTTCACGGGATTTCGTTGCGGCTCTCTGAGAACAAAGCATATCGCTTGCGATATGCTCGCGCCGCCTGTGCGTCGCGAAGCGACATTTTTCCTCTGCACAGGCGTGTGCATCCTCGCGGAGCGTTTTTTTATCTCATAGGACGAACTTTCCTATGAGATAAAAATAACGGTACCGGCCGATTCGAAAGAGGAGTGTCTTCTTCCGACGCGGCCGGTACCTTTTTGTTTTCTTTGATTAAATACCAGATATGCTAAATCGCAACCGGAATCTTGCCGACCGGCTCTCCGAACGTGTAGTCGGTCAGGGCAACGTCATCCTTGGTAAATGCGTAGAAATCCTTGATTTCCGGATTCAGCCAGAATTTCGGTGCCGGATAGGTCGGACGCTGTATCAGTTCCTCTACAATCGGCACATGGCGGTCGTAAATGTGCGCATCCGCGATAACGTGGACGAATTCGCCGACATCCATATTGGAAACCTGCGCAATCATATGCGTCAAAACCGCATACTGGCATACATTCCATGCATTTGCCGCCAGAATGTCCTGCGAGCGCTGATTTAAAATGGTGTTCAATACCAGCCGGTCACCGTTCTTCGGCTTTGTGACATTGAACGTCATGCTGTATGCGCACGGATACAGATTCATTTCATGCAAATCCTGATGAACATAAATATTGGTCAGAATCCGACGGCTGTACGGGGTATGCTTCAGGTCGTACAGAACCCGGTCAACCTGGTCAAACATGCCTTCGCGATATTGATGCGGAACACTCATCTGATAGCCGTATGCTTTTCCGATGGAACCGTTTTCATCGGCCCAGGAATCCCAGATATGCTGACCGAAATCGTGAACATTGTTGCTCTTCTTCTGCCAAATCCACAACAGCTCATCCGTTGCCGATTTAATCGGTGTTTTCCGCAAGGTCTGTGCCGGAAATTCCTTCGACAGATCATACCGGTTTACGACGCCGAACCGTTTGATGGTGTATGCCGCGGTTCCATCCTCCCAATGCGGGCGAACCGCTTCGCCGCTGGTATCGGTGCCGTTATCCAAAACATCTCTGCACATTTTGATAAATACATCGTCTGCGTAACTCATTTTGCATGCTCCTTTTCCTGCGGTTGCGAACTGTCCGGCCGCATTTTTATGGTGCAATTATGCGCGGCAGTTTCCTGCCGCGCGTATTGTTGTGTGTGTTATTATCGGGTCCGGGCTTATTTGCCGTTGGCCTCATTTGTCCGGGCTTTATTTGCCGTTGACCTCATTTGTCCGGGCTTACTTGCCATTGGCCTCATTTGTCCGGGCTTACTTGCCGTTGACCTCATTGACAAAGCGTTTGATATTGGATGCGTTGGCGTATTTTTCAACCTTCTCGTCATTTAATACAACCAGCGTCGGTGCCTGCATAATACCGTACTGCATTGCCAGATCGCTGTTTTCCTCGGCATCGACAATCGTATACTCGATTCCGTCCAGGAATTCCTTTGCCAGCTTGCAGTTCGGGCACTTCTTGGTTGTGAACAGAAGCAGCTGTCCCTTGTTATCGGTAACTGCCTGCAATTCCTCTGCCGGGTTTTCAACCGGTGCTTCTGCCGCAACCTCCTCGGTACAGTCGGCACAAAGGTCTCTGGTTCCTTCTCCGAGGAAGCCGTTTACGTTATATTCCGCACGGTCTGCGAATTCCTGAAGCTTGCCCTGGTTCCAGTTCTTAACCGGACGATAGTAACCGGTAATACGGCTGTAAACTTCGGTTTCCTTTCCGCAGGTCGGGCAAACCTTAACCTCACCGGTAATATATCCGTGCTCGCTGCAGACGGAATAGGTCGGGGACATGGTGTAGTAAGGAAGCTCGTAATTTTCCGCAATGGTACGAACCAGCTTTGCGGCAGCTTTCCAATCCGGAAGCTTCTCGCCGAGGAACGTATGGAATACGGTTCCGGAAGTGTACAGAGTCTGAAGCTTGTCCTGAATATCCAGTGCTGCGAAAACATCTTCGGTATATCCTACCGGCAAATGAGAACTGTTGGTATAGTACGGAGTCTCACCCGGCTTGCCTGCCGTAATGATGTTCGGATAATGCTTCTTATCGTGCATTGCCAAACGATAGGTGGTGGACTCTGCGGGAGTTGCCTCAAGGTTGTACAGATCTCCGTACATTTCCTGGTAATCACTGAGACGCTCTCTCATATGATTCAGAACGCGAACGGTAAAGTCCTGCGTTTCCTGTGTCGTCATATCCTTGCCGATCCAGCGTGCATTCAGGCCTGCCTCGTTCATACCGATCAGACCGATGGTTGAGAAATGATTCTCAAACGTTCCGAGATATCTCTTTGTATACGGATACAAGCCTTCGTTCAAAAGCTTGGTAATAACGGTTCTCTTAACCTTCAGAGACCGCGCGGAAATGTCCATCATATGGTCCAGACGCTTGAAGAAATCATCCTCGTCGGAAGACAAATAAGCAATTCTCGGCATATTGATGGTAACAACACCGATACTTCCGGTGCTCTCGCCGGATCCGAAGAAACCGCCGGTCTTCTTACGAAGTTCACGAAGGTCGAGACGGAGACGGCAGCACATGGAACGAACATCGCTCGGCTGCATATCGCTGTTGATATAGTTGCTGAAATAAGGAGTGCCGTATTTTGCGGTCATTTCAAACAAAAGACGGTTATTTTCGGTATCGGACCAGTCAAAATCCTTGGTAATGGAATAGGTCGGAATCGGATACTGGAATCCGCGACCGTTGGCATCACCTTCGACCATAACCTCGATAAATGCCTTGTTGACCATATCCATTTCTTTCTTACAATCCTTGTAGCAGAAATCCATCTCTTCGCCACCGATCAGACACGGCAGTTCTGCCATATCGGCCGGAACCGTCCAGTCCAGAGTGATGTTGGAGAACGGAGCCTGCGTACCCCAGCGGCTCGGTGTGTTAACGCCGTAAATGAAGCTCTGGATGCACTGCTTTACGTCCTTGTAGGAAAGGTTGTCCACTTTGACAAACGGTGCCAAATACGTATCAAACGAGGAAAATGCCTGAGCACCGGCCCATTCGTTCTGCATGATACCGAGGAAGTTTACCATCTGATTCATCAGGGTTGCCAAATGCTTTGCCGGAGACGAAGTAATCTTTCCGGGAATTCCACCGAGGCCTTCCATAATCAGCTGCTTCAGGGACCATCCTGCGCAGTAGCCGGTCAGCATGGACAAATCATGGATATGAATATCGGCATTCTTGTGTGCCTCATGAATTTCCGGGTCGTAAATCTCGGACAGCCAGTAATTTGCGGTAATGGAACCGGAGTTATGAAGAATCAGGCCGCCGACCGAATAGGTAACCGTGGAATTCTCCTTAACACGCCAGTCCTCTTCGTGAACGTAGCTGTTGACGATTTCCTTATAGTCCAAAATGGTGGACTTCATCTCACGCATCTTTTCTCTCTGCTTACGATAGAGAATATATGCCTTTGCAACATCGGTATATCCGGTCTGCTCCAAAACATGCTCGACGCTGTCCTGGATGTCCTCGACACCGATTACACCGTTATCTACTTTATCCTGAAACTGTGCCGTTACACGTAACGACAGCAGACTGATAATATCCGTTGTGTATTCCTTTGAGGTTGCCTTAAATGCCTTCTCGATTGCACCTTCAATTTTGTGTAAATCAAATTCTTTCAGTTCTCCGTTTCGTTTCGATACCTGAATCATACCACACACTCCTTTGTCAAAAACTAAGTCTGTTATCACTCTCCGAGCGACTGTCCTGCGGTGGCACAGCACGCAGAAAACCATCATGCCGTCACCGTTTCTGCCCATTGCGGGCGATTGCCTATATACTATCATATGTGTACATTCTGTGTCAACAAAATATCGTAATATTCTTGTCCTGTATACAACATATAGTGGTTTTGCACAAAAAAATCAAAATTCGCAAAAACAAAAAAGCAGTGCCAAATGCCCATAAATCAAGGGATTTTGAGCATTTTCGCACTGCCTTTTCACATTTGATTTTTTGTGATGTTTTTTTCAAATACTATATATGGTGGTATCCCACCCGTCCGCATACTATTCATTCAGCAGCAGTTTCATGACTTTTTTCTTTTTTGCACGTTGAAGCGGAATCAAAACCACAATACTTTATTGCAATAACAGATTACTACTGCCTGCGTTTGTTCTGTCAACACGAAGTTCCTTGGCCTGTTGCTTCCCCCGCAGGTTCCGGTCAGCACATCGGTTCCCATTTTCTGTCAATCCATGCCTTGATGCGGATTCCGTCCGCTTCATACTCCTCGGAAATCAGCTGTCCGTACTTTCGGACAATCTGCAGCTTTCCGGCCTCGCTGTACGGATACAGTTTTTCCAGGCAGATTGTGGATTCGGACAAAATATCGGCAATCGCCTGCAGCAATTCCGGAATTCCTTCTCCCGTCCGTGCGGAAATCCGAACCACGCGTTCCGCCGTCAGATCCTTCCAAATCGCATCTCCCGCGATATCCTGCTTGTTCAGGGCGGTAATCACCTTCCGGTCTCCGATTTCCAGCCGCCGCAACGTATCATAAACGACGTGCATTTGCGTGTCCGCATTGGGATTGGACGCATCCGCCACATGCAAAATGAGGTTCGAATATTTGGCTTCCTCGAGCGTCGAGCGGAACGCATCCACCAAATGATGCGGCAGTTTCCGAATAAACCCTACCGTGTCCGTCAGCAGAATTTCCTGCCCGTTTTCCATGCGAAAACTTCGTGTTGTCGGGTCGAGTGTCGCAAACAGTTTGTCCTGCGACAGCACTCCGGCATTGGTCAGATAATTCAAAAGCGTGGACTTTCCGGCATTGGTATAGCCGACAATGGCCACAACCGGTACGGCCGAACGGCTTCTCCGGCTTCTCTGCACTTCCCGGTTTTTCTTCACATCCTCCAGTTCGCGGTTCAGCTGGGCAATCCGGTTTCGAATCAGACGACGGTCGGTTTCGAGTTTCTTCTCGCCCGGGCCACGGGTTCCGATTCCGCCGCCGAGTCGGGACATGGCACGCCCCATGCCGATCAGTCGGGACGAGCGGTACCGAAGCTGTGCCAGTTCAACCTGCAGCTTTCCTTCACTGGTTCCCGCATGCTGGGCAAATATATCCAGAATGACCATCGTTCGATCCATGACATTGCAATCCAGCGCATCTTCCAGGTTTTTCATTTGCGCCGGGCTCAGTTCATCGTCCGTAACGATTCCGGACGCGCCCGTTTCTCTCAAAAGTTCTGCCAGTTCATTGATTTTTCCGCTTCCGATATACGTTCCCGGATGCACCGATTCCCGGTTCTGCACAAGCCGTCCGACAACTTCCGCACCTGCTGTCCGAACCAGTTCCTCCAGCTCGTTCAGCGATTCCGTCACACCGGTATCGGCATTGATGTTGCTGTCGTCCACCGCAACCAAAATAACCGTTTCTGTTTCTTTTTCCGTATCAAACATTCTGTTCTGCCTTCCCTGCCGGTTTCCGAGTCCTATTTCGTGATTCCGAGACGCTTCTTCAGGAAGCGATACTCATTTGTCGCCTCCAAATCGTCCGGATAACTGACAATATATTCCTGCAGCGTTTCATACGCTTTCATCAGCTCATTTTGCTCTTCGTACAGCGCCACCTGATTGCGAAGCAGCTGCTGTCTGGCCGGCGAGCCCGCCACACCGAGTCCGATGTCAAGCATTTCCTGCGCCTTTTCATACTGAAACAGTGCCAGATAGCACACGGCCTCCTGATTGCAGACCGTCGGCGATTCGCTCAGCTTGTACGCACGGTACTGTTCGAAATATTCGATTGCCTTTTCGTATTCCTTCTCGCTCAATGCGATTTCTCCGAGGAAATAACTTGCTTCGGGGAAGCCGTTGTCATACGCATATTCCATTTCGATTTTGGCGTATTTGTAACTCTTTTGATAAAAATGAACCTGCCCCAGATAGTATTTGTCCTCTTCGGTCTTGACCTCCAGTTCGGATGCCTGTTTCAAAATGTCCTCTCCCTTGTCGGCGCGACCCATGGCAATATAGCAGGTGTACAGCCCGATATACGAACTGTAGTTGCCTTTTTCCTGCTTCAGTGCCTGTTCATAATCGTCGATGGCTTTTTCATACTTCTCATTCAGCCGATACAGATTGGCGCGGCTCAGAAGCGCCTTCATATTGTTCTTCTCTTCCTTCAGCACATCCGAATACACATCAATCGCCGAATTGGTCGAGCCCATGCATTCGAGCGTATTGGCCTTATAATACAGAATATCCACATTCCAGCTGTTCTCGGCATCCATTTCCAGTGCGTTGTTGAAGCAGGTCAGTGCTTCCGAATAGTCCTGCTTCTGCAAAAATGCCAGTCCCTTTCCACGCGTCGCAAACTTGTTCAGTTTGGTCACCTGACGGGAATTTCCGCTGTTCACCAAAACAATGTCAAACTGCTGCAGGGCCTCATCATACCGCCGCAGCTGAATCAGCGTCATGCCGTAATTATTGTGAATTTCCATGTCGGATTCATCCAGGCTCAACGCGCGGACAAAATATTCCTCGGCCTTTTTGTAATCTCCGGCCTCATAATAGGACAATCCCTTTTTGTTCTCACTCTGCGGCGTCATTTCCTCTTCCGTGGCGCAGCCGCAAGCCAGTATGCAAATCAGAAGTGCAATTCCGATGAACCGCAATCCGCGGCAACGTGTCTTCGTTCTCATATCAAAATCCTTTCTCGAAGTTCCTCCATTCGCCGTTCCAACTCATCCGTAAGTCGGTCCGTCTCTGCCGGTTTCATATACAACTCGGTCAAAATCATCATATTGCAGACTTTGACGGTATCCGCCGACGGTGCCGTCCGAATTCTGCGTTTCACCCCATTGCGAAAATCATGATACGCCAGCCGGTATTGCTCATACCGTTCTCCCTCCGGCTCGGCAACCCAGTCCCGTACCGGTATTTCGCGTCGGTTTTCGCAAATGCATTCGTTGCTTTGTAAAATGTACCGGATTCCCGTTTCATCATACACCCGTCCGAGCGGAAACAGACGGCAAATGTCGGGGCGAAACTCATGTATCGTGCAGCGTCCGTCGGATCCGAGGAAGGAGCATGCCTCGGAATCGCCGCTCATTTTCATAAACGGAACAATCAGTCCGTCGTCAACATGCAAATCCACCGCAAACGTCAGTAATTCCTCCGGCTTTTTCCGAAGGCCGCGGGCCAGACGCAAAAAATCATACGGATCGAGTTCCAGGGATTCTCCCATTCCGTGGCAGCAGTGAGAACATCCCTCACAGCCGCCGCAATCCGCCCGAACCATATCATTTGCCGAATAATACCGTCCGTCCCAAAGTTCTTCCGGATTTCGTTTCATGTCAGCCTCCTGCCCGTTCCGGGTCCTTTTCTCACCGGTGTGCCCATAAATCCGCCGCGTGGTCCATTTCCGGGTCGTGATTCTCCGGCAATGCAAACACGGACGTTTTCAAATCCTCCGGATTCTTCTCCGCCGCCTCGTGATAAATCCGGTTCCGCACATACGATGCGATATATTCCACATCCTCGGGAATCACCGCATGGCCCTCCCGATGAATCGTAATGTTCAAATTGTCTTCTACACCGAGGAACCGGAAAATGTTCCTCGCCGCCAGATACGTGTACCACATCGCCGGCGCATTCACCCAGTCTTCGGAAATGCAGGAGCCGATAATCAGCAAATGCCGATTCGGATCCGCCGCCAGGCTGCACAGCATGTGCTGGTCGACCGGCAACTGCTCCGGCGTTTCAAATTCCGTGAACCGGTCGCAGAACCACCCGCGTTCTCCGTCCGACTGCAGACAGGACAGCGGCTCATTTTGCGAATATGTATAGGCCGCCGAAGCGCCCCTGCTTTCAAAATTATACGTTCTCCCCTCGGAGCGATACCGGTACATGGCAACCCCGCCCGCGCCCGAACACGACGGTGCGCAAATGCGGAAACGGCTGTCAAATGCGCCGCAGACCATGGCTGCTTTGCCCCATCTCGAAACTCCGGTCACCACGCTGACGCTCGGATCGATTCCGAGTTCGTCGGCCAAACCGTGCTTCAGTGCGTCCATGATTTTGCTGCAGCCCCAGGCCCATGCCATCAAAACACCGGTCTGTTCGTCCTCACTTTCTCCGTACGGGTACAGCTTGTAAAATGCCCCTTCCCGCTTGGTGTCGTCCGATGCAACCGGAATTCCGAAGCCATCCATGACAATGGTGGCAAATCCCTTTGCATTGGCCGTTTCTTCACTGATATGGGCATGCATTCCGACAATGACCGGATAGCCGTGTTCCGGTTTCCGGCAGGATTCGTCCGGCATCTGAACCAGCACGTCAAACGATGCTTCCGCCCCGGTGTCGGTTCTTCGCAGGAACAGCGTCACCCGATTTTCCTTTCGCTCATATCGAATGGATTCCTTTGAGCCGTCACGCCATTTTCCATACATGCAGGTCTCGTACAGAGACCGGATTTCCTCCCGACGTTTCCCCCATTCGGACGGTTCGGTAATCACAGTACCGTCCAGCATCGTATACGGATCCGGAATCCCTGCGCAGCTCGTAAATGCTTGTGTTTCCGTTTGCCGACAAACCCCATTTGCCATGTGTATTCTCCTTTACGCCGTCCTTCGTCACACCCGTCTCACCGGATATAACGCCCCTGTTACGGCATTTTCATTAGAACAAAGCATATCGCTTGCGATATGCTCGCGCCGCCTGTGCGTCGCGAAGCGACATTTTTCCTCTGCACAGGCGTGTGCATCCTCGCGGAGCGTTGTTTTATCTCATAGGACGAACTTTCCTATGAGAGAAAACAACACCCCTCGAAGCGTTTGCTCCGAGGGGTCTGTATCACTTCATCGTAACGATCAGATCTTGTTGTCAGAACCAAGTACGTACTTAATCTTGTGAGCAACCATATCCTTAACAGCCTGACGAGCGGGCTTGAGATACTGACGAGGATCGAAATGATCTGCATGCTCAGCAAAGTACTTACGAATGTTACCGGTCATAGCAAGACGGATATCGGAGTCGATGTTAATCTTGCAGACAGCGAGTTCAGCAGCATGACGAAGCTGCTCTTCCGGAATGCCGACAGCATCCGGCATATTTCCGCCGTACTCATTTACCATCTTAACGAATTCCTGAGGAACGGAAGAGGAACCGTGAAGAACGATCGGGAAGCCGGGCAGTCTCTTAATGCACTCTTCGAGTACGTCGAAACGCAACGGCGGCGGTACCAAAATGCCCTTCTCATTCCGTGTGCACTGATCGGCAGTGAACTTATATGCACCATGGGAAGTACCGATGGCAATTGCAAGAGAGTCACATCCGGTTCTGGAAACGAATTCCTCAACCTCTTCCGGACGAGTGTAACTTTCCTTACCTGCCTCAACCTGAACTTCATCCTCAATACCTGCAAGAGTACCAAGCTCAGCCTCAACAACTACGCCGTGGTCATGAGCATACTCAACAACCTGCTTGGTCAATGCGATATTGTCCTCGAAGGACTTGGAAGAAGCATCGATCATAACAGAGGTAAATCCTCCGTCGATGCAGGACTTGCAGAGTTCGAAGCTATCACCGTGATCAAGGTGAAGAGCGATCGGAATCTGAGGATTTTCAATAACTGCAGCTTCAACAAGCTTTACAAGATAGGTGTGGTTGGCATAAGCGCGAGCACCCTTGGATACCTGAAGAATAACCGGGCTGTTCAATTCGCCGGCTGCTTCCGTGATACCCTGTACAATTTCCATATTGTTTACATTGAAAGCACCTACTGCGTATCCGCCATCGTATGCCTTTGCAAACATGTCTTTTGTAGTAACTAACGGCATGGTATATCTTCCTTTCTTATGGTAAATTCTGTGATGTGCATTTGCACGAATCGTTACTGTCTTTCAAGTAACCCAAAACATTATATCAGATAAAATTACAATTGTAAAGCAATTCACAAATTTCATTTTATCGTAATTCTACTGCTTAATCTTATGCTTTCCCCAGATAAAGAACAGCATTTTGCATCGGATGTCATCCCGTGTGATCGGGCCGATGGCACGTCCGTCATGGGAAATGTTTCGATTATCTCCCATTACCATGTATTCGTCCTCGCCCAGTGTCCATTTGCCGACAATGACCGTCCGGATATCATTCGGATCGTAATAGGCATACGGCTCTTCCATCACGACGCCGTTCACCTTCACACGATACACCGGTTCGCCTGCCTTAATCACAATTCCGTATGCCAGTTCCGTATCGGTCTCATACGTTTCATAACAGGTTTCCACCGTATCTCCGGGAATTCCGATGACACGCTTAATCCAGGTTGCCCCCTTTGTTCCCTCATTCGGCCGGTCCGTTCCGGTATTCAGTACCACGATATCGCCGCGTTTGATATCCGCATATCGGAATCCAAAGCCAAATGCTTTATCATCAAGTGTTTTGACCATCGATTTTCCGTCCACATAATACGGCGGAAATACATAAAAGAGAATCAGCAGAACAATAAATGTTCCGACAAAGAAAATAACATCTCCGGCCAGAGATTTCCAAAAACTCTGCTTGCCCTGTCCGGTCTTTCCATCAATTTCTTCGGTCTCCGCATCCGATGCCCGTTTTTCCGAAAGTGCTCCCACCGGTTCCGATTCATCCGCCATCATACGGTGTTCGTCCTCCGACTCCTTGCGAAGCAATTCCTTTCTCTGTTTGTTCTTTGTTTCGGCTATCGGTTTCTTATGAGACGCAGTCTTTTGACTCGAGGTGCTCTTTGCCGGCTTGTCACCGGTTGCGGGTTTGCGGTCTGCGCTCTTTCCTGTCTTATCGCCGGTTGCGGGTTTGCGGTCTGCGCTCTTTCCTGTCCTGCTCTCCATCGCATGATTTCGAGCAGACGTGGCACGATTCTTGCCGGCATCCGAATTTGTTCTGCCGTTCTCGGAAGTTTTTTTCACATGAGCGGCTCCCGGTTCCGTCCGATCCGCTTTTTCCGCATTGGACTTTCGAACAACGTCTTCAATATCCTCATTTAACAAATCGTCAATATTCATGAGACTCTCCTTCATTTGAACGGAACATTCCGTTTCGGTGTCGGCACTTCTCTGCAAGGAAAATTGCGAGATTACCGATTGGCAATCTCGCAATATATGCTAAATTTCTGTCATTACACCGGCATACCCGACGGAAAATGCCAACGGTTTTGTTCCGAGCAGTTCTTCACTTCGTGCATCCGGTTGTGATGTCCCGACAAATACTTTATATTCCCCGGGTACCAGTACTTTTTTGCCTTCTTTATTATATACACCAAACGCATCTTTCGCAAGCGAAATCTTCACGGTCGTTTCCTCGCCGGGTGCCAGCCGCACTTTGCGAAGCCCCTTCAGCTGTGCATTCGGAGCGCCTTCCATCGGCGATTTCACATACACCTGAACCGTTTCCGCTCCGCTGCAGCTGCCGGTATTCCGAAGTGTCACGGAAATCTCAGCGCCGTTCTCCACCGTTCCCGAAAAATCCGCATTGCTCATTTCAAATGCGGTATAACTGAGTCCGAAGCCGAACGGATACAAGGCCTTCTGCGTCATGTACCGATAGGTTCGATTTTTCATGGAATAATCGGTAAATGCCGGAAGTTCTTCGCTTGTACGATAAAATGTAATCGGTAATTTTCCTTCCGGACATGCACGCCCAAACAAAATATCCGCAATGCTTCGTCCGCCCAATGCTCCCGGATACCATCCTTCCACAATTGCCGGGATATGCTCATCCGCCCACGGAATCGCCAATGCACTTCCGCCAAGCAATACCAAAACAACCGGTTTTCCGCTGTCATACAAGGCCTTCAGAACCTCTTCCTGAAGTCCGGGCAGTTTCAGATTCGGCTTATCTCCGGATGCAAATTCATTTCCCTGGTCTCCTTCTTCTCCTTCGAGTCCCGGATCCAGTCCCATCACGGCAATCACAACATCGCTTTGTGCCGCAACAGCCTTCGCTTCCGCAATTCGGTCGTTTGCCTGTCCGAGTCCCTGTACACGGTCTTTGAACAAATGACAGCCTTCGGAATAGAAAATTCTGGCACGGTCTCCAACCAGTTCCCGGATTCCTTCCAAAACAGTTACATATTCCGATGCCGTTCCCTCATAATTACCGACCAGAGCACGGCGATTATCGGCATTCGGTCCTACAATTCCGACTGTTTTTACGGAATCGAGCGACAACGGCAAAAGATTTGCCTCATTTTTCAAAAGGACAACCGTCTTCCTGCTGACATCCAGATTGAGTTTCCGGTGTTCCTCATTGTCCACTTCATCATACCCGATTTTGGCAAACGGCACATCTTCCTTTGCGTCAAACAATCCCAGTTTCATTCGCGTCGTAAACAGCCTTGTCACGGCACGGTCAATGGTTGTTTCTTCCACCAAACCGTCACGGATTGCCTGCAGGAGGTTGACATACATATTGCCGCAATTCAAATCGCATCCGCGGTTCATTGCAAGCGCAACCGTTTCCACCTGATTCTTCGTCACCATATGAAACTCGTGAAAATCCTTCAACGCCCAGCAGTCGGACGTTACATGACCGGTAAAGCCCCACTCGCCGCGCAAAATATCAACCAGAAGTTTCTGACTTCCGCAGCATGCTTCTCCGTTTGTCCGGTTATATGCTCCCATAACCGCTTCTACATGGCCTTCTTTGACACATGCCTCAAATGCCGGCAGATATGTTTCGCGCAAATCCTGTTCCGATACCTCGGCATTAAAGCTGTGACGCAAATCCTCCGGTCCGCTGTGTACCGCGAAATGCTTTGCACATGCCGCCACTTTCATGTATTTCGGATCATGTCCCTGCATTCCCTGAATAAACCGGACTCCCATACGGCCGCTCAAATACGGATCTTCGCCAAACGTTTCATGACCGCGTCCCCATCTGGGGTCCCGGAACATATTGACATTCGGCGACCAAAATGTCAGCCCTTTATAAATATCGGTATCACCGAATTCCTGTTGCATGTTGAATTTGGCTCTGGCCTCCGTGGAAATCGTATCACCGACCGTTTCCATCATTTCCTCGTCAAATGCCGCGGCAAGTCCGATTGCCTGAGGAAATACGGTCGCTACTCCCGCACGTGCCACCCCATGCAGTGCTTCATTCCAGTAATTGTATGCTTTCACTCCGAGCCGTTCAATCGCCGGCGCATTAAACAGTGTCTGAAACACCTTTTCTTCGGTTGTCATCCGGGCAACCAGTTCTGCCGCGCGTTTCTCAAACGTCTCTGTTTCATTGAAAACCATTTCCTTTTTATCATCCATAATATCTTCTCCGAATTATAAATAGTGTATCGCGAAGAGCTCAAAGCTCCTCTGCAATTCTCAAATAATCGTATCATGCAACGATTTTCTTTGCAATGGTGTTTCGTATTCTCTCTTTCTTCATTTCACAATTTAATAATTCAACATATCATATATACAAAAAGGGACATTCCGAAGAATGTCCCTTAAAGTTTTTGGTTATATGTCGAATTACTTCAACTTAGCGTTGAATTCATCAACATAAGTCTGCCACTGACCGCTGAAGGTATCGATCTGCTCCTTAGGAGTAGCAACACCGGAGTCAATATCCCATACCCAATCCCAAACGAAGTCAGGAAGAAGGATGGTACAGTTCATAACCTGATCCAACTTGTTAATCATAAGATCAAGAGTATCCATAGATTCCTTATCCATGAACTGTGCTTCGTAAGTAGCCTTCCAAGCGTTCGGATCATCAAGCTGTTCCTGGCACTTGTCGGTGTAGTTGTTGTAAGCGAAGGAAATAACATCCAGCTTATCCTTAACAGCATCACAGTTAGGAATAATGAGAACGTTCTCACGAGCGATGGAAAGAAGCTTTCCAGCCTTAGGACCATAAGGGAACGTTACGAATCCGTATTCGAACGGATATGCAGCAGTGCCGTCGTCATTCTTAGCGCAGAAGTCGGATACGTTGTACTCTTCACAGCAACGCATAGCGGTTCTCTGCTCCTGGAACATCTGAACGAACCAGTTCCACTGAACGTCATCACCTTCCGGTCTAGGCATATGATATCCCTCATCATACAGGGAACGGCCCCAGTTAAGAGCGTCAATAACAGCACTGTCATTAGCGTTCATAACAAGCTCACCGGACTCATTCTTAACGATAACGTTTGTTGCGTTAGCAAGAAGACATGCGGTAAAGAAGTCGTTCGAGAAGGAAGCAATACCATATACATCGGGAGTTCCGTCACCATCAAGGTCCTTAGTAAGGTCCTTGCAAAGGTTCTTGAAGTTATCCCAATTCCACTGTCCGTTAGCCTGAAGTTCGTAAGGATAGTTAGCCTTATCCTCGCCAAGAATCTTCTTGAAGAGATCCTTGTTGAAGAAGATACCGGTTCTAGGCTCAAGACCAGCTGCGAAACCATAGATACCCTTACCAATCGTCATAACGTCCTTAACAGCCTTGTTCCACTTAGCGTCATCCCAGTTGAAATACTTCATGCTGGAAACATCGCGGAACATGTCCTTGTCAAGAAGGGAAGCAACCCAACCACTATCAAGTACGATGATATCACCAACAGGTTCGTTGGTTGTGATGGAAAGAGTAGCAGTTTCCTGTACCTGTTCCCACTCATAGCACTTCTTACGATCAAACTTGTAGTTGTTGTCTTCCATCAACTGATACTGCCACTCCCAGTAAGCTTCATCAATGGAGTTGGTGGGGTCTTTCCAGTTTTCAGGAGACCACCAGTCAGCGAGGATTACGGTTGCACCACCGAAATCGTTCTTAGGAACGTCGGTAGGCTCCGGAGTTGTTGTCCCAGGTTCTGTAGGCTTGGGGGTGTCTGTGGGTGCCGTTGTTGTGTTGTTCTTCTTATCATTGGTTTCATTCTTCTTGTCATCATTCTTACAAGCAACCAAAGACAAGCAGAGAACACATGCAAGTACAACGAGCAGCACTTTTTTGATTGTGCTCATTATAAGCTCCTCCTTAAAATAGTATCTTAAAATGTTTCAGCGTACTGATAACATCTTAATTCGTATTATATCACAAAATTTTCACGATTTCCACTATTTTTTTATATATTCTGTTAGCCTTTAATACCGCTAGAGGTAATACTCTCCACAAAGCTCTTCTGAGCAATGACATAAATGATAATCAAAGGTACCAGAGAAATCAAAACAGCGGTGGAAAGAACCTGGTTATTGAACGCCTGAGGTGTCATATAAGCCTGGCCCTTAATGGTCTTCATGTAACCGTTGAATGCATCACCGAAACCGTTCAGCTTATTGGAAATCAAATTCCAGCCGGAACCCGACGGGAAGAATACTCGTGAGTAATACTGATCGGTCCACTGCCATACAAATGCAAACAGGAAGCAGGATACCATAATCGGCTTTGCGCCGGGAAGAAGAATCTGGAAGAACGTACGAAGACGGCTGCAACCGTCAACATAAGCTGCCTCTTCCAATTCCTTCGGCTCATTACGGAAATGCTGACGTAAGAGATATATGTACAAACCGGCCTTATATCCGGCACAGGTCAGACACATAAACAAATACGGGAACATTTTTCCGAGAAGGTTAATACCTGTTCCGCTCTCGGAAAACTTGCTGATTAATCCGAAGATATCAAAGTTCTGGAACCGCAAATACAAAGGAGTAATAATTGCCTGCGGCGGAACGATAATCAAAAGGATAACACAAGCGAACAGGATGTTTTTGCCGGGGAACTTGTATCTTGCGAAGCCATAACCTACCAGCGTACAGGACAGAACCTGACACAGAGCAACAAGCAACGCTACATAGAACGAAGTTCCAAGGGTTTTAAAGCCTTTCAGCATCGACCACGCATATTCATACGCAGATGTCGAGAAATGTCTCGGGATACTGATAATAGTACTGTCATACAAATCGGATTCCGTCATGAAACTGAGGGAAATCTTATTCAATAACGGTTGCAGGATCAGGAAACAAAGTCCGAATACCAGTACGCCTCGGCATAAGCTGTAAAAGATATTCCAAATTTTCTTGCGGAGAAGATATCCTCCGGACTTTTTATTTCTTTCCCAAAAATCTTTTCTACGTTCTTTTCTAGTCATAATAGTATACCGTCCTTGATCCTATTGCGAACACAATGCCGAGGAATGCCGCAATGATTAAGAAATAAACCCAAGACATCGCACTGGTCATACCGTAATTAAACTTATTCAGTAACGTTGTCTGAATGTAGTTCATGAGATTACTGTTGTTCTTCGTGAAGAAATCGACGAAGGTGTATACAACGTTAACCAGGATCATGGAACCGATCATAGGGAACGTAATTTTCCAGAAGCTTTCCCATGAGGTACAGCCCTCAATCTTAGCTGCTTCGTACATACTCGGGGAAATGGTCTGGAGACCGGACAGGAATATGACAATCTGAATACCGGAGGAAATCGCAACATCGTAAACCTGACCTACGATATCGATAATGTATTGGAAGAACTTGCTTGCGGTTTCACCCTGTAGCAAAATGCTTTCCAATGTTGTCGTAATGGATGTTGCGGAATTATCTTCCTTAATCAGATCCTTAATTCCGTTCAGCAACGAGTTGCTGGACTCAACTCCAAGCATAACGCCGGAAGCCAGAATAACCGGAAGGAAATAAACGGCACGGACAAATGTTCTTCCCTTGAATTCCTGATTTAACAGCAATGCAATAAAGAAACTGAAAACCAGAATACCGGGTACGAAGAACAACATGTGCTTTACTTCATCCCAAAGGAATGTGCTGTATTTGTCATCAACAAATAACATCCGATAATAGTTTGACGATTTGTTAAATCCGAGGAATTTATAAACCAGACCGTTCGGGCTCGGAGTTACTTCACAGAACGACATCCACAGGGACTGACCGAGCGGATACAACAGGAAAACAATAAATCCGAAAATGAACGGAAGCACAAACAGGAAACCGGCTATCGCATTTCCATGCTCCAGCGTTTTCTGTTTTGCCTTTTTGGCAGGCTTCTTTTTGGTTTCAATCGTCGATGCTTTCATTTCTTCGGAGGACTTCGTAGCACTTTCCGTTTCTACGGCCGGTGCTGCTGCGTTTTCTGCAGCCAACTCCTGTGCTTGTGTGTTTGTTTCGGTTGCCATTATCAGTTGCCTCCTTTCTTAACAATCCAATCCATCTTCGGAATCACGGTTCCATCCTCAAGCGTGTAATCCGCTGTACGGAAGTTTACATAAACCCGGGTTCCGTCGGAATATTCCGTCATGGTAATCTTGGTATCGATAATCTTGTGACCGTCAATTGTCTGTGTGCAGAGCGAACCGAAGTCATCACTGAATCTCTTATAATACTTGATGGCATCTTCTTTCCATGCATCGTAATTTGCACCGTAAAGATAAGTGAACTCGGTTTCCTGAAGTTCCATCGCATCTCTCATCATGAAGATGAAATATACTCCGGCACCGTTCTCAACAGACTTCAGAAGGTTGTTCTCAAAGTCCGCCGTAACATTCATTGCATCACCGGTATAATCAACGCGGCCGTGCAGAAGAATCGGGAAGAACGGAATGGATTCATCCAACAGACAGAAGCTGTCGGAATCAACTGCCATATTGACAACCAAATCGGTGTACGGTACCGCATATGCATTACTGTCGTAAGTTACAATCTTGGCACCGCTCTCGGACAACTTGGAAAGCTCATCGATATGCTGACTCAGAACCGTATTTCTGGTTACTTCCCTCTTCCGGTTGTAATCGGCACTCAGGGTATTTCCGATACAGGTAAATGCAATGTTCTTTGCGTTGTAATCCTTCAGTTCATCCAGGAACGAATGATACGTTTCCATAATGAACTCCGGAGTTCCGAGATAGAAATAATCACTGTCTTCAATCAAACCGTACCATACTTTACTGATTTGCTGTTTCTTAACAAATTCACGGGTAACGTATTTTGCTGTATCATTTCTGTAATTGAAGCTGTCAAACAGTTTATTTTCATTGACAAATGTGAAATTTGCCTTCAAATACAGGTTATTGTTTTTCTGAATGGCATCCAGAGCATTCTTAAAATCCTTCTTGCTTCCCAATTCGGAAACGGTCTTAATTTTGTTCGGAACCGAATGCTTAACACCGTCGTTGAACCAACCGTTCATAATAACATTCATGTTATTCATTCCGAGTGAATTCAGTTCTTCGACAATGTCTGTCATTTCATTATAGGTGGTTACCGCAAACGGCTTGTCCTTCGGAAATCCGAGAACATGCTCTTTCTTGGTAATGGCACCGACCAGCTCTACAACCGCAGGTACGGATGCGCTCGCCGTTCTGTTTGCGAAGTCCGGATTTGCTGCAATATAGTAATCGCGATAGCACTTTGCCATATCGACATAATCCGAAGAGTTCACTGCACGGAACCGGATGCTCAGAGCTTCGTCCTTAGCAAGTTTTTCCTCGAACGTAAATACCGCCGCATTGGAACGGGTACCGATATCGGCACGTTCATACTGAACAACGTTAAACAGGGTATTTACATAGTTCGCATCAACGTCAGTTCCGCCGGATGTATTGGCACGGATAACTCCGTAGCATGCACCGTCTTCAATCATTGCAAGCATGGATTTGTTCTGATTGGTATAGGAAATACCGTAAACCGGATAGCTGACATACGGATCGTTAATCAAAACATCCTGAACCTTTGCATAATCATGGCCGTAAATCTTGGCGCTGTAGTTCTGCTGGGACTTGTTATTGTTGAAATTGATGATTGCGCCGGTTCCGTCCGGAACGAACAGGAATCCGGTATCTTCATCATTCGGAGCGGATGCAATCATGAACGGCAGGATACGAACTTCAACAAGCGGATAATCCTTAAAGAACTGAATCTTGTCATAATCCACTCTTGCCACCAGATCCTCACCATCCAGCTTCAATTCAAGTGTTACATTTACGAAAATCTGATTGGAAACAATCTCACCACCGAACTGACTGATATGAGTTTCATATTCTTCCTGTGTATATCCGGCAAGATCGGCCAGATACTGTTCCACGATTTCGATTTTCCATGCCTGCGTATCAGAACGCAATACATAAATGGTCTCACCGTTGTTAAGCTGCTCTTCGAGATCCTTATATGTTTCAAAATACTTTTTGTCCTGATCTTTGATTTTACCGCTGACCAGTTTCTTCATAACCGCATTCAGGTTACTCTTGGCGTCAACGATAAGTTCATTCTCGGCACCGGAGTTTTCCAGTCTGCTGACCAGGTCCTTGTACTGCGCTTCGGTAATTGCATGAGGTATTTTGTACAAACGCTCAACCTTACCGATTGTATAATCCAAAAACAGCGACTGTCCGTCTTCGCCTTCGCGAATGCAGTAGTTCGAACGCTGTACGGAGTCCGTATACGAATTAAATTCGTTTCTTGTTCCTCGGTTATCCATGTAGGTTATCATAATCAGGGATTCCGATTCCGGATGCTTGGAGTCGCTCAACGGAGGGTTGGACGTCCATGTGTTACCGAATTTATCCGTTAACGTAAACTGCGTTGTTTTGGTATCCAGTTCCAATTTCAGCTTGTCATTGGAAATTGTCATTGTTGCCGGCATGTCGTCGGGATTTTCCAAACGGTAAATCGGAATGTTCTCCAACTTAACCGGTTTCGCTTTTCCGAAATATTTTGCAAGGAAGAACAATGCAACGCAAACTACAATGGCAATCGGATAGCCGATGATCTGGCTCTTATGACGCTGAAAAAAACTTTTTTCATTTTCCATAGTGTGCACTCCTTCCTTCGCTAACCTATACGGAAGCTGATTTCTTTATAGATAGAAACAAAATACATAATCGCATCGCTGATCAAGCTGAAGAACAGCAGAACAACGAACATGATAACTGCCATACCGACGACGGTAAAGATAACTGCCAACAGACCCTTCATCAACGAATAATCATGAATCATCAGGATTGCACAGAGAATCAGGAATCCGCACCAGATCAATGCAAATGCATTGAAATAGGTATAGAAGACGCCTTCTTCCTTGGTTACAACCTGGCTCAGAAGAATCATCGGGCCGCCGATAATAACATATGGAGTCAATGCATACGAAAGACCCATATAAATTTCCAGGAACCGTCCTTTACCATCCATCAGCGTGGTAATACACCAGTTTGCCAAAACACCGATAAACAACGGAACCAGAATACCGAGGATGTTCATCAATACATTGAATTCCGTCCATCTGGTATTGTTCAGCATAAAGTTTGTAAACCGCTTGTCCCACAAATGAATCAAAACGGTAAGAATCGTAATGGTATTTGCTGCTGCAAGGGAGCCGCGTTTTTCATGAGTCAAATCCCAAAATCCGTCAAACGGATGGATAATGACATAAAATGCATATTTCAGCGTTTTCCAATAATTTTTCAGGCCCTCGCCACGGAAGAATCCAGCGATACCGGAGAGTACTTTTGTCATGCTTCTCTAATCTCCTTTCGCAACTTCTTAATACCGCGAATCAGCTTCGGAATAATAATCAGTGCAGCAATTACAATTACCGCATACAGAATATACTCTTCTACAACCTCTTCACGATAGTGTTTGAATGCCTTGGAATAGTTCTCGTCATCATGAGCAGACTCAAAGTATCTCATAGCTTCCTTGAATTCACCCTTACGAAGAAGTGCACGTCCGATTCCGACGTAAGCCAATTCGTAATTTCCGTTATACTGAAGAACCTGTTCCCAAATCTCAGCGGATTCATCGTAATGACCGTTACTGTACTCATTCAATGCTGCATCAATCATCATACCGTAGTCAGTCATTGTAAATTCGGTAATGGTACCTCTCTGCTTATCCAGTACAACAATGGTCTTCTCATCGATGTTGTCCATTGAAATTGCCTTGGTAAAGCAGCCCTTGATATATCCGGTATTACCGAATGCATACAGAAGATTTCCCTGGAAATCATAGGTGAACAATTTTCCGCGGACTGTATCCAGGCAGCAGTAAGTTCCGTTATCAAACGGGATAACATCCACGAAACGGGATGCACCGTTAATCTGCTCGGCCTTACCGAAGCTGACGTCACCGCAGGGAGGATTGTTACCGTTTCGAATCAGGATATCATTTCCCATCGAGTTCAGCTTACGAACCGGAGTTGCGGTTCCTTCCGTAATCTCCAAATCCTTCAAAGCACTGATGGTTCCGAAAATGAAACCGTCCTTATCGAGCGAAATGTTATTGTACTCGGTAGGAACAAATCTCTTCATTTTCTTTCTCTGTTCTTCTGTTCTCAGCTTATCACGAAGCTTTGCCCAGAAGCCCTTCAAAACTTTATTGGCACCGATATATCCGACGAAATCGCCGGCGGTATCGAATTCCATCAAACCGCTGTTATCACCGTCGGACTGAACATAAGTACGGTTTGCGATATCGGTCACGCACTTGGTCGGACGGAATACATAATTCTTTGCAAGAACTTCACCCTCAGGGTTAGAAATCACACGAATCACATTCAGCTGATAATCACAGTGAATAATACGGTTGTGAAGTCTGTCGGTAATATACATATCGTAATTCCGATCCAGTTCTTTCTTTGTTACGTTCAGGCTTGCTGCCGGAGTGGAATCTCCCTCCTTGACAGGAGCGGGTTCAACATCCGCGGGCTCTTCACCGTCTTCCGGTGCTTCTGCCGTAAGATCCGGAGTTTCATCCCGAAGGATTACCGATGCACTGGAGCTTCCTGCCTCTGCGGTTTCCTCGCCGCCTTCGGTTTTTTCACCCTCTTCGCCACCTTCGGTCTTTTCACCGTCTTTGTTTTCTTCGGTAGTTGTTTTCTTCTTATCTTCTTCCTTCTTTGCAGCAGCTGCTTCCGCAACCATCTTACGGTCATTTTCCGTAACGACAACCTTTTCGCCGAGATACTCGCCGAATGTTGTGATTCGATCTTCGTCGGTCGTTCTCTTTACGAAAATATCGTAAGGTTCTGCAAGAGAGTCGGCAACATAGCCGTAATACATGGATTCATCCTTTACCAAAGTGGAAATGGAGAAATCATAAATCAAACGAACCAGTTCGTATTTTCCTTCGGTTTTCTGTAATTCTACGATACGGTTATTTCCGGTATCCACAACAAATACAAGATCGTCAATGCAGAAAATACTTTCGGGCATTTTAAAGTTTCCGATTGCGGAATCGATATTCATACCGTAAAGGTTATTGGTTACCGTATACGCATTCGGAGATGCGGTCTCTTCGTTCCAATAACTGTATGTGTAAGTATACCAGTCATCTTCATCGGCCAATGCAGCCTGGGAAAACGAAGTTACCAGCAGGCAAAGAAAGAGCAGAAGTGTTATAAAACGTTTTCTTTTCATATCATACCTCCTCACTCTTTAATACCGGAACTTGCCATGGTCTCAACAATGTTGCTCTGTGCCAAAATGAAAGCAACCAACGGAGGGATCATCAGGAACAGGGTGGCTGCAGTTCCGACACCGGTACGTGCGACACCTCCGGCAGCCAGCTGGCTGAGGGCGAACGGAAGGGGTTTCAACTGCTCTTCGTAAATATACGTTGTACCAACGTTGTTCCACAAGTTCTGAATTGCAAAAATCATAAGGGTCAGGATTGCAGGCTTTACAAGAGGCATAACGATGGTGAAGAAGATTTTTCCTTCTTTTGCACCGTCAATCTTGGCAGCCTCAATCAATACATCCGGAATACTGGACTCCATGAACTGTTTCATAAGGAACAGACCCATCGGAGATGCAAAAGCCGGAATGATTAATGCCAGATAGGTATCAATCCAGTTCAGCTTTGACATAATCAGGTAGTTCGGAATTGCAAGTACGTAACCAACGAACATAAGGGCTACGGTAACTGCCGCGAAGAACAATCCGCTTCCGGGGAATCTGTATTTTGCCAATACATATGCCGCCATGGAGGCAATCAGGATATGTCCTGCGGTACCGATAATTGTTACAAACAGGGAGTTAAACAGATATCTTGTAAAGGTTACAACACCCTGTGTGTTCATCAACAGGAACAAGTCTGCGAAGTTGTCTGTTGTCGGATTGTTTACAAACAGCTTCGGAGGATAAATAAACAACTCATCCAGAGGCTTGAACGCAGCATTAATCGTATAGACCAACGGAAAGGCAAAGAACAAACCGAAAATTACGAGTACGATAGCGACTCCGATGTCACCGGCACGGGAACGGTTCGGCTGTCTGCCTGATTTAATTTTTTTCATTGTACGTTCCTCCTATCAGGTTCCTAATTTGCTGAGTGCTCGCTGAATGAACTTGTTACACAGGTACATTACAACGAACAGTACTGTTGCGATTGCGGATGCATAACCCATATCGAATCGATACTGACCGTAGTCAATCAAGTGGGTAACAACGGTACGTGCAGCATAGTCGGTACTCGGGAAACCACAGAGGTTCATGGTAACGTCGGCGGTATTGAATGCCTGCGTAATCGACATTACGGCACCGAACATAAGCATGGACTTCATATTCGGAAGAGTGATGTACCAGAGCTCCTGCCAACGGTTCTTAATACCGTCGACATAGCCGGCCTCGTACTGATCTTCGGGGATGGTATTCAAACCGGCAATGAATGACAGGAAACCTGCACCGAGTGACAACCATAGCATTACAATCAGGACAATCGTCATCATGTATTGCGGGTTCGTCAACCACAGCTGAGGACCATCGATGATTCCCCATTCGACCAGATACGCGTTGGCGTAGCCGAAGGAGTCACCGGAGAAAATGAAGCTCCAGATCAGGTAAACCTGACCGGAAATGGTAGGTGCATAATAAATCAATACCGCAAATGCACGGATTCCTCTCGGAAGCTCATGAATCAGCCATGCAAAGATGAATGCCATGATGTAACCGATCGGACCGGTAATTGCTGCAATTAAGAAGGTGTTCTTAACTGCGGTCAGGAATACATCATCCGCAAGTATCAGGTTGATGTAGTTCTGAAGGAAAATAAATCTTGCCGGCTGCAACACATTGAAGTATGTGAAACTGTACCAAATGGATACGATAACCGGTACGATATAGAACAGGGAAAATATTAATGCGTAAGGTGCCAGGAAAAGATAGCAGGTTTTATGGTCCTTAATATCTTTCCAAAGGAAATGTCCCTGGCGTTTTTTCTTTGCTTTCCAGTTTGCAAAACTCATCTTCAGGGTTCTCCTTTCTAATCTTCTACGCTAAGTCCGAATTCTTTTCTCTTCTTGGTTAACTCATCGTTAATATCCTGTGTATAGTCGAGAAGAGTTTCACGCGGATCTTCATTATTGTTCATGACTTTACGTGTTGCATTGACAATGTGACGGGATGTGTAGTAACCACCGGCAACTTCCGGAGTACCGACAACGTACGCCCACTGTTTCTTCAGCATTTCTCTCTGGTCGGCACTCCATGCCAACTGCTCGAATGCAAGTTTGTTTGCGGTTGCATATCTTGCGGACTCACCCATGGCTGCCTCAAGTTCACGACCGTATCTTGCCTGAATATCGGCGCTGCCCCACCACTGCATAAAGGTCCATGCAGCGTCCTTATGTTCGGAAGTGTTCAACAGCATTGTGTATACACCCCAGCAACCGCAGGCGCGATTGATTACAGGGTCACCGTTTTCATCCAGCTTCGGAGTTCCGTCTGCATTCTTCTCAACGGTTCCCGGAAGGATGTCCATTTCCCAAAGACCACGAATCTCGGGTGCGGATACAACAAGTGTGTTATAAGTATTGAAATCAACAAATCCAAGCGGCATTTCACCGGTACGGAAACGGTCTACGAAGTTGTAGTCGGTCGGTGTCTTATAATGTGTGAAGAATCTTGTATAGAACGAGAATGCTTCAACCGCAACATCGCCGTCCAGCATAACCTTGGAACCCGTTTCGTTGTACAGGACTCCGTTTCTCTGATACAGCTGTGCAAAGAAACCGTTCATATCCGGGTTGGATACGTTGTTAATCTTACGTTCTGTCGAAGGAACACCGACGTTCATGTTTGCCTTCTGGATAACCGGCAGGATGGCAATCAGTTCATCCCATGTCTGCGGAGGTGTCAGGCCGAGCTGTTCCATAATATCGGTACGATAGAACATCATGTTGTAATACTGCGTCTCGGGAAGACCGTAAACACCTTCGTGCTGTGTCTTCTCGTCATAATACTTACAAGGGATGTAGGACGATTCGTAATACTGCGAGAACAGCTCGTCAAATCCAAGGATTCCCTTGCTCTTATCACCCTTGAACTGAGTCAAGTCGGTCGAAGCGCCTCGCAGTGCATAGTTAACCGGTTCTCCGGATGCAACTCCGAGTGCAACGTCAGGTCCGGTTCCCGCAACGGTTGCAGGAAGCAGAACGGATGCTGCAAGCAGTTCTACGTTAACGCCGATTCCGTACTTCTGTACGAACTCGTCATCAATCATGTCTTTCAAAATCGCACACTGGTCACGACCTGCGAATACCCAAACGGTAATGACCTCTCTGTCATCGGATTCTTCGAATACGTCACCGATTGCGTTGTAATCAACAACGAAGGATGCGATAAAGGAACCGATTTCGTGTTTCGCACGGTCAAACCAGGAAACCGAATCCTCCGGAATCTTATAGTCGGTACCGGATACAATCAGATAGTCGATTGCCAGAGTCGATTCGCTCATGGTCAGGATACTGGTACCGAGAGAACTTACATTATTCTTAAAGGAAGGAAGGTTCTTCGCAATCGTATACGGCTTCTTAACAAATTTTTCAATCTGAGTTGCCAGGGTCAGGATGGATGCGGTCTGAGATCCGGTCTCACCGGTGTACTCAACCAGTTCATCGACAATCTTGTACAGAACCTTGTACTCTGTTGTCAGATTTTCCAACAGGTTCGGAATTTTCTCTTCCAGGATGTAGTCACGGTTTTCATCCGGTTCGGTACCTGTCAGAACAATGATATCACGATAAATCTTGTTCATACGGTACACACTGTCGGACATTTCGGTCAGGATGTTACCGATTTCACCGAGCGTTACCTGTAACCGGATCTGGTTCACACCCTTGTGAAGTTTGAACAGATACGGGTTGCCGTCATCATCGGCCAGCGTCATCATCTGCCAGTCATTTGCAAATTCAAACTTAATTGCGGATGCTTCTTCGAACGGAATCTCTCCATTAATATAGAGAGAACGGCAGGATACGAAGCCTCGTGTATAGTTCTGACGAATCTTCAGAGTCAGCTCGTACAGACCGTCGTCCGGAACTTCCACTTCGTATTCAATCCACTGACCGGCAATCTTCCAGTTTGCACCGCCGCCCATGTTCAGAATCTGTCTCTTAACATCATACGGCTGTGTTCCTGCGGAGCTTCGGTCATAGGTGGAATACAGAGACTGAGACGATCTGCGTACTGCCTTCTCGCCTTCCACTCTCTGATGGAAATCCGTCTTCGCGGAATCTTTGTTTTCACCTGCAATATATTCCTTATAGGAAATGAGTTCCTCAATCGGCTCCAGTTCCAAACGACGAAGAATCAAAGTTTCCTGCTTTGCGTCAAAGCGAATGATATTCTCGCCTTCCTGGAAATAGAACTGGTAAGGAGTTGTAATGTAACCCAGCTCATCGGACAGGCTGATAGACTCCCACATGGGCTTCTGAACCTGCTTCGGGCGGATTTCATTTCCCTGGTTATCCTTCTCACGGGTTCTTTCGCCGTCACCCCAGATTCTGGGCAGCGAAAACGCTTCTGCGCCGCTGAAAGGACTTTCTCCGTTAATCGTCAAAGCGGTCTCGATTTCAATACCGCGGGAGGTGTTGGGATTCGTGTCCGGGAAATAATCCAGACCGAGATGATAGAAACCTGCCGCCGGTACATTCACCTTGAATTCTACATAACCGCCTTCATAGGTTGCGACTGTCGGGTCATTGCCGTCCACACCGTCTACATGGTCAAACACAACCTTATCGGCATCGAACTCACCGACACTGTTCTTGTCCATCGGTATGACAACAGACTCAGTGGGCATAGAAGCGCCGTTATGGCGTGCCAAATAAGCCTCATAGGTATCCTGACGGCCTTCGCTGACCAGCTTGCTCATATCAAGATCCTTGTACTTATCCGCATAGTTCTTCTTCTTGCCAATGCCACCTGCAATGATGATGACAACAATTGCTACAATACAAATAGCAATTGCCCAAAAGGCTTTACTCTTTAAAAATCTACGCATTGCTTCCTCCGTTCCTGCTGTACTAAGCGTCCCCCCTCCTTTTTGAAATGTTCTATTTGAACAAAAAAGGGGATATTTCGGGAATTATTTATGCTAATTGTACTAAATACCCCCCTGAATTGCATATCAATTTTTGCTATTTTCAAATCAAATCTTGCGAAAATGATAAAAATCGTATAGAATACATATTTGGAAAGAATCCTGTTTTTAGTCAATTTGACAAATGTAATTGTGTCTTTTTGGTGTTTTTGTTCAAAGAATTTTGCAAAAAGTGCACTGTATGTCCCTTTTTTCACCTTTTTTGTGCATTTTTTCAAGATTTGGTAAATAGCAAGATTTGCAAAGTCCATGGTATTTACTATTTTTACTTTTATATAAAAATAATGCTATTTTTTCGCTGATGCGACGAAAAAGCGACGGCTGCATGCGGCAAGCGACATGCGTTTATTTTATTTCTGTATCGTCAGGAGGTTATTTATGGAGAGAACCCTTCACGGCACTTTGGAACTGGTCCCGTTTCAGGCAAATGAGTCCATTCTGATGTATATCAACAATCAGTACGAGGACTACGACATCCACTGGCATACCGCGGCGGAAATTATCATGCCGCTGCAAAATGATTATCAGGTTACCATCGGAAGTCACGTGTTCCATTTGGAAGAAAACGACATTCTCTTTATTCCGCCCGGAACACTGCACTCTCTGCAGTCGCCGCCGAGCGGGCACCGAATGATTTTTCTGTTTAACTTCTCCATGATCAGTTCCATGCAGGACTTTTCGGCGCTGATTCCGGTACTCAGCCAGCCGCTGCTCATTTCCGAAAATTACGGGCAGGCTCACGAGGATGCCGTCCGCCTGATGCAGCAGATGATCGATATTTATCCGGACCGGAGTGAACCGCTGCGGGTTGCGATGATTTTCTCGGATCTGATTCAGTTCTTCGTACTGCTTGGACGTCAGCGTATTCGTAAGGATGCGATGCAGGACGTGAAGTCCCGCAAGCAGACCGATTATTTTGACCGGCTGAACGCCTCCATGAACTATATCAATACGCATTATATGAATGACATCTCCATTGAAGATGCTGCGAAAATCGCCGGCTTCAGCAAATTTCATTTTTCCCGTCTGTTCAAGCAGTTTACCGACCAGACATTCTGCGGATATTTGAATCAGCGGCGAATCAAGGCGGCGGAATCCCTGCTTTTGAATCCGCGGCTGTCCATTACGGATGTGGCGCTTCAGAGCGGATTTTCTTCACTGTCCACATTCAACCGCTCATTCCGGACCGTCAAGGAATGCACGCCGTCCGAATACAAGGCGTACTATCAGCGGAAAGGAATGCGAACGAAGAAAAATCTTCCCGGCGAGCCGGTCGTTCCGAACAACGATGTGGAAGCGATTCCGCACAACGGCGTAGAAACGGTTCCGTCCGAAAATGTTTCGGAAACACAGTAACAGCTTTGGTGAATTACAATCGAGTAGGAGGCGGTGACTAACCGCCGTCCTCTCACAGCACCCGTACGTACCGTTCGGTATACGGCGCTTTCAATAGTTAACGTGCACAGACTGATAGGCTGTGGCTAAATCATAAAAGCCACTGTTTATCAGTCTT
>JAZLJJ010000065.1:0-110553 GCA_045597325.1 Lachnospiraceae bacterium
CAATTTATATCAATGGGTAATGACCTTTTGACACCCTAATCCTCATAGGAAAGTTCGTCCTATGAGATAAAAAAACGCTCCGCGAGGATGCACACGCCTGTGCAGAGGAAAAATGTCGCTTCGCGACGCACAGGCGGCGCGAGCATATCGCAAGCGATATGCTTTGTTCTGTTCGGATTTTCGAAACGCTGTCGGAACAACCCGTTCGGACGCAGTTTCTGACATGGTTTCGAAGAACCCTCGGACGTCACATTCGGAACATTACGGAGTCAGACGGGACGGTCCGCGGAACAGGAACATAGCTTCCTTAATCGGAAGACCGAGCATCAGCATGGTCAGACGGTCAACACCGACACCGAAACCACCGTGAGGCGGGCATCCGTACTTGAAGAATTCCAGATAGAACTGAACATCATTTGTCAGACCCTTTTCTTCTGCCTGCTTCTTCAGTACTTCGTAACGATGCTCTCTCTGAGCACCGGTGGTAATCTCAACACCGCGCCAAATCAAATCGTAACCCTGAGGAATGCCCTGCTCGTTGCGCATATGATAGAAAGCACGCTTCTCGGCACTGTAATCGGTAATGAACAGGAATTCATGATTGTAATGCTTCTTCACCCAGTCGTAGCTGAGATGTTCCGCTTCGGTGGTAAGGTCACCCTTTTCCTCTTCGGGAACCGTATAACCGTATTCTTTTTCAAGGGCATCATATAAATCCGCCAGCTTGATTCTCGGGAACGGAGTGGTGGGAACAATGATTTCCGCATCGAATTCGTCGGTCGAGTACAGCTCCCTGATTCGGTCGCCGTACTGCTCCTTGACTTTGCCGAGAGCGTAGGTCAGAAGCTCTTCTTCCATCTTCATAACATCATCGACGGATTCAATATAACTGAACTCCACATCGAAGCAGGTAAACTCGGTTGCATGCTTGCTGGTGAAGGATTTCTCCGCACGGAATACCGGGCCGACTTCGAAATAACGCTCAAAACCGCTGGCCATAGCCATCTGTTTATAGAACTGAGGGCTCTGTGCCAAAAATGCGTTCGGAAGGTTGTAGCTCGGGAAATAATCCAGACGGAATACATCCGCACCCGACTCGGAAGCGGCACCAATCAGCTTCGGGGTGTGAATTTCGATAAATTCACGGTCCAGAACGAAGTCTCTCATGGCACGAACAAGAGCGGTCTGAGCCTTGAACATCAGCTGGTTGCTTTCGGTACGAAGATCGATCCAACGGTAATCGATACGCTGGTCGATGGACGATTTCTCAACGGCAGCCTTTTTCTTGGTTGCGGGAATATATTCTCTGGCAATCGGAATCGGAGCGGCAATCGTGTCAACGGAAATCGAGGTCGGAATAATCTCAATTCCGTTCAGCTTGACAAATTCGCTCAACTTCACGATACCGGTTACAAAAATAACGGAATCCTGGGTAATCTGAGCAAGGGTATCGGTCCATTCGGGATGAAGCTCCTTCTCAATGGTAACCTGAACCTTGCCGGTAATGTCTTTCAATACGAGAAATGCCATCGATTTGCCATCGCGGAAATTCTCTGCGAAGCCCTTGATCAGGACTTCCTGCTCGGCATATTTGCCGACGTCGCGTATATAAACTCTGTCCATGGGTAACTACTCCTTTTTCGATTCATCAGTTTTCGAAAATGCCGAATCCGGCAGTCGGAAATGCCATCGTATCGTGCGCCTGCACCGGACCGGAACCGTGGAACGGACCGGGATGCGGCAACAGTGTTGCGACAATGGCAACTCAACTTATTTATTATAACAGAAAATCCCCTTTTGGCAATACTTTCGGCTCGAAATCGGCGCATTTGTCATAGAAAATTATGACAAATACTCTTCGCGCAACCGCGCCTCGGCAGCCAGTACTTCGGCCTCCAGTTCGCGGGCGGAGGTGACATAGCAGCCCTGGCCGCGAATGATAATCTGTTCCAGTCCGTCGGAAGTCGCAACGCGGGTAAAATACCGGTGACCGACCTCGTGGGTAAAGCGTTCGATATAGCGGTCGGCGGTTTCGGCCTCCTTTGTAAATACCACATGAATATTGTGATAATCACTGTACTCGGTGTCATGTCCTTTGACGCGGTATGCATCGAATACGACAATCAGATAATAGCCGGAAATGGCCTGGTAATTGCACATAATATCGAGCAGACGGCCGCGTGCGGCATCGTAGCTGACGCGGGACAGTTCTTCGAGCTCCGGCCATGCATGAATGATATTGTAGCCGTCTACAAGAAGATAGCGGACCGACGTGTTTTGCTTGTGCTCCGTGCCTTTGTAAATGCGGGTTTCCGCCGGCGCGGCATGAACCGGTCGGTTGTCGGAACGCTTGTTGGCATGGGTTGCTTTTCGGAGAATTTCGTCAATTTCCTCCGTACCGAGAGACGGACCGTCGGAAGAGGATTCCGTATGAACCGTGTGGGGAACCGGTATATTGTCGAAGTCTGCTGACGAGGTGTTCAGTCGGAACGGTAAATGCATATACATCGGGACTTCGTACCAGGGTACGACAAACCCGGAACCGTTGGCACAGAATACCGAGCCGGTCGGCTGCCCGAGATCCCGTTCCGGATCATAGCCGATGTCTGCAATGACGTCGTCGGCATTGTGGCACGGAAGGTATCCTGCCGGTTCGCAGAACAGCCTGCCGAGACCGCCGGTGTAAGCGGCCAGAACCGCCGGGTAATTGGTCAGCTCGGATACGGGGCCAAGTCCCGTAATGACGGCATTTGCATAATCGGAAGTCCGAAGTTCGGACGGTTGGACAGTGCTGCCGGCGGAATGGGACAACGGACCGTCGCTGTCGGAACTGCCGGTCCGATCCAGCGTGAAACGGGCCTTCATTTGCTGCAGGTCGGACATGGCGCGTCCGATACAGTCCTGCGGGACAGTCAGCCGGAAGGAAAAATACGGTTCCAGCAGTACGGAATTTGCCTGCATCAGCCCCTGGCGAACCGCACGATAGGTTGCCTGACGGAAATCTCCGCCCTCGGTGTGTTTGATATGGGCACGTCCGCTGATCAGAGTGATTCGCAGATCGGTAATCGGAGCACCGGTCAGAACCCCGCGGTGGCGGCGTTCGCGTAAATGAGTCAGAACAAGACGCTGCCAGTTTCCCGCCAGTTCGTCCTCGGAACAATCCGTATCAAACAGAAGCCCGCTGCCGGCCGGTAACGGGGACAGACGAAGATGCACTTCCGCGTAATGGCGAAGCGGTTCAAAATGACCGACGCCCTCCGCAAACGAGGCGATGGTTTCTTTGTAAACAATGCGGCCGGGTCCGAAAGACACATCGAGGTCAAATCGGGAGAGAATTTCGGCGCGGAGAATTTCCTGCTGAATCAGTCCCATGACCTGAAGCGTGAGTTCTCCGGCAAGCTCATCCCAGACAATATGAAGCTCCGGTTTTTCCTCTTCCAAAATGCGCAGCTTCGGTAATACCGCGGCGGCATCGATGCCGGGCGGAAGAATCAGCCGATAAGACAGAACCGGTTCCAAAAACGGTTCGGGAGCGGCGGAGGCAGCCCCGTAAACGGTTCCGGGCATGCTTTTTGTGAGACCGGTCACGGTACAAATCATGCCGGCGGACGCGTCCGGTACCGAAATGCTGTGCTCTCCGGAATACAGTCGAATCTGTTCGACACGCTCCGGCGAGTTGTCCGGTTCGGAATCGTCCGAAGGAACATCCGGTGTACGGAGATTCTGCGACAGGCCGGGCTGCAAAAACTGCTTGGCGCGAAGAACGCCGCCGGTTATTTTCATATGAGTCAGTCGGTTTCCGCGGGCGTCCCGGGTGATTTTGAACACTCTTGCTCCGAATTCCTCCGAAACCGGGGCCGGAGTGCAGAACCGGTCAATTGCGGAAAGAAGACAATCGATTCCCTGAAATCGCAGTGCCGAGCCGAAAAAACAGGGAAATACCGTCCGATTGCGGATGAGCTCCGGCAACAGGGTCTCATCGATTTGCTCCGATTCCAGATATCCCGTTAACAGCTCTTCGTCACAGGATGCGAGATCCTCCGCGAGGTCCTTCGGCAATCCGGACAACAGCGGACCGTCGTCGGAAACGGGTGCACCGTCCGGCGAAGAAAAGCAGCAGACGGAATTGGATAAACGGGCACGCAGCGAGCGATAGACCCGCATACAGTCCGCTGCCGGCAAATCCGCTTTATTTATGAAAATCAGTGTCGGAATCCGGTATCGCCGCAACAGGTACCAAAGCGTTTCCGTGTGACTCTGAATGCCGTCGGTGCCGCTGATAACCAGAATCGCACAGTCGAGTACCTGCAGTGTTCGCTCGGTTTCTGCGGAAAAATCCACATGACCCGGTGTATCAAGCAGGGTGACGTCCGTATTGGGAAGCCGGAAACGGGCCTGCTTGGAATAAATGGTGATTCCCCGTTTGCGCTCCATGGAATCGGTGTCAAGGTAGGAGTCACCGCGGTCGACCCGCCCCGGCGTTCGAATGACGCCGGACCGATACAGAAGAGCCTCGGATAAGGTGGTCTTGCCGGCATCCACATGCGCCAGCATACCGATTACAAGCGGTTTCATAAAAATTCCGGCAACCTCCTTTCGTTAACATTGTTCACCGAATTATTTTTCGAAAATATCCTGCGGGATTCCGCGTTCCGGCAACTATGTTGTCCGGGCAGATTTGGGAATCATTTTGCGGGAGCTCGATATTCGTTAGTGTTTCTGTTTTTTTTCTGCGTTTGTCCTTTTACGGGATGCGTTTCCCCCTTTGCGGGATCCTGCTGTTTCGCCTTGAGATGCGTTCGCTTCGGCTTGTACTTTCGTTGCGTATTCCGTCAGATAGGCTTTTAAAGCAATATCGACTTCCTCGGAATCCATTGAACTGAACAGAATGGTATCACGGTCGTCGTCGGAAGCAAGAAGGATAAGCGAGTCAAGTTCCCGATGAACCTCATTGGCACAGTCATTGATAATTTTGTCTTTGATAGAAGCCGTCCGGGCCGAATCGTAATCTGACGATATCTGCGGAGGCTGGACCAGAAAAGGCAAAAAGGAAGACGTTTGAGCCGGAGCAAACTCCGGTGCGAAGAGGGACTCATCGATACCGTCCTCGGGAACGGGGTCCCGTTTGGCATCAAAAAAGTTGATTTCACGATTCTGAATCCCGATAAAAAACGGCTCCTGCGGTCGTTGCCGCAGATAGGTTTCGAGACGGTCTCCAAAGGCATCGTTTTGCAGGAAATCCAGCGCTTTTTCAGGGTTATCACTGAAAATGAGGCAGTCGTTTACAGGGAGGTCGTTATCCGGAAGAATGACCGGAAGCAGACGGTCATTCGTTCGTTTCTTCTCCGATTGGAAGCCGTTTCGAGTAAGGTCTGTCATAAGCTCCGGACTGAAAATACACAGGCGGAAATCAAAATCCTGCGGACTTTGCAACGTCAGGAAAGTCCCTTCGCAAATGCTGTCGGTATGGAAAAAACGGGAAATGCGAATCTTGGCGGTTTGCAGGTTACGCCCGTTGAAGGTTCCCTGTGTGGCGGGGCCGGAACGAATTTGAAACAGGCCGCGGCTTTCCAACAGACCGGCCGAACGAAGTTGTTTGGTTTGCAGTTTGAACGACGAATCGACGGCAACATTCGTCAGACCGCAGCGTGTAAGCATTTCCTTATAATAAACAGGAATCGGGTCTCGGTTTTGATCTGTGCTCATTGATTTCTTTGCCTTCTTTTTTGAATTTGGGTTCTTTCTTGACAGCCATTTCTCCGGTATGAACGATACGACGATTACCGTTGCGAATCCGACCAAGCCAAAACCTAAACAGAGCTTGAGGTAATTAACATACTGTGGCCATTGAAAACCGAATTCGCGCCAGAAACGAGATTTGTCTGGCTCCATAACAATGACCAGTGCGACAACGGAGAACAGAATCAGGTGGAGAAAGAACTGAATCAGTGCAACCCGGATGACACGCCGCGCTTTTTTTCCTTTGGATTCGTTATACTCTGACTCTGGCACAGGATCATATTTTACGGCACTCAAATAACAAAGCAACATATGGAAAACTCCGCAAGACATCCTTACGACGTCTAAATAATCACGAAGATCAATATCAAAGGGATGAAATCCTCCCGCTACGATTAGGGATGCCATATTATCTGCAAAATATCCAAGGAGGGCAATCCAATACAGTCGCCTGAATAAAAATTTCAACTTTTTTTTCATATCGACATTCCTTTCAACGGAACATTTTGTCCAAAACATGATATCATTATATGTCGGCAAGGTCAACAGTCGGAAGCGTGTCGAGGGGATATTCGCGGGAGGAGAAGCCGCATTTTCCAAAAGTGAAAAAGCGGCATCCCCCGTTCGGGAAAAACCGAAGGGCGATACCGCTTTGAGATTCCGTCGTTCCGGACTTATTCGCGGAACGGTGTCATTCCGAGCAAGAGAGCATCATCACAGTCGATGAGATACTCGATGTTATTGGACAAAAGGGATTGCCATTGAGCGCCTGTCAAATAGACAATCGGACCGCTTTGCGGCAATTCGTCGAATTTGTTAGCCAACAGCAGGTTGGCATAATTCGCCATCACCTCCCAGTTGTTGCTCGCAGCGCTGAGAGCGGTCGTTTCAATCAGGAAATATTCGCCCTGCCCCTGTCCGTTGTTCCAGACTTCAACGGCAACCTGTGCATGTCCCGGCGGGAAAATGAGGAAGCAGTGCATTCCGGCACTCTGCAGGGCACTTGCAATGGTCAGGGAAGTCTCGATGCAGAGACCGCTCTGGTTGTTGAGCACCTCCGAAGGGAAGCAAATGTGCTGATTGCTGCCGCTGACGGAGAAGGTATCCATGTTATAGCGAACACCGGATTCATACATAGCACGCATAAGACCGGCGACCTGAAGATAGGTGAGTCCGTAGTGATTCCAGTTGGAAACGGCCTCCTGATAACCGACAAAGGATTCCAGCGGGGAAACCTTTGCGATTTCTTCAATAGCCTGACGCTTTAACCGGGTAATCGAATCGGATTCCGGCGTCAGGAAGCAGAGGATGTTGTCCTTTGTGACAACGCCGTATTCATCGCTGATCCATTCAAAATCATTCTGGCTCTTGACCTGAACCGGGAAGGATTTTGCGGTAATCAGTGTCGTTCCGTCCTGTTCATAGACGGATAACGTAATCTGAGAATTAAAGGCGGTCTTCAGATTGATATCGCTCTGAAGGGCTGCCGGCTTAATATAAATTGTTTGAAATGAATTGGTCAGCGTAAAACTTTCCCGATATTTCTGTGACAATCCGGGAATTTCCGCCTCGATAACAATCTTTCGCGTTCCGGAGAGGCAACCGGTCCTCATAATGGCAAATGCGTTATAAGTGTTGTACAGGGACGGATAAATGGTATCCAACGAATCAAACTTCAATTGGATTTTGTTTGTAGCATCGTCCTTGTCGAAAGCAAAATCAGCCTTCTCGTTATCCGGAAGGGCAGCATATTCATGGAACAACCCGGCAATCTGATTTGCCCAGTCCCGGTTGAACTGATGGAACTCTTTTAAATCCTTGAGTCGTGACAACAAATCCTGATACCATACATCATTTATCTTGACAAACCGCTCAATCAGTTTGCCGGAGGAAAAATGCTTCAACCAGTCGTTGTTGTTGACTGCCTGATATTCTTTTTGAACAACACGGTCAATCAATGCAAAGGAGTTGCTAAACAATGCCGCTTCACTTGCAACGCTGGTGGGGCACTTGATTTTCGCAAATTCTTCTCTGGTTGTTTTGCTCCAGGAATACAAGGCATTGTAATAGTCTGTAACGGAAGCATAGTTTTTCAGTAACGGCTGCGCATCCAGGTACTCCTCGGCAAAGACCAGAAAATCGTAAATGAACTGATACAAATCGCAATATCCGTTGACATAGGATGTGGCCTGTTCATAGTACAGATCCCGTTTGGATTGAAGAATCGGGGACAATCCGGTTATGGAATTAGCGGATGATTTCAGATCGGTAACGGCAGCCCGGGTGGATTTGGTGACTTCCGACCACTGCTGGAAAGAGAGAATACCGTTACTTGATCCGGCTTTGGAAATCTCCTGCATTTGGGATTCCATGTCGCGAAGCTTCGACTCCGTTGTATCGATGGTATCAATCAGTTGTGACAATGCCAGGGCTTCCGTTGTTAAGGCCGGATCCGTCGTCGGGGTCGGGGACAGAGACGGTACAGCGGTTGCTGTCGGTGTTGCCTGCTTTTTACGGGAAACGGGTTTTTCGTCATCGCCGTTTCGGGTGATAAAATACACTCCGACTCCGGCACCGAGCAGTAACAGGACAATGACAAAGATAATAATTCCGGCATGTCCTTTTTTCGGTTTCGGCGGATCGTCAATCAGTGCCATTGGCGGAACGGAAACGTTCGGTTGAGTCGGAACGGTCGGCTGTACGGAAACGTTCGGGTGAGTCGGAACGGTCGGTTGAGCCGGGCGCTCCTGCGGATTCATTGCGGAAGATAAAAATTTCTGACCGCATTCCGGACAGAATTTGGAGTCTTCCGGTATTTGGGTTCCACAGTTCGGACAAAACATGGTTTTTCCTCCTAAACAGTATTGAAAATATGCGAAAACATATGTGCCCGGAGAGTTTCGTGACAGTGCTCCGCGGCACAGTGGTTTCAAAAAGAAAACGGGCGCGGAAAGAGTTCCGCATCCATTTTCAAAATATATCATGAACTTCACACTTTATCAAGTATTATTTGATATTTTTGACAGATTGTCACTTATTTTAATTCCAAATGATAGGTGTTCCGGCCGATTTCCAGCGAGAACACATAGGTGATATCGCCGTTTGTCAAGGTCATTTCAGTCGTTCCGGTTCCGGTAAACCGTGCATGAATGCAGAACACAGGGACACCGTCAATCGGTTCCGATGTTACGGTTACGGTTCCGAGGCTTTCATCCTGCAGCGTGGCGGTGAAGGAGTCGTCAAACGGGCACTCCTCATCGCTGTATTTGATCGTGGTCTCATACACGGCGCCGTTGGAGTGCAGATTCGGAACGATTACCACAGCGGCACAGGCAAGAGTGATGCCCGCACACAGAAGGCATCCGGCCAGTTTCAGAGATTTTTTGTCAAAAATGAGCAGGACGTACAAAAAGGATGTGACAACGCAGAACACATAACTCAGCAAATGATGCGGGAAACGGAATATCGCATCGGGGAGAAATCCGTATTCATGCCAGCCGAGAAAGCAAAGGATTGGGGTCAAAATCAGAAGACCGAGCACATTTCGCTTCTTCATATAATATCCGACAAATCCCATCGGAAAGGTCAGGACAGTCCAGAGAATCCAGTTCTTATAATAGGAAAAAATTCCGAATCCGGCAAACGGAACCTGAACCAGATAAACGAGCGGCTGGCTGATCAGGAAGAAGAGAAAACAGTTCAGAGCCGAATCCAGATAGGACCGGCTTGTCATAATTATCAGGATTCCGAACAGAATCCACCATTCAAAACTGATGGAAATGTCCTGAAATGAGGTATTTCGGAAAAACGGAAGGGACGCTGAGATTCCGGTGTAAATGCCGGCAATGATTGCAAAAATGATGAGCTTTGGCCGGGTCATCGTCCGGGAACGGAGAATTTTTTTCATACGGTAAATCCTTTTTTTGACGGTGTGTGCCCTCACAGGGGAGAACGAGAACAGGCGCACGGCAGGGACCCTGACAGTGCGGCACAGCAGCATCGAACAGTTCTGCTGCGAACAGGCGCGCGGCCGGAACCTGACTGTGCGGCACAGCAGAATCGAACAGTTCTGCTGCAAACAGGCGCGCGGCAGGGACCCTGCGGCGGGATGCACAAACGGTAATGTTGGGTTTCGAAGGACGTAAGGCCGTTTGAAACCCACAGAAATCCTAAGGCATTCGAACCAAAAAGTCAAGATATCTCCCGGGAAATGTGCGCATCCGGGAACCGTTATGGGGAAACAAAACAGTATTTCAGATGAAAGAATTCCCGGAAAATGTGCCTGTCCGGGAGCCAAAGACGGGCGCCGAAAGGCTTTGTGTTCAGTCTGATTTTTTTTGACAAAACGGTTGCGAAGCGATTTGACAAATGCTATACTGAAAAGAGACTCGGGCGGCATCGGAGAGCCCGGACAGGCCATGGATTGAGGAAGGTCGCGGAGTGCCCGGACAGGCTGTGGATTGAGGAAGGTCGCGGAGAGCCCGGACAGGTCGTGGATTGAGGAAGGTCGCGGTTTGGCCAACTGGAGATTGTGATGGGTATCGTTTTTTGTGAGGTAGGACAATGAAAAAACTGTTGATAGTTATGATTTTACTGATGGTTTTTTGCCGGCCGGCGCAAGCGTATGAAGACGTCGGGTACGGCTTTGACGGCGAAGGAACGTATTATTTTGCCAATACGTATTCCGGCGCTTTTTTGAGTGTGGATTCCGACCTGCGACTGTACTCCGGCAAAATCGACAACTGTCCGGGAATTGCGGCGTTTGTTGTGGAATGTGTGGGAACGAACCGGTATTGTCTGCGCGTGGCCGGGACCTGGTGGTGCCTGGCGTGCACCGAATCGGGACTTGTGACGCTGGCAAGCCGGCCTACCTATTTTGACGGTTCGATGTCGGACAATACGGAATTGGCAGCGATTTGGCGTGTGGTGCCGGACAACGGAAACATCCGGCTCGTCAATGTCCGAAACGGACGGACGCTTCTTGATGACGGAGGGGTTCTGCGAACGGCAGATGCTCATTTTCACAATCAGAGAAATGCCGGAAGCGACTGCTGGAAAGCGGTGCGTACATACTGCTACGGGACTTCGGAGCAGTGCACGATTTCGGAATTGACGGTGTCGGAAAATGAGGCCGACGAAACCATGACAAAATCCGAAACGCTGTCTGTATATGACGTATTTGGTCTGGAACGCCGGCGGATGGCGGATCCGGAGGACTTTTTCCTGAGCTCCGACCAGCCCGATATTGTGCGTGTCAGCAGAGACAAAATGACCGCAGTGGCGCCCGGAACCGCAAACGTGACAGTGATTCATCGATATACCGGGCAGAAAATGACGGCACACATTCGTGTCAGCAACAACGTGATTTTGATTGTGCCGGGATTTATGGGCTCGGAATTGAAAAACAGCGACAATCAGTATGTTTGGAGTCTGGATCTGCTGAATTCGCTGTCGGAGAATTTCAGCCTGAAGGCGGCAAAGAGGTTCCTGGATTTGAAATCACCGTCTTCCGGTGACGGCATTTATGCGGGCGGAAGCCGGTACGGATATATGGATTTGTACAAAGACTGGTATTTGGCTTTTACGGAAAATCTGGGCGACGAGTGGTCGGTGGAATTTTTCGCATACGACTGGCGAAAATCGTCGGAGGATTCCGGACAGCGTTTGGCGAAATACATTACAGACAAGCATTTTGATAACGTCATGCTGGTCGGTCACAGCTTCGGCGGCCTTGTATGCGCACAGGCACTGGCGTACAATGAAAATGTGGCAAACATTGTTTCGAAAGCGGTGATGGTCGGTGTGCCGTGGAACGGAACACCGGGTCTGCTCGGCGCATGGAAGGACGGATTCGGAGAAGCACTCGGCCTCGGCTCGTTCGGCAGTATTGCCGATTCGGTCGTTTTGTCGATTGTTGCGACGCTGCCGAGCATTTACGAAATGATTCCGTCGCAGATGGCCGTGGAAACGCTCGGCATGGTGGAAAACTGTAGCAGCTACAGTGATTTTCTCGATGCCTGTGAGGATTTTTCCGGATTTGACAAATCCATGGCATCCAAGGCAAATTCGGTGATGCGTCGCCTGTATGACGAAGACGGAAACTTCATTATGGATTCCGTGCCGACGGTTTACATGGGCGGAACCGGGTATGAAACAACAGAAAAGGCCACCCTGTCGGGCGGCCGGTTGAGTTTCGTGAAATCCGAAAACGGTGACGGAATCGTTCCGCTGTATGCCTGCATCGCAGGGAAGGCAAATCAGCCGGACATGGTGGAACACTATTCCGAACGGCATTTGTATCTTCCGGAAGAAACATTGTTTACGCTGTCGATTGTCAACGCTTTGAAAAGCGCAGAGTGAGGCGTCGTACGGAACGTTCGCCGTCGGACGGGATTGCTGTCGAACGGAACGTTCGCACGGAACGGACCGCCAAACTACGGGTTTCGCGTCTGCCAGTTTTCGTGCGACAGCATATGGTACAACTTATTGACGGTAGCGGTCTGGCTTTCGTAAACGGGAGCCAGACTTTTTTTGGCCTCGAACAGCTCCGGGGAAATGGCCTCCAGCGCAGAGGGCACCTCGTCTTTTTTGTAATACTGCCCGAAATAATAAAAATCAAACGTGCAGCCGAGCTCGTCATAGGCCTGCCCGGTCAGTTGGGACGTGTACATGTGATGTTGGTGCCCGTACTCGCCGTCCGGATTGTGCGTCACGACCAGCTCCCAATCCTTATACGACAGAATGGTCTTCAAATCGTCCGTAATATCATCCTTCCAGAAGGTCCATTTACTGCGTTTGCCCGCGATTTTGTCCGGATATCCGAGAATCAGCCCGCGATTGCCGGTGCTCGCCATCATGGCATCGAATTCGATGTGCCGGGTTACATTCCGGTCACAGGTCAGAACAACCACCAGATAATCATCGGACAGCAAATGCCCGCCGCCCCAGATAAATTCGTCATCCGGATGCGCCACAATCATGAGCTTGTTGTACCCGTCCAGGTTCAGCTCGTCCAGACGCTCCTTTGTGACCGGCGCCAGTCCGATGTAATCCCAAAAAATATTCAGGAAAATGACCGCAGCCGTCAGGATTACGGCAATCGGAAGCAAAATGAGCAGGAAACGAAGCCGTTTCCGTTTTTTGCCGGTGTTGTTTTTTCTCATTTCGGCCTCCTGCGGCCGTTCTTCTGAATTCATACGATATACCCCGAAAGTTTCTTTGTTCGGCGAAAATAACCGCCGGCGGCATTTTCGACATGCCACAGTATACCATACTCTGCCGGAAAAGGAAACCCCGCCGGGTTTGATGAAAACACAGAAATTTCTCACATTTTGTGTCGTTTCGATGTTGCAAATATCTGACAGGTTCAGTATAATCGGTGTTGCCCGAGAAATGTCCGGCAGGACAAATGACGGGCAATTGCGACATTAGGGGATACGGCAGGCAGTTTGCCGGGAAAGATATACGACAGACGGTATGCCGGGAAGGATTTACGACAGGAAATAACGATGAGATTTCACAGTTCATGTATTACGAAGAGAGATCGCTATGTGCTGGTGGGGCTTTCTGTTTTGCTTCTGGCATATATGGCGTTTTTGACCGGGGGAACCCTTATCTTCGGTTCCATGGTTGACTGGGTCAGCCAGCACAGCGTGGTTCCGGAATATTTTCGGCAGCATTTTTATAATACGGGAGAGTTGCTGCCACAGTTCACGTCCAATCTCGGAGCGGGACAAAATATTTACAATTTTGCATATTACGGATATCTGAATCCGATTATTCTGGTGAGCTATCTGATGCCTCATGTGCCGATGGACTTATTTGTATCGCTGTCCTCGGCCCTGATGATGATTCTGTCGGTCTGGCTGTTTCTGATTTGGCTCCGGTATCTCCAGTTCCATACGAAAAAAATGGGAATGGTGCTGTATGATGCGCCCATTCAGGTGGCGACCGTGTTGTTTGCATTTGCATCGCCGCTTGTATATCAGTCTCACAAGCAAATCATGTTTGTGGATTATATGCCGTTTTTGATTCTTGCGCTGATTGGAGTGGACCGCGTGTTCGCGTGGGGCAAAAAGGGGCTGTTGGCAGTCAGTGTGGCGGCTCTGTTCCTGACGAGTTATTTCTTTGCCGTACCGGCTCTTGTGATGCTGTCGGTTTACGGTATTTTCCGCTATCTGACGGCGGCAGAGTATTCCTGGAAATCATTTTTTAAGGAAGCGGGGGGATTTGCCGTCAGCGTGGTGACGGGCGTGTTACTGTCCGGCATCGTTATTTTGCCCTCGTTGTATGCGATTTTGTCCGGACGAAGCGAAAAAGGACAGAAAGATGTGTTTTTGAGGCTGGTGATTCCCGAATTTCCAATCAAAGCCATTTTGTATTCCGCATATGGCATCGGTATGACGGCCATCGCCGTAATTGCACTTGTGTGTCTGCTGATTCGGCGAAATAATGAGCAGTCCTCGCATGTGATTCACGCCGGCCGGTTCCTTGCCGGAATGATTTTGATCTGCGCATCAACGCCGATTATCCGACTGGCGCTGAACGGATTTTTGTATGCGAGAACCAAGGCACTGATTCCGTTCGTTCCGGTGCTGGCACTTGTGATTGCGATGTTTTTGACGAACATCCGAAGGTCGGTCATTTCCCTGAGACGGGTTACGCATGCATCGCTGATTGCCCTCGCACTGGCGATTGCGTACGGCCTGATGAGCGGGTACTGGCGCGAAACTTTGCTGCTGACGGGGGATATGGCACTGACCATCGGCTGCATGTTCCTGGCACATCATAAAAAGAAACCGGTGATTTTGTATGCACCGCTGATTGCAGTTGCGTTCGGCACGATGCTGTACTGCAATAACATGGACAAATTTGTGAAAAAAGAATACCGCTCGGAAATTTATGCCATTGAACGACTCGGCCTGATTAACGATACCCTGATGTCGGACCCGGAAATGTACCGGAGCAATGATTTGATGGAATATAAATACACGAGTAACCAGGTGTACAATCCGAATTATCGTTCCATGGGATATTATTCTTCCCTGTACAACCGGAATTTCCGAAAACTGGTGTACAGCGATCTGGGTCTGGCGAATCCGACCGTGAACGATATTTCATTTTCCACAACACCGGATGTCCTGTTTGAAATGCTGATGGGAGTCCGCTATGTGTCCGGACCGGGCCGCTTGCCGGCAGGCTACGAAGAAGTGGCATCGGTTGTTCGTCCCGTAAGCCGGTATGGAATCGGGCGCTCCTGCCACGCGTATTCGTTGGGCTTTGCAATGTCTCGGAAAATGAGTCTGCGCGAGTATGAAACGCTGTCTCCGATGGACCGTGAGCTGGCGCTGCTTCAGTTTGCGGTTGTGGACGAGGATTTGCCGGATGTGTATACGACGCAGTTTGAGAAAATTTCGCTGACAACGGATTTCGGGTTTACGGAAGCAGACGGATTGCTGCATGTGGCACCCGGAAAGAGTACGAAACTGTTCACGCTGGACATTCCCGATTCTCTGCACGAATATATTTATGTGGTTACGATGCACATTTCCGAACGGAAAAATAAGCGCTGTGAAATTATTGTCAATGAAACGAGAAATGCGCTGTCAGGATTTGAAAATTCGAGTCCGAACGACAATTTTGATTTCCGTTTTGTGATTTCGTCCAATGAGCCGTGCAATCAGCTGACCTTTGAGTTTCCGGCCAACCAGGAATATTTCTGCACGAAACCGGAAATCTACCGGATTCCGTGCGATACGGTATTTGCCATGAAGGATTCGGTGGATATGGTAACCGATTTGACGGAAGAAGCCTCGAACCGATTTACCGGGCAGATTCATGTTGACAGTGATTCGGTACTGTGTTTCACATTCCCGTTTGACGAGGGATTTTCCATGGTAATCGACGGAAAGGAAACGACACCGATTATGGTGGATAACGGATTTGTCGGAGCGTATCTGACCGCCGGGGATCATGACATCGAGCTGCTGTACCGGGCACCGCTGTTCCGGGAAGGTGCGGTGATGAGCATACTCGGATGTCTGCTCCTTCTGATACTGCATTGGGACAGCCACCGCCCCTGCAGAAAAAAATGCCGCAATGCGGAATAACCGGTCGGAAAAAGGGATACTGCAAAAGCAAAACGGATAATTGCAAAAGATCAATGAGATAATAAAAAGTAAAAGGAAATACCGAATAAATACCAAAACAAAAGATCAAAACAAAAAATCAAAACAAAAAAGCTGTCGCACGGCATTATAAAATGCCACGACAGCTTTTTTGCTATTAAATGGGTAGTTTATGAAGTCAGTCAATTTTTTCAATCGGTGCATCAATAACATTCTTCTTAATGCTTTCGATACCGTTAATGCAGTTTGCCTTGGTCTTGTAACCTTCGCCGACTGCAATGGTCTGACCGTTGGAAGCCTTAAGACGGAACCGCAATTCACCGCGCTTGTCCGTATACATCTCGAATTTCGGGCATTTCAGAGACTTGAAGCCTTTTTCGGTCTGATCCTCAATCTCACAAATCGGAGCATTTTTTACAACGCTGGCAATACCGTTTCTGCAGGCAATCTCGGTTGTGTAAACCTCACTCGTTGCGATAACCTGTCCGTTGGTAGCCTTCAAATCAAACTTAAGCCCATCCTTGGTGGCTTTAATAACAAATTTTCCCATGGGTAATACCTCCTTAAAATAATGAAAATCCGAAGACCTTCAATGATGAATATTCACATATAAAGTATAGCATTGAACGGTGGGCATTTCAAGCAAAAGAAATGAGGAGCGGCAGAACAGTGCAAAATGAAAAAAAATCTTACATTTGGATTGGATAAAGCGTTGTTTTACGGGTTGTTTTTTTGGAGGGAACAGATTGCGTCCGTTCAAATCCGATGATATAATAGTCCAAGAGTCATTTTTCGGATTATTTTGATTCGGAAACGACAGAACGTTTCGGAAATACAGAGACGATTCGGAAACGACAGAACGTTTCGGAAATACAGAGACGATTCAGAAACGACAGAACTGATTTGAACCTGCAGAGACGATTCGGAAACAGCAGAGCTGATTTGAAAATGCAGAGCTGATTTGAAAACAACAGAGATGATTTTGAAATACAGAGCTGATTCGGAACTGCAAACAGGGATTATGGGGAGTTGCGGAGGATAAAAAGAAACGTATGAGCAGAAAATATAATCGCGGACGATTGAGAAAACGGATTCAGGCAGCGGCGCTGATTTTGCTGTGCCTGTTTATGACGGTTGGCTGTGAGATGGATTCGCTGACAGAAGAGGATGGACCGGGCGTAATTAATGTTGGGGAAAACGGAGCCGGTATTCTCGCCGACGCCGGGGACATCGGAATCAGAGAAAACAGGACGTCAACGTCGTTTCAGAAAAACAGCCCCGGAGGATGCTTCCGATTTGAAGGAGTGCAGACAACGGATTTGTATGGAACGTATCCGGAATCGCTGGATGTGTATGTCGCGGAAAAGAAAATGCTGCACATGGATGTCAAACCGAAGATAGATGGCTGTTACATAAAAATTACGGAAAATGATTCCGTGCTGTTTGAACAGACCGTGTTATATGATGTTTCAAACAGCGGGCAGAACAACGTGGACTATCAGACCCCGGTGGACTATCCGGAGCATATTCTTTTTCCGGCAAATGTCGACATGCCGCTGTATTGTTATATAGAAGACGGGGGAGTGAATCTGTACATAAATTATGTGTCCAATGTGAATTTTTCGATTGGTTTTTTGCCGCAAGACACCTTCAAGGAGTATAATGACCCGTCAAACGAAAAGCCTCCGGCAAATAATCCGAGTATGAAGCTGATGATTCACAAATACATAAACAATAACGTGTATTTTTTCGATTTGTCGGATGATATTATGTACCTCGATACTTCTTCAAATGAGCCGGACAAACAGACAAATCGGGATGCCGACTTACAGGTGGGAACGGTCAGCGAAAAAGACGGAGCATTCATTTTTGACGACGGTCTGGAAGCAGACGAGATTCAAAGGTATAGTCATGTGCAAAGAAGCTATACGGCACAGTGGGAAGTTTCCGGCACGACGGTTCTCAACAAGAAAGAATTGAACCGGAAAGATATAAGCTATATAACGAATAAAATCGAATTACCGGCGAGTAATACGGATGAAAGCCTGTTATACTATAGGGAAAGTGACGGATATCACGGAACGTTGAAAATGCATGACGAACAGCAGACAACATATGATGATAGTACCGGGGAATCGTATCAGAATGTATCATCGTATGTCATTTTTGAAGACAATTCCGACGGAACGGATGCGGAACGGATGAATTTGAAGTATGATACCGGCGAAGTGTGGATTTATAAGGAATCGGAAATCAATCTATGGGACAGTTATATAGCGGAACCGGAGAGGTGGGAACAGCTGAAGAATCTTCAGATCGAACTGGAACAGAATCCCGATGCCTGCAAGGTAAACGGAAATGAATATGTTCTGACGGGTACAGACGGAAACTCGATGGCATTCACCAATGAGGAAATCAAGTGTCCGACCAATTATGCGCCTTATGATTGCCAGGGATTTCCGATTGCTTCGTTCCGCCCGTTTGATATATACGTACAACAGAAGACTTTAAAATACGACAATGAAAAGGTCGGAGAACCGGTCAGCATGATTCTTATTGGAAATTGGGGTATAACCGACGGGGAGACGTACCTGTTTGAGATAGGAGCTTAGTACCGGGCGGTAACGAAGGGAAAATGGTAAGGGTATAGGAAAGGCAACCTGACGGGCCGAAACCTGCACCGTGATTGATGCGCTGAGGAAAGAGAATATTTAACGCTTTTAGCACTCAACACTTGACAGTGCTAATAATGTGTGATATAACAGAAACTGTCGTCAGAGCGTGCCGGCCGATGAGGGCCAAAGGAGTTGACCGAACGAAATCGGCAGGGCGCGTAACCGCACATCGGGCGACGGGCGATGAACTGCGAGTCCGAGCGGAGTGCGGGAACATGACAAATTTAGAATAGAAAGAGGGTTTCATTATGAAATTAGTGCCTTTGGGAGATAAGGTTGTTTTGAAACAGAAGGAAGCAGAGGAGACCACGGCGTCCGGAATCATTTTGACCACGGCGTCTCAGGAGAAGCCTCAGGAGGCCATTGTTGTTGCAGTCGGCCCCGGCGGAATGATTGACGGAAAAGAGGTCGTTATGCAGGTAAAGGAAGGCGACCAGGTCATTTACTCCAAATATGCGGGAACCAATGTGAAGCTTGGTTCGGATGAGTACATCGTTGTAAAACAGAGCGACATTATCGCAATGGTCGTTGACTGATAGAGAAAGGAAGTAATAGAACAATGGCAAAAGAACTGAAATACGATGTTGATGCAAGAAAGGCTTTGGAGGCCGGCGTCAACGCACTTGCCGATACGGTAAAAGTAACGCTTGGACCGAAAGGAAGAAATGTTGTTTTGGAGAAGGGCTACGGCGCTCCGTTGATTACCAATGACGGTGTTACCATCGCAAAGGAAATCGAACTTGAGGACAAGTTTGAAAATATGGGTGCACAGCTGGTTAAGGAAGTTGCAACCAAGACAAATGATGTTGCCGGCGACGGTACCACGACCGCAACGGTACTTGCTCAGGCAATGATTAACGAAGGAATGAAGAACCTGGCAGCAGGCGCAAACCCGATTATTCTTCGTAAGGGTATGAAGAAAGCAACCGAGACGACGGTTGATGCTCTGAAGGGCATGAGTTCTCAGGTTTCCGGAAAGGAACAGATTGCAAAGGTTGCAACGATTTCCTCCGGCAGCGAAGAAGTTGGTGAGCTTGTGGCAGATGCGATGGAGAAGGTTTCCAAGGACGGTGTTATTTCCATCGAGGAATCCAAGACCATGAAGACCGAGCTGGATGTGGTACAGGGTATGCAGTTTGACCGTGGATACATTTCCGCATACATGGCTACCGATATGGACAAGATGGAAGCGGTTCTTACCGATCCGTTCATTTTGCTGACCGATAAGAAGATTGGAAATATTCAGGACCTGCTTCCGATTCTGGAGCAGATTGTCAAGACCGGCAAGCAGCTTCTGATTGTTGCTGAGGACGTGGAAGGTGATGCATTGTCCACCTTGATTCTGAACAAGCTTCGCGGAACCTTTACCGTTGTAGCTGTAAAGGCACCGGGATACGGTGACAGAAGAAAGGAAATGCTTCAGGATATCGCTATTCTGACCGGCGGTACCGTGATTACCGAGGAAGTCGGCCTGTCTCTGAAGGACGCTACCATGGATATGCTCGGATGTGCAAAGAGCGTTAAGATTTTGAAGGAAACCACCACGATTGTGGACGGTGCCGGCGACAAGCAGGCCGTTTCCGATCGTATTGCAATGCTGAGAGCTCAGTATGACAGCGCAACGTCTTCCTATGACAAAGAGAAGATACAGGAGCGTATTGCCAAGCTGGCAGGCGGTGTTGCCGTGATTCGTGTCGGTGCCGCTACCGAGACTGAAATGAAGGAAGCAAAGCTTCGTGTTGAGGATGCATTGGCTGCTACCAAGGCTGCCGTTGAAGAAGGTATTATCGCGGGCGGCGGTTCCGCATATCTTCATACCATGAATAAGGTAAAGGCGTTGGCCGATTCTCTAGAAGGTGATGAGAAGACCGGTGCGAACATCATTTTGAAGGCTCTTCAGGCACCTCTTTTGACGATTGCAAAGAATGCCGGATACGAAGGAACCGTTATTGTTGACAAGGTTATGAATATGGCTGATGGTATGGGCTTCAACGCATATACCGGTGAGTACGTTGATATGGTTGAAAACGGCGTCATCGACCCCGTTAAGGTAACCCGTTGCGCATTGGAAAATGCGACCAGTGTTGCCGCTACCCTGTTGACAACCGAGGCTGTTGTGGCAATTAAGAAGGAACCCATTGCGGCTCCCGCAGCACCTGCAATGCCTGAATATTAATGTCGGTTCGAACAATCCGATAACAAAGATGTTTGAGATCGGGATGCACTTGAAACAGTGCATCCCGGTCTTTTTTTTGCTTTATTAGGAAAATTCGTCCTATGAGATAAAAAAACGCTCCGCGAGGATGCACACACCTGTGCAGAGGAAAAATGTCGCTTCGCGACGCACAGGCGGCGCGAGCATATCGCAAGCGATATGCTTTGTTCTGCCGGGAACCGTCGAAGAGGGAAATACGGGAATTGTATGTACAACTCAATCAATAAGGGATTCAAGCGAAAGTGACAAATTTTTCGCAAGGAATTTGTGCAGCTTTTTGGGAGGGGGAGAGAGGCTTTGTGAAATGTGTACAGGTCATTTTGCACGAAGGATGAAAGGCGCATCGAAAACATTGCCAAATTGAATCGGTAACGGATTATTGATGTTGACAGGCGGCATCCGGGGCTGTAGTATGGCGGCACGAAAAACGCCGCGGGACTGAACGGAGCGAGAAGGACGTCAATCCTGCGGCACACAATTCGAGGGATTTGGAAACGGGAGCGGAGTCGGGAATACAGAAATCGAAAGCCGGGAAGCGGACAAACGGACTTGGATTGATATGAGAAAGGAGATGCGGGGATGAAAAGAATTGTCATCATTTATCATGAGAAACGATATTTGGATCGCCTGACGGAACAGATTCAGCGATGGCTGCCGGAAGACTATGCGGCGGCAGGATATTTGTCGGTACAGAGTTACGAAGAACGTAATGACAGCGAAAATGTTCGCGCCGTTTTGATGGAGGAGACGAAGGAAGATTACAGTGAAAGGCTGAAAAAATGGGAAAATCGGGATATTTTGATTTGGTTTTTAACGGAAAATCGCGACCGCGAGCAGGATCCCGGGATGCTGTATGTATATCGCCCTGCGCGTGAGTTTGCGGAGAAATTAAGCGTTTTGTGGAAAAAACCGGTGACACGTGTCCGCGAGGAGGAGACCGGATATGCCGAGAATTGCCGATGTGTCGGGGTCCTGACCGTGGACGGTGAGAGCAGTACGGAGTTCGCCGGACGGCAGGCAAAAGTATATGCACAGAACGGAAAGACTTTGTTTTTGTGCCTGAATCCATGGGCGAAGCTGTATAAGGGGAAGGAGCGGAAAGACAGCGAACGCCAGTCTGCCGGCAGGCAAACGGTATCCGGATACGAATGCGGTGTATCGGAGCTGTTTTATATGCTGAAGGAATACGGCGAAGACTGGTATTCGTTCGATAAGCTTTGCGGGAAAATCGAAAATAACGTCCGGACAATTGGCGGATACCGGTGTCTTTCGGATATTCGGTGTTTTGGCAAGGAGGAGGTTGCGGCGTTACAAAGCGGCCTGAAAAAAGGCGGATACCGTTCTTTGGTGGTGGATTTCGGGGATACTCCCGTGTCGGAATTGGCGGAGCTTTGCGATGATTTGTACTTATTGGGAAATCGGCAGTCGGAACGCTTTGCGGAGGCGGAGAGATTACTTGGAACCGAGGGGCTGTCGGAGAGGATTCGCACGGAAAATGAGGTGTGAAGGTCATTTGGCGGAAGCTTGTGACGGGAGAGAAGACAAATATGAGGTCACTTGGCGGAAGTTTGTGACGGGAGAGAGGACAAATATGAGGTCATTTGGCGGAAGTTTGTGACGGGAGAGAGGACAGAACAATGAAAACTCGCAGAGACGAATTGCGGCAACTGTTGACGGACGCCGTGATGAAAGAAATCGACGGGACCAGAACGCTGGAAGAAGAGCAGTTGAAAATGCTGATAGAGGAAACAATTCGGAACAATGCGTCGGCACTCGATTTGTCGGTGGAGGAACGGCGGCGCGGAAAGCGGGATGTTTTCAATGCGTTATGTGCGTTGGACGTCCTGCAGGAATTGATGGACGATTCTGAAATCACGGAAGTTATGGTAAACGGACCGTCGGAGATTTTTTATGAGAGAGGCGGCAGGCTGTTTCGAAGTGATTTGCATTTTTCCGGAGAGAAAAAGCTGGAGGATGTTATTCAAAAGATTGCATCCGGAGTGAATCGTGTTGTCAACGAAGCCAATCCGATTTTGGACGCCCGTCTGACGGACGGGAGCCGGGTGAACGCGGTTCTTCCGCCCATTTCGCTGGATGGAGCGGCATTGACAATACGAAAGTTTCCGAAGACAAGGATTACGATGGAGAAACTGGTTGAACTGGGCTCCATTTCCGAAGAGGCGGCCGAGTACCTGAAAATTTTGGTACGGGCCGGTTATAACATTTTTGTGAGCGGTGATAACGACATAATAGGACTAAGTCAAGTGACTTCCAGAACAGAGAAGGCCACGGCGGCTTAGTCCATTTTTGATACTGAAGACAATGGTTCGAGACGAAAGGAGACAATCTATGACAAAGAAGAATAGGAGCATCAAGGTGTACGGCATGAGTGGATATAAGTATCAGTCCACGCCGACGATCATGCTCAAAGGAAATTGGTTAAAGGAACTGGGATTCGATATCGGCGATTATATTTCTATCAGCTGTGAGAACGGCAAGCTGGTCATCACGCCGGACGCAGAGAGAGCGGAACTGGCCAAGGCAGAGGCAGAGTTCATGGAGCGCGAGACAAAAGCTCTGCAGAAGAGATTCAAGGAAGAAAAGGAAAGACTCCATCTGCAGTTTGTGGCAGAGAGAAAAGCCGAATACGGCGTTGCAGAGGGGGTGTGATGATATGGGGAAAATCATACTGGTAGGAGCCACAAAGGGCGGCGTTGGAAAGAGTGTAAGTACATATAATCTGGCTTATTCGCTGGCAAGCATAGGGAAGAAAGTCCTGGCTGTTGATTTTGACAGTCAGGCAAATCTGACCACCTGCTTTGGGGTTGAGGATACCGCAGCGGTTCCGGTCACGATCGGGCATCTGATGATGGCGCAGATCGATGATGAAGAACTTCCGGATCCGTCAGAATACATCATGAACCGGAATGGGGTGGATTTCATACCTTCGTCAATGGTTCTGTCGGCGGTGGATGCTAAGCTCAGGTTGGAAATGGGCGCAGAGAAGATGCTGGCGAACATTCTGGATCCGCTCAGGGATTCTTATGATTATCTGGTAATCGATACCTGTCCGGCACTTGGAGCACTTACGATTAATGCTCTGGCGGCGGCAGACGGGGTTGTGATCACGGTCAATCCGCAGTTATTGGCGATGATGGGGCTGCAAGAGTTCCTGAAGACCGTCAAGAAAATAAAGAGCCGCATCAATCCGAAGCTGGAAGTAGAGGGAATCCTGCTTACCATGTGTGAGGCAAGGACAAATCTCTGCAAGGTGATATCAGAGCAGGTTTCGGAGACCTTTGAGGGTCAGATCAGGATATTTGAAAGCAAGATCCCGAGTACCGTTAAAGTAGGCGAGAGTGTTTATTATAGTGAGCCGTTATTGGAATATGCACCGCAGACAAAAGCCTGCAAGGCTTATCTGGATTTTGGAAAGGAGTTGATCGGATATGAAAGCAAATCAGCCTAAGAGAAAATTATTCAATGATGCTGTTGATCTGCTGACCGGCGATGCTCCTGAGAGCGGGGTTCAGATGATCGCAGTGGATAAGATTGAGCCATTTCCTGAGCATCCGTTCAGGTTATACCAGGGAGAACGACTGGATGATATGGTGGAGAGCGTGAAGGAGCACGGCATTTTGACGCCGGTGATTGTCCGCAAGGTTGGTTCCGGCTACGAAATGTTGGCGGGGCATAACAGGCAGAACGCGGCAAAGATCGCAGGAATAAAAGAGATTCCTGCTGTCGTAAAGGAAAATCTGACGGATGAAGAAGCTTGGGTGTATGTGGTAGAAACCAATGTGATGCAACGGTCCTTTAATGATTTATCCGTTACGGAGCGGATTGCAGTTCTGGCAACAAGATATGACAAGGTCTGCGGTACAAAGAAGCGTGAAGAAATCATGGAAGAGCTTCATAGACTGAATGGCGACGGTGGACATCATGTCCACCAGCAGGCGAAGTCCAGGGAACTGATCGGGCAGGAATACGGAATGACAGGTCGTAACATTGCTAGGTATGTGCGCTGCAATCAGCTGATACCGGCTTTCAAGGATATGCTGGATGACGGTTCTCTGACGATGGTAGTGGGCGTGGAAGTATCCTTTCTGTCTCCGGAAGAGCAGGCCTTGGTATACGGCGTGATGGAGAAGAACTGCATCAAGCTGAAGAATGATACCGCAAAGAGGCTCAGGGCGGCAGCAGGCTCCATTACGGAAGAGTCGGTGCAAACGATCCTGGGGCTGGATAAGCCGGTCGCAGAGGTTAAGAGACCTGTCAGTGTGAAGCTTCCGGCGAAGGTATATCACAGATATTTTGCGAATGTGGCGGCAAAGGATGTACAGGGGATCCTGGAAGAGGCACTTGACCTGTATTTTGAGAGGAAGGGGGCATGAGGTATGTACACGCAACAGGAACTGGATGCAATCGATAGAAAGTATTTTGCCGTGATCATCGCCGACCAGTACGATGTAACGCTCATGTCAAAGAATACTCATCATGTCTGGCAGCTTCATAATGTGGAGCTGCCGGATGGAGAGGTTACAGTTGTTTTCCATAAGCATCATGCTTCGGATCCATATCATACACATAGTAGAAGCAGGTCACTCAATCGGGCAATTCGGGATATCAAGTCTCATGATCAATTTCAACTTAACGGCAGAAAGCCGGTCAGAAAACGCTAAGGAAACGAATATCAGAAAATAAGAACGCCACCAAGGAATAATCCAAGGTGGCGTTTCTGCGCCTTCATTATTTTGTTTTAACCGAACATCGCAAACAGGTCATCCAGCATTTTAATAAGGTCTTCCTTCATAGCGTTGACCTGATTTCTCGGTGTGTTGCGATGAATGCCGAGCTTTTCGGCTGTTTCTGTTCTGGAATACTCCTGAAGAAGCAGCTTCATGGTTTCAACATTGTCCGGGAACTTTTCCTCGACAAACTGGAGCACCTTTTCTGAATAGAATTCATACAAATCTCCGTTGCTGGCGATGCCACAAGGGATTTCCATGTCTTCTTCCTCTCCATCCTCAGTGAAGTTACCCGAATGGGAGAGAGATTGAGTGTGGTAGTCAAGTTTATCCAGGGTGTTGTAGATGCAAGTGGAGCAGTCGTTCTTTAATGTCTTTGGCTGTCCCTCTTCACCATATAAAGGGTTAGGGATTCTTTCGGGGCAGCGGATGATACCGCCGTTGCCGTTACTGATCGGACATCTGCCTTCTACTCTTGCTGCCTTCTGACGATTATCTTCATCGCGTACCAGTATCTTGAATCTTTCCTCTGTGACGGGGATGAGAACGGCTTCAAAGATGCGATATCCGAATTTTACGAAGTCAACCTTGTAGCCTTCCTGTTTTGCGTTGAAGATGTCAGCGGCTCTTGCCATTCTGTCTTCTTCGCACTTCTTACCTGCGAGTTCCATCGGGAACAGATATGTTCCGTCTTCCTGTCTGTAATTCTTTACCATGATTTTCGTATCCTTTCCTGAGTTTTTCTGGCTCAGAAGGGATCCGAACTATGGCACTGACATCGCAGTCTGTAAGAAGGCGCAACAAGACAGAGATGCGACATCTGCACCTCCATAACCGGCAAATAAGTCATGTTATGGATTTACAGTTCGTATCCCTTCTGATGGCCATCTTTAGGGTTTTTGCAGGAACACTTTTTGTGCTCCTACCCCTGTTATACGGCATATTAAGAGGTAACCGTTAATCTCACTGAGTTAGCGAAAAACCTTGATTTTAAGCCGTTTTCAGCATGTGAATCAGATGAAAAAGGGGTCTGTACAGGACATTCTCTAACTCACTGAGTTAGAGAAATTTTGAAAAAAGTTTGGAAAAACTGCGGTAATCGCAATAGTTATACAAATAAAGATGATGATTGTACTTGAAAAAGTAATTACCTTTTGCTATACTTATCTTGTGTAACTGTAAGAAGAATTGTGTCGATTATTCGCGGAGGAATAGCAATGTCGGAAGTAAAGAAAAGCATCACTCCAATGGAGCATTACAATATGTCAGATTTCCTCAGAGGCCAGGCATCAAAGATCGTTACAGCTGTTTCAGAGGAAGATAAGACCGGATTCATATTGAAAAATGGCAAGCCGCTGGCAATTCTGATGTCAAACGAACGATATGAGAGACTGCTTAAGGCCGGCATAGATATTAACGAATACTGATTGGAGGATAACAGCGATGGCTGAATATAAAATCACGCAGGTAATGATGGATGATCAAACGATTGATGCGTCGAAAGAGATTGCAATGGTGCTATCTATTGCAAACACTCTTCGCGGTCCATATCGTGCTGAGAGATACAAGGATGTCATTATCCCTATGATTATTCTGCGCCGCTTGGAATGCGCATTGAATGTGAAAGACAAAAATGGTAAGACGAGCAGGGAGAAGGTCCTGGCAAAACTGAAGAAGAATCCGAAGGCTCCTGATCAGATTCTCGTCAAAGAGTCTGGATATCCGTTTTATAACAGGTGCGAGTTCACGCTGGAAAACCTTCTGACAGAGGCTCCTGCAATCGTGGAGAATCTGACCTTTTATATAGATTCGTTCTCTTCAAATGTTCAGGCAATTTTTGAAGAGCTGAAGTTTAAGGAAGAAATCAAAACACTGGACAAGCACAACAGGCTGCTTGGTGTGGTAAAGAAGTTCTCAGAACTGGATCTGAATCCGGAGACTGTGGACAATGTGAAGATGGGATATATGTTTGAGGACATAATCCGTCGATACTCTGAAAATGCTGAGGCTGGTGACCACTACACACCGAGAGAAGTGATCCGTCTGCTTACAAGTATTTTGCTGGCAGAGGGTTGTAATGACATCTTCCTTGAGGGGAAAGAGATCACAGTATTGGATATGGCGTGCGGTTCCGGCGGTATGTTGTCATCCTGCCATGATTTCATCATGCGTATGAATCCGGATGCAAAGGTTCGTCTGTTCGGGCAGGAAAACAATCCGGAATCCCACGCAATCTGTCTGGCTGATATGCTGATAAAGAATCAGGCAGCAGAGAATATTCGGTTCGCGGATACCATGAAAACTGATTGCTTTGAGAAAACTGATATGCGGTTTGTCATCGCAAATCCGCCGTTCGGTCAGCCTTGGGGTGGCAAGGACGCCGGTGATGGCGTTGAGAAGGCAGTCCGGGAAGAACATAAAAAGAAAAAAGGCAGCCGTTTTCCTGCAGGGCTTCCGGCTACCGGAGATATGCAGCTTCTCTTTATGCAACACGCAGTAAGCAAGCTTCAGGAAGGAATAGGAAGAGCGGCAATCATCAGCAATGGTTCTCCGCTGTTTTCCGGCAATACGACCAGTGGAGAGAGCCAGATCAGAAGATGGCTTTTAGAGAACGATTTAGTTGAGGCTATCATAGGTCTTCCCACACAGCTTTTCTATAACACTGACATTGCTATATATGCGTTTATTCTATCTAAGAATAAGAGCGAAAACCGCAAAGGAAAGATCCAGTTAATCAATGCTACAGACATTTGGACTCCATTAGATAAATCTCTTGGCAAAAAGAGAAGAGAAATATCGAAGGATCAGATTACTTTAATTACAGAGATGTATTCTGATTTCAAGGTTGAAACAAAGCATCTTTGGAGTGAAAAGCGAAAGCATGAATGCAAGATTGAAAGCAGAATTTTCGACAAAGAAGATTTCATGTATAAAGAATGGAGTGTTTATCAGCCATTACAAAGACGTGGAGTTATAAGCGAAGAGACGATTGAGGAACTTGCGATCAGTGGGTATTTTACAGCCAACTCAAATATCTTTAATGCTGCAACCTTTGAAGAGTTGGAGCAAACGAATCCGCGTGATGGGAAAGCGGAGAAACAGTATCAGAAAATGTTAAGGGGGCGTAAATTTACGGCAGATGTCATCGATAGATTAAAAAAGAATGTATCAAAGAATGTCTATTTAAACTATGCCGAATTTGAACGGAAGCTCAAAACAATACTTGGTGACATAGAGGGTTATTCTGCATCGCGGCTTACAGGAATTGCTATGACAATGAGTGTCATGGATAAGACGGCAGAAATACAGAAGGATAAGAAAGGGAATATTCTAATTGATCCGACGACAAAAGAGTCGGAGATTATACCTATTAATGAAGATGTTGATCAGTACATGAAAAAAGAGGTACTTCCTCATGTCCCTGATGCAATTTATAGGTATGAGTATGATCCAAGTAAGGCTGAGAGCGCTACAAACAAGGAAAGACTGGGCGCTGAGTTTCCTTTTGTTCGATTCTTTTACGAATATCAAGAATTAGAGGATGCCTCTACTCTCTTTGAACGTTTTTTGGAATTGGAAAATGATTTGACGGAACAGATTGATGCACTTAAAAGGAGCTCCGACGAATGGATTTAATGAAAGACACGGGGGTTCGATGGATTGGAAAAATCCCGAACACATGGAATACCAAAAGAATAAAGTATATGGCTGTTCTCAAAGGGAGAATTGGATGGCAAGGTCTCACTTCAGAAGAGTATCAAGATGAAGGTCCATATCTCATTACAGGTGTTGATTTTACTGACGGTGGGATTAATTGGGAGCAGTGCGTGCATATTCCGTTGAGTCGTTGGGAAGAAGCAAAAGATATTCAGATTGAAAATGGAGATTTGCTCATAACAAAGGACGGAACTGTAGGCAAGGTAGCTATTGTTTCAAATATGCCGGACAAAACATCATTAAATAGTGGTGTTTTAAGAATATGTCCGATTGAAGGGTATAGTACAGAATACCTGTATTGGGTGCTGCAATCAAATGTGTTTTGGAATTGGTTCAATTACAAAAACGCAGGCAACAGTACGATAGTTCATCTGTATCAGGGGGATTTTGCTGACTTTATGTATGCATATCCTGCGTTGGAGGAACAGTATGCGATAGCTACTTTTCTTAATTCCTATTGTGGAAAAATTGATGCTTCGATGAAATGTATTGAGCAGCAGATACAGGTTATGAAGGATTATAGAAAGTCTTTTGTGACGGAAACGGTAACGAAAGGTTTAAATCGTAATGCTTCATACAAAGATAGTGGTATTGACTGGATTGGCGAGATACCAGAACACTGGGATATTAAGCACATCAAATACCTGTTTGACATGAGAGATGAAAAGAATTATCTGCCGTTAGAAGAGGTTAATCTGATTTCTCTTTATACAGATTTAGGCGTTGTTCAGCATGATGATCTTGAAAACACAACTGGAAATAAAGCTCAGAATGCAGATGGATATAAAAAGGTATACAAGGATGACATCGTAGTCAATATTATCTTGTGCTGGATGGGAGCGATAGGAAGATCGGAATATGAAGGGGTCACGTCACCAGCATATGATGTCTATATTCCTAAAGATGTAGTGGACAGTAGATTTTATCATCATTTATTTAGAACACCTGGGTTTAATGGGGAGTGCTATGCTGTGGGGCGTGGGATAATGGCGATGCGTTGGAGAACATATTCCTCTGAGTTCAGAAACATTAAGGTTGTATTTCCCCCACTTAAGGAACAAATACAGATTGCTGATTATCTTGATGAACAATGCGCTAGGATAGATAAGATTATTGAAACAAAACAAGCAGAATTGGAGAAGATGAAAGCGCATAGAAATTCGATTATTTATGACTTTGTTACAGGGAAAAAACGCGTGAAGGAGGTAATGTAATATGCCTATCAGAGCAGATCAACTCCGGGAGAAGGAGGATTATCAGCAACTTATCATAGAGCGGCTGGTACAGGATAATGGCTATCGCGAAAGACCGAATACCGCCTATCGCGCGGGTCTTGCTATGGATACAGAAATGCTCTTGGAGTTTCTGGAAGACACGCAGGGCAAGACGATGGATCAGCTCCGCCGTATGTACAAAGAACGAACGGAAGAGACGGTCATCAATACCATCAATAACGAGATCAACAAGGAAAGCCGCGGTCTCATTGATGTCATCAAGAATGGTGTGGAATTTGATAATGGAGCCACACTTAAGATGATGTTCCGAAAGCCTGACAGCACTATCAATACGGATGCGGTCGAAAACTATAAGAAGAATATCTTTACCGTCATGCAGGAAGTGAATCATAAAGCGGATGAACGCGTGGATCTGGTGATTTTCCTGAACGGTCTGGCTATCTTCGCTGTGGAGTTGAAATGCAACACTTCCGGGCAGACCTTTGATGATGCGATTAAGCAGTATAAGAATGAGCGTGATCCGAACACCAGGCTTTTCAAGGCTAGAGTCGGTGTTCTGGCGGCGTTTGCTATGGACCTGCAAGAGGTATATTTCACCACGGAACTGAAAAAGAGAGACACTTTCTTTAATCCGTTCAATATCGGCGTCGATGAAGGAAAAGGTAATCCTATCAATGAAGAATCCGGCATCCGTGTCTCATATATGTGGGAAAAGATATGGAAGAAGGATCAGATCCTGTTCCTGTTGGAGAGATTTGTCTATATTAAGAAGAAAAAGCGCCGTGACGCTGATACTGGCAGAGAGATAAAGAGCAAGGAACTGATTTTTCCAAGATTTCATCAACTGCGGGCTGTTGAGCGCGTAATGAATGACGTTATAGAGAATCATACAAGCTGCAATTATCTGATTGAGCATTCGGCAGGCAGCGGTAAGACGGAAACCATCTCGTGGCTTGCCCATATTCTGGCAACTGTTCATGATAAGGATAACAAGAACGTATTCGATAATATCCTTGTAATAACAGACCGAATTGTTGTAGACCGTCAGCTGCAGGAAGCTATCCTGGGAATTCAGCATAAAAGCGGCCAGGTAAAGGTTATGGATGACAGATGCGATTCAGAGGATCTGGCTATTGCGCTGTCCGGTAATACGAAAATCATTGTTACCACGATCCATAAGTTTTATTACATACTGAATAATAATCTCCTTGAGAATCTGGAAAACAAGAAATTTGCAGTCCTGATCGATGAGGCACATTCATCTACGGAAGGAACATATATGCGCTCCGTCACCAATGTGCTTGGCGCAGTGGAAGTTCCTGTAACAGAAGAAGAGGACGAGGAAGAAGACCAGAAGACAGAAGAAGACATGATGCTGGAAGAGATCAGGAAGAGCGGAAAGCAGCCGAATGTGTCTATGATTGCATTTACGGCCACTCCGAAACCGGAAACTATCCAGCTGTTTGGTACGCTTAATGCACAGGGGCGTAAAGAGTCCTTTGACCTTTATTCCATGAAGCAGGCAATAGAAGAAAAGTATATTTTGAATGTACTGGACAACTATGTTACGTGGAAAACCTATTGCCATATCAATAAAGCGATCCAGGATGATCCGGAGCTTCAGTCGATAACTGCCAAGAGGAAAATGGCAAGATTCATTGATCTGCATGACACGAATATCGCCCAGAAGGCAGAAATCATCATTGAGCATTTCCGTGCAAATGTAGCTGGATGTTTAGACGGTAAAGCAAAGGCGATGGTGATCACATCTTCACGTCCGGCAGCGGTTAAGTATCGTCAGGCATTTGATGATTATATCAGGGTGAAGGGATATACCGGAATAAAGGCTCTGGTTGCATTCTCCGGCAAAGTGAAGCTGACTAAAAATGGAGAAGAATTTGAAGAAAAGAAAATGAATGGTGGCATTGATCCTGATGAACTTCGCTATGAGTTTGACCGCAGCTGCTATCAGGTGTTGATTGTTGCAGATAAATATCAGACAGGCTTCGATCAGCCCAAATTGGTGGCGATGTATGTTGACAAGCGCTTGAAGGGTGTAGCTGCCGTACAGACGCTGTCGCGCTTGAACCGTGTTTGTCCGCCGTATGACAAGACGACGTTTATTCTGGATTTCAAGAACAGCTATGATGATATAAAGAATGCATTTAAGCCGTATTACAAAGAGACCATTCTTTTTGAGACGATTACTCCGTCAGATATCAGGGACATGGACAGGGTGATCGAGGAACATGATTTCCTTGATTATGATGATGTTGCTGAGTTTAACAGTTATCTGTACCAAGAGACACGATCAACCAGAGATAAACAGCGCATGTGGTTATTGCTGGACAAGGCTCTGAAGAACATCACACGCCGGCCTGAAAAGGAACAGATGGAGATTAAGAAGGATATTAAGAGCTTCTTAAAGGGATATTGTTTCCTGATCCAGGCGACGGCATACGAGAATGTAGAACTTCATAAACGATACAATTTCCTCTCGTATCTGGTTAAGGAGCTGAATCCAGGCGGTGGCGGAAACAATTTCGACATTGCTGATAAGATTACAGTCAGTGATTTCCGTCAGAAAAAGTTGGAAGAACACAAGGAAGAAGAGATGGAAGCAAAGCCGGATGTGAAGATTAAGAAACCGAAGCCGGCATCACTTGAAGAGCAACAGAAAAAGCTTCTGTCTCAGATTATTGATGAGGTTAATGCCCTATATGATAAGGACTATGAACCTGACTTTACAACGAAGGCGGCAATGCAGATCAGGGATCTTCTTCTGAAGAATGATGCCATAAAAGAACGCCTGAAGAAGAGCGCCAAGAGCAATTCGATTGATGAGTTTAAGTTTACTTATGATGACTGCGTCCAGGATGCATTGGTAGAAGGCTTTGATCAGAATACAGATTTCTATACTCTGTTGTTAAACAATGAAGAAGTCCGCGCTAAATTCGCAACGGTATTTATGGCGGAAGTATATCGCATCCTGCGAGGTGAAGATGATTAACGAAGAGGAGGCCTCAGTGAATGCTGACAAGAGAAAATCCGTTCAAAGTATATGTAGATGATTTTGAGGCTGAAGCTGAGGCTTTCCTGCGTAAATATCAATGTGAAGATGCTATAGAAAATCCTCAGCCGATACCGATAAGAGATATAGCAACGAGGCTGATGTCTCTTGAAATCATAGATTCTGAATGTCTGTCACTTGATGGAAGCGTCCAAGGTGCCATTACTTTTACAAAAGGTATTGTGGATGTTTATGATTGGACAACGCAGGATTATATAGGCTATCCGACTGATGGACCGTCATTGTTTATCGATTCAGATATTCTGAATGAAGGACGTATCAATAACACGATTGCCCATGAATGTTATCATTGGTGGCGGCATAGGAACTATTTCAATTATAAGAGGACACATGAGAATAGTGTCGAGTTTGGCATCCGGTGTGACAGGAAAATGCCGCGGCGAGATGTGGGATCCGGTCAATGGACGGACGTTGAACGCATGGAGTGGCAGGCGAGGACGATTGCACCGAAGATCCTTATGCCGAAACCGGCAACAAAAAAGAAAGTTGAACAGTTATTCATAGAGATTGTTCCAGCCGGTGGGTATACCAGTCGAAGTGATGTTGCCGAAACGGTTGTGGAGAGGCTTGCGGCATATTACCGCGTATCTAAGCAGTCAGCGGCAATCAGAATGTGCGAGATAGGTTATCCAGAGGCGGAGCCTTACTGTTGTGGCGAAAACAATACAGAAAATGCTGGACAGAACCGAAAAAAATCAAACGCTGTAAAGCGTCAGCAGCCAATATCTCCGTCTGATGCATTCAGGCTCTACATCGAGAATGATTTCCTCAGGGCGATTATTGATACTGGAGCATTCATATTTGCAGAGGGATATTTTGTATTAAAAGACGAAAAGTATGTTGCTAAAAGTGAAGGAGCATGGTTGCTTACCGCGTATGCAAAGGAAAACCTTCACGAATGTACAATAGATTTTTCAAGGAAGCTGTTTGGTGAAGCATATCTGATACATGATGCATCCGCTCATATGATGTATCGGATGGACACTATTTTCAAAGAAGAGCCGGCATGTGATAGTAATCCTCAGAATACTGAACTTTACAATAAAGCAAAGGAATTTGAAAGAAGATTCGCCAGATCTAAGGCAACGCATAAGACGGCCTGTGAAATGCTCCAGGAATATATGCAGATGGCACATTGGAATTCGTCATCGTTTCAAAGCAATACGAAAATGGATGCCATCAATTATACAAGGGTTCAGCAGAATTATGAGAAGTTTACACTTCGTCCGCTTGTGACTATGGGATTTGCTCTGGGACTGGATGAAAGTGAGATGGAGGAAGTTCTGAAGGCACAGGGATTGTCGTTTAATCCGACGGATGAGGAACAGCAGGCATATAAGTTTTTATTCACCGCTTTTCCAGAAAGAGATATTGATGAGTGCAATGAGTTTTTAGATGCAAAAGGATTTCATAAGCTGGGATCACAGTCAAGAAAATAATGGGAGGTACAGAGTCATGATCAGTAGCCAGATAGACAGCAGTATAGGGAAGAGGGAATTTGAGCTTCTCTCTGATCAGGAACACATGGAAGAAGTGTGGACTGTAATGCAGCCACGCTTGGAACAGTATGCCAACGATTATTTGGAGGGTGTATCCCACTATAAGGATCTGCCATCTCCGGGCGACAGCTTTTCAGCCCTGCTTGCCGAGATGATAAAAAAGAATGATAAGCTCCATGATAAGTATTTTGAAATCTTTGATATGGAGCTTATGGAGGAAGAATATTCGGAGGATACCGAGGGATTCAAGGCAGTCACACTTAAGAAGGATTGTGATGTTATCCGGAAGACCTTGCAAAGCAAGTCAGAGGCTCTGGGTGAGTGGAAAAAGAAGTTTTATGGATGTAAGAGCCAGCAGCTCTATGACACATTCTATAACATGATGAACTTTGCCATTGAATATGATGAAGAGATGGATGAAGAAGCGCTGGCGGATGTGGATACGATAGAGGATATCGGTTTTGCACAGATGAGCGAGGATGCTTGCTATCAGAGTGGTGTTCTGGGATTTGGTATTGTTTCCAATATTCTGAATCATATGTATCCACGTGCATTTCCGGGGAATTATAAGGCCGGTGTTTATTCGCTGCATTTTTTAACTGGAGAAGGCAAAGGCGTGAATATGCCGTCAGATAGTTCGGAGTTTTTGATGGTCAAGGATGACTTCTACTCAAAGACCGGAGTGATCGAGACGGAACACAACTACTATTTCCCATATGAAACATTTGGGCTCTATACGCTAAGGATATTCAGGTATCTGGAAGAAAAAATCAAGGCCAGATTCCAAAAGGAATTTCCGAGTGATTACAGGTATCTTTTGACAAATGATTTTTATGATTATGTGACTTCGATCCATCGTTCCGATATTGCTACGCTTTGCGGAAATGATGATCTGTTGAAGTTTACGACGATATGGTAAGTATGGACAAAAAAGAGATATTAAAAAAATACTTTCCGAAGATTGAGGCTTTCCATGATGTACAGGAGCCAACGATAGATGCTCTGATTGATGGTGAGAAGGTTCTATGCTTGATGCCTACGGGCGGAGGGAAATCTCTGATTTATCAGGTGGCGGGGCTGTCTCTTGGTAAAGCAACTCTTGTTATATCTCCGCTTGTGGCTCTTATGAGTCAGCAATGCAAGCAGCTGACCGGGTTGGGGCTTCAGTCTGTGAATTTTGCCGGGATGGATTACAGGAAGCAATTTAGAACCATTACCGATATGGCGAATGGTGTACTTCCGAAGTTTATATTCACTTCGCCGGAAAGAATCTCCAATGATGGCTATCTGGAATATATGCTGAGCCTTCGAAAAGATGATATCGGTCTTGTGGTCGTGGACGAGGTTCATTGTGTTTCGCAGTGGGGCGAAGGTTTCCGTCCGGCATACAGGAATATCCCCTTATTCATGGACAGAATTTTTGGGAATGACTGGCCGAGGATGCTTTGCTTAACGGCAACGCTGAATGAGAAGCAACAGGAACAGATCTGTAATGAGTTTAGGATTACTAAGCTGATCAAGGGTGAAAATCTTTGGAGAGAGCATCTGCATTTGGAGATCATCAATCTTAAAGATGGTAAAGAAGAAACAAAGGATGATGAGCTGGAAAGAATAATTGAGAGTCATCCCGGAGAGAAGATCCTTGTTTTCGCCCATAGAAAAAGAGGGAATAAGGGCACAACCCGAACGCTGTATGAAAAATATAAGGATGTTTATGAGGGCGTGGCATATTTCGATTCTGATATGGGGGATGGCGATAAGGATGCGGTCATGCGAGGTTTTACCGATGGGAGCATAAAGATCGTATTTGCCACATCAGCCTTTGGAATGGGTGTGGATATAGGTGATATCCGCGTGGTGGTCAATTACCTAATCTCTGAAACGGTTGAACAGTATTATCAAGAAGTGGGGCGTGGCGGTCGTGATGGACAGCCTGCGTATGGCTATCTTCTTTACACGAATCAGTCAAAACGCGGTCGGAGAATGTTGCTGAATCAGACTTTGTGTACCGAGACCACTCTGAGTAATGAGTGGGAAGATCGCAAGCTTAGCGAGGGAAAGACGTTTGATCATGTATCCTATGAGACGATGACGGAAGAACAACGCACGGCGTTTGCGTTGTTGATGGATTATGGTGTGATTTCAATCATAGCGAAGGGCGTACAGACCATAAAGTGCTTTGAGGGCGTAACGGATTCCGGGAAAGCATATCTTGATGGATTGGCGAAGTATTCAAAGTCTGGGCTGATGAAGATTATAGCTAAGAAGTCAGATAAGAATATAAACACAATTACATTGGAATTGTGGGATAAATGCGTGAAAGGGGATCTTCGGATGAAGATGGCTCCGAGCAAGGCATTATTCTATACGATAAAGGAAGAATTGACAGAGGATCTTACGAAGAAAATACTGGATGATCAGGCTGCCAAGAAGGAAGCCAGGGTTGCTGCATTTGAAAGCTTTGTTGCCGGGATTGAGTCGGGACAAACGGCCGAGCAGCTGATAAAGAAGGCTCTTGATATATAGGAGGATGCGCTATGGCTATATTTATTCCAAGCGTCAAGCCGGAGGATTTTAATAACAGTTATGGAGAGATGAAGGTATATGAAGCGCTCAGAACATTGAGTGATCAATATACGGTTTTTTATTCTTTAAGCTGGGTCGGGATAAACGAAAAAAGAACGGTGGGAGAAGCTGATTTTGTCATCGTGCATCCTGCGAAGGGGATTTTTGTTATTGAAGTAAAGTCCGGAGAAATAGAATATAAGAATGGTGAGTGGATCCAGACTAATACGAAAAGCGGTCAGTCTAAGCGGATTGAACCATATGTGCAGGCAAGGAAGAGTCAGTTTGAATTGCTTGATAGGCTGAATCAGGGGATACGGGATTTTAGAATCCCTATGATGTGCTACGGCGTGTGGTTCCCGTCAGTAGATATTAGCGAGAAGGCGACATTACCTCCGGAATCACCAAAAGAAATTACGCTGGATAGACTCAGTCTTGAAAATCCTGAAAAGGCTATCAATAGCGCATTTGCTTATTGGGCCGAGAAGTATCGCCAGGTCAGCCTTGACCAGTCCCAGCTGCAGAAGGTGATAAATGTTCTGTGTCCGCATTTTCACGTTGTGCCAAGGCTTAAGACAAAAATTGAAGAAATGGAAGAGACATATATCCAGCTTACACGGCAGCAGGCGGCCCTTCTGGATTTCCTTGAAGAGCAGAAGACGGCTGTAATACATGGATTGGCTGGAACCGGGAAAACGGTTCTGGGTATTGAAAAAGCTAAGAGATTAGCGGCACAGGATGAGCAGGTATTGTTTCTTTGCTTCAATAGCTTCCTTCGAGATGCGCTAAAAAAGAATAATACTATTCCTAATGTAACCTTCCATAATGCGCATTCTCTGGCATATGAAATCATGGGTCAGTCCGATTCGCCTATAGATGAAGTTTTGGAAGAATTTGAGGAATTTCTGGAAGAGGTATTTGACGAAGATAGCTGGGAATATTCAAATATTATCGTGGATGAAGGACAGGATCTGGACGAACGGCTCCTGAATCGACTTTATGAGTTGGTAAAGCTGAAGAACGGTTGCTTCTATGTGTTCTATGACCGGAATCAATACATCATGAAGAATCAGCTGCCGAAGTGGATTGAAGATGCGGAATGCAGGCTTGTTTTACATAAGAATTGTCGCAATACCGCAGAAGTGTTCAAGACATCCTGCAGCATAATGGGATTGGAGAATGTGACCTATAATGAAGCACATGGAGAAATCCCGGCGGCACGATTCTATACAAGAGAAGATGAAGAGGAAAAGATCGTATCTGATTTCATAACACGTGTAATGGATGAAGGTCTGGATCCGTCAGATGTTGTTATTCTGACAGCCAAGACGATTGATAGTTCATGGATTGATCCGGGAAAGAAGTATGCCGGACAGGAATTGTCATGCGAAGGTGAAGCAGGAAAGATATTGTTCACAACGATCCGCAAATTCAAGGGCCTTGAGGCTGAAGCAATTCTAATTGTGGATGCGCAGATGTCAGCGTTGACAAATCCCGAAAACAGGCGCTTGTTATATACCGGGTCTTCCAGAGCTAAGAATCTGCTCAATATTGCAATGTTGGAGGATATAGAGACTGGAGATTATGGGGAATATCTCAGGAATATTGCACCGGGAAGAAATGTGCCGAAGAATAAGAAGGGGCTGAAACGACTTTTGAATGTGACGATGTAGGAGACTTAATAATGGGTATATCATTTAGGCACTCTGCCGGGTTCGGCAAGAGAATGGAGTACAATCTGGTCGGAAAGATGCTCATGGAGGGGCTTGATGTTTATATGCCTCTTGTGGATGATCATGGCGTTGACTGTGTCATTAAGAGGGAAAACGGCACATTCATTGAGATTCAGATAAAAGCAAGATCCAGTGAGGTTACGGATGGGGATGCCGCGCTGTTTTCCGCAATTACTCATGAGTTGACTGAGAATTTCTATTTTGTGTTCTATTCGGAACGACTTGATCTTATGTGGATTATGTCGTCGGAAGAGTTCTTGAATGAGTGTGTCACGAATAAGACTGGGAAGAATAAGGGAAAGCATAGTATTTGGTTTAACGGGAACCGGACGGATAAGAAAACCTGTATCAAGAAGGAATACTGTAAGAAGCAGTTTGAGAAATATATTGCAGCAGATTTCTCGCGATTTCACTGATAGAGGGTAGCGTATGAAGATAGAACTTAGGATACCGACAATGAGAGACAAGGAAGGACTAAAAGAAGTCTGTAATGCGGTGGATCGGAAATTCTTATCTGACCGTTTGCCGTATCCTTATACTGATGAATCCGCTGAATGGTGGATAAATATGGTCACAGAAAACGATGGTAAGTCTGGTGTGTGGCGTGTGATATATGTCGATGGAAAACTGGTTGGGAATATATCTGTTGAACAAAGACAGGATGTATATCATAGAGATGGTGAAATCGGATATTTACTTCTGACAGATTATTGGTCAAAGGGAATAATGACAAAAGCAGCAAAGGAGATTTGCCGGATAGCATTTGACAAGCTTGATATTATTCGTATTACCGGCGTATACTATGAACCAAACATTGCATCGGGGCGGGTGCTTGAAAAAGTGGGTTTTGAGTATGAGGGTACACGGAAAAATGGAGTGACAAAGGGAGATAAGACATATAACCTTTGTATGACGGGACTTCTTAAAGAAAAATATAAAATATAACAGTACAGCGGCATCCGGCAATAAACCGGGAGCCGCTTTTTTCGTGTCAATCTTTCATGTAGAATCCACATCGATATCCATCTCCGCGAAGTCCGATGCCGGGGATCCAGGGCGGGGTTCTTCCCATCTGTTCACAGATAACATCAAGGGATACTTCCGGCTTGCATTCGATGATCAGTTCATCGTGGACGTGTCCGCAGATGAAGCAATGGGAGAGAGTCCGCATGGCGTAAGCGAGGATATCCCTGCTTACCGCCTGGGTGATATTCTCCACGATCTTGGGGCCGTAGCTTTCAATCCGGCTCCATTTCTTCTGAGTATCCACGCCCATATAGGTGATGGATTCTCCACCGAACTGGTTCTCTCCAATCCGAGGCTTTGCGTATGCGAGTCTTCTGCCGGATGGCAGGGTAATGAACATGAAGCCGCTTTCATAGGTGAAGCGGATGCCGTGGGTTTCTGTTTTGGTTCTCATCCTGATGCAGTTTTTCGCTGCATTATCGACATCCCACCAAAGGGCAACGATATTTGGGTTGGACTCGCGCCACATATTTACAAGCGGCTGGAGTTCGGATTCTTCCATGCCGTTCTCCAAGGCACCCATTGCTTTTAAGGCTCCGACCGCTCCGCCGTATCCGAGGGCGAGTTCAGCGACCTTGCCACGCTGGCGAAGGTGGGAGTTCTGACCGTGCTTTTCAACAGGTACATGGAACATTGCCTGAGCTGATGCACAGTAAATATCTTCTCCGCGTCTGAATACGTCGCTTCTCCATTTCTCTCCGGATATATGCGCCAGCACTCTCGCCTCAATGGCGGAAAAGTCGCTCACATAAAACTGGTATCCAGGCTTTGGGATGAACGCTGTCCTGATAAGCTGTGAGAGGGTATCAGGGATATCTTCATACAACATGGAGAGCATTTCGTAATCGTCATTCCTGACGATCTGGCGGGCTTCCGCAAGGTCTTTCAGGTGGTTCTGGGGTAAGTTCTGCAGCTGTATATGCCTTCCGGCCCATCGGCCTGTCCGGTTAGCGCCGTAGAATTGGAACATACCCCGGGCACGTCCGTCTTCACAAACAGTATCCATCATTTTCTGATACTTCTTTACTGATGATCTGGATATCTGCTGCTTCAACTGCAGGACTTCCTGAATATCTGCCGGAACGGCAGGCAGCAGTTCTTTAATTGCTTTTTTGTCTAATGAGTCGCTGACTATTCCTTTTCCACGGAGCCAGCCCTGAAGCTGTTGGTTTGAGTTCGGGTTATCGAGGTTGGTCAGCTCTTTCATTTTCTCCATGAGATCAGAGCGGACATGGTTATCAATAGTGATAGCGTTTTCCACCATAGTCTGGTCGATCAGGATCCCTCTGTCATTGATCTCTTCGGATAAACGATATTCATCCCAGACAAAATCAGGTACAGGGAAGCGGGAGAGCCGCTGCTGTATCTGCATTTCGACTTCAACATCCCTTTTGTTGTATTCCTTAAAGGTTTCCCAACGGTCAGGTGCGTCAGAGGGGTAGTTCCTTGTAGCAGGATTATTCTTGGTAGGAGTACGGGGAACCGAGAAAAAGCGGATCAGGTTCTTTCCTTCGCTCATTTTCTGTTCTGATAACTTCAGCACGGCGCCGACCTGTTCCAGTGATAACGGAAGTCCCATGTAAGCAGCCCAGGTCATAGTGCATCTCCATGATGATGGGTCAAGATATTTTCTGACCGTATCTTCCGGGATGCTGTATGAACTGAAGTGTTCGGGATAATTACGCTGGAGCCATATGGAGAGGAATATCCGCTCAAAGGTTGCGTTGTAGGCCCATTTCGTTACGGTATCATCGGATAAGGTTGCAAGGATATCTCCGGGGATCTTTTCACCCTGGGCGACATCGATTACCGTGACCGGCGCTCCATCTGCGGAGTAGCCGAATAATAAGATCTCTGCGTCTTGAGACTCTGCATATTTGTAAACGCCGCAGTCCTTAAGGCTGACGGAAGAAAATGTCTCCAGGTCGATACTGAGATTATGGATTTTACTCATATTGTCACCATCCTTTATATATAAAGGCAGCGGAGGGATTTACGCCTCCGCCGCCCGATATTGTTATTTTTTATTGCGGCGCAACCTTCTGGTTATCCAGATAATTGCTTTCCCTGCCATATAGCAGTCCAGCATTACGATAAACAGGAACTGCGTCATGATCACTGTGTTTGTCATGAATTCAAACATTTGCGTTACCTCATAGTTTCGTAGTAGGGGGATGGCGGTTGTAGTATCCGCCATCCCGATTGTCATTTAGTCCAGGAAATCATCGTTGTCATCGTCGTCGAATCCGGCGAAGTCATCCTCAGCACGGCTTCTACTTCCGAGAGGCTCACCGTCACGGATCTTCTGAAGATTATTCAGACCGCAGGCGATACCCTTGTTGCCATTGGTGTTGAAAGCGTAGAAGTTGATGCTGGCTCTGCCGTAAACTCCGGAATAAACTTCGGAGCGTTCAAGGATAGGCTGACGGTTGGCATCCACGATACCCGGAGCCAGATCGGAGTTGGCGTTGATGAAGTAGCTATTCGCATAAGCATCATCGCCCTTACGCTCCTTATCTCCGTCACGAAGAGGAGTTTTGATATCTTCAAGAGCCGGAACAAACTTGCTATTGCCCTTAAGTTTGGATTCTCCTTCTTCGTAGGCGGCCCTGATCGCAGCCTTGATCTTGTCGATTGTCGCGGTGTCAGACTTCGGGATGATAAGCGATACGCTGTACTTCGGCTTTCCGCCGTTGATCGACTTAGGATCCCAGACATTGGCATAGGACCATCTTGTGTTGACACCGGTAACAACCTTAGTAGGAATTGTGAAATTTGACATTGTATTGTCCTCCTTATTCTTCTTTGAAATCTTCATATGCAGTATTGATCGCCGGTCTTTTATCTGACTCCGGCACCAGAACCGGCTTGCCCTGAGGCTTCGTGATGAGGGAGCCAAGTATCTCCTCAAATTTCTTCTTGCCCAGAAGCTGGGTCATTGCTGTTATACCTAAGACCTTCTGTTCGTAAGGATCGTATCCGGCAGTTTTGACTGTATCCGCAACGGCGGTATCGTCAACATATTTCCGGACGGATCTGCCTTCGACTACTTTGAATCCGGGATAGCTGGTTCCGGACAGAGCCTGCTGCAGGGCGTATTCCTTGATGTCGTTTGCCCAAGCGGTGAGTTCGTCTATCCTTGGAAGGATCGCGGCGATCTCAGTTTCATCCAGGTTGACCGGCATCTCGAAATCATACTTTGCGAGTTCCAGGTTGTATTCCGCACGCTTCCGGCAGGTAGCCTTCACGTGACAGAACTGGCAATGGTCGCCGGCTGCAAATTCCCCTTCGCCGTTATAGGCAAGCGTGGCAGTAGGCTTTAATACTTCCTCAGCCCATTTCAGCAATTCTTCCGTGCTGATCTCATAGGTGCTTACGTTATCCCTGCGCGGCTGGAAGATGGTCATCTTTATGGACTTGATGTCATAAAGGAAGCTGAAAGCCGACCATGCTCCTAATGCGTAGCACATCATCTGTGGATTCTTTTCTGCTTCAACCAGGACGCCGACTCCGTATTTGAAATCGATGACCTGCAAGATATCGTCCGCAACGATCACGCAGTCCCCGGTTCCGAAGCCTTCCGGTACCCACTGGGAGAAATCCAGCCTCTGCTCAATCAGTACCTGCGGATCCTTGCAGTGCTTTTTTGCTTCTGAGACCTGTTCCATTACGAAGGAACAGTATTCTTCCGCGCAGCTTTCCATCTCCTGATCGTAGTAGTCAAGATTCTCTGTAGGATCGGGAGAATCCCGGCCAAGCGATCTCTCAACTTTATGCTGACAAAGTTCATGTGCATCCGTTCCCTGAGCCGCGTATGGTGAAGCCTGTTCTGATATTTCCGCACAGAGCTTTGCGCTGGGCGGGCAGGCCAACCATCTGTGGGATGAGGATGCGGATAAAAATGCGTGTTTAGGCATCCTTCAATCCCTCCGCTTCTTTGATTACCGTTTCATAGAGTTCCGGGTTAAGGGCGGTGATGTTATCAGCGCCATGCTTCTTCAGAAGATCTATTACTTCGTTCCTGTGACCGGCCTGAGATACTTCAGCGAGAACCTTGCGGACATCTTCTTTTGAAAGTACCTTCTCAGGTTTTGGCGCTGCGGCAGGTTTTGCCTCTTTTTTCTCAACCTTCCTGGCTGTCGGTTTCGCTTCCTCTGTATCAGAGAAGTAATCCCTTAAGGCCTTGCCGGATGAGATCAGGGTTTTGCCGCATTCAGCCAGGCTGTCGATGATCTCCATCATGTCTCTTAACTTTTCTGCACCCTGCACGAGAGTTTCCCCGCAGGTCACGATTTCGTCCAACACCGTGGACAGTTCCTTCATTTTGCCCATCTTTAACCTCCTTGGCGTTCGTTTGCATTGCTTGTCTGTGTTTGTGACTTCACAGCAGCTTCCATCTTTGTTGCGAGCCGCTTTGCGATGACGCTGATGGCAATGAGGATGTCCCTGAGTTCTTCGTCATAAACATCTGCACCAGCGGCTTCTCTTTCAGCATCCATGGCTGCTTCCTCCTTTCCGGCTGACTTCCTGTCCTCCTGATTGGGAATGGAGATGAGCGGTGTGTTATGCACAACGGATTTTGAAAAATCTTTCACTCTCTGTTTTCCCGTGGAGTTCCTGTCCTCCTGATTGGGTATGGAGATGGGCACGTAAGTCTGCACAACGGAAAATGAAAAAGATTCGCCGGGAGGTTCGGCGGATTTTGCTTATAAAAAGGAAGCGATTCAGAAAGCCTGAAAAAAATAAAAGTTCGGTTGTGCATGTCACCCCTGTCATCTCCATTCCCAGATAGGGAAGCCGGAAGGCTTCTACTTCTAAACGAAAGGGGTGCAGAGCCTATGAGCCCACCAATCATTTACATAGCGTCAGCATATTCCGGAGACATTGAAGCAAATGTGGAAAGGACGAAGGAATACAGCAGGCGTGTAATCCAAAGCGGAGGCGTTCCGTTTAATCCGATCCTGAACCTTCATGGGGTGCTGGATGAGGAAACCGACAGGGACACGGCGATCAATCTGGATCTTTCCTTAATGAAAAGGTGCGATGAGCTGTGGGTGTTCGGGGAGCCGACCGCCGGCATGAAGATTGAGATCACGAAGGCGGAGAGGATCGGGATGCCGATACGGAAATTTACCATGGAAATGGAGGAAATCAATGAAGACAAGCAGATTGTTCTGCCGGAGGGAGGATCGATATGAGATTTGATTTGTGCGTGGCGGATTGCACCGGAGATAAGACGAATGTCCACTATCCCAACCACGCTGAGATAAATAATGCCGGTGAACTGGCAGCTGCTATCGCAAAGGATAACACCTGCGGACAGTTCAAAAGCGATTACAGAAGTAATGACAACTTCATAAAGTGTAACTGCATTGTGATGGACTGTGATAACGATCATACGGAAAATCCTGATGAAATGATAACGCTGGAAGGTGCTGCCGGTCTGGAACCGGATGTCGCGGTGGCGGTTGCTCCGAGCCGTAACAATATGAAGCCGAAAAACGGCAAGGCTCCGAGACCAAAGATGCATTGCTTTTACCCTATAGAAGAGACAACGGATGCGGAATATGTGGCTGCATTGAAGCGAGGCATTCATGAAAAATATCCTTTTTTCGATGTAAAAGCCCTGGATGCATCAAGATTTATCTTCGGGGCGGATGTGGATCCGGCGGATATTGTCTGGCATGAAGGATGGATGTCCATTGAGGATGTGATCACGCCTGTTTATGAATCGGAGGAAACAGGGACAACAGCAGCTGTACTGACAAGCAAGGCTTACAGGAGTTCCGGAATGATTCCGGTTGGCGAACGTAACGGAACCTTATCCAGATATGCCGGAGCTCTGATTAAGAGGCTTGGTGTGAATGAGTATTCCCGTGATGCTTTCCTTCGCAGGGCGGAATGCTGTGAGGAACCTCTTTCGGAGTCGGAGCTGAAGACTATCTGGAATTCGGCGGTAAGGTTCTACCGCACGAAGGTATGCACCCAGGAAGGGTATGTCGCGCCGGATGAGTATGATGATGATTTCGGGAAAGCCGGGAGCCTGAAGCCGGGCGACTATTCGGATATCGGGGAAGCGAAGGCTTTTGTGAAGGAATACGGGGAAATGGTGCGCTTTACCACGGCGACCGATTATCTCATTTATGACGGCAAGGTATGGAATGAGTCCAAACAGAGGGCGGTCGGTATCATGGAGGAATTTCTGGATATGCAGCTTGCGGATGCGCTTCTGTTATGCGCGGTTACCAAGCAGGCGGTTATTGATGCCGGCGCCGATCAGGCGGCAGTTGAGTCCGGAGGCAAGCGCGATATCAAGGATTTTTCCGATGAACAGATGAAGCTGTTCATGGAGTATCTGGAAGCCAGGGCGTACTTTGCCTTCGTCATGAAACGCAGGGATATGAAGTATGTCACATCAACGCTGCAGGCGGCGAAGCCTATGGTGGAGATCAATGTTGATGAGCTGGATGCGGATCCTTATCTTCTGAACACGCCTGCCGGAACCATTGATCTGCGTAAGGGCGTGGACAGTTTAAGGCCGCATAATCCGCTGGATTATATTACGAAGATCACGGCGGTTTCACCTTCGGATGATGGCAGGGATGAATGGCTGGAGCAGCTTGACCGCACATTCCTGGGGAACGATGAAACCATTACTTACACAAGGCAGTCGATGGGTGAAACGCTGTTCGGGCGTGTGGAAGAGGAAAAGCTGACAATCGCTTATGGCAAAGGTCGGAACGGAAAATCCACGGTGTTCAATTCTGAGGCTGCGGTCATGGGTTCTTATGCAGGGACCATATCTGCGGATATCCTGACTGCCGGATGCAAGCGCAACCCTAAGCCGGAGATTGCGGAACTGAAGGGTAAGCGTTTCCTGATCGCAGGTGAGCTTGAAGAGGGAGTGAGGCTGTCTACTTCCATCGTGAAGCAGTTATGCAGCACTGACCGTATTAAGGGCGAGAAAAAGTATAAGGATCCATTCGACTTTATACCCACGCATTCCATCGTGCTTTTTACCAACCATCTGCCGAAGGTGTCCGCAATGGATGACGGTATCTGGCGCAGGCTTGTGGTCATTCCTTTTAACGCGAAGTTTGAGGGCAAGAATGACATCAAAAATTATACCCAGTACCTGATCGAGCATTCCGGCGGATACATCCTAAAGTGGATGATCGAGGGCGCGAAAGAGGCATATGAGAAGGACTTTGATATTGAGAAGCCTAAGGAAGTCCGGGAAGCTATCGCCAAATATAAGGCTGACTGCGACTGGTTTTCACATTTTCTGGAAGAATGCTGTGAGGTGGATCCTGATTATGAGGAAAAGTCCGGGGATTTCTATGCGGCTTACCGTGCGTACTGTGCAAGGACCGGGGATTTTACCAGAAGCACAACGGAGTTCTATACAGAGGTTGAGAATCGTGGCTTTACCCGTCAGAAGCGTAAGGACGGGCGTTTCGTCAAGGGATTAAAACTGGCTGAGGATGGTGGCGACTTCGTGTGATGACGGTCGTGACAGTCAGGACATAAACATTTATGGTTCTGCTTTTTACTGATTGGTGACGGTCTTGACAGTCTTATCATAAAACCCCCTTTAGGGCAGAAATTTATCATTTTTTATCTATATAGAGAGGTTTTTGAAATGATTGTCACGACTGTCACCGGGTCAGCGGAAAGCCGTATGAATAAAGGCTTGGAGGCATTTATGAGAGAAAAAGATATAGAACAGAAAATCATTTCAGCTGTTAAACGCCGTGGCGGAATATGCCCGAAGTGGGTATCACCCGGCTTTGACGGAGTTCCGGACCGTATAGCCATATTTCCGATGGCGAGGATCTGCTTCATCGAGGTCAAGGCCCCTGGCAAGAAGCCGCGTCCGCTGCAAAAGGCAAGGCATAAGCAGCTGAGGCATTTCGGATTCAGGGTATATGTCATCGACAGCGAGGAACAGATTGATGCGATGTTAAACGAGATGGGAGGCGGGGCGAATGAAGTATAAACCACATAATTATCAGCAATACGCTATCGACTTCATACTGAAAAATCCGGTGGCGGCCATATTCCTAGATATGGGTATGGGGAAAACGAGCCTGACGCTTATGGCTATACTTCATCTTCTGTATGACAGATTCGAGATCGGGAAGGTGTTGATCATAGCGCCGCTTCGAGTCGCAAAACATACATGGTCGGATGAGATTGCAAAGTGGGATGAGTTTGGAATTCTTAGATATTCCATCGTGGTAGGCACGGCGGCAGAACGTCTGGCGGCACTGAAGAAGGATGCGGATATCTACATCATCAACAGGGAGAATGTTCCCTGGCTGGTTGAGAAAAGCGGGATGCCTTTTGATTTTGACATGATCGTGATAGATGAACTTTCATCCTTCAAGAACAGTCAGGCGAAAAGGTTCAAATCCCTGATGAAGGTAAGACCGAAGGCGAGCAGGGTTGTGGGACTTACCGGAACGCCTACCGGCAGTGGCGGATATATGGATCTGTTTGCGGAGTTCAAAGTGCTGGATATGGGAGAACGGCTTGGAAGGTTCATAGGACAGTACAGGCTGAACTTTTTCAGACCGGCAGCCACAAATGGACAGATCGTTTACAGCTACAGCCTTCTTCCAGGAGCTGAGGATGCGATCAATAAAAGGATATCCGATATTACGATTTCCATGAAGGCGGTAGATCATCTGGATATGCCGGAACTGATTTCCACAGAGTATCCGGTATATATGAGCGATTCGGAGAAGAAAAATTATGAGGATATGAAAAAGGATCTGATCCTTGAAATGTCGGAGGGTGAAGTGACGGCTGCTAATGCTGCGGCTCTTTCCGGAAAGCTTACCCAGATGGCGAATGGTGCAGTATATGCAGATGATGAGTCCGTGGTTCGGATTCATGACCGAAAGATTGAAGCCCTGGAAGATATTATCGAGGCAGCAGTCGGAAAGCCGGTTATGGTGGTTTATTGGTACCGCCATGACAGGGAGAGGATTTCCGAAGGACTGAACAAAATGGGCATCCCCTTTGAGTGTATTGATTCCGATGCCAGTATCGAGAACTGGAATAAAGGTGAGCTTCCTGTGGCACTTTGTCATCCGGCCTCATCGGGGCATGGACTGAACCTGCAGGAATCCGGCAGCAATACGATGGTATTTTTCGGGATTCCGTGGAGCCTTGAGTTATATCAGCAGACGGTGGCAAGGCTTTGGAGACAGGGTCAGCAAAACAACACCGTGACGATCATCCACATCGTAACGAAGGGAACGATTGATGAACGCATTATGAAAGCCTTGTCTGACAAGAACATGACTCAGGCTGCACTTATTGATGCGGTGAAGGCTCAGCTTTAGGAGGTAAATGCCTATGGCGGGAAATAAGAATCTGGCGGAGGATCCGTATGAGCGATTGGCAAACGCCATCATCCTTCAGGCTGTTTCTGATTACAGGACGGCTTTGAAGAAGATCAAGGCTCATCCGAAGAACCGGCAGGCAATAGATGAGGCTTTGGAAATCGAGAGGTTTTTCCAGAGCGGATGGTATCAGCAGCTTACATCCGTGGACGGGGAATACCTGATCCGAAGGCTTCAGGACGAAGTGAGACAATCAGAGTCAATCCGAGGGAAGAAAAATAAATCCGATCGGAGGTAGCTTATGAACAGACATCAGCAGGAAGCGAAGAAATATTTATCACAGGCGTTCGGATTGAACCAGCGGATCGAGAGCAAGCTGGGACAGATCGAGGATCTTCATGATCTGGCCACTAAAGCAACAGTGACATATTCGGATATGCCGAAGAGCCCGAACAGGGATGGTTCCAGAATGGAGGATGCAATTATCAAGATCATTGACCTGGAGAATGAGATCAACCAGGATATGATGAAGCTTGTGGAACTGAAGAAGGATATCATCCGCAGGATTAAAGCTGTGGAGTGTGCTGAACTTCAGACGATACTGGAACTCAGATACCTGTCCTATATGAGATGGGAAGAGATCGCCATTGAACTTGGATATGGTATCGATAATGTATTCCGTCTTCACAGGAATGCCCTGGATGAAATAACGATTCCGGAAAGAATACAGTAAAATCAAGTTCGATACAGTAAGCCTATGTGATAATGTTAAGATGGCAAAAGCGAAAGATGAGGAAGCCGTTGCGGGATAATCTGCAGCGGCTTTTTCCGTGGAAGAAAGAAGGTGGACAGATGCCAAGAAAACCGAAGAAGCCGTGCGCTTATCCGGGCTGTCCCAACCTTACGGAAGGGAGATACTGTCCGGAACACCAGACGAAGGTAAACAGTGAGTATGAGAAATATGGGAGAGATCCCCGGACAAAGAAGCGTTATGGAAGAGCGTGGAAAAGGATCCGTGATAAGTATGTGCAGGAGCATCCGTTCTGTGAGCTGTGCTTCCAGCGTGGAGTGATCGTTCCTGTGGAAGAGGTTCATCATAAGAAGCCGCTGAGTGAAGGTGGCACGCACGATAGGAGTAATCTGATCGCGCTGTGCAAGTCGTGTCACTCACGCATACACGCAGAGAGGGGAGACCGATGGGGAAAGCACCCGGAGGGGGAGTGAAAATCTTCACGCGTATGATTCCCAGGGAACGGCGCGGGGGTCACACGCACAAAAAGAAGAAATCAAACGGGGTATTAACCCCTGCAGGGAATTGAGGTGAAGGAAGATGGCCAAAGACGGGACTATGCGCGGCGGCGCAAGGGTCGGTTCCGGCAGGAAATCAAAAGCCTTGACGGAGAAGATCGACAGCGGGCTTGCGGCAACGGTCATTGACCTTCCGGAGCCTGAAGAGATAAACGGCGAGGATGTGCCGCCGGTAAAAGATTTTCTGAAAGCTGCTCAGAAGAGCGGCATTGACCTTTGTGCGGAGGATGTGTTCAAAAGCACTTTCCTCTGGCTGAAGGAAAGAGGGTGCGACCGGCTGGTAAACACTCAGCTGATCGAACAGTACGCAATGTCGGTATCCAGATGGGTACAGTGCGAGACCTGCATATCGGAATACGGATTTCTGGCAAAGCATCCGACCACGGGGGCGGCGATCACAAGTCCTTATGTGACGATGAGCCAGAACTATCTGAAGCAGGTGAACCAGTGCTGGTACCAGATTTATCAGATCGTGAAGGAAAACTGCTCTGTGGAGTATGGAGGGGCTAATCCGCATGATGATCTGATGGAGCATCTGTTATCGGCAAGGAAGAAATAGGAGGTTTTCGATGAAATATGTGAAGAAAAAGCTGTCGGAATTGAAGCCTTATGAGAACAATCCGAGGATAAATGATGAGGCGGTGGACGATGTTGTGGAAAGTATCAGGCAGTGTTCCTACATCGCGCCGATCGTCATTGACGAGGATTGCTTTATTCTGGCGGGACATACAAGGTATAAAGCTCTGAAAAAGCTGGGATATAAGGAATGCGAGGTTGTGATCGCCTCCGATCTGACAGAAGAACAGAAGAAAAAGTACAGGCTTTATGATAACAAGACGGCTGAAATGGCATCCTGGGATCAGAAGAAGCTTTCTGCGGAATTATGCGATGTGGATTTTCAGGGCTATGATTTCGGACAGCCTGAGATTGCGCTTCCTGATGATGAATCGGAAGAGGCGGGTCCTAAGATGATGACCTGTCCATGCTGCGGGGAGGTGTTCGAGGTATGAAGCTGGAAAGACTGAAACTTGCGGATATTGAACCATATAAGAATAATCCGCGTAAGAATGATGATGCGGTGAATGCTGTTGCGGAAAGCATCCGCCAGTGCAGTTATATCACGCCGATCATCGTGGATGAGGATCATGTGATCATCGCGGGCCATACCAGATATAAGGCTTTGATCGCGCTTGGTATGGATGATGTGGAATGTCTGATCTGTGACGGGCTGACTGAGGAACAGAAGAAGAAATACCGCTTCCTGGATAACAAGACCGGGGAAAAGGCGACATGGGATCTCATGAAGTTGGAAGTCGAACTGGAAGGACTTGATCTGGAAGGGTTCGACTTTTTTGGTATGGCGGCTGACCTGCCTGTGGACGGAGATGGCAGCGGCGGTTCTGATAAGGAACTGACCGGTACCACGGAAATAGATGCGGAGGTGTTTGGGGATGAAGAGTTCAAATACGAATGCCCGAACTGCGGTTTCCGGTTCAACTGAGTTTCCGTGGAAGTGGAGCCTGTCGGAGCTGGATAAAAGACCAAAGCACGGGCATACCGTGTTTTCCTGCTTTTCCTGTGGTGGCGGTTCCTCAATGGGATATAAGCTGGCGGGATTTGATGTAGTGGGGAATTGTGAGATCGATCCCGATATGATGAAGGTCTATAAGCAGAACAATCATCCAAAGCATTCATTCCTTATGGATATCAGGGATTTCCTGAAGCTGCCTGATGAGAAGTTGCCGGAAGAGCTGTTCCATCTGGATGTGCTGGACGGTTCGCCGCCCTGCTCAGTGTTTTCAACAGCCGGAGTCAGGGAAGAAGGCTGGAATACGGAAAAGGTGTTCCGGGAAGGACAGGCGAAGCAGAGGCTGGACGACCTGTTCCTGTATTTCATAGCGATAGCGAAACGCCTTCAGCCGAAGGTGGTTATAGCTGAGAATGTGAAGGGTATCATCATTGGAAATGCGAAGGGCTGGGTCAACCAGATCGTGAAGGGATTTGATGATGCCGGATATACGGTGCAAATATTTCTGTTTAATGCCGCGAGGATGGGCGTGCCTCAGAAAAGGGAGCGCGTCTTTTTTATCGCGCATCGGAAAGACCTGAAATATCCGAAGCTTTCAATGGAGTTCCATTCAAAGCCGATTCCCTTCAGGGATGTCCGGGAGCCGTATGGCAAGGCGATGGATCCGGACAGTATGCAGGCAAAACTTCTGAAGTACAGGATTCCGACTGACCGCTGTATCGCGGATATCAATGAGAGGGTGCGGAAGGTCAAGAACAATGGCTTCTCCACGCCGATCAACAGGGATGATGAACCTGTGCAGACGATCGTTTCAGGCAGCAGCCTTTACCGGATGTGCGACGGTCTTTTGATGACGGACAGGGATATCATCAACTGCCAGACATTTCCGCAGGATTACGATTTCATGGATCAGAGCGTCCAGTATATCTGCGGTATGAGCGTCCCGCCGGTGATGATGGCAAGGATCTCCGAGCAGGTGTACAGGCAGTGGCTTAAAGGTGGTGATGCGGATGAAGATGCGTAAGCTGAAGAAATATAAGCCGACGAAGTTTATGGCGAAAGATTCTGTTTACGACAAGGAAGCGGCGGATTTCGCCGTGAACTTTATCCAGTGCCTCTGCCACACGAAGGGAACCTGGGCGGGAAAGCCTTTTGAACTGATCGACTGGCAGGAACAGATCATCCGGGATGTATTCGGTACGATGAAGCCGAACGGATACCGACAGTTCAATACGGCATATATTGAGATCCCGAAGAAGCAGGGCAAGAGTGAACTGGCTGCGGCGGTGGCTCTTTTGCTCTGTTGTGGAGATGGAGAGGAACGCGCTGAGGTATATGGCTGTGCTGCTGACCGGCAGCAGGCGTCAATCGTATTTGAGGTTGCCGCAGATATGGTCAGGATGTGTTCGGCCCTGAATAAGAGGGTGAAAATACTGGCTTCACAGAAGCGTATCATCTTCCAGCCGACAAACAGCTTCTATCAGGTGCTGTCCGCGGAAGCATACAGTAAGCACGGCTTCAATATCCACGGGGTTGTGTTTGACGAGCTTCATACTCAGCCGAACAGGAAGCTCTTTGATGTTATGACGAAGGGTTCCGGGGACGCCAGGATGCAGCCGTTGTATTTCCTGATCACAACGGCGGGTACGGATACGAACAGTATCTGCTATGAAACGCATCAGAAGGCGAAGGATATTCTGGAAGGTAGGAAGATAGATCCAACTTTTTATCCGGTGATCTACGGCGCGGATGAATCTGACGACTGGACGGATCCGAAGGTCTGGAAGAAGGCGAATCCTTCATTGGATATCACGGTTGGTATCGACAAGGTGAAAGCGGCCTGTGAATCTGCGAAGCAGAATCCGGGGGAAGAAAATTCTTTCCGGCAGCTGAGGCTGAACCAGTGGGTGAAGCAGGCTGTCAGGTGGATGCCTATGGAAAAATGGGACGCCTGCAATTTTGCCGTGGATGAGGATGAGCTGGAAGGGCGTGTCTGCTATGGCGGTCTGGACTTGTCGAGTACGACTGACCTGACAGCGTTTGCCATGGTATTTCCGCCGGTGGATGAAGAGGACAAGTACATCGTGCTTCCTTATTTCTGGGTTCCGGAGGAAACGCTGGATTTAAGGGTAAAGAGGGATCACGTCCCGTATGATGTCTGGGAGCGGAAGGGCTTTCTGGAAACGACGGAAGGAAACGTGGTTCATTACGGATATATCGAGAAGTTCATCGAGCGGCTTGGCGAGAGGTTCTATATCCGGGAGATCGCTTATGACAGATGGGGTGCTACTCAGCTGTCGCAGGATCTGGAAGGTATGGGATTTACGGTCGTGCCGTTCGGACAGGGTTTTGCTTCCATGTCTCCGCCTACGAAGGAATTGATGAGGCTGGTGCTGGAACAGAAGATCGCGCATGGCGGTCATCCGGTTCTGCGGTGGAACATGGATAACATTTATATCCGCACGGATCCGGCGGGCAATATCAAGGCTGACAAGGCGAAGTCCACGGAAAAGATTGACGGGGCTATCGCGATGATCATGGCGCTTGACCGTGCGATCAGGTGCGGGAACGAAACAACGGAGTCTGTTTATGACACGAGAGGATTATTGGTCTTTTGAGATAGGAGGGAATGGCGATGGGAATACTGAGCGGTTTATTTCGGAGCAGGGATAAGCCCACGGATAGGACGGCAGGAAGCAGCTACAGCTTCTTTCTGGGAGGTACTTCGAGTGGCAAGTATGTGACGGAACGGTCTGCGATGCAGATGACGGCGGTGTACTGCTGCGTGAGGATCCTGTCGGAAGCAGTGGCGAGCCTGCCGTTGCAATTCTATAGATATACCGATGATGGCGGTAAGGAAAAAGCGGTGGATCATCCGCTTTATTTTTTGCTTCATGATGAGCCGAATTCGGAGATGACTTCCTTCATATTCCGGGAGACCTTGATGACACACCTGCTTTTGTGGGGAAATGCGTATTCGCAGATCATCCGCAACGGCAAGGGCGAAGTCGTGGCTCTGTATCCGCTGATGCCGGATCGGATGAAGGTGGACCGTGATGAGCATGGACGGCTCTATTACGAATACACCGTTTACGATTCGGATGATGTGGACGGCAGGAAAGGTACGGACAAGGTTGGAAGGACGGTAAGGCTTCAGCCTCATGATGTGCTGCACATTCCGGGATTAGGATTCGATGGATTGGTCGGATATTCACCGATTGCGATGGCAAAGAATGCTATCGGTCTGGCGATTGCCACAGAGGAATACGGCAGCAAGTTCTTTGCGAACGGCGCGGCTCCTTCCGGTGTGTTGGAGCATCCGGGAACCATAAAGGATCCGAGCAAGGTCAGGGAAAGCTGGCAGGCGACTTTCGGCGGTTCAGGCAATTCCAATAAGATCGCGGTTCTGGAAGAAGGCATGAAGTACACGCCTATCAGTATCAGCCCGGAGCAGGCGCAGTTTTTGGAGACAAGGAAGTTCCAGATTGATGAGATCGCGAGGATATTCCGCGTGCCGCCTCATATGATCGGTGATCTGGAAAAGAGCAGCTTCAATAACATTGAGCAGCAATCGCTTGAATTTGTGAAGTACACGCTGGATCCCTGGGTGAGCCGTTGGGAACAGGCGATGGTAAGGGCGCTTCTGACACCGGATGAAAAGAAGAAGTATTTCTTCAAGTTCAATGTGGACGGATTGCTTAGGGGTGATTACCAGAGCCGCATGAACGGTTACGCCACGGCAAGGCAGAATGGCTGGATGTCTGCAAATGATATCCGGGAGCTTGAAAACCTTGACCGCATTCCTGAAGAGGACGGCGGTGATCTGTACTTGGTAAACGGCAACATGGTTCCTTTGGTATCGGCGGGTGCTGCATACGATATGGAAGCGGATAACGGGAAGGAGGAAAATTCCGATGAAGAAGTTTTGGAACTGGAAAAGCAGGAAGATCAGAGACCAGGCTTCAGGCGAAGAAGTAACTGAGCGGGTGCTTTTCCTGAATGGAACAATAGCGGAAGAGAGCTGGTTTGACGATGATGTCACGCCGGCTCTTTTTAAGCAGGAACTGGATTCGGGAAGCGGCAACATTACTGTCTGGATCAACAGTCCGGGCGGCGACTGTGTGGCGGCGGCTCAGATCTACAACATGCTTATGGACTACAAGGGCGATGTCACGGTGAAGATCGATGGCATTGCAGCATCGGCGGCAAGCGTGATCGCGATGGCGGGGACGAAGGTTCTTATGAGTCCCGTGTCCATGATGATGATCCATAATCCGGCGACTATCGCATTTGGTGATACGGCGGAGATGCAGAAAGCGATCAACATGCTGGCTGAGGTGAAGGAGTCCATCATGAACGCTTATGAGATCAAGACCGGCATGAGCCGGACAAAGATTTCGCACTTGATGGATGCGGAGACCTGGATGGACGCGCACAAGGCGGTGGAGCTTGGTTTCGCGGACGACATTCTGCAGAGGCAGGATGCGGCTGAGGATCTGGAAGTGCCGGATGTGTCGATGCTCTATTCCAGGGCGGCGGTGACAAATTCGCTGATGGATAAGATTTCGGCGAAGTGTCATATCAAGGCGCCGGATGCCGGTTGCACCGGTGCAACGGAAACTGAACAGGTAACTGATAACGGGCGTTCCTGCGATGAGATCAGGGAACGCTTGAATTGTATCAAGAGATTCATTTAAGGGAGGATAAAACCTATGACTATCAAAGAAATGATCGAGAAGAGAGCGAAGGTGTGGGAGACCGCGAAGAACTTTGTGGATACCCACGAGAATGAGAACGGCGTTCTGTCTGCGGAGGATAACGCGACTTACAGCCGTATGGAGCAGGAGATCGAGGATCTGACTGCGGCTATCGACCGCCAGCAGAGAGCCGAGGCAAGGGAGGCTGAGTTCAACAAGCCTGTAAACATGCCCCTTACCGGAAGACCTGTGAAGCAGGATATGGACGAAAAGACCGGCCGTGCTTCCAATGCCTACAAGGAAGACTTCGGTGCGCATCTCCGTGGAAAGAGACCTGTGCATAATGTCCTTTCCGAGGGCGTGCAGGCGGACGGCGGTTATCTTGTGCCGGAAGAGTTTGAGAGACAGATCGTGACGGGGCTGGATGAGGCGAACGTGGTGAGAGGTCTTGCGAAGGTCATTACCACAAGCGCTGAGAGAAAGATCCCGGTTGCCGCTACCCATTCCGAGGCAAAGTGGACGGCTGAGAACGGCGCTTATACCGAGAGTGATCCTTCTTTCGACCAGAAGACCATTGATGCGTTTAAGCTTACGGATCTCGTGAAGGTTTCCATCGAGCTTCTTCAGGATTCCATGTTCGATCTGGAAAGCTATATAGCCAATGAGTTTGCGAGGGCGTTCGGTATTGCTGAGGAAGAGGCGTTCTGCGTCGGTACCGGAACCGGACAGCCTACGGGTATCTTTACCGCGAACGGCGGACAGGTGGGCGTGACTGCCGCATCTTCTACCGCTGTGACAGCGGATGAGCTTATCAGCCTTGTGTATGCGCTGAAGAGCCCTTACCGCAGAAACGCGAAGTTCCTTGCGAATGACGCGACTATTTCCGCAATCAGGAAGCTGAAGGACGGCAACGGAGTGTATCTGTGGCAGCCTTCCCTTCAGGCGGGCGAGCCTGACAAGCTTCTGGGCTATGACCTTTATACCAGTCCTTATGTACCGCAGATGGAAGCCGGTGCTTTCTCTGTTGCGTTCGGTGATTTCAAGAATTACTGGATCGCTGACCGTTCCGGCAGGACCGTACAGAGACTCAATGAGCTTTACAGCACTAACGGACAGGTTGGTTTTGTCGCAACCGAGCGTGTTGACGCCAAGGTAATCCTTCCTGAAGGCATCAAGCTCCTGAAGATGAAGGCGTAAGGTTAGCAGACAATGGGGCTGCCGTGTAAAAAGCGGCAGCCCGGATATGGAGGTAAGAGATGAGCGAATATAACGCAAAGAATTATACGGAGCAGGGCGGCGAGGTCACCCATATCGGCGGGAAGATCGTATATGACAACGGCCTGCTTCCGAATATGAGTACAGCTGACGTAACCAGTGATTCGGCTGCGAAAGTCCGCACAACTTTGAACACACTGATTACGAATCTGAAGAATGCCGGGCTTATGGTGGGCGATGCTTTCGCCATGCAGTATGCGGCGGTAACGGACAGTGTTTCCGGCCATGCGGATCGTCAGTATAACACCGGAAAGATTTCCAGTGTGGCGGTGGACGATGATACCCATGAGATCACGATCACTTTGTCCGATAAGGTGAAGAACCTTAAGGATTTTGACGGCGGCAATGGCTGGGGCGTTCACAAGTGGCTTGGTATCGGTCTGGGTGTCGGCATTTCTCCGATTACTGGATTGTACTACAACGGTTCTGCCCTGGGCGATGAGGATGTCGCTGAGGCAACGGCCTGTGATCTTTCAGCAGGATATTTTGTCCGCTGGGTTGCAGCTGATCTGGTGCTTGCAGGTGATAATACGGAGAAATCCGTTGATAACTTCACTCTGTGGGCTGACGGATATGCTGAAACGGCTTACAGGATCAAGATTGTGGAGCCTACAAGCGAAAGCTGAGAGTAAGAGTAAGGCGGTGGAGTAATCTGCCTCCTTTATTGTGAGGTGATGTCAGATGATCGTTACTGTGGATGAGATGAAGAATTATCTGAGGATCGATTTCGAGGATGATGATTCTTTGCTGGAAAACTTCATAACGGCAGGCGTGAAGCAGTGTATGGATATCCTGCGGACGGATGATGAGAATGATCTGACTGACTGTCCGAACGGGAAGATCGCCGTGATGTTTACGGTGGCATATCTGTATGAACACCGGGAAGAGGCTGACCACCATGCCATGGATCTGACTCTGAGGGCTCTGTTATTCGGGAGCCGGAAGGAGGGATTCTGATGGATGTGGCGGCTTTGAGGTCAAAGGTGACGTTCCAGAAGAATGAGACCGTGACGGACAAGTACGGGAATCATAAGAATGCCTGGACGGATTATTATACCTGCTTTGCGACGATCGGCGGCGAGGGTCTGGCAAGTTCCAAGGAAGAGCAGGTCGCCGGTACTACGGTGGAAGAAGCTTCCATGACCGTTACGATCCGGTATTGTCAGAAATCAGCGGCTATTACTTCCACGGGATTCAGGGTGGTGTTCATGGGTGAGCTTTATAACATCGAGAACATTGACCACATGAATTTCAGGAAACGGTCGCTGAAGTTTACCTGCAGGAAGGAGCGGCGATGAGTCAGACGATAAAGATCGATCAGCTTGCGGATACCGTGATGAAGGGCATGGAGGATTACGCGAAGCTTGCGGTGGACGACCTGAAAGCGGATGTCCAGAAAGCCGGGAAGACGGTGAAGCAGCAGATCGAATCCACGGCTCCGAAAAAGACCGGGAAGTATTCCAAAAGCTGGGCGATCAAGAAGACCAGGGAAACATCCGATTCCATCCAGATTGTGGTGCATTCCAAGAGGTATCAGCTGACGCATCTTTTGGAGTTCGGCCATGCGAAGCGGGGAGGCGGAAGGACAAGGGCTTTTCCGCATATCGCTCCTGCGGAGCAGGCGGGTATCGAGCAGCTGACAAGTGATATCGAGAGGGATTTACAGAAGGGCGGTTAGTGATATGAAGATCATTCTTTTGTTATTCGTTATTGCTGTCGGGCTGTCCGTGTTCATGGTGCTGATCTATTACGGCACACGGCGGGGTGAGAGATGCCGAGGTTATCCCTATAACTGCCCGGTCTGCCGTCATGCTGCCGAATGCATCATAGAGATCGGGAGGAAGAAGGATGACGCATGAAGAAGTGATGCAGATGATGGAGGAAATGAAGATCCCTTTTGCGTATGACCATTTCGCGGAAGGTGAATCGCCTGATCCGCCGTTCATCTGCTTTTTGTTTCCGGGGTCGGAGAACTTCGCCGCTGATGATGTGGTTTACATGGAGTTTTCCAACCTGAGCATTGAACTTTATACCGATGAGAAGGATCCGGAACTGGAAGACCGCGTGGAGGCGGTTCTCAATTCACATGAGATTTTCTGGAACAAATCGGAGGTATGGATCGAATCAGAAAAACTATACGAAGTGCTGTACCAGATGACGGTATAGCGGAAAGAGAGGTTGATTATGTCGAATACAAACAACAAGGTGAAGTTCGGCCTTAAGAACTGCCATTATGCGAAGGCTACCCTTGATCCGGATACCAATGCCGTGACATTTGGTACGCCTGTCGCTATTCCGGGCGCGGTGAACCTGTCGCTGGATCCGGAGGGCGATACCGAGCCGTTTTACGCGGATGATATGGTGTATTACACCACGGTAGCGAACAACGGTTATTCCGGTGATCTGGAAATCGCGCTGATCCCTGAAAGCTTCAGGAAGGATATCCTGAAAGAGACTGAGGACGCGAACGGCGTCATGGTGGAGGATTCCACGGTGGAGCCTGAGCATTTCGCATTGCTCTTTGAGTTTTCCGGGGATAAGAAAAAGATCAGGCACTGCATGTATTACTGTACCGCTGCAAGGCCTACGATCGAGGGCAAGACCAATGAGGACTCCAAGGAAGTCCAGACGGAGAAGCTGGAGATCACGGCGACTCCGCTTCCGAACGGGCTTGTGAAGGTGAAGACCGGCGCGAATACTTCCGATGCGGTTTACAACGGTTGGTATTCCAATGTTTATCAGACGGAGAGCGCACAGATATCGGCGATCCTTACCGGGATCACGATCGGAAGCCTTCAGCTTACGCCTGCTTTTGATGCCGGCACCACTTCTTACACGGCTGAGACCGTGAATGATGAGGATGCGGTATCTGCTACGGCGGTAAGCGGAACGGCGGTTACGATTCTGGTAAATGGTGTGGCTCATACCAACGGCGATGATGCAACTTGGGAGAGTGGAACCAATACCGTGACGGTGATCGCGAGCAAGACCGGAGCAGTAAGTACGGCATATACCGTAACGGTGACGAAGAACGGACAGGGTTGATCTTAGCGGGCAGGGCTTCGGCTCTGCCCATTCTTATGATTGGAGGAAAGTGAAATGGCACTTACAAAGACAGTGAATATTGATGGCAATGATGTGACTTTCAGGGCATCGGCGGCCATTCCGAGAATATACAGGAACAAGTTCCACAGGGATATCTATAAGGATCTTCATGACCTGCAGAAAAGCATTGATGAGAATGATCATGAAAATTCTGCGCTGGATTCTTTTTCGCTGGAACTGTTTGAGGATATCAGCTATATCATGGCGAAACACGCGGATCCGCAAAATGTTCCGGATACGCCGGATGAATGGCTTGACCAGTTCGGGACTTTTTCCATTTACCAGGTGCTTCCTGAGATCATCGAGCTTTGGGGCTTGAATGTGCAGACGCAGGTGGAGAGTAAAAAAAACTTCGAGCGACTGACCGGGAAATGACAACACCTCTGCTATTGCTGAGGTGTGTGCAACTGGGAATCCATATCAGTGAACTGGATCTTCTGACGATCGGAACCGTGATGGATATGTACACGGAACTTCAGAGGGATGATGAGGCTCATGATCAGATCGCAAGCCAGGATGATATGGATCGATTCTAATGGGAAGGAGGTTGAGACATGGCTGGCAGAATCCAGGGGATCACCGTTGAGATCGGCGGCGATACCACTAAACTACAGACAGCCCTTAAGGGCGTAAATACAGAGATCAGGAATACGCAGAGCCAGCTGAAAGATGTCGATAAGCTCCTGAAACTGGATCCGGGAAATACGGAACTGCTTGCCCAGAAGCACAGGCTCCTGGGGGATGCTGTCAAGGAAACGAAGGAAAAGCTGGAGACCTTGAAGACGGCAGCGGAACAGGCTGAGCAGGCTTTGAAGGACGGTGCAATCACGCAGGATCAGTATGATGGCCTGCAGCGTGAGATTGTTGAAACAGAACAGAAGCTGAAATCTTTGGAGGAACAGGCGAAGCAGTCAGGAACGGCTTTGCAGAATATCGCCGCTAAAGGTGAGAAGCTGAAGACGGTTGGTGACAATATCAGCAATGTCGGAACGAAGCTTCTTCCGGTTACGGCAGGTGTTGTTGGACTTGGTACGGCGGCGGTGAAAACTGCCGCTGATTTTGACTCTGCCATGAGCAAGGTGGCTGCGGTATCCGGTGCGACAGGAAAAGATCTGGACGCACTGAGGGATAAAGCCCGTGAGATGGGAAGCAAGACAAAGTTCTCCGCTTCTGAGGCGGCGGAAGCCATGAACTATATGGCGATGGCAGGCTGGAAGACAGAGGATATGCTTTCCGGTATCGAGGGTGTTATGAACCTTGCGGCGGCTTCCGGTGAGGATCTGGCGACCACTTCTGATATCGTAACGGATGCATTGACGGCATTCGGATTATCGGCAAAGGACTCCGGGCATTTCGCGGATATCCTTGCGGCGGCTTCCAGCAACGCGAATACGAATGTCTCCATGATGGGCGAGACCTTCAAGTATTGCGCGCCTATTGCCGGTGCGTTGGGATTCTCTGCGGAGGATACGGCGGAAGCAATCGGATTGATGGCCAATGCAGGTATCAAGGGTTCACAGGCCGGTACAGCGTTAAGGACAATCATGAACAACTTGTCCGGGGATGTGAAGATCTGCGGTTCTTCCATCGGAGAGGTTACGGTAGCGACCACGAATGCTGACGGTTCCATGAGGGATCTGTCGGATATCCTGGCTGACTGCAGAACAGCGTTTTCGGGATTATCGGAATCTGAGAAGGCAGCTGCGGCGGAAAGCCTTGTCGGAAAGAATGCGATGTCAGGCTTCCTGGCTCTGATGAATGCCGGAGAAGCGGATATCAATAAGCTTTCATCTGCAATCGACAACTGTGACGGGTGCGCTGCCGGTATGGCTGAGACCATGAATGATAACCTTGCCGGTCAGCTGACGATCCTGAAATCACAGCTCCAGGAACTGGCTATCTCTTTTGGAGAATTGCTGATGCCTGCGATCAGAACCATTGTCGGTTGGATCCAGAAGTTTGTGGACTGGCTCAATTCGATGGATGAAGGCACAAGGAAGGTCATTGTTACGATTGCGCTGGTGGCTGCGGCTATCGGTCCGGTGTTGATCATCGTCGGAAAAGTCATATCCGCTATAGGTACGATCATGACGATCATTCCGAAGCTTGCAGGCGTGATCAATGCGGCAAAGGGAGTAATTGCAGCCTTCAATGCGGTATGCGCTGCAAATCCTTATGTGCTGATCATAGCGGCTATAGTGGCCCTGGTGGCGGCTTTCATTTATCTGTGGAATAACTGCGAAGAGTTCCGTCAGTTCTGGATAGATCTTTGGGAGAGTATCAAAGAAATTGCCGTTGCCGTGTGGGAGGCTCTGAAGGAGTTCTTCACGGCGGCATGGGAAGCAATAAAGACCACGGCTGTTACGGTCTGGAATGCGATCAAGGATTTCTTTACCGGGCTTTGGGAAGGTATCAAGAATATCTTTACGACCGTGGTTAATGCGATCAGCACATTCCTGACAAATGCCTGGAACGCAATCAAGAATACTGTGACTACGGTGTTCAATGCGATAAAAACCTTTTTCACTACGATCTGGAATGGGATTAAGTCGGTTATCACGACAGTGGTGACGGCGATATTCACTTTCCTGAGTACGGCGTGGAATGGTATCAAGACCGCTATCACAACGGTGCTGAATGCGATCAAGTCCGTGGTAACTACAGTCTGGAACGGCATTAAGACCACGATCACAAATATCGTGAACGGTATCAAGAATGCGGTCACGACGGCATGGAACAATATCAAGTCGGCAGTATCGAATGCGGCCAATGCCATAAAGAATGCCGTTTCCAATGCGTTCAATGCGATGCTGAACGGCATCAAGAATGTCTGCGGAAATATCTATGGCGCTGTGAAGAGCGGATTTGACAAGGCAATCAATTTCGTGAAGAACCTGGCATCGGAGGCCTTCCAGTGGGGTGCGGATTTTATCGGCGGTATCGTAAATGGTATAAAGTCCATGATCGGCAAGGTCGGGGATGCGGTTTCATCGGTTGCGGATAAGATCCGGAGCTTCCTGCATTTTTCCGTGCCGGATGAAGGACCTTTGACGGATTATGAGAAGTGGATGCCTGATTTTATCGGAGGCTTGGCAAAGGGAATTGAGAAGAGCCGGGGCATGATCGAGAACGCCATGAACGGCGTTACTTCTGATCTGACCATTACTCCGAGAGTGATGGCTGGTTCAGGCGGTTATGCCGGAGCCGGTGTTTCGGGCGGTGATCTGATATCCGGTATCAATACGGCGCTGAATACGGCTCTTGCCGGTGGCGGAGCTGCCGGGGATATCGTGATCCCTGTTTATATCGGCGGTGACATGATCGATGAGATCGTGGTTACGGCTCAGCAGAGAATGAATCTAAGAAGTGGAGGCAGGTAAGATGGCTCATATGCAGTATCTTGTTTTTAACAATGAGAACATTCCGAAGCCTGCCTCTTATTCTGTGAATCTGACAGATGTGGAGGCAGACAGCGGTGGTGTGACAGAGGCAGGTACCACGCAGAGGGATGTTGTCCGTGAAGGCGTGGTACAGATCGGAGTCACTTTCAGGGTATCGAAGAAGTGGCTCAATAAGTTTTCGGCGTATAAGAAGCTGGCAAGCATCACGGTGGGATATTTGGATTTGGAGACTATGAACATCGTGAATACGCAGATGTATATTGACGGATATCAGGTGAAGCTGGTTTCCGATACGTCGTATGGTTCACTTTGGGAGGTTTCCTTCACATTGAAAGAGTTTTAAGGAGGGCGGCTATGTATCCAGTGAGCACTGCCTTCCTGAATGTGGTGAAGGCGAACAACAGAAAATACTACTGGACCGGTAAGATCACGACGACTGCCGGGGCAGTTTATAACTTTGATCAGGAAGATATGGTCAAGGGAAGCGGATATATCACAAACCAGTGCTGCGGAAGTACGGAGATCGAGCTTGGAACGGTGTATGCCGCTGAGATGGGGATTTCGCTTTTCTCCGAGATCAACAGGTACACGCTGGAAGATGCAAAGGTGGAACTGTTCTATCATCTGCAGGTAGCGGGCGGCACTTATGAGACGATCCCGATGGGGATATTTGAGGTGTCGGAGGCGAACAGGAAAGCGAAGTGCCTGGAGATCAAGGCGTATGACTATATGGTTCGATTTGAGAAGGCATTTACTTCTTTGGAATCCATCGGTAACGCCTATGATTTCATGGTGCTGTGTTCTACGGCCTGTGATGTGGATCTGGCTCAGAGCAGGGCAACGATCGAGGCGATGCCGAACGGTTCAGAGAATCTTTCCATTTACTCTGACAATGACATTGAGACCTACAGGGATATCCTGTTCTATGTCGGTCAGGTGCTTGGAGGGTTCTTTGTGATCAACCGTGCCGGGGAACTGGAACTGAGGAAGTACGGAGATCAGCCGGTGCTTGTGGTTGAGCGGAAGCACAGGTTCACTTCCAGCTTTTCGGATTTCATTACGAGGTACACGGCGGTCAGTTCCACAAACTTAAGGACGCAGATTGCGGAGTATTACGCGCTGGATCCAGATGATGGGCTGACGATGAATCTGGGCGTGAATCCGCTTTTGCAGTTTGGTCTGGAAGAGACAAGGCGGCAGCTTTGCGAAAATATCCTTAATGATCTGTCCGTGGTGAATTATGTGCCATTTGATTCTGACACGATTGGAAATCCGGCGTTGGATGTGGGTGACATTCTTTCTTTTACCGGCGGACAGGCGGACGCAACGAAGATTGCCTGTATTACATCGAACGGTATCAAGATCGGAGGCAGGCAGACGATTAAGTGCGTAGGCAAGAATCCAAAGCTGTCTCAGGCAAAGAGCAAGAATGATAAGAATATTTCCGGATTGCTGGCTCAGATTGAGGCTGGCAAAATTGGTATTCATACATTTACGAATGCATCCGCATTTACAGTTGGGAATGTGGATACAAAGATCATTTCCATAGAGTTTGCTACAACGGAAGCGAACCATGCTCAGTTCTTCGGGCAGGTAATCGTAGATGTGACAGCTCAGCAGGTGACGAAGAACGCAACAGCTTCCGGGGATGTGGTGATCCCGTCGGTTGCGGTGGATGAGCCGGAGCCTTTGGATCCTGATAATCCGGAAGTGATCGGTAATACGGAAGAGCAAACGGTAACGGTATCCCTTCCTGTAAGCTGGACGGAGGATGGTCACGCGGATGTGATCTTTTCCTTTGAGTTCAATAACCAGATGATCCTGGTGCATTATCCGCAGGAAAACTGGCACTCAGGGCGGCATACGATCCTTCTGTATTATCCAATCGAAGATGTGATTCCGAATTTCACGAATATCTTCAATGTCTATATGCGGTGTGAAGGCGGCACGGCTGAGGTTGATACTGGGATGTGTATTGCTTCTATTTCTGGTCAGAGCATGGGGGCTTCTGCAGCATGGGATGGCAGGATTGATGTTGAGGAATATATTGATCTGTTCAGAATCGGCAACGGTTCACAGACTGATAGGCTGCAGGTGAAGGCATTTACCGAGAGTGATGTCTGGGAGATCAAGGAGACCGTGAAGCGGTTCTATTCAGATGTGAAATCAGGAAGAACGGCTGTCGGCGGATTTGCTATGCCGGTGGATGTGCCGGGAAGCAATAGTTAGGAGGCTTTAATGAAGAGATATACAGGAAATCTGGTCTTGGAACTGGAAGATGTTAATACGGGAGTTGTGGAGACGGTATCGGAGACCAATATGGTCACCAATGCCGTCAATGACATTCTGGGGGTAAATCCGATGGGAGTTATGTATAAGGCCGGCGGTCAGTACGATGATTCCCTGACATGGAATGATGAGCTGCTTCCGATCTGTCCGAACATGATCGGCGGAATCCTGCTTTTTCCGAGTTCCGTTACGGAGCAGGCGGATAATCTTTATCTGCCGTCAACGAATCTGCCGGTGGCGTATGCTTCCAACGATGTAAACGCCACGGCGAACACGAAGAGGGGCAGCATGAACCTGACGGAGAGCATGAAGCTGTCGGATGGATTTAAGTTTGTCTGGGAGTTCACACCTTCGCAGGGAAACGGCACGATCGCGGCGGTGGGGCTGACTTCCAAGCATGGTGGGGCGAATGCTTATGGAAGCGATGTGGGTGTGGACAGTACGTTGCTTCAGATCAAGAAGGTCAGCCTGGATGATGAGGACGGTTTCATCAATGACCTGTTCCGCTGTGTGACGGTGGATTTTGCGAATGCGAAGCTGTATTCCCTGTCCTATGCAAGCAATACCGTCACGATCAAGAAGTACAGGATTCCGATATTTGATATCGGTTTGAACGAGAAGCTGGATGATTCCACACTGACTTTGGAGGATACGACGGTTCTGCAGTGTTCGACATTCCGTTTCTATGGAAGCTATACGCCGTACGGAATCTTCATGGACGGCGGCGACGGGTACTGGTATGGATTTTCAAATCAGGGCAATTCAACCGGTAGCGCGACGGTGTTGTGGATCAAGATCAGGAAGAGCGACTATACCTTTACGGAAGGGAGCTGGACGCTTTCCAATGCCGCGCTGATGACGATGGGAAGCTTCAAGGAAGGTTCAAGTTATCCTTCCGGGAACAGAAGCGCGGTTGTGAGGAACGGGTATCTGTATGTGCCTTCTTATGATAAGACCGGCGTTTACAAAATCAATATTTCCAACAGCACGGATGTGACACTGATCTCCTTGGGCTTTACTTCCCAGATGAAGTGCCTTGGTGAGACTGGAAGCTGTGACTGCTGCATGTCGCTCATCAATGACATCATCGTTGCCTATGATTTTGAGATTGACGTAAGTGACAATGTGCTTGCGACCTATGCCGGAATAAGATGCGGCAATGTTTCCACGCCGTTCTTTCGGTATAAGGAATATGTTTTCGCCTGGGGCGGCGCTTATTTGAATCAATACAGGTACACATGGATCCTCACGCCGTATCTGGCTACGATCTGCAATCTGAGTCAGGCTGTGGTTAAGAATGCAGATAAGACGATGAAGATCACATATACGCTGACGGAGCAGACGGTAACGCCGTAAGGTTTCGGGTAACTGAATAACTGTTTTCGAGGGATGGCTTCGGCTGTCCCTTTTTATTTGCAACGAAATGGAGGGATTTGCGATGAAAGAGTTTTGGAATGTGGTTCAGGCGATATTTGCGGCTGTGGGCGGATGGCTTGGCTATTTCCTTGGAGGATGTGACGGGCTTTTGTATGCGCTTCTGGCATTCGTGGTGCTGGACTATATCACCGGGATCATGTGTGCTGTGGCGGATAAGAAGCTTTCGTCTGCCGTAGGGTTTAAGGGGATCTGTCGGAAGGTGCTGATCTTTGCCCTGGTAGGTATCGGGCATCTGCTTGATACACAGATCTTCGGGGAAGCTGGTGTGCTGAGAACGGCGATCATTTTCTTCTATCTGAGCAATGAAGGACTGTCGCTGGTGGAGAATGCCGCGTATCTGGGGCTGCCTATTCCGGTGAAACTCAGGAAGGTGCTGGAACAGCTGCATGACCGCAGCGAGAAGGAAGAGGATGAAAAGGATGGTGAGAAATAATGGGATACACGAATAGTCCGATGGTAGTTTATACGAAACTGAGTCCGAATCATTCCGGGCAGAGGACAATGGCGATTGACAAGATCACGCCTCATTGTGTTGTCGGTCAGTGTACGGCGGAAGGTCTGGGCGACTGGTTTTATAAGAGCAGTACACAGGCATCCAGCAATTATGGAATCGACAAGGATGGGCGTGTCGGGATGTATGTCGAAGAGAAGAACCGTTCCTGGTGTTCTTCTTCCGGGGCGAATGACCAGAGGGCAATCACGATTGAGTGCGCGTCTGATACCACGGAGCCATATGCTTTCAAAGATATTGTGTATCAGAGACTGATCGAGCTTTGCGTTGATATCTGCAAGCGTAACGGCAAGAATAAGCTGATCTGGTTCGGGGATAAGGATAAGTCGCTGAATTATGCTCCGAAAAGCGGTGAGATGATCCTGACGGTTCACAGGTGGTTTGCGAATAAAAGCTGTCCGGGGAACTGGATGTATGCGCGGATGGGAGATCTGGCGGAGAAGGTGACGAAGGCTCTGCAGGGATCGGATTCGGGTTCCGGGGGCGGTTCTGCTTCAAAGGGTACCCAGGCATCAGTTTTGAAAGATCTGACCGAGGCGGATGTGATCAAGAAGGTCGGTGCGCTTTTCACGGCTGATATGAAGAAAAGCGGTATCCTGGCATCGGTATCGCTGGCACAGTTCATTCTGGAATCCGGGTATGGTAAGAGCGAGCTTGCGCAGAATGCCAACAATATTTTCGGAATGAAGTGCAGCCTGTCTGGGAATAGCTGGAGCGGATCCAGCTGGGACGGTAAGAGCAAGTACACGAAGAAGACGCAGGAACAGAATCCTGACGGCAGCATGGTCACGATCACGGCTGACTTCCGAAAGTATCCCTGTATCGAGGATTCTATTGCTGACCATTCCGCTTATCTGCTTGGAGCGAAGAACGGCAGTAAGCTGAGATATGATGGGCTGAAGGGATGCTTGGATTATAAGAAGGCTGTGCAGATCATCAAGGATGGCGGCTATGCCACGAGCCTGACCTATGTGGAGAAGCTGATCTCCATCATCGAAAGGTGGAACCTGACTCAGTATGATGCTAAGGACACCGGCGGTGAGGTGATCCGCTGGTACCGTGTTAGAAAGTCATGGGCGGATGCCAAGAGCCAGAAGGGAGCTTATAAGATCCTGGACAACGCGAAGAAATGCGCGGATCAGAATCCGGGATATAAGGTGTTCGATGCGGATGGCAAGGTAGTGTATGCATCGAAGGCGGCGGAGACTGCGGTGAAGGTGCCGTTCCTGGTGAAGGTCAGTATCTCTGATCTGAATATCAGAAAAGGACCGGGAACCGATTATGACAGGGTTCAGTTTATCCCGATCGGAGTATACACGATCTTAGAAGTCCGAAGTGGTAAAGGCAGTTCTGCCGGATGGGGCAGGCTTAAGAGCGGAATAGGATGGATAAGTCTGGATTTCGTGAAGAGGTTATAACTGAATAACGAATCGTTACTACGCCTGCGGGCATTGGGAGAAATCCTGATGTTTCCGCAGGCTTTTTTCGTTTACAGAAAAAAGTATAGCGGATATAATAAACATGACATACTGCTGTCATGTTGAGTTTGCTATGATATCTACGGAGTGTGAGAGATTATGAAGATAGACAGGCTTATCGGGATATTGTCGATCTTACTGCAGGAAGAAAAGACAACGGCTCCTGAACTGGCGGAAAGGTTCGAGGTATCACGCCGGACAATAAATCGTGATATTGAAGACCTTTGCAAAGCGGGTATTCCTATAAGGACTGCTCAGGGTACCGGCGGTGGTATCAGCATTTTGGATGGATACCGTATGGACAGGACGATCCTGACATCAAAGGATATGCAGATGATACTTGCCGGGCTTCGTAGCCTGGACAGTATAAGCGGAAGCAGCTACTATGGCCAGCTGATGGAGAAGATCCAGACCGGATCGTCAGAGTTTATCAGTGGCAGGGACTCCATGCTGATTGATCTGTCCTCATGGTATAAAGGCTCTCTTGCTCCAAAGATTGAGGTGATTCAGAGAGCAATAGAGAACAGGCATCTTATACAGTTTGAATACTATGCACCGTCCGGAGAGAGCAATCGAAGGGTGGAACCATACTATCTTGTTTTCCAGTGGTCAAGCTGGTATGTATGGGGCTGGTGTTTAGAGCGCAAAGATTACAGGCTGTTCAAGCTGAACCGTATGGATCGGGTTGCAGAGATGGATAAGGAATTTGCTTGTCGGAATGCACCAATGCCTGATCTATCGAATGAGAAGATCTTTCCAGGCGGTATAAAAGTTAAGGCTCTCTTTGCACCGGATATGAAGTGGCGGCTGGTTGAGGAATTCGGACCCCATTGTTTTACAGAAATCGATGACGGAAGGCTGCTCTTTACGGCGGATTACACGGATATGGAAAACCTTGTGACATGGCTAATGACTTTTGGGGCAAAGGCTGAGGTGCTGGAGCCTGCAGAAGCGCGGGAAATTATCCGCAGGAATGCTGAAGAAACATTAAAAATTTATGGAGGATTAGCATAATGAGATTAGATGGTTTTGGATTATTGGTCGAAGACATGGGAAAGATGATCTGTTTTTACAGGGATGTACTTGGATTCGAGATTAAGGAGGAAGAGAATACGTCTAATGTTTACCTTGTGAAGGACGGAACATTGTTTTTGCTTTATGGCAGGAAAGATTTTGAAAAAATGACAAACCGGCGATATGAGTATATCAAAGGGCTGAACGGTCATTTTGAAATTGCGCTGTATGTGGATACATTCGAAGAGGTAGATGAGTCATACAGGAAGGCAGTGGAAAATGGCGCAACATCTGTGCTTGAACCGGAACTTGAACCTTGGGGACAGAGAACCTGCTATATTGCTGATCCGGAAGGAAACCTGATCGAGATCGGTTCCTGGAATAAGCCTTATGAAGAGAAAGATCTGACGGAGGGGTAAGTGGATGGCTTTTGATTATAAGAAGGAATACAAAGAATTCTATATGCCAAAGGGAACGCCTTCCATCGTCATCGTTCCTAAGATGAATTATATTGCAGTTAGGGGCAGCGGTAATCCTAATGATGAAGATGGAGAATATAAACAGGCCATAGGTCTTTTGTATGGGATCGCTTTTACAATCAAGATGAGTAAGAAGGGCAATCATCAGATTGATGGATACTTTGATTATGTGGTGCCGCCGCTGGAAGGGTTCTGGTGGCAAGACGGTGTGGTCGGAGTAGATTATGCCAATAAGGATTCTTTTCGGTGGATCTCCGTCATCCGCCTGCCTGACTTTGTAACGAAAGAAGATTTTGACTGGGCTGTCAGAGAAGCAACGGCAAAGAAGAAGCAGGATTTCTCAAAGGTCGAATTCTTTACCTATGATGAAGGTATGTGCGTACAGTGTATGCACATCGGATCTTATGATGATGAACCAGCCACGGTAGAAGCTATGCACAGGTTTATGGAAGAGCAGGGATATGTTCTTGATATTACGGATCAGAGAATGCACCACGAGATTTATTTGAGCGATGCCAGAAAAGTAGCACCGGAGAAGTTAAAGACTGTGGTCAGGCATCCAATAAGGAAAGTGTAGGTGAGTATATGGCATCAACAAAAGAGTATCTGGACTTTGTTCTGGAGCAATTATCAGAATTGGATGAAGTCAGCAGCCGGGCGATGATGGGAGAATACATTCTTTATTATCGCGGAAGAGTGTTTGGCGGGATATACGATGACAGGCTTCTTGTAAAGCCGGTTCCGGCGGCGGTGAAGCTGATGCCGGATGCGGAGCTGGAATTTCCTTATGACGGGGCGAAGGAGATGCTTCTGGTGGATGACGTTGATAATCGGGAGTTCCTATGTGAGCTGGTTCAAAGTATGTGAGAAGAACTGCCGGAGAAGAAAAAGAAGAAATAGAATCCAGGAATTGATTGCGGCCAGTGGAGATTTCTCTGCTGGCCGTTATTATTTGCTGACATGAGTGCTTATGCTCGATAGGATAGATACATCTTATTTAGAAGGGAGGTGTCAGTTATGACAACATTTATGAAGAATGGCATCGAAGTAGAGACGCCGGACGATGATGAAAAGTCCAGACAAAACATGATCATTGCTGCTGAATTTATGGCAAGGATGATCAGAAAATATGGCAAAACAGTTCTGGCAAAAATCGAAGCAAAGGAGGCTGCGAATGAAAACATTTATGAAGGATGGAGTAAAAATAGTCATGCCTGATTATGATGCAGTATCAAGGCGGAATATGATGAGGGCTGCGGAGTTCATGGCACGGATGGTACAGAAGTACGGAAAAGAAGTTCTGGCAGAGATTGAAGCAGAAGAAAAAGCAAAGTCCGCGAATCAAAAGTAGCTAATGGCCGGTGGAGATAAATTCTCTGCCGGCTGTTTTCTTTTTGATTGTGCAAGTTGGGCGTTTCATCTCCATTCCCCAATAGGAGGTGGACGCCCTATGACTATAGAAGAAATGAAAGCCGTTGATGTTAGGACGGTGGATCCGGAAACGCTGGTGGATGTTACCCAGATTAAGATCGATGAAAATCTGTCAAAGGAAGAGCGGGTGGCGGAGTTTCTGCGTCAGGTAAAGAATCCATACTGCTTCCGGGTTGGGAATATGATCGTGAAGAACGTGTACAGCAATGACGGAGTATCCCTGAGGGAAAGATTTGAGCAGTTCGCGAGGACATTGTAAGAAGTCCTTGGACATCGCTCAAAGTCAATGATATCCGGTTTGTTCCGTGATAATCTGTAAGCGGACTAAACCGCTGTTGGTTTTCTCCGTTCTGGATTACCCGGTTGACACCCGGAATACAGAACAGGAGGAAATACAATGGCAAACATTTCAAAATCATTTCAGGCAGCCGTGTACCTTAGGTTATCCAGGGAGGACGGCGATGTTGCTGAAGGCGGCAAGCAGGTAAGCAACAGTATCGCCAATCAAAAAGAACTGGTCATGGACTATCTGAAGTTCCACCCTGAGATCACGGTTGTTTCCACGTATGTGGATGACGGCTTCAGCGGCGTCAATTTCGAGAGACCAGAGTTCCAGAGAATGCTTTCCGATATTCGGGAAGACAAAATCAACTGCGTCATCGTAAAGGATTTGTCCAGATTCGGAAGAAACTATATCGAGTCCGGGCGTTATATTGAGAAGATTTTCCCGATGCTGGGGATCCGTTTTATAGCTGTTACTGACGGATATGACAGTATCAACGAGGATATGGGGAGTGACATGATTATTCCCTTCAAAAATCTGATCAATGATGCGTATTGCCGTGACATATCCATTAAGATCAGAAGCCACATGGATATCAAGAGGCGGAATGGGGAGTATATCGGTCCTTTCGCCGCTTACGGCTATCTGAAGGATAAAGACAATAAAAATCATCTGGTCATTGACGAATATGCGGCGGATGTCGTGAGGGATATCTTCGCAATGAAGCTCTGTGGCATGAGCCAGAAGACCATAGCTGACAAGCTGAATGAGCAGGGCATCCTGTCTCCGCTTCAGTATAAGAAGAGCATTGGCGTTCCGCTGGAAAGCAGCTTCAGGAAGAGTGTGAAGCCTAAGTGGACATACAACACGGTGCTCAGGATTCTCAAAAATGAAGTCTATACGGGAATGGTCATCCAGGGTAAATGCACCACGCCGAATTACAAGATAAAGAAGCGCATTTATAAGGATGAAAGCGATTGGATCCGTGTAGAGGATATGCATGAGGCTATCATTTCCAGAGATGACTTCGATCTGGTTCAGGATCTGCTGTTAAGGGATACCCGCGTATCTCCGGGACAGGCGGAGCTTTTTCCATTGTCAGGACTTGTATATTGCGCTGATTGTGGTGAGCCGATGGTTCGTAAGACTGTTCCTGCAGGGGATAAGAGATATGTTTATTATGTCTGCTCTGGGAATAAAAAGGATAAGACCAAGTGCGGGATGCACAGTATTTCCGAAAAGAAGCTGACGGATGGTGTGCTGGAAATCGTAAAAACTTGGATAGGCAGGATGATTGCTCTGTCGGATGCGGTGGAGATCATCAATGCCTCGCAGGATATGAAGCCTGAGGTAGTAAAGTATGAGAGGCGTATCCGTAAGCTTCAAGAAGAAGCGGAAAGCAATAATAACCGCAAGAAAAACCTGTATGAAGATTATAAGGATGGCATTCTTTCAAAGGAAGAGTATTCCGGTCTGAGGGATCAGTATCAGGGCAGGATTACAGAAATAGAGAAAAACATTTCTGCTTTGCAGAGAGAACGTGAAAACGTTATTGCAAACGGATCTGGCAGGCAGGAATGGGTGAAAAAGATCAGAGAATATGAGGACGTTCAGATTCTTGACCGGGAACTGGTCAGTTTTCTGATCGAGCGCATTGAGGTCTTTGATGACAGTGCAGTACGTGTCACTTATCGTTTCCAGAAGGAAATTGAGGAAATGGAGCGGATTGTTGAGCTTTATTCCGAGAGAGCAAAGGAGGCGGTGTAAATGGCACGTAGGAGCAGAAAAGAATCTGTGGCAGCGGCACCGCAGGCACCAGAGATAAAAGGGTACAGGACAGCAATCTATGTCAGGCTGTCCAGAGAGGATGAACGAAAGATTGAGAGCGAGAGCGTGGAGAATCAGATAGAGTTCCTGAAAGACTATCTGAATAAGGATGCTTCGCTTGTACTGATAGATGAATATGTTGACCGTCATGTAACCGGCACGAAGTTTGACAGACCGGAGTTCAACAGGATGATCACGGATATCCGTAGCGGCAGGATCAACTGTGTGGTCGTGAAGGACTTGTCCAGGCTTGGAAGAAATTATCTGGAAGCCGGGGATTATATTGAAAAGATATTCCCGTTCTTCGGAGTGCGGTTCATAGCGGTGACGGACAATTACGACAGTCTGACATCTGATCCGACTGAAGACGGGTTAGTGGTTCCGCTGAAGAATCTCATCAATGAAGTTTATGCGAAAGATATCTCCAAGAAGATATGTACCTCTTTCGAGAACCAGTTCAAGCAGGGAATATTCTTCGCAACAACGGCGGCTTATGGATATAAGAAGGATCCGGACGATCCGCACATGGTTCTGGTGGATGAAGAAGTAAGAGATGTGGTAGTCCGTATCTTCACTGAATATACTGGCGGAAAGAGCCTTGCTCAGATTGCCAGGGATATGAATATGGATGAAATACTGGCTCCGAGTGTGTACTGGCAGGAGAAGGACGTGATCCACAAGCAGAAATATACCAACCTGTGGGAAGGCAAGCAGATCAGGAACATTCTAAGGAATCCGATCTATACCGGGGATGTCCTCATATCGAAGACACAGAAATGTTACTACAAGGGAATCACATCTGCCGTCAACCGGGATGATGGCTATTATGTGGAAAACCACCATGAAGCTATCGTCGATCATGCGATATTTGATAAAGCACAGGAACTGTTGGATGCAAAACGCCGTGAATATTTCTCTACCCGGGGCAGATATGACGGGATTGAGAATAAGAGGGAAAACCTGTATCAGGGAATCCTATTCTGCGGACACTGCGGTAACAAGATGAATATTTACCGCAGAACGGTCAAGCTGGTGAATGGCGTTGGCCATTATAGCACTTATGTCTGCAGGCGTTCGGCCAATTACGGTCCTAATGATCCGCCGAAGAACGTGAAGGCAGATGATCTGGATGCAATGGTGCTGGAGCTGATAAAAGACCACATTGCCTTATATCTGGATGCAAAAGAGAGACTGAAAGTTCTGAACCAGAAGCCGGTAGCGGTTGGAAAGAGGGCGGAATTTGAAAAGAAACTGGCCAGTTTGGAAGACCGTAGGAAAAAGGTGGAAGATTTCATCAGGAATCTGTATGAGGACTTCACGGATGGGGTTTTCTCTGAGGATGAGTATCTGGAAATGAAAGCCGGGTATGTATCGGAACTTGACGCCCTGGATGTGGACATGGAAGAGATCAAGAATGTTATTGAGACATATTCTGTATCATACGGCGGTGATGCAGCTATGGCTTCCACCTTTTCGGAGTATATCGGAATCGAGGAACTGAGCCGAGGAGCCGTGGTTGCTTTTATCAGTAAGATTACATGTTATAGCAAGACAAGGTTTGAGGTGGAATATACCTTTGATGATGAAATGAAGGCATTCATGGAACTGGTCGAGAAGAGAGGGGCTGATGTAGGATGAAGAACTATACGATCTGCGCTTACATGAGACTTTCTGATGAAGACCGGGATATTTTCGGAAGGAAGGTTGAAAGCGGAAGCATTACTGCTCAGAGACAGCTTATTATGAATTTCATCAACAAGCAGCCTGAGTTTAAGGGATGTAATGTGATCGAAAGATGTGATGACGGTCTTTCCGGAAGGTACTTTGATACAAGACCGCAGTTCACGGATATGATCGAGCTAACGAAAAGGGGTAAGATCAACTGTATCATCGTGAAGGATTGTTCCCGTTTTGGAAGGGATTATGTGGAACTGGGCGACTATCTGGAACAGCTCTTTCCCTTCCTTGGCGTAAGGTTCATTGCAATCAATGATCACTATGACAGCAAGACATGTGAGGGCGGTCTGGATATTGCTTTCAAGAATCTGGTTTATGACATCTATTCCAGGGATCTCTCTAAGAAGGTCAGAGAGTCCAGAAGGCAGATGGCGCATCAGGGAAAGTATACTTCCGGCCAGACTCTTTATGGGTATCGGAAGAAAAAGAAGGATAAGCATAGGCTGGAGAAGGATCCGGAAGCGGCTGCAGTTGTCAGGGAAATCTTTGATATGAGGCTTGCCGGTATGGGGTTGACGGAGATTGCTCGGAACCTGAATGACCGGGATATTAAATGTCAGACGGTCTATAAGCATGAGAAGGGTGAGCCGACCAATCACGGTGACGGATTTGACAGTATGTGCTGGACTTCCGGTTCCGTGTATCAGCTGCTCAGTAATGAGATTTATACCGGAGCGGTGGTATCCCTTAAATCCGGCTTTGACAGGGCGAGCGGCAAGCTGAAGAGAAAAGCCAAGGATGAATGGGTCAAGGTTGAGGGGATGCATGAGGCGATTGTTACGAAAGAAGAGTTCCGTCAGGTGCAGGATTCCTTTAGTGAACAGGCTTCGGCATCTCCATTCAAGAAGCAGCATTACAGATGCGGTATCTGCGGTCGGGGGCTTAACAGGCGTAACGGAGAAGATCTGTACTGTGCGAGAGGGTATTTCTTGAAGGAAGAATGCGAGTGCCGGTCCATAAAGGAAAAAGAACCTTACATGGATGAACTTGTCCTCAGGAACCTGAAGGCTAAGCTGAAAAGGGTGATGGATGCCGAGGAACTGAAGATGAAGCAGAAATCCGACAAGGCAGCAGGCGTTGATACCGTTCACAGTCTGAAAAGTGCTCTGGAATCAGCAAAGAAGGCAAAGCAGATACTCTTTGAAAAACTGGCTGACAGGAGCATTGACCGGGAGACCTTCAAAGAGAAGAAGCAGGAATATGATTCGGAGATTGAAACATTGGAACAGAAACTGTCGGATGCGAGTATGGCGGAACAGCTGGCAAGAGAATCAGATGACGAGGCGGCTGAGAGGATTGAGACGGCAAAGTCTTTTCTGGATGTTACAGAGATGACAGAAGAGATGTGGGAGAAGTTCGTGAAGGATGTGTTCCTGTATCCGGGCGGCCGGATGGAAATTCGCTGGAACTTCGAGGATTGAAAACAAAGGCATTCGGGGCGATTGCAGCCCCGGGTGCAAATTTTTTTCAAAAAATCCTTAGTCCTATATTGACAGAATCGGGAGGTACCGGTTCCGGAAAAACGACGATGCTGAATGCGTTGTCGGACTATATTCCGGAGGAGGAACGGGTTGTTACAATCGAAGATTCGGCGGAATTGCAGATTTCCAATATTCCGAATTTGGTTCGTTTGGAAATTCGCAATGCCAATACGGAAGGAAATCATGCAGTGACAATTCGGGATTTGATCAAAACTTCGCTTCGTATGCGGCCGTCACGAATTATCGTGGGGGAAGTTCGTGACGCGGCCAGTATCGATATGCTGCAAAGTCTGAATACCGGACATACGGGGATGAGCACGGGACATGCCAATTCTCCGGCGGATATGATTTCGAGAATCGAGACCATGACGCTGCTCGGAGAAGATATTCCGTTGCTTGCGGTTCGAAAGCAGATTACGTCGGCAATTGATATTATTATTCACCTGGGACGATTGCGGGACAAAACCAGAAGGGTTTTGGAAATTACCGAAGTTGTCGATTGTGATCACGGAGAGGTTGTTCTTCACCCGTTGTTTCAGTTCCGCGAAATCAGTGAAACAGCGGATGGGTACATACAAGGGACGCTCTTTAAAACCTCTTATTCCTTAAAGCGACGGAGCAAGCTGGTTGCAGCCGGTCTGTCGCTTGACGGATGGGAGGCCGGGGAAATGACCGGTGTAGAGAACCGTGTGCGGAATGGCATGTCGAATGATGTGCGGGACCGGGAACCGAACGGTGTGCAGGACCGGGAACCGAACGGTGTGCGGGACCGGGAACCGAACGGTGTGCGGAACCGGGAACCGAACGGTGTGCAGAACCGGGAACCGAATGTTGCGCGGAACCGGGAACCGAACGGTGACAAAACGGAACGAAGTTACACGAAATGTCCGGATACCGTAGGAATTCAGGAGGTGGCTGTCTTATGAAAATGCCGGTGCGAATTGCGTTTTACATCGTAGTATGCGGCTTGACGGCAGCACTCTTTTTTCAGACATGGAAGGCATTGGCGGTGTTGATTCCGATTTTTGTGATTCGAGGAATTCGGGAACGAAAGGAATGGCAGCAGCACCGTCGAAAGGTGTTGGAAGAACAGTTTCGGGATTCTCTGCAGTGTCTGTTGGGAGCGTTGGAAGCAGGGTACAGTGTGGAAAACAGTGTGGCCCGCGCAGAATCGGATTTACGGCTGATGTTTGGCGACAAGGCACCGATTGTGCAGGAATTTGAGAAAATGCGGCGAAAACTGGACATCGGTTCCAACGTGGAAGATGTGATGGAAGAATTCGGAGAACGCAGCGGTGTAGAGGATATTCAGAATTTTGCGAGCATTTTTTCAATCGCAAAAAGAACCGGAGGCGATGTCATTAACGTCATCCGGTCCGCAACGGAGATGCTTTATCAAAAGCAGGAGGTACGGAGAGAAATTCAGACCGTGCTCCTGGCAAAGCAGTTGGAGGTTGGAATTATGAAAGGTATGCCATATGTTATGCTGGCGTATTTTCTCCTATTTTCGCCTGAGTTTTTGAATCCGTTGTATCAGGGGATGACAGGGCATTTTCTAATGCTTTTGTTATATTTGTTGTATCGGGTATGTTGCCTTTTCGCAGAAAAAATAGCCCGTATCGATGTGTAGCCGGTTTCTGAGGTCGGAACGCCATCCGAAACCGCGGAGGAGGATCCATGAATGTTTTGACTGTGGCCGGAATATTGATTTGTGTCAGTGCCGTTTTGGGAATCGGAGGATATTGGTGTGCGCGCAAGCGAATTCCGAAAGAAATTCGACAGACGGGAACAAAGTCATTGTGGTATCTCGGGTATTGGCCGGGAAACTGGAAACGAAAGGTTGTCAGGCTGTTGCATTTGGAAGATGCAGAGGCACAGTATTACAAGAAATTGTATGTCAATGAACAGCCGGGAACAAAACGGATGGAAAACGACTGCAAATGCGGAACGGCGATCCTGGCAATTTTGGCGGGATTGGGCGTAGCCCTTCTCCTGGCAATGCGACTGGGCGCTTTTTCGGAAATGAAACTGCATGAATTACAACGGCCGGAAAGCGGAATCGGAATTACCCGGTTAAAGGCAAAATACGAAGGGCAGGAATATGAACTGTCAGTTTCCGTTTCAGAACGAAGACTGAGTGCGGAGGAAATTCGTAAAAGTCTGGAACACGCGGAAGACGATTTGCTGAAAGCAATGCTCGGAAATAACAAAAGTGCGGATGAGATTACGGAAGCACTGGTGTTTCCTGCGACGGTTCCGGGGACGTCCATAGGAGTGACCTGGAATACATCGGATTATCGGATTGTGGACTATACGGGAGCGATTTTTCCGGAAGAGTGTGAGAAAAACGGAAACATTGTGGTAATTACGGCAACGCTGCTTTTGGGAGAAGAAGACCGGTGGTTTCAATATCCGGTGAGAGTATTGCCGAAATCGGGAAGCGAAATCGGACAGGCAGAAAGTGTCCTGCAGAAAACTTTGTATGACTGTGAAGAAAAACAGGCATATGAGCCAAGCGTTACGCTGCCGAAAACAATCGGAGAAGAAACCGTGGAGTTTTATCGGGAAAGACGATTGTCTCCGGAGATTTTTGCGGTATATGCGGGACTGCTTTTGATCGTTGTGTTTGTGCTTTTGATTCTTCGAATGAAACAGGACAGTAAGGAACGGGAGCGACAACTGTTGCGGGATTATCCGGATCTGGTCAGTAAGCTGTCATTATTGCTGGAAGCGGGGATGACACCGAGATTTGCATGGAAACGAATCGTTACGGATTATCTGTCACACAGAAAAGACGGAATTCGTTACGCTTACGAAGAAATGCTGCATACGGAAAACCACCTGAATTCCGGAATATCAGAAGAAACGGCCTATGAAGAGTTCGGAAAACGATGCGGAAACATTCGATATTTACGGTTTTCTTCCATGCTGGTTCAAAATCTGAAAATGGGTTCGTCCGGCATTTTTCCGATTCTTCGGAGAGAGGCGGCGGAAGCGTTTTGCGACCGAAAGGAGCAGGCAAAGCAAAAAGGCGAAGAGGCGGGAACCAAGCTGTTGGTTCCGATGGCCGGTATTTTGGTGATTATTTTGGCGATGATCCTGATTCCGGCATTTATGACACTGTAGGTGTGTCAAATCCGGTAAAAAATGGGAATTGGCCGTTATCGGGGAGAGTGAACAAACGTCTGACCGGGGATGAAAACAGACTCTGCCGAAGCGGTACGGAAAGGAAGGTATTTATGAAACGTTGTATGGTAAAAATGAAGGATGTGGCGGAGCACTTTAAAGAGGACGACAGCGGAATCGGCGTCGTTGAGATCATTTTAATTCTGGTAATTTTAATCGGATTGGTTCTGATTTTTAAGAATGAGATTACTTCGATTATTTCATCGGCATTCAATTCCATAAAACTGAATTCGGAGGCAATTATGAAATGACGGAGAAAACCATGTCGAAGGAGTCGAAAACAACGATTGTCGGTGTGAGTGTAAGCGGAGCCGTTTCGATTCTGATGACATTTGTGTTTATTCTTGTGCTCTCTCTGTTGCTGGTCAGTTTGGAATCCGCCCGGCAACAGGGGGCGGCAGCCGTTTTGAGAATGAATTTGCAAACGGCACAGGAATCGGTTCTTGGCGATTACTATGCTCCGCTATTTGACGAATACGGACTGTACGGCCTGTATGATGTTGATATTGAAGGGGAATTGCGATCGTATTTGACAGAAGACGGAAAGACGAATTCTATAAAATCTTTATTTAGGGAAACGACCACGTCCGATTACAGTTATGCATATGAATTGGCAGATTTGGCACTGACACGAACGGTAAACCTGTTGGATGGCGGAAGTACCGTCTGCAGAGCACAAATGGTGCGAGAAGGTGCGGTCAGCGGAGTACAGGAAATGGCGGAAACGCTTCTGGGTGCGGTTCATTTACTGAAGCAGTCGGAGGATTTGTTTGAGGTTACGGAACGTCAACGGGATATGGAACAAAGACTGCAGGAGATGGACGAGTTGGTGCCGGAATTGATGACGTTGATTGACGGAATCCCAACCGATAAGAACGGAATTGTGACGGATAAAAAAGGAAAGATAACTCCCGTCGGGAAATTCGTCAAGAGCTATGTGTTACAGGAACCGACGATGGAGACGGTTCATGTGAATAATAGGATGCTGTATGAAGTATTGAAGGATGAGTATTACGACATTTCGGCGGAAAGGATGAGTCTACGGGCAATTCTGGAGTCGGAAATGATGTCGTACGAAGAAAAGATGGAGAACTCCAAATGGGAACGGCAGTTACTGCCGTATGCGACCGGAATGGTGCTTGATTACAGTGAACAGGCATTGACGAAAATCAATATGATGTTTCAGAAACAGAGTTCACTTCGGCCGCTTGTCGAAGATTATGAAAACTATCTGGCTCTGATGGAAATAACGCTCGGAGAGGATGTCATTAGCCCAATGAGAGAATCTCTGGATGTTATGAAAGGCTATGCCGGAATAACAGACAATAATCAATGGGAGCGATACCGTGGCCTGAAGGCACGGCTGGAAGAGAATTGTCGCATTTTAGAAAAGGTCAAAGTGGAGTTTGCGGATGCTCAGGACGAAACGGATCCCGATATGCAAAAACAGAAATATTTGACGGCATTGGATTCGATGACGGAGTATTCTTTGGAGGGATTGGAACTGGACTATTCGGAAGTTCATATTTCCGAGAACCGGGAAACCGGATGGTGGACTTTGGTAAAGGATCTTGTGACAAACGGAATTACAGCGGGAGTATATGCCGATACCGGACAACTGTCTTCAAAAAAGCTAATGACGCAAAAGGCTTTGCCGTCTCTCACAGTGACGGGACTGGATAATCTGTATCTGAATTCGCTGCCAATCGATGGACATTTGGATATCAAAATGTTGAAGAAGCTTGGCGACGGAGGGTTCCTGGAACTGTTACTGCAGCAATTGGCGGAAGGTGTCGCCGAGTTATCCGAGAAACTGTTGCTGATTGTTTATTTGGATGCACACATGGGGTGTTTTACCGATTCCGACGATAACTCAGTGTTAGAGTATGAACAGGAATATTTGTTGTTCGGAAGACGCAACGATGCACAGAATCAACAAAGGGCTACGCTGTCGATATTGTCTCTTCGAACAGTGATGAACATGATCTATGTTCTGACGAATCCGACCATTCGGGAAGAAGCACTGATAATCGCAACGGAATTATGGTCGTGGATGCCGGTTCCGTTCCTGATAGCGGGAACGCAATATCTGTTGATGATTATTTGCGGAATTCAGAATGCGTATCTGGAAACCGCAGAACTGATACAGGGAAAAGGAGTCCCGTTGACAGTGACTCAATCGTCATTTCAATATGGTCTTCTGGAGGCACTGACGGCATCGAAAACGGCACGGATGGAAAAGGCGAAACTGTACGAAACACCATCGGGAGTGAACCTGAACTATGAAATGTATTTGTGGCTTTTTATGCTTTTTCGGGATTCGGACACATTGACTTTGAGAGCTTTGGATCTGATTCAGGCAAACATTCAAAACAGGTATGATGCCCGATTTTTAATCAAAAACTGTGTGTTTGGATTCGAAACAAGTGCATCGATTGTCATGAAACCGATTTTTACCGGAATTGTGACGGTGGAAGGCAACGATTCCGTACTTCAGCAAATGAAGATTACCGAGAACGGTGCCGTTTCTTATTGACGGCACTCTTCTTTGACAGCTATTCATGCGGGAACATCAAATTACTTTCTCCGGGGGAACGCAGCGGATAGTTGTCAAAGGAGAACGCCGGATTTCCGTAACGGAAAGCGGCTGGGTTTTGAAAGGAAGAACGTGTATTATCGTTGTCAAAAATGACACGGACAGGAGGAATGTATGAGGACAAAATGTTCATATGATGTCCATAAGACGCATGGGTCTGTGCCGGGGAAAATATCAGGCTCACTGACCGTAGAAGCGGCATTTGTTGTACCGGTTGTATTCTTGAGTTTGTATCTGTTTTTGCAATTATTTGTTTTCCTGCGGATACAGGCTGATATGCAGGGAAGCATGAACTCTGTAATCCGTCATTTGGCAGAATACGGAACCATATATTCCGAATTGGATTCGATGAATGCCGAGCAGGCTGAGGACTGGCTGGCGAAGTTTGGCGTGGACACGGCAATCGGGAAAATAGCGGGGCAAAGCTACATGGGATACTTGTTGAGAAAGGAAGTATCCGGAAAACCGTGGATTTCGTTTATCCGTGGCGGTGTTGACGGAATCGGAACGTCAGGAAGTCTGATGTTTGATGATGACGGACGTTTGGAACTGGTCGCGGAGTATGAGTTTTCACCGTCCGTGGGGCTGCTTCCGATGGGAAGTTTGCATGTGATACAAAAGGCGGCAGGGAAGAGCTTTCACGGAAAGAACCGTGCGGAGCATAAAACACCGGCACAGGAGGACGAAGAAACAGAAGATCCGGAAGAGGAAACTGTGTATGTCGCAGAAAACGGAACGGTGTTCCATACGATGGCGGGGTGTACTTATCTGAAACTGGTGATTCAAACCGTGTCGCCGGAAGCAATATCATCTCTTCGGAATGAAAACGGAGAAATCTACCGGCAATGTACGTATTGCGATTATACGCCGGTTGGAACGGAAGTGTATGTGACATCATACGGAAATCGATATCATACAAGAATCAGCTGCGGTGAATTAAAGCGGACGGTAAGAAGTATGAAACGGAAGGAAGCGGAAGAGGCCGGATTACATATTTGCAGTAAATGTGCAAAAAAACAGGAGGAATCGTAAACATGAAAATCGGAGATTTCATAGGAATCGGAATTCTTGGGGGTCTAATCGGAATCGGGACGGTTTTTGATATAAAAACCAAGACAATTCCGCTGATACTTCCGACGATTGGACTGTTAGGGTTGCTGGCATGTCTTCTGTTGCCGTGTAATATCAATGGTGCTCAACGACTGATAGGATGTTTGCCGGGGCTCATTTTGTCGGTTCCCGCATGCATGAAGAGAGGAGTCGGAATCGGTGATTCAATGTTGGTATTACTGGTTGGTGCAACGGTTGGAATCGGTTGGTTATGTCTGTTTTTATTGATCAGTTTTTTTGGAATGATGGCGGTTTCGGCAGGATTGCTAATCCGCCGTAAAGTAAAGAAAAACGATACGCTGCCATTTTATCCGTTTGCTGCCGCCGGGTATGCGGCGATGACAATAACACTGTTTGTGAGAGTTTTTGAAGTTTGCGGATGACGGTGTTTCGGAAGAAAAATAACGACAGAGGGACAGGTATGTTTAGGATGAGAGCAATAAGGATTCGGGCGTCTTATACGGTGGAAGCGGTCTTTATCATGCCGATTGTGACGATAGTGATTGTGTTATTGGTGGAAATGGGATTGTATCAGAGAGATCTTTTAACTGCCGAAATGATTGCCAGCCGTGTTACGGAAGAAGCCAGAGCATATCGCATACACGCGGTGGATCCGTATTCCGACAGAGTGATTTATGACTATTTGAAGCCGGGAAACATTGTAACCGAATGGTTGAAAAAAGACCGTTCAGGAGAGGAAGAATATTTGAGGCAATATCTGGATTCTTTGCTTGAGGATTCCTTTTGGATTGCAACAGTGGATGCGTGTTCCGTGGAATTTGAAAACAACAGGGCAAACGTGACGGTGTCTATTCACAGTGATGTAATATCGGGTCCGCTGTCGGTTGCGAACAGAAATGCCATGATGTCAGATACCGTTTGCTATACAGCCGATTTGTCGGATATTGCGGAAAAGAACAGAATCTACGGTGCGGTTATGGAAACTGGGAAACAGGTAAAAGGTGTCGATGAAATTATGACTTTGTTGGGGCGATTGATTGATCGGCTTCAATAGTAATTTTTGAAAAACAAAAGGACGAAATAATACAATCAAAATGCTTAAGGCGCTTACAGGTATTGCGGTTATGGGGCAATACCGCGCAGATATGGAGGACGGTATGTTTGAAACGGAAATACAGAATCAAATGGAAAACAGCTGGTTTGTAGTGCACAATGTGCCGGATGAAACCTGTTTTGAGGAGGATATGCTGTTCCAGAATCCGGTTCCAGGAATTCTTATGATGGAAACGCTTCGAATCAGTGACGAAAAACTGCATCGGTATAATATCAACGGATGTTCTTCTCTTAGAGAGTCCCTGTGCGGAAGAAAATTATCGGGAGAAGAGTTTCGAATGCTGATGTCGGGTATTTTCACGGGAATTCGGGAAGGCAGGGAGTATTTGCTTCAGGAGGACAGCTTTTTGCTGAATCCGGACACCATTTTTGTTCGAAATGATACGGGAGAACCGATGCTGGTATACTGTCCGGAAGCAGAAAACAATTTAAATGAGCAAATCCGGATCCTGTCTGACTGGATTCTGGAATTTTTGGACGTAACCGATGCACAAGCCATATATGGAGGCTATGCATTTCATGTGATGAGTCACGAAGGTGGCAGCAGTATGCAGAAATTACTGGGAACGCTGGCCGAAGAACCGGGAGAAGCATCCTGTTTTCCGGTACGGGAATTACCGCCGACAGGGGATTGTACGGAACCGGTCACTTCCGACGAATATGAAGTCTATGACCGAAGAAAAGCGGGAAACGGTAACCGGTCACCGTATCGGGAGAAGGACGCTTCCTGTCAGGGAGAGAAACAATTACGGATTCCGGCGTCGGTATGGCTTGCGTCAGCGGTTATTTTGTGTCTTGTGATAGCGGTATTCAGGGCAATGGGATAAAAAATGTAAGGTATTATTTCATTCCGAAGCGGGGTGGATTTCCCTGTGTCTGTGAATTGACAAAGATTGTGATTTTTTGTTACAATAACAGTATCCTGATGAAAGGAGGATGCTGTGAAACAGAAGAGTTGACAGCAACAAAATATGAAGACAATTATTACAATCAGTCGTGAGTGTGGGAGCGGTGGAAGAACCATCGGTCGTCTGTTGGCGGAAAAGCTCGGATATGCTTTTTATGACAAAGAATTGATTGACCGGGTGGCAAAAGAGAGCGGTCTTGCAAAGGAGTTTATCGAAGAGCAGGGCGAGCATATCACAGGAAGCCTTTTATTTAACATTGCCAGCAATATGACCTACGCCGGACAGGTGTTCGGAGGGCATATGCTTCCGTTGCAGGACCAGTTGTATGTTGTGCAGAGCGATATTATTAAGGATATTGCAAATCAGGAAAAGTGCGTTATTGTAGGACGTTGTGCGGACAATATTTTAAAGGACCGGGAAGACTCTATGCATGTATTTATTCATGCAGATAAAAAGGACAAAGAAAAACGGGCCGTAGAAGAGTATGGTATGGCAGAAGACACCGTGGAGAAGGAATTGAAGAAACGGGATAAGGCCAGAGCCAATCATTATAAGTACTACACGGATAATGAGTGGGGCAAGACCCAGAATTATGATATCACGTTGAACAGCAGTCGATTTGGTGTTGAAGGATGCGTGGAGATTTTGTATAAGCTGGCAAGCGAAAACTGAAACAGGACGTTGATGAATTATGATGCTTCATGAAATTGCACCGTATCGGATGCATATTGAGTATGAAAAGCGGGCGGTTGCACCGACCGACTTTGTTGTTGTGCTTCAAAAAGACAGTATTTTGGTTGCAACCGGAGAACAGACAAAGCTTCCTACAGTAACGGAATTGGCTGTTGAAGGAGTCGACCTTCAGTATTTGGTAAGAATTGATGATGCAATATTTCGGATGTATCCGAAAGAACCGGAAACGGTTCCTTCCGGGTATGAGTTCCTGCCGATGAGAGAATTGCGAACGAGAAAGCCGATGTGGTGTTCTTACGGTGCTTTGCTTGCGGCGAGAATCGCTATTTTTTATCAGTTTCATCAGTTTTGCGGAATTTGCGGTCAAAGAATGAAACCGTCGGAAACGGAGCGGGCGATGATTTGTACCGGCTGCGGCGCAACGGTATATCCGCCGATTGGACCTGCGGTGATTGTGCTGATTCGGGACGGAAATCGGGCGGTACTGACAAAATATCAGGCAACGCACAGTTCGTATAAACGGTATGCTTTGGTAGCCGGATATGTGGAAACCGGAGAAACGCCGGAAGAAACGGTAATCCGAGAAGTGCGGGAAGAAGTCGGACTGCACGTGAAGAATATCCGTTATTACAAGAGTCAGCCGTGGCCGCTTTCGGGGACACTACTGTTAGGATACGTATGTGATTTGGACGGAGAGGATACCATTGTTCGCGAAGAGGGAGAATTGTCGGTTGCGGAGTGGATTTCGAGAGAAGACATTCCGAACCGGGCGGATGATGTCAGTCTGACCAGTGAAATGATGGAACGTTTTCGTACCGGATTACTGTGATACGAAAATCTGTCAGGGAGAAACGGCATGAAAACGGACGTCATTTTGGGAACCGGATATCGGCTGACGGTATATCGCGACGATGAAAAGTCGGAAGGCCCCTGTTTTTTGTATATAGGGGGTACGTTTTCGGATGAAAGCGGTCGTAAGCTGTATGAGAGATTGCGAAGACATCATGGTAAGCGCTTTGCCTTTTGCGAATTGCTTGTAGAAGACTGGGACGAAATGCTGACACCATGGGCTTCGGACGATGCAGAACGCCGATTTGCCGGACAGGGACCGCAGCTTTTGACGGAATTGGAAAATCGAATTGTACCGGAACTGAATGAGCTTTTGATGAGTCAAAAGGAACGTTTGGGACAAGGGTTATTCCTTGTCGGATATTCGCTTGCAGGACTGTTTTCCTTATGGTCGGTGTACGAATCCGATTTGTTTCAAGGATGTGCCTGCTGTTCCGGGTCACTTTGGTATCCCGGTTGGACGGAATATGCGAAAGAACATTTGGTCGGACCGAATAAGATGATATATTTGAGCCTTGGAAAAAAGGAAGAACATGCAGGCTCTCCGGTAATGAGAACGGTTGGAGAGGCGACGCGATTGCAGGAACGGTGTCTTTCCGAACAATTGACACCGGATATGAATGGAAAGGTTATTTTGGAATGGAATGACGGCGGCCATTTTTCTGATCCTGAAACGAGACTTTATAAGGGAATACAGTGGTTGATGGAGGCCGTGAAAATGAAGCAAACGAACTGATAGAACGCCGGCAGGGACTCCTGTCGGCTTCTTTTTGGAAAAGACGAGGCGTGCGGTTTCCCGACGCGAAGAACAAGGAGGGATAGTGAATGTTGCAGGTTAAGAATTTAACAATTACACACCGCAAGGATCTTCGTGTCATTCTGGAAAAGTTCAATATGGTCCTGAATCCCGGTGATAAAGCGGTTATTATCGGAGAAGAAGGAAACGGCAAATCCACGCTTTTGAAGTGGATTTATGACCCGGATTCGGTGGATTTTTATACAGAATGCGAAGGGGAGCGAATCCTTGGAAAAGAGCGGCTGGCGTATCTTCCGCAGGAACTTCCGGAGAACGACAGAAGCAAAACGGTATATGAGTTTTTCGGTGAATCCAGGTTCTTTTTTGAGAAAAATCCGGCAGAACTGGCGGAATTGGCCGGCTCTTTTCGGGTGAGCCGGGATTTCTGGTATTCGGAACAGCGGATGGATTCTCTGTCCGGCGGCGAGAAGATAAAGACGCAGCTGATGAGAATTTTGCTGGATGAACCGACGGCATTGCTGTTGGACGAACCATCCAACGATATCGATATGAGTACGCTGGAACTTCTGGAACAGATTATTAATGAGTGGAACGGGATTGTTTTGTTTGTTTCGCATGATGAAGTGCTGATTGAGCATACGGCAAATATGGTGGTCCATATTGAGCAGGTGATGCGAAAAACAAAATGCCGATATACGGTTGCACATATGTCATATCCGGAGTATCTGGAGAACCGGCAGAACATATTTGACAATCAGGAACGACAGGCGATGAACGACCGTAGAGAAAAGCGGCTGCGAGATGAACGCTTTATGAAAATTATGCAAAGCGTGAATTCTGCCCTGGGCAATGTGTCAAGACAGGCTCCGGGAATCGGAAAAAATCTGAAGGATAAGATGCACAGCGTCAAAGCGATGGAAAAACGGTTTGAACGGGAAGATGAGAAAATGACACCGATGCCGGAACAGGAGGAGGCCATTTTCTTTAAGCTCGGCGATGCCGATTCGGAAATTCCGGCCGGAAAAAATGTCATTGAGTTTCATTTGGATACGCTTTATACACCGGATCATACCAGGGTGTTGGCGGAATCGGTGCATTTGCTTGCTCGGGGGTCGAAGAAAATTTGCATTATCGGAGACAACGGTGCAGGCAAGACGACACTGATTAAGAAAATTGCCGAGGAACTGCTGGCCAGAAATGATATTCATGCGGAATACATGCCACAGAATTACGAGGAACTTCTCGATATGGACAAAACTCCGGTGGAATATTTGGATTCGTCCGGAAAAAAAGAAGAGCAAACGAGGATTCGAACGTATTTGGGTGCATTGAAATATACGGCAGATGAGATGGAGCATCCGATCAGAGAACTGTCCGGAGGACAGAAGGCAAAGGTGTTCCTGCTGAAACTCAGTCTGTCACATGCAAATGTTCTGATACTGGACGAACCGACGAGAAATTTTTCGCCGTTGTCGGGTCCGGTTATTCGTCGCTTAATTTCGGAATTTCCGGGGGCGGTAATCAGTATCTCACATGACAGAAAGTTTATTTTTGAAACGGCGGACGAAATCTATCGCCTGACACCGAACGGGCTGGTGAAGTTGGGCGAAGTATAGAGGAAAACGCTGTTTTCACAGAAATCGACAGAGGATTCGGGATGGCGGAGGGCCAACAGGACGTTAACGGGAACGCCAAGAGGGGCAACAGGACGTTAACGAGAGCGTCAAGAGGGCAACGGACGTTAACGAGAGCGTAAGAGGGTCAACAGGACGTTAATGGGAACGCCAACAGGACGTCTTGCCGAAATCCGTTCGGTCACTCGGTCAGGCCGGAACCGTTTGCGGTTACCATGGCAGCGGGCTTCAGAATTTTGGATTCGCAGAGAATCGGATCATCGGAGGCGATAATATCCACGTTGCCGTCTTCAAAGGCAATTACGCCCTCGGTTTTAATACCGGTATTTTTCGATTTGATGGTAACATTTCCGCCTCTGAAATTAACGGAGTGAGGGGCATAAATGGCTTCATCATTTGCCTGAATATAAATGACCCCGCCGGTAATATTGATATAGCCGAGACCGGTTTCTTCCGTATTGGTGGATTTGATTCCGTCATTGCCGGCTTTCAGCGTTAATACGCCGGAAGAAATGACAACAAAATCTTTGCCGCGAATGGCATGGTTTTTGGCAACGATATTGAGAATACCGCCGTTGACGGTTACGGTGTCACTGCAGGAAATGCCGTTATAGCAATTGGCATTAATCACGAGCTTGCCGGCCTTGTCGGCATCGGTATTTCCGGAAATCATAACCGGACAGCGGGAATCAATGGCCGCATTCGGAACTGTGTCGAGAAGAGTCGAAGCCTCCGTAGTCTCTCCCGGGTCAAACAGTTCGGAGTAGGTATGGTTATCGGTCAGAATATTCTGAGTTCCGTCATTTGCGGAAATGACGAGAAGAGGACACTGCTTTACCTGAATCGGCGATGTTTCGGAACAGCTCAGTTCAAAATTATCCAAATACAGGTACACGGCCTTGCCGGCAACGGTATCAATGATAATGTTTCCCTGCGCGCAGGTTCCGGTCAGCGTGTAGCTTCCGGCTTCCGTAATGGTCAGTGTTGTACCGGAAACGGACGCACCGGACACATCGGCCTCTATGCTGCTGTCGGAGAAGGTAATCCGGTTCGTTTGTTTTTTGTCGCAACCGGCGAGAATCAGTATATTGAAAACAATTACGGTCAGAACAATCAGTCGTTTCATGTGTAAATTCCTTTCTGGTGTTTCAAAGCCTGATTTCATTGTATTCATTTCCGTTCGGACTGTCAAATAAATCACAAAAATTACATTTCTTGAGAAATCCCAAAAAGAAGAACATCAGCGGAATTGTTTCAAGAATCGCAACAGTCTTGTTTGGGCAGAATAACGGCCTTGTTTTTTGACTGCGCCGGCCTTGTTTCGAGGGGGATACGAAGTTTTTTTGTGGGGGATACGAAGTTTTTTGTGGGGGATATGCAACTCTATTTGTTGACAGATACGAACTCTATTCGTTGACAGATATGCAACTCTATTTGTTGACAGATACGAACTCTATTCGTTGACAGATACGCAACTCTATTCGTTGACAGATACGAACGCTTTTCGTTGACAGATACGCAACTCTATTATAAAATATCATGGTAAATGCGCAGAAACAGGTATAAATGAGAAATCTGTATGAAGTTGTGAATGAAGTTGTGAAGCAACTGAAAAACCTCGGAAACGGGTAGAATGCGTAAATGACGAGTGATGGAGGGGTAACATGAAACCGCATCAGGGAAGAAAATGGAAAATAGGTGACAGACGGGACGGATACAAGGTTCGTAATTTGGATCCGATGAGTATTGTTGTTCCGCATATTATGCCGAAGACATACGATGCATGGGTTTTGTTTGAAGACAAGGTAGATATTACACATACGGAAGAGTTTATTCGGGAACAGCGTGCCGGTGCAATGCCGAATTTGACGATGTACCAGATTATTTTCGCGGCGATTGAGCGTGCAATGGTGGAAATTCCGGAATTAAACCGGTTCTGTATCCACAGACGGGTATATTCCAGAAAAATGATTCGCGGCTCTATGGTTGTAATGAAAGGCATGCAGAGAGACAGTGACCGAACTATCATTTTGCCGGAGTTTGAGTGCGAAGATACGTTGCAGGATGTTGTCAATCGAATTGAGGAAGCAACCGGGGAAATTGATAAAACCACGAAAGTGCGGGACGATGCGAACAAAAATGATTTCGATATCGTAGAAACGGCACTCAGTATTCTGCCGAGATTTATTTTGGCGGGAGCGGTAGGAATTCTGAAGATTATGGATTATTTTGGAATTATGCCCAAGGCGATTCATAAAGTCAGCCCGTTCCATTCCAGCTTTTTCCTGACCAATATGGGATCCATCGGATTGGATGCCGTATATCATCATATTTATCAGTTCGGGACGGTTTCCATTTTCGGAGCAATCGGCCGAAAGGAAGGGTATTGCGAGCTTCAGCCGGACGGAAGCGTAAAGAAAGGAACCCGTTTGAAACTGCAGTTTGTTGTGGATGAGCGTTCGGCGGACGGATATATTTATGCGCTCGGTTTCCGACGAATCCGAACCTATATTATGCATCCGGAGAAATTGTTGACACCGCCGGAGCATATTGAATTTGATAAAATCGATCGCGTGAAGAACAAAGCGGAACAGCCGGTCGAGGCACAGGATGACAACGGGCAGAATACCGCTGAATAAGAAGTTGCCGGTCAATGTGCAGAACGGTCCGTGAAGGCATAACAGGGAGAATGTATGAAACAGAATTTATCGGAAAAAACGGTTCTTATTACCGGGGCCAGCTCCGGAATCGGAAGGGAATTTGCAAAGGCCCTGACGGCAAAAGGATGCAGGCTGATTCTGGTGGCACGCAGAACGGAGCGTCTGCAGGAGCTTGCCAATGAATTACAGGTGCCGTGTGAGGTACTTCCTGCCGATTTGTCGCGGGAGGATGAATGCAACAGAGTTATGGATACGATTGCAAAACAGGATGTTTCGGTTCTGATTAACTGTGCCGGATTCGGCCTTCTCGGAAAAACGACGGAGTTGAAACCGGAGGAGGAACTGAATATGATTGACGTGAATATTCGCGCCGTTCATATTTTGTCCAGACGCTTTTTGGATTTGAGAAAAGAAGCGGATAACGGAGTTTTGTTAAATGTGGCTTCGGTTGCCGGATTGTTGCCGGCAGGCCCTTATTTGAATACATATTATGCGACAAAAGCGTATGTGGCAAGCTTTACACAGGGGCTTGCACAGGAATTGAAGGAAGCCGGAAGCGGCATTTATGTCGGTGCACTTTGCCCCGGACCGGTCAATACCGAGTTTACGAAGGTGGCGCGCGGTACCGAATGGACAAACGGCGCGGATCCGGCAAAGATTGTCGATTATACGATTCGGAAGGTGGAGAACGGCAAGACATTAATTGTACCGGGAGCAGGTATCCGGACCGGATTGTTTTTCTCGCGTCTGGCATCCCGCAGAACCGTTGCGAAGGTTGTCGGAAAATCGCAAAAGAAGAAAATACAGCCTCTTGACTGAGTTGCCCGGAAAGGAGTTATGCTATGAGCGAATCGTCAATGATGAAACTTGATAAAAAATGTGAAAAGGATTTTCAAATGCTTGCAAGCGAATGCAAAAAAGCAGGTGGAATCGATCCGAATCTTTATGTGGAATATGATGTCAAACGGGGTCTTCGCGATTCCAACGGCGCCGGTGTTTTGACCGGTTTGACGGAAATTTCCGATGTTACCGCATATAATACGGTGGACGGCAAAAAGATTCCGGCGGACGGCAGACTGTATTATCAGGGATACAATGTGCAGGAGATGGTAAAGGGGTTTGAAGGACGCCGATATGCGTTTGAGGAAACCACATATTTGCTGTTGTTCGGCTCTTTGCCGAATGAAACGGAACTGAAGAAATTTATCGAGTTGATTACTTCGTTTCAGACGCTGTCCAATAAATTTATCCGTGACGTTATCATGAAAGCGGCAAGCGGAAGCATTATGAACAGTCTGCAGAAGGCGATTCTGACATTGTATTCGTATGATAACAATGCAGAAGACATTTCTCCGGATAACGTTCTTCGTCAGTCCATTAACCTGATTGCAAAGCTGCCCGTTATTTCCATTTATGCATATTGGTCATATTTGCATTTCTGCAAAGACGATACGCTGATTATCAGAAATCCGAAGCCGGAGTATTCTACGGCAGAAAACATTCTGTCCATGCTGCGTGCAGACGGACGGTTCACCGAGTTGGAAGCCCGGGTTTTGGATATTTGCCTGGTTATTCATGCAGAGCATGGTGGCGGCAATAACTCCACATTTACGACGCATGTTGTCACGTCGTCCGGAACCGATACGTATTCTGCAACGGCCGCAGCAATTGCATCGTTGAAGGGCTTCCGTCACGGAGGTGCAAACCTGAAAGTTCGTCAGATGTTTGCGGATTTGAAGGAAAATGTGGATGACTTGACCGATGAGTCCAAGGTTCGTGAATATATTACCCGTCTGGTAAATAAGCAGGCATTTGACAAGACCGGTCTTGTGTACGGTATCGGACATGCGGTATATACGATTTCCGACCCGCGTCAGGTGATTCTTCGCGATTATGCGATTCAGCTGGCAAAGGAAAAGGATCGCATGGAAGAACTGGAGCTCTACTTTATGGTTGAGCGTTTGGCAAAAGAAATTCTTGCACAGAACCGTCAGCTGTTCAAGCCGCTTTGCGCAAATGTCGATTTCTACAGCGGATTTGTATATGATATGCTGGGAATTCCGGAGGAATTGTACACTCCGATTTTCGCAATATCCAGAATCAGCGGATGGTCCGCACATCGTATGGAGGAAATCATCAATAACGGAAAGATTATCCGCCCGGCATACAAGTATGTGGGAACGCACAGAGAGTACAAAAATATGGTGGACCGCGACCGGGATGACGAAAGCGGAATGAATTAATGTAAAAACCGGAACGGGGAATTCGACATAGCGTTTTCCCCGTTTTTTTATCTCACAGGAAAGTTCGTCCTGTGAGATAAAAAAACGCTCCGCGAGGATGCACACGCCTGTGCAGAGGAAAGATGTCGCTTCGCGACGCACAGGCGGCGCGAGCATATCGCAAGCGATATGCTTTGTTCTATCCCGTGAAGAAGTTTTGGACGGAGGAGTGGCAAAACAACAACGGGACTGTGCGAGGGCCGGATTCTACGCTGCGTAGGTACCGCATTTTCGAAAATGGTCGTATTCTGAAAAGCGAATGAGGCAATCTGCAAGACGGAGGTAATTGTACGATGAATACATATGTAACAGGAACCGTGATTAAGGAATTGCGGGAAAAAATGGGCTGACGCAGGCGGAACTGGCGTTAAAACTGCATGTTTCCGACAAGACAATATCCAAATGGGAGACGGCAAAAGGGTATCCGGACATTTCGTTGTTGGAACCGATTGCGGCGGTATTCGGAATTTCCGTTGCCGAGCTGATGTCGGGAAATGCGATTTGCAACAGAAATGTGGCGTCAAATATGCTGAAATCCCTGTTTTATGTTTGTCCGGTATGCGGCAATGTGATACACAGTACGGGCGACCTTTCGGTTTGCTGCCACGGAGTGCAGTTGATGCCCGAGCCGGCGGAAGAGGCGGATGACAATCACAGGATTTTGCTCGAACGGGTGGAAGATGAGTATTATGTTTCGGTGGAACATGATATGACAAAGAGTCATTTTATTTCGTTTGTTGCGGCCCTTTCTTCGGAAGGGATTCAAATGATTAAGCTGTATCCGGAAGGAGCGCCGGCGGCGAGAGTGAAAATCCGGGGCGTGAAAAAAATATATTGCTATTGTAATCGGGACGGCTTGTTTTTCATTGATGTGAAGAAACCGACAGCGAGGTAGTGCGGCTCCGGAGATTCGGCGGAGCGGGCCTGTTTTTTGATGCGCAATCAGGATTTACTGCATCTCAGTGGGCGTTTTTTGCAACTTGGCAGTATGCCTCTTTTCTTTCGCGGGAAGATGGGATATGGTAGTGCCATCAGGAAAATCGAAACACCGGCAATCATCAAAAGCTTTATTTCGTCCATCGCCGCAACCACGGGGCAGCCTTCATTTGGCGAAATGAAGCACGAAAGGAAATTATACGGAAAGAGGTTTGCAATGGAAATCATTCGGGTAGATCATTTGAAGAAAAATTATAAAGAAGTCAAGGCGGTGGATGACATTTCATTTCGCGTGGAAGAAGGCGAACTGTTTGCGTTCCTGGGCGAGAACGGCGCCGGAAAATCCACCACAATCAACATTTTGTGCACGATTTTGGAAAAAACGGACGGAGATGTGTCAATTTGCGGACATACGCTCGGACAGGAGGACGATGCAATCCGGGAGAAAATCGGAATTGTATTTCAGAATTCCGTGCTGGACCCGAAACTGACGGTTCGGGAAAATCTGCTGCTTCGCGGGTCGTATTACGGGCTGAAGAAAAAGGAAATCGAGGCCCGGCTGGATGCCATCGGCGAGCATTTGGAAACGGAGGAAATCTGGAACCGGCGGTATGAAAAACTGTCGGGCGGCCAGCGTAGACGGGTGGATATCATGAGAGCATTGATTCATCAACCGAAAATTCTGTTTTTGGACGAGCCGACCACGGGGCTTGACCCGAAATCCCGCCGTCTGGTTTGGGACTATATCGAGCATCTCCGGAAGGACAAGGGCATGACGATTTTTCTGACCACGCATTACATGGAGGAAACGAGAGATGCCGACCATGTTGTGATTCTGGATAAAGGACACATCATTTGCCAGGGCACGCCGACGGAACTGAAGTCCCGTTATACCAGGCCGCGGCTGGTTTGGTACACTGCGAAAAGCGATGCGGCGGAAGCTCTGCTCGGGGCCGATTCGTACGACTACGATGCCGACCATTACAACATTTGCCATGACGGAAATATCATCGAGTTTCTGTATGAAAACAGGACTGTCATAACGGATTTTGAAATTATTAAGGGAACCATGGATGACGTGTTCCTCAAACTGACCGGAAAGGAATTGTAAAATGACGGGATTTATCGGACTGACCAAAAGAAATTTGATGATCTATTTTAAGGATATTTTTGCGGTGATTTTTTCGCTGCTGACTTCGATTATCGTATTTGTTCTGTATCTGGTATTTTTGAAAAGCACCTATGTGAGCAATATCAGCGACATGATGAGGGGCCTGGAGGCGTTCGTAACGGATGCGGATGTCGACATGCTCGTGAGCTCCGTGCTGCTCGTGGGCATCGTCGGGTCGGCGCTGGTGACCGTTCCGTACAGCTGCCTGACGACGATTATCAAGGACAAGGAAAATAAAATCGATTACGACATTTCGGCGACTCCTATCCGGAGATGGCAAATCATTTTCTCGTATTTTGTGTCGGCGGTCATTTCCGCGTTTGTCGTGACAGCCGTGATTTTCAGCATCAGCCTGCTTGCTTTGAGAGCGGGCGGCCCGCTGCATCTGTCGGCAGTCGGGATTTTGAAAGGGTATGGAATCGTCTTGCTCGGAAGCGTGTCGGCGACCGCCATTTTCATCATCCCTGCCATGTTTTTCCGCTCCTCGTCCGTGAGCAGCGCGTTTTTCGGCATCCTGTCGGCGGCTTCGGGCTTCGTAATCGGTGCCTATATGCCGCTGTCGCAGTTCTCGGAAACGGTGCGAACCGTGTGCAATCTGTTCCCCGCAACGCAGGTTACGGTACTGTTTCGCAAGTCCTTTTTAAGCGGCGGCCTGAAGTATCTCGGAAATAAAATCGGCGGAGCAGACAACGGAGAGTTCGTCTCCGGCGTCAAATCCTCGCTGAATTTCGAGTCCTCGCTGTTCGGCAAAACGCTGAGCGACCCCCAAATGTACGCCTACATTCTGGGTGTGCTGGCAATTAGCCTGGTACTGATGGTTGTGACTTATCGGAAAACGTATCAGAGAACCAAATAAACTTACCCGCCGGTGATTTCCGCAAAAAGGACGTCGCCGGCGATTTTGTTTTCGGAAAATGGTTCGCCGGCGTTTTCGGATGCCCGAAAGCGGTGAAGCTGCCGCAAGGACCCGTCGCCGGCAATTTTGTTTTCGGAAAATGGTTCGCCGGTGTTTTCGGATGCCCGAAAGCGGTGAAGCTGCCGCAAGGACCCGTCGCCGGCGATTTTTGAAGTTTTCCGGGTCATTTCCGCTAAAGCGTTTGACTATTGTAAAACGGAAGAATATAATATAAACGGGGTTCCTGTCGGACCCTGTCAAATGATACAGAAAGGAAGTTTTTTCATGGAAACAAAGGTGATTCCCTTTGACCGGGAGCATCTTACGGAAGAACAGTTCAGCGAAGCGGCGAACCTTTTGAAAAATGGGGAACTTGTGGCATTTCCGACGGAAACGGTGTACGGACTCGGCGGCAATGCGCTTGACCCGGATGCGGCACGCAAAATTTATGCGGCCAAAGGGCGCCCCTCCGATAATCCGCTGATTGTTCATATATGTGATACCGAAGCGTTGTCGGTTTTGGCAAGCGATGTGCCGGACAGTGCAAAACAACTGGCCGAGCGGTTCTGGCCGGGGCCGATGACCATGATTTTGAACAAAAGCGAAATCGTTCCGGATGCGACAACGGGCGGGTTGAAGACCGTGGCAATCCGGTTCCCGAGCGATCCGATTGCGGCTATGCTGATTCGGGTGAGCGGCATTTATATTGCGGCTCCGTCCGCAAATGCCAGCGGCCGGCCGAGTACGACCAGGGCCGAGCATGTGTATGAGGATTTGAACGGCAGAATTCCGATGATTCTGGATGGAGGTGCGGTCAAAATCGGGCTGGAATCGACGATTGTTGATTTGACCGGAGAGGTTCCGCTCATTTTGCGGCCCGGATATATTACGCTCGAGGATATACGGAGTATTTTGCCAAATGCCGAATACGATCCGGCGGTGCTGAAGCGGGTTCGCGACGATACCGTTGTCGCCAAGGCTCCGGGAATGAAATACCGTCATTATGCGCCGAAAGGCGAATTGACCATTTTCGAGGGTGATTTGGACCGGGTTGTGGCAAAAGTACAGGCGGAGGCATCCGCAAAGCAGGCGGCGGGCTGTCGCGTTGCGGTACTGGCATCGGAGGAAACCAAAGACCGGTACACCGGGCTGACGGTGCGCAGCGTCGGTGACCGCGAGGAAGAAGCCGGAATTGCGGCAAATTTATTTGACACACTGCGCGAGTTTGACCATATGGGCGCAGAATTTATTTACGGAGAATGCTTCTCGGAGGCCGGTGTCGGCCGGGCGGTGATGAATCGTCTGATGAAGGCGGCCGGATACCATATCGAGAAGGTTTGATTACGGTAAAGGACAGAGCATGAGATACGACAGAATTGTATTTGTCTGCGAAGACAATTCCTGCCTCAGTATTTTGGCGGAAAATGTGTTTATCGGTCGTTACAAGGGCGAGCCGATTTATGTTGCGTCCCGCGGAATTGTTGTGCTGTTTGAAGCACCCTGCAATCCGAGGGCGGAGGAAATTCTCCGTCGAAACGGGATTGAACCGGTGCGAACCACGACCATGGAAATCGGAAAACGGGACATTACGGACAGTACACTGGTAATTACGCTGAAAGAATCGGACCGGCAGAGGTTTCATAAGAGATTTCCGTACGCCGACGCCATTGCGCTCGGGACCCTGTCAGGCGAACAGTGCGACGTAACGGACCCGTACGGCAAAGGTCGGGAGGCATACGAGGAATGTTTTGAAGACATTGTCCGGATGATGAACAAGGCAATGCCGCAGATTTACGGGCTTTTGAATGCAAATGATGAATTTGACAGCAATTTGCTGTTTGAAAAAGAAATAATGGAGGAAGATACGAAAGATGATAGCTTTAGGATGTGATCACGGCGGATTTGAACTGATGAAGGAAGTAAAGGCTCATTTGACGGAGCAGGGAATCGAGTTCCGCGATTTCGGAACCGATTCGACGGCGGCAACGGATTACCCGATTTACGCAAAACGGGTTGCCAAGGCCGTTTTGTCCGGAGAGTGTGAGAAAGGAATTCTGATTTGCGGAACCGGTATCGGAATCAGCATTACCGCCAACAAATTCAAGGGAATTCGCTGCGCACTTTGCCACGACGTATTCAGCGCGGAGGCGACCAGACAGCATAACGATGCCAACATTCTGGCAATGGGCGGACGAATCGTCGGACCCGGCCTGGCACTGATGATTGTGGATACGTTCCTGAAGACACCGTTCTCCAATGCGGAGCGTCACTGCAACCGAATCCATCAGATGGAAGAAGACTGAGCAGCTGTGAAAATGGGGTAACACGGCCATGCATCAGTCGGACGTGCAGAGAGGATTCCAACCGAATCCGTCAGACGGAAGAAGACTGAGCAGCTGTGAAAATGGGGTAACACGGCCATACATCGGCCGGAAGCAACGGAGAAGGAGAGCGCAAAATGGATACTTCCAGAATTTTTCGGAAACGGTATTTCCCGGATGAAATCGTGGAACTGAACAATGACAAACAGCTGTTTGTCGGGGACCATATGCTGATTACGTCATGGAAGACATTAAAGCCCCGGAAGGATCTGGCCTCCGGTGTTTCGCTGTATTTGCCGGAAGAAGGCTGGAAAATCAGCCGTTTTTTCGGCACAGACGGCAGCTTTATGCACTGGTACTGCGACATCATTGATGCAGAGCCGTATCCCGGCGGCGGAACGGTTTTCGTCGATCTGCTGATTGACGTGGTGCGATATCCGAACGGAACGGTACAGGTGCTGGACCTCGGAGAAGCCGGGGAAATGATGGAACAGGGCGCGGTTCCGGCGAAACAGATTGCCAAAGCGCTTCGACATACCGACCGGTTGCTGGAGCTGATTCAGGGACCGGAGTTTGCCAAAGTCGGCAGGATAATCGAAAATGCGGAGCAAGGCATTTTCCCAAAGACGACGGCTACACTGGAAGAACTTTTACGGGAGCCGTAAGGCAGTTGCGCGCAAATAAAAAAGTAAATGTAATTTACAGAAAGTAATTGACATTTGCGCACAGAGTGCTATAATGAAAGAACGAATCAAATCCGGTTGAATCGAGGAAGGTATATGGGAAAATTCAAAATAAAACTGATTATTGCGACAGTAGCGATTTTATTTTGCGTAGGACTGGGTTTTTTTATGATAAACGGCGGACTCAACAAAGATTACCGTGTGAGTGATATAATGATGTCAGGTTTAAAATCGGATCAAATTCAGATTTGCGACAAGGTGGGTGTTCTCGGAGAGGATGCCGGGAAGCTGTCCGGTATGCTGAAACGGTGCGTCAGAAACGGCGAAAATATCGCGGTCGTTATCGGATACTATGACGCGGATTTCGAGTACAAGTACGGATCCCCCAATTACAGCAAAAAAGACACCTATTTTGTTGAACTGCACATCAGGGAGGGCTTTACCCGTGTGTACAAACGGAAGCCGCTGTACACATACACAGTCGAAGAGTTATCGTACAGTGAAATGGATTACAAAGCAGTGAAGCTTATGAACGAACATGATTATGTCGGCTCCGTGAAACAGCTGCTGAAAGAAATTATACGAAATCAAAAGGAACAACAGGGTGTTCTCGCAGCAGTTCAGGAGGGATCGATTTTGATGATACTGCTGCTGGCGGGAATCCTCATTTTATATATTATTGTCAGACGGGGACGTGAGGTCGGTATAAAAACCCGGACCAACGTCGATGATATTTCTTCCAATGTTCGATTTTCCAATACAACAACCGTACGTACCGGGACGAAAGAGACCCCCAAATATAATACGGATTATGACGGAAGTCAGTATTCGTATTCTCGAAATCATCAGGGAATCGGTTTGCTGGACCTATTATTTAAGCCAAAACGAAAATAAGCGGTCGGCTGTATGAATCGGAAAATGATGGAGGATGGCAGTATGAATGGTTGTAAAAATTGCAACGGAAAACTGGTTTTTGACATTCCGGAACAGAAACTGAAATGCGTGAAATGCGGTTCTGTGTACACCGTGGATGAAATGGATCAGAACAGCCCGAATTGGAAACGGTATGAGAAGGAAATCCAACAACTGCGCGAAGAATCTGTCATGGAACTGACAGATGAAGAAATCGAGAGATTTATTCGGGAAAAAGAAGGGCAGAAGAAGAACCTTTTCGTTGAACAGTATCGGTGCAAACAGTGCGGTGCGGTCATTTGCATGATTGATGATGAGGTACCGGAAGAGTGCTGCTTCTGCGGCAACCGGAATTCGTTCCAAAAATCGGAAGGTGAAATCACAAAGCCGGATTCGCTGATTCCGTTTAAGGTTTCCCAAAAACAGTGCGAAGACCGGTATCGTCAATATATTAAGAAACAGATGTTTGTTCCCCGTGCGTATCTGCCCCAAAAAACAGCAGACCGGTTCCGGGGAATGTATATTCCGTTCTGGTCCTATGAAGTGACCGAAAGCGGTCCGTACCGGCTGAAAGGCGCCGTCAGCTACGAAAATGCCCGGTATTTCGTGAAGGAATCCCTGCTGATCAGCGGAAAGATGGATGTGAAAATCAACAAACTGTACCGGGATGCGTCGAATGAATTTCCGGACCGGACATCGATTTTGCTCGGAACGTATGATACGAAGGACGAGAAACCGTACAGCCCGTATTATTTGAACGGGTTTACCACGGTTGCCGGCGATGTGCCGGCAGAGAATTATGTTTCCGATGTCGAGAAAGTGACCGAGGACGTCGTTTTGAATGAGTGGGCATATCGGTTTGAGAATCAGGGAGTCATGGACGAACAAAACAAAAATGAGCTGCGCTATCTGGCGGCTCACAATCCGGAACGGCTTCCGCAGATTTCCGGCAAACTGACGTTATTTCCGATGTGGTTCCGGGCCAATAAAGGCAGGGACAAAAACGTATATTATACGGCTGTGAACGGGCAAAATGAGGATATGGTTGCCAATGTGCCGATTTCCACGTGGAAACTGGTTCTTGGTGCTTTGGTTTTGGCAGTCCCGATTTTTCTGGCTTTTCGAAGCAGATTGAGCATTTCTCTGTTTGGAATTGCCTCCTGTGCGTCTCTCCTGGCGATGATATGTACGTTACTGTATACATATGAAATACGAAAAGGAATTCAGCAAAGACAACAGAAAGTTGATAAACAGGAAGCTCATTGGGAAAAGCAGGCCGTTCGAGGCGAACAGAAAAACCGTTCCCAAAAAAGGAAGGAAAAACTGGAGTCGATTATGTTCGACCGTTCGTTGATGGGCAGCATTCTGGCCTACCTGTTGACGACAGTGGCGATGGGAGCCTTCATCGGTGTTGTGGTCGCGGTTTTGGCTGTTACGTCAGCGACATCCTCAAGTGAGGAATTGTTTGGCCATGCGTTTGCCACGGCAATCAGTGTCGGTGCATGGATTGTGACGATGATTGCATTAATGAGACTTAAGAAAACTTATATTGTTTCCGAGGAATACCGGTTTACGGGCACGGTGGTGCTTGTTTGCCTGATTGATCTGGTTTCGTTAGTCACGAACGTGTTAGGCTTGATTGGCTTTGACTGGACCTATAGGCTGCCGTCCCTGCAGTATCTGGGGCCGATTGCGTTGCTTGGATGCGTTTTGCTCGGAATTCGAGTGGTGAACAGTTATAACTGTCGCAGTATGACAATCGCAAATGATATCGCAAAATCCTCGGATTGACGGAGCATCCGGAAAACGAGTAAATAACGCGTAACGGAAACACACTGCCCGGACGGGCAAAAATATACAATTGACTGCAATCTGTAAGAATGTTTGTCATTTCTTCGGATTGCAGTCATTATTTTTTATCTCATAGGAAAGTTCGTCCTATGAGATAAAAAAACGCTCCGCGAGGATGCACACGCCTGTGCAGAGGAAAACTGTCGCTACGCGACGCACAGGCGGCGCGAGCATATCGCAAGCGATATGCTTTGTTCATTCTCATAGGAGAGTTCGTCCTATGAGATAAAAAACGCTCCGCGAGGATGCACACGCCTGTGCAGAGGAAAAATGTCGCTTCGCGACGCACAGGCGGCGCGAGCAAATCGCAAGCGATATGCTATGTTCTTAAGCATGGGAGAACATACATCAAATAATGTTGTAAAAACAATGACTGTCGGATATAATATAAGCAGATTTTGATGTAACTGTGGGAGAAAACAGAGGAGTCTGTTTCGGAAAGGAGAACGCATGAAGAAAAAAGTAATGATACTGTTGCTTCTGGCCATGAGCCTGCTTACGCTATGCTCCGTATCGGCAATGGCAAATGAGGTGGAATGTCCGGAAGTGACAATCAAAAAAGGAACGCTGAATCAATGCGGCGACATGTTCTGGGTCGGAGATGACGGATATGTCTGGCTGGATGAAAAAGGCGAAGTGGTTTTGGAACGGGCGACGATTACGGAATCAATCGAGTATAACGATGCTATGGTGGGAATTCTGCTGACAAGCTCGTCGCCTGTGGTTGTTCGTCTTGTCGGGGATAATACGATAATTTTGCCGGGCGATGCGAGGTCCATAGGAATTGTGGCAAATTGTCCGGAGGTGACGTTTACCGGATTTGGAACTCTGACGGTTTCATTTGAACAGGACGGACGGAATTGCGGTATTTACGGGACGGACGAAGTGTCTGTCAACAATACCCAGATTACGGTAAACGGGGAAGAGGGAATTACGGCATCGTGTCTCAATCTGCAGAATGCATCGTTAAGCGGAATCTGTACCTATTCGGAAGAAGGTACCTGGACGTTTGATGATGAGGCGGTTCTGAAGGGCGGAGATTCGAAAGCCCTGGCAACACTGTGCAGCAGTGTTGAGGACTTGCGTAAATGTTCGTATATTGAGACGACAAGTCCGATTCACTATAACATTTTCGTAAACGGAGAAGAGCTGACTTCAATCAAACCGTCAATTACATGCGGAGACGGTAAGGCATACCTGGAATTCACTCAGTACGGGGTGGTACCGAGACTGGTTTTGGATAATGCAACCATAACCAAAGGCTACTATGAGGAAAATGAGGAACTGTATATCGGAATTCTGTTGCCGGATGCCAACGAACTTGCATTTGTCGGAAAGAATACGATTACGTTGGAGGGTTCCGAGAACACCGGTGTCTGCGGAATTCGTGCTTACGGGCCCCTGTATATGGTTACGAAATATTATGAGAAATACCAACGGTTCAACGGAGACGGAATTTCGATTGTCGTAAAATCAGACGAAATAGTGCCGCTCGCAGGATGTTATTGCAGTAGTGACATAGGTATGTACGGTGTTAATTTTGAGGCATGCGGAGAAGTCGGATTGTACGATTACGGTGCGGAAATATTTTCGATTTATGACAGCAGACTGTTGCTGTACGGGTCGGAACAGGCAATGGATTCGACGAAGGAACCGACGTATCAGAATTCCCCATATTCCAAAGTGTATGTCGATTCGGAGCATGCCGACGGAAGCAGTCGGAAAGTATGGGACGGAAGTACCGGGTTGAACTCGTATCGGTACGTTTTGATTGATGAAGTGGTTCGTTCGGAAGTATTTGTCAACGGGGAAGAGTTCATGCCGGAAAAAACCGTGATTCCGTGCGGAGAAGGAACGGCATCTTATGATTTTGAGAAAAATGAGCTGACTCTGGAAAATGCAACGATTGTTGTTCCGTCAACCCCCTGTATTGAGGCTGACTATTCTCTGGCTGTGAAATATGCATTTTTGCCGGGAAATACACGGTGCGGTATTTTTGGAGCTCTCGATTCGATCGTTCTGAAAGGAACAAATGTGATTACGCTTTCCGATACCGAGTTGGATGTGCTTAATACGGGAATTGTATTTGCTGCCATGGATTCGCAGGTGACGTTCAGCGGAACCGGGTCTTTGGATATTTCGGTCGGTACGAATTCGAATTCTTTTATGAATTCAACAGGACTGCAATTCTGGGATTTTAGTAATGCCACGTTGATTCTGAAGGATTACGTAACCGTAACCGTGAGAAGTGAGAATATCGTTTTGGATGTGAAGAATTTCCATCTGATTATGAAGGATATGGCGTCCTGCGTTTTGTCCGGAAAAAACGGTGCTGTTCAATTTGATGCGGCGACCGTTTCGACAGACGATATGACAACGAAGTTCCGAATCGAGTCCGATATGCAAAATGCAGACGGCTCGACAGCGGTGGCCTGGGATGAAACACGGACAGAGTTCCGGGAAGAGGATTTGTATTTTGCGGTGCTTGCCGATGCACGGATTGCGGATACGTCGGATGTGATTCATGCCAATACCGCATGGTACGGGGTGACGGTTACATGGACAAAAGCTACCGGTCCGTATGACTACACTTACCGGCTGCTTCGGCGTCCGGTAAAGGAAGAAACTCAGGGAACCGAGACTCAGGGGACTGAAACTCCATGGGAGGTTGTGGCAGAAAATCTGAAGGTAACCGGTTATTACGATAAAACCGTAACGCCCGGTGTGGAATATCGGTATGCGGTTGTTGTGTGCCTCGACAAGATGGTCGGAGAACCCGGAAAAACAGCGGTTGGCAATTATTTGCAGGCTCCGACCATTGAAACTGTTGAAAACCGTTCCGGTTCGGTTCGCGTGACCTGGACCGCAATTGACGGAGCGGACGGATATTATGTATATCGGAAGGATACGCAGGCCGGTACCTGGCATTTTATCGGTTCGACGCAGAAGAACCTGTATTTTAATGATACTAACGTGGAAGGCGGAACGGTTTACTATTACGCCATCAAGAGCTTTAAGAAGGCCGGTGAGGATATTCTTACGAGTGCATCCGGTTCGGCGAAGAATACGATTTATGTCAAGAACAACTTCGTTTCGAAGCTGTCCAATCAGTACAGCGGCATTTTGAAGGTCGAGTTCAGTCCTTCTCCGAACTGTACCGGTTACGAAGTCGTATACTGGACCAAGGTGGATTTCAGTGATGCCAAAACCATGCCGGTGAAGATGGCCGCGGCCACCGATAAGAGCATTACCGGTCTCAAGAAGGGCACAAAGTATTTTGTTAAGGTTCGCGCCTACAAGACAATGGGCGGTTACACTTTCTACAGCAACTGGAGTGCAATCAAGGAACTGACGTTGACGAAATAACAGACAGGGATAAGAAGGGTGCCCAAGACAGGAAAGGTGTCAAGACAGGAACAGGAAGGGTACCCAAGACAGGAACAGGAAGGCCAATGCACGTTTTCCGGATTTTCAGCGAAACAGCAAGGGCTTTTTTGAGGCAATTGTGCAGTTAATTGTCGGGATTTCAATCATTTTTTTTCGAATACCGAAAAACGAAAAAAAGGCAGAAATCCGATTGCAATAAGCGCACAGTGCCGATATAATGACATAGAACAAAAAATATTAAAAAGCGGAGAAAACTGCTTGGAAAGGAATTTTATGAAGAAGAAAATTGTACTGTTACTGTTGCTTCTCTCGACGTTTTTCCTGTTTGGAACAATGTCTGCAATGGCTGCTGAGCCTCCGAAGCTGACGGTAAAGACAAACGGTGAAACAATTACAGAAGGCAGAACCGTTTATTTTGAAACGAACAATCAGGAAGGATACATTGTCGTTTCATATAGTGACAATACAATCTGGCTGAGCGACCTGCTCGTTAACACCGCGTATGAGGCAGACAAAGATGTCATGGCCGCATTGTACATTGAGTCGGATGAACCGGTAACGATTCATCTGGATGGTGACTGCCGGTTCTTGCTGGAGAACGATGAGGAACATGGGTTTGCGGGAATTTATGCAAAATGTCCGAAGTTGACGATTACTGGTTACGGAAGTCTGACGGCAGAGTTTGACAATGATCAAGGTCTCACTTCTGCAATCGTGGAATACGGAGCATTAACAATCGATAATGCGACGGTCATTGGAAATGATGCGCAAACTGTAGTCAGCTGCGAGATGCTGGGACTTCATTACGCGACGCTGGAAGGAGCGTTGGAATATGCGGATATTGTCGACTGGACATTTGACAAGGACGCGGTTATGAAGGGCGGCGAGACCGAAGATACTCTGAATGATTGCGAAAATGCGGAGGATTTGCAGTTATACCACTATATAAAAATCAAAAATCCGAAGCGTTACAATGTTTTTGTAAACGGTGTGGAACTGAAGGAGAATGTTCCTTCCGTTGATTGCGGAGACGGTAAGGCGTATGCAGCCATAAATCCCACCACCGGTTTGCTGACATTGTATCTCGAGAATGCAACAATTACGAAGGGGTTTGCGGATACGGAAACCATGCTTTACGCAGGTATTGTTTTGGAAGATTATGTCGCCATTCAATTAATCGGGGATAATGTCATCGATTTGGAGCAGGACGGTTGTATGGTTTGCGGCATTCTGGCCAAAGATGGTGTGGAGATACTTGCGAAAGATTATGAAAAAGTCTTACGGTATTGTGGTACGAAACTGGATATTCGTGGTAAGGCGTCGGAAGGGTTAGAGTTCATAGGCTGTTATGCAGAAAAGGAACTGTATGTGTGTGCAGCGGATATCACAATACAGGCGGATTACGGACTTGTATGTCGAGATGCTTTTTATTGCGATAACTGCCGGGTGGAATTGAGTGCAACGGATAGCGCAGTTGAATACAGCGAAATGAATTTGTTCAGTATTATGAATTCGGGACTTGGTAAAAATTACGGTGACACCGAGAAGTCCGACGGAAGCAAGAAACAGGAACTGACGCACGATGATCTGAAAGATATTAACTGGATGAAATACAAATATCTGCTGTTTGATGAAGTTCTTCGT
>JAZLJJ010000066.1:0-9196 GCA_045597325.1 Lachnospiraceae bacterium
GATGCACACGCCTGTGCAGAGGAAGAATGTCGCTTCGCGACGCACAGGCGGCGCGAGCATATCGCAAGCGATATGCTTTGTTCTCTCATAGGAAAGTTCGTCCTATGAGATAAAAAAACGCTCCGCGAGGATGCACACGCCCGTGCAGAGGAAAAATGTCGCTTCGCGACGCACAGGCGGCGCGAGCATATCGCAAGCGATATGTTTTTTTTATTTCGGATTACGGAGGAAGTATGGAAGTATATCTGGACAATGCATCCACAATGCCGGTTCGACCGGAGGTAATCGAAGCTATGAGACCGTACTGGACGGAACGGTACGGAAACCCATCCAGCCTGCACGGACAGGGACTGGAAGCTAAGAAAGCGATTGCCGAAGCCCGGCAGATTATTGCGGGAGAAATCGGCTGCCATCCAAATGAAATCGTATTCACATCCGGCGGAACCGAAGGGGACAACCTTGCCGTCAAAGGCTTTGCATTTGCCAACAGAGCAAAGGGAAATCATATTATCACAACGGCAACGGAACATCATGCGGTTTTGGAATCGTTACGGTGGTTGAAGGAATTCGGATTTGAAGTGACGGTACTGGATACGGATCGAAACGGCGTGGTGACGCCTGACCGGGTGGAACGGGCCATTCGCCCGAATACCATACTGGCGGCAATTCAGTATGCAAATAATGAAATCGGAACCATTCAACCGATTGCGGACATCGGGAACTGTCTGGAAGCACATAATATTGCGCTTTTTACGGATGCGGTTCAGGCTGTCGGTCATCGTCCGATATCGGTGTCCGAAAATCATATTACCATGATGTCGGCAGCGGCTCACAAGTTCGGAGGAGTGAAAGGAACCGGCTTTTTATACGTCCGTGAAGGAACCGCACTGACGCCGATACTACATGGAGGACCGCAGGAAATGAAGCTTCGTGCGGGTACCGAAAATGTTCCGGGAATTGTCGGAATGGCAACGGCACTCGTATGCAGTAATCGGGATGCGGCCGAAAGGACAGCCCGTATCGCCCAACTGCGCGATCGGTTACAGGCAGGCATTTGCAACGGTCTGGATGAGGTTTTGGTCAATGCCGGCGAAGCCGAGAGACTTCCGGGAACGCTGAATGTGTCGGTGAAGGGAGTGGAAGCGGCGTCAGTTCTGGTATATCTGGATTTGGCCGGAATTTGCAGCTCCGGCGGGTCGGCGTGTACATCCGCTTCCGGCGAAGTATCGCATGTCCTGCAGGCAATCGGCGTACCGGAAGAGTATATTCGCGGTTCTGTCCGATTTACCGTATCGGATGCCGTGCAGGATGAGGAAATCGACCGGGTAATCCGTGTTTTCGTGGATACGGTTCATCAACTGAGAAGATAGAAAATGACAGAACGGATGCTTGGCCCGGTCTGTTATCGGAACAATAGAAAAAGGACGTCTCGTCCGAGAGCTTCGGGAACCGGTTCACCGGCATTGAACGCATCGGATGAGGTGTCCTTTTTTGAGTACAAATTCGGAATGGTCGATTACAGAGGGTGAAACTCCGGTGTTCGGTTGGAAAATGTCGCATATTCCCGGAATCCGAGAGCACGAAGCAAATCGGCAATTCGGTCGAAATCGGCGGCAATATCCTCCGGACGGTGTGCATCGGAACCAATGGTCAGCAGGCGACCGCCAAGTTCATAATACCGATGCAGAATCGAAGCACCGGGGTTAGGCATGCAAAAACCGGAACGAAGTGCATTCGAGTTGACCTCGAGACCGATATCTTTATGAATCAGCGTACGAAGAACCGATTCGATTCGGTCGGCGAATTTCCAAATATTGGCGTATCGGCCGTTCGGAACATACCGCAGGATGTAATCCAAATGCCCGCATACCTGAAATCCGTTGTAATGCTTGACATTAAAGTCCAACGCATCCAGATAGCGCTCGGTCACGTCATCGGGCGAGAGAGTGTTCCAAATATCCGGATAATATGGATCGACATGGCAAATACAGTGGGTGGAGCCGATGGCAAAATCAAACGGATACTCCCGAAGCAGCGTTTCATACCGTTCGGTTACGGGGGCAACCAAATCGGGCTCGTTGCGAAGTCCGAGCTCAATCCCGATTCGAAGATCGAGTTTTCCTCGGAAGCGTTCGCGCAGCTCGTTCAAAGTGGCAAAATACCGGTCCGGATCGAAAATGAACAGGTCCTTTCCGTCCGGGAAGAGCCAGTCCATATGATCGGTTATGCAATATGTCGTAAGCCCCAGATCCACTGCACGGTTCAGCATGTCAATCGGCGCGGCTTCACTGTCTGTGGAAAATGAGGTATGAGTATGAAAATCGGCAGTAATCATGTTAATGTCCTTCCTGAAAGAGCAGTTCCGGGTGTTCCGCCGGAACGGCCATCAAAGAATAGTTGGTATGGTACACGACAAATCCGGGCTTTCCCCCGGGTATTTTTTTGACATATTTTTTCTCGATATAATCGACTTCCGCTTTGTCGGAATTGCGGTTTTTCGAGTAAAATGCGGCGAGCGAGCCGGCCAGCTCAAACACGGCATCCGGTACCGCAGCACCGCCGGAACGGAGAATGACGTGGGAACCGGGAACCCCTTTCGCATGAAACCACCAGTCGTTTCCGGTGGCAAAGCGGTGGGTCAGTTCCTCATTTTGATAATTGTTCTTGCCGACATAAATGTCAAAACCGTCCGGCGTCCGATAGTGATACGGGTGGCTCTTCGCAGTCCGCTTATCGTTTTTCTTATCACCGCTCCTGTGACGCAAATAGCCGGAATCGGTCAGTTCCCTTCGGATATCGGCCAAATCCGCTTCGTCAGCGGCATATTCCAGGGCTTCCCGAACGGATTCCAGATGCTCCAGTTCATTTCGGCTTTCGGTGATATGTCCGACCAGCGCATCGCCGGTCCGTTTCAGCTTCTGGTATTTCTCATAATAGCGTCTGGCATTGTCCATGATACCCAAATCTTCGTCGAGCGGAATGGTGATTTCCCGGTTGTCGTAAAAGTTGGTACAGGTAAATGATTTCGAACCGGAAACCGCGCTGTATCCGTAGGTGGTCAGCAGTTCGCCGTAGGTTCGGTACAGGTCTTTCTTCTCAGTGTCTCGGAACTGTTTTTCCTGAAGGCTCAGTTTCTTGGCGGTTCGTTCGGTGAGAGTCTGAACGGTACGGCGCAATTCCGCCGATTTCTGACGGATGCGTGTGGTCGCTTCTTTGGTGCTGTAGTAGGTTAACAGCAGGGTGCTCATGTCCGAAAAGGTTTCCGAAGTATAGTCGTCGAAGTCGGAATATACGGTCAGAGGAACCGCGGCAAATTCCGTCGGAATACCGTCTTTGCGAATCATACAGGGGGAAAATGCGTGCTCCGTCACGCGGTCCCGCAGTGCGGCCAGAGAATCGGCAAGGGCGGCACGTTCCGCTGCGGTAACGGACTCGCCGGAACGGATTCCGTCCAAACCGGCCCGGTGAAGAAGCTCGTTGGCAAGAACGGGACTGATTCCGGTTACGGTCGTATAGATGGCTTTCGGGAGTTCCGTCGGAAGAGCGGTAATGCGCTCAACCAAAAGCTCGGGAGCATCCTGCAGCAGAGAGTATTTTTCTTCGGTATGCGGAACAAAATACGGTCGGCCGGGAAGAACCTCGCGAACCGAGCTGACCATGGCGGAAACCCGCTTAATGCTGTCGATGACGGTATAATTTTCGTCGCAGAAAATGATATTGGAGTGCTTGCCCATCAGTTCCACAATCAGCCATTTGATCCGGGTGTCGCCGAGTTCGTCAAGATGCTCGATTCGAAACCGAATGATACGTTCCAGATCCGGCTGCTCGATTCCGAGAATCCGGGCACTGTTTAAATGCTTTCGAAGAAGCATACAGAAATTCGGAGCGGTCAGCGGGGCCGGTTTGTTGTCCGAAACAAGACAACAGAGCGGAAGCGAAGGACTGACCGACAAATGAAGCCGGTAGGTGTCATAATTTTTTATCGTAAGAAGCAATTCGTCCGGTTCGGGCTGGCTGATTTTGGTAATTCGACCGCCGAGCAGTACGGATTGCCATTCCCGAACCAAACAGGAAACGGTAATTCCATCCAATGCCATAATACGTTCTCCATATCATTAATTATTCCTAAAATCTGCTGTAAGTATACCACATTGTATTTGACAATGCTATGAGAAATCTTTATAATAAATATAATTGTTGTATTATGCGCCGGTTCGATACACAAAATCTTGTAGTGGGTCGCCGGTGCGGTTGGAAAGGAAAATTATGTTACAGAAGTTGGAACGAAAATTCGGACGATTCTCGATTCGGGGTCTGATGAAATATATTATGTTGTTATATCTGCTCGGATTTGTGCTCTTTTTAATCAGTCCGGGTTTTTACGATGAATGGCTGATACTGGATGTGGATAAAACGTTTCGGCATTTTCAATTGTGGCGTTTGGTGACATTTTTGATTCAGCCGATTGATGTCATAGGGCAGGATGCATTCGGTTTTGTGGATATTCTGTTTCTGCTGATCAATATGTATCTGTATTATTTTATCGGAAATATGCTGGAAATGAGATGGGGCAGCTTCCGGTTCAATCTGTTTTATTTGTCCGGAATAGTATTGAATATTCTGAGTGTTGTGCTTGTCTATTTCCTGACGCTCGGCCAATACGGAACCGGTATTTCCATTGTGGTTCCGCTTGAATATATGAATACGGCTATGCTCATGGCATTTGCGGTTGAATTCGGAGAAGTTCAGTTGCTTTTGTTTTTCGCAATTCCGATTAAAGTCAAATGGCTGGCTGTAATGTACGGTGTCATTTACGGATGGAAAATTGTGGAAATTCTGAGATATTCCTCCGATATTTTCATGGCAATGGTGCTGATTATTCCGATTGTGATGGCAATGCTGAATTTCATTATTTTCTTTTTTGCCACCCGACAGACGAGAAAGCAGCAGTCCGTATTACTGAATCGGCTGCGTCGGGCAAAGTATGATCAACAGTACCGCGAGGGACAGGCGGCCGGCAGCAAGACAACGATTGTGGAGGGTGTCGGAACGGTTGTTTCCAGACATCGCTGTGCGGTGTGCGGCCGGACGGAAATTGACAGCGATGAGCTGGAATTCCGGTTCTGTTCCAAATGTGAAGGGAATTTCGAGTATTGCTCGGATCATTTATATACACATACGCATGTGATTCGGACCGTTGTCGGACAGGAATTGCATCAGACGTTGCAGGATGGGCTGAAGGCGGAAGAAGGCGATGTGACCGAAATTGATCTGGATTCTTCAAAGAAAGAGTAGGCGTTTGACGATATGAGTACGAAAAGCATAGAACATCGGCTGTGTTGCGGATTTTACGATATGGCCTGGCTGAATTTGGCGGCAGGAATCGAGACACTGTCCGGGATTCCGAACCGGGAGTCGAAGGAAAAGTTATTTGAAAATGATGACAAAGCTTTGATACAGGAATGGATTACGCTGGCCGAGCCCGTTACGGAAGCGGTTCGGGAAACGACCGAAACCGACTGGAAAGCGGCAGCGGAACGTCTGTTGAAGTTCCGTGAGAAGCTCCTGAAGCGGGAAGAAACGGTAAATAACGCACTGACGGAAGCGATGCTTTACCGAAAAGCGGTACAACGGCAGCTGGCATCCGAAATACTGACGGTACCGGCCATGAATGTGGACGAGGAAGTTCGTTCCCTGCTCGGTAATATGTTTGCCGATGAGGATCCCGTCATTACCAACCTTCGGATTCAGTATATGGTTTCGGCATTTCCGGCGCGAATGACGAAGGCGCATTTCTTTGATTTGATTTCCGGCTATGCATCTGTTTACAACGGACAGGAATATTCCGGATTTGAGTCCTTCCGGTATCGGCTTCGGTCTGCGGCTTTGGTTTGTGATATCGCGGAACCGGACCTTCGGAACCGGATTTCCGATTTGTCGGAGGCGATTGTCAATGCATCCGGGACGGCAGAACGACAGGCGGCGGAAGAAACGGCTGCCCGGTTGTGCGAGGAACTGAAACAGGAAAGCGAGTTTTTGGAAGTACTGGTTCGCTGTGTCAATCCGCTGGCGGCGATTACCGTTTTGAACGGCCTTCCGATGGATGTTCGCGAAGCTTCGTCCGTTGACGGCGATGCGTGCCCGGCGGTGCAGGCTCAGTTGGAATTTTTGACACGGACCATAGAAGGAAAAGCTCCTTCGGAAGATGAGTATCAGTCGGTTATGGCACCCGTTTACAACGATATGGAGCAGTTCTTCGAGCCGCTGTCCGTATTGGTGGAGAAAGAAACGGGACGTCTTCAGGAAGCCATCGATTCGATGTCGGAGGAGGAGGCGGACGCTTATGTTCCGGTTATGAAGGTAACCCGGCTGTTGTCCACATCGGCATTTGCGGAGCTTGAGGATTCCGATTGTCATTTGCTGACAAAGGAGGAAATCGAAGCACTGACCGCAGAACTGACGGAAGAAATCAATCGTTCGTTTGAAGGAAAACCGAAGTTTTTGACGCGGGAAATCATGGGCGCCGTGCTGGCGGAACTTCCCGTCTGGTTTGATAATCGAACCGAAATCATGAATTATATGTTACAGTCGCTGAATGCCTGCAGGACCGACGGAGAGCGGCGGTTTGCCGTTCAAACGGGAAAGGAACTGTTTGATTCGCTGTAAAATATCGGTCCCCGGAATCTGACGGAGGTGTGTCATGCTGAAAATCAGTAAACAGGTAAGAACCGTGGAGGAACAGAAGGGTGAACTCGGCACGATGATTCGGGCTGTGCGAAACCCGAAACGGGCCGAACGGAATCTGTATTGTATCGTGCATTCCGAAACGACCGACGGCATTATGGAAATTGAACCGTTGGCGATATTATATGCGGAAATGAAAGCCAAATCAAACAATGTGCTGGTCATCGGAATCGCAAAGGGAAAAGCATCCGCACTGGAACTGGTGCGGCAGATTGTGGAGGACATGGCAAAAGCGGGAAACGGATTTGACGTGTGCTCGGTGTACGGCTGAATTTGATTGGAATATGTGTGGGAGAGGAGGCTGATGTATGAGCATTGTATGGCTGATATTGAAAATTATCGGAATTGTGTTATTGTCTCTGATCGGCCTTATACTCTTGCTGGCGGCAATCATTTTGTTTGTGCCGATTCGGTATCGGCTGGATTTAAATGCCGAATCCAAGGATGATTACAGCGGACTTGTCAAAGTGACCTGGCTGCTCCATGCAATCAGTGTACGGGTCACGCTGAAGGCACCGGTGGAAACGGATGTCGGAGTTCGGGTGTTCGGATTCCGGGTCGGAAAGAAAAAGAAAGACAAGTCCGATGAAGAACAGGAAAATGAACAGAACGATTCCGGAACCGGAAACAATTCGAACGGAAAAACGGATGGCGAGGCGGTAAACGAGGCGAACGGCACAGAATCCGATGACATGAAGCCGGCCGAAGAAACCGGAGAATTCTCGGACGGAACGGCCGGGGAAACCGGCGAAACCCCGGCGAAACCGGACGAAGAGTCGGACGGACGGGAAGACGGTTCGGACGGAAATGAAACCGATGAGGACAGTGTAGAACAGGCAGAGAATACGGGCGACAGTGACAGTTCGGACGATGCTTCCGGGAAACCGAAGAAGAAACTGTCCGAAACTCTGAAAGGGTTGAAGGATACTGCCGGCTGCATGCTGGAACTGTTCAGCAGAAAGAAGAATCTGGCGATTGATTATTTTAAAAAAGAAACCACATCGTATGCGTTAAAAAAGGTGTGGAAAGCACTGAAATCGATATTGCGTTCCATCGCACCGAGAAAAGGTGATTTGCAGTTGGAATTCGGAATCGGGGACAGCGAGAAGACCGCACTCATTTTTGTATTGATTGCGAACCTGTATCCGTGGTATACTCCGTATATAACGCTGATTCCGAATGTGGAAGAACAGGAACTCGTGATTCGGGGAAACGGATTTATCAAAGGAAAAATTCGACTGTTCGGAATCGTTGTCCGGGCACTTCGGATTTGTTTTGATAAGAAGATACGCAAGGTATGGAAAGAAGCAACACATGTGAAGGATGTCATGATGGCGACGCCGTCGGAAGCAAAAGACATTTTACACAAGGTGGCATAGGACGAATTCAGATTTACGGGAACTGTTGCAAACTATATATCAGAAAAGGGAGAATACGAGTATGGCAGATGTTAATTTTAACGAAACGGTACAGAGTCTGTTGAGTGGAATGGAAGGATTTGTATCCACAAAGAGTGTTGTCGGAGAAGCTACGACGCTGAGTGACGGAACGGTTTTGATTCCGCTTGTGGATGTTGCGTTCGGTGTCGGTGCGGGGGCATTTAACAAAGATGCGAAAAATCGTGCATCGGGAGCAATGGGCGGAAAGATGTCTCCTTGTGCGGTATTGATTATCCGCGATGGCAACACCCGCCTGATTACGGTAAAGGATCAGGATACCATGTCCCGGATTTTTGAGATGCTTCCGGATGTTATCGACCGTCTGAAAAATCTGATCGGCAAGAAGAAGTCCGGCAGCGAGGTAACCGAAGAAGTAATCGATGCACTGGCGGAAGAAATTATGAAAGAAGATAAGAAAACCGAGGGAAAATAAGCCATTCTGAGATTTTTCAAAATTTGATGAAATTCTTCTTGCATTTTAATTTGAAGTTTGATAATATATCAATGTTCGGGTTTTTTGCCCAATCCATTTGCTAAAGGAGGTGCTGTATCATGGCAAAGTGTGATATTTGTGATAAAGGTTCATTATTCGGAAGACAGATCAGTATTACAAGAAGTCAGGTTTCCGGTAGAGCTAACAGAATGTGGAAGTCCAATGTAAAGTCCGTACATGTAAATGTTAACGGTTCCGTTAAGAAGATGCATGTATGCACCGCATGTCTCAGATCCGGTCTTGTAGAGCGTGCCTGAGTTTATTGAATTGAAATAAAAGAGTCCGATAAGCTGATGCCCGAGGGAATCGGTTTATCGGACTCTTTTTGTTTTATCTCATAGGAAAGTTCGTCCTATGAGATAAAACAACGCTCCGCGAGGATGCACACGCCTGTGCAGAGGAAGAATGTCGCTTCGCGACGCACAGGCGGCGCGAGCATATCGCAAGCGATATGCTTTGTTCTCTCATAGGAAAGTTCGTCCTATGAGATAAAAAAACGCTCCGCGAGGATGCACACGCC
>JAZLJJ010000067.1:0-11867 GCA_045597325.1 Lachnospiraceae bacterium
AGCCGAAATCGTCAGAATCCTTTCTGAGCTTTCCGAAATGGCCGTTCCGTATAAGCAGGATCTCATGAACAATATGAAGCTGATGAGCCATCTGGACTTCGTCTTCGCCAAAGCAGGTCTCGCCGGTGAAATGAAGGCCTCCTGTCCGGATATGAAGGATCAGCGCATCATCGACATCATGGACGGACGGCATCCTCTGATTGCCGGAAATACTGTCGTTCCGATCAATATCCGATTGGGGGAGGAATATGATCTTCTCATCGTCACGGGACCGAATACCGGCGGAAAGACCGTATCCCTGAAGACTGTCGGACTGTTTACGCTGATGGCGCAGTCCGGACTGCCGATTCCGGCAAAATCCGGCTCGGAGACGGGCATTTTCCATGAAGTGTATGCGGATATCGGAGACGAACAGAGCATTGAACAGTCGCTCAGTACATTTTCCTCGCATATGACCAATACGGTGCATATTCTGGAAGAGGCGGACGAGGATTCGCTCGTGCTGTTCGATGAGCTCGGCGCCGGAACCGACCCGACCGAGGGCGCGGCACTGGCAATGGCGATTCTGTCTCATTTGCATCGGTTTGATATCCGGACCATGGCAACGACGCACTATGCGGAATTGAAAATATTTGCCATGACAACCGACGGCGTGATGAACGCCTGCTGTGAATTTGACGTCGAGTCCCTGCGACCGACATACCGGCTTCTGATGGGAATTCCCGGCAAGAGCAACGCATTTGCCATCTCGAAGAAACTGGGACTGTCCGATACGATTATCGATGAAGCATCGGGCTTTATCGGAGTGAAGGACAAGAATTTCGAAGATATGCTGGCCGATTTGGAAAATAAGCGCCGGACCATGGAAACGGAGCTGGCGGCGGCCCGCGAAGAGCATCGGCAGGCATCCAAACTTCGCAGTGACTGGGAGAAGCAGTCCGGAGAACTGACGAGGCGGAAGGATGAAATCCTGTCCGGGGCACGGGCCGAGGCACGGGATGTGCTGCAGGAGGCCAAGGATTATGCCGACGAAGCCATTCGCCGGATGCGAAAGTACGAATCCATGGTCGGTTCGTCCGATATGGAAAATGAGCGGCGCCGGATGCGTGAGAAAATCGATGAAATCGATGCCGCACAGCCGGGATTGGCAACGTCGAAAAAACGTTCACAGAAGCAGCACAAGGCAGAGGATTTTCATATCGGCGACACGGTACATGTGGTCAGCATGAATCTGAACGGAACGATTCATACGCTGCCGAACGACAAGGGCGACTGCTTTGTGACGATGGGAATTTTGCAGTCGAAGGTCAATATTCGGGATTTGGAACCGGTGGAAGAGACCGGGACGGACACAAAGAAGAAATCGTCGGTGTCCGTTCAGACGGGAATGAAGAGCATGACGGTTCATCCGGAGATCAATCTGGTCGGAATGCGGGTGGATGAGGCGATTGCCGAACTGGACAAATATCTGGACGATGCGTATTTGGCGCATATGGCCAAGGTAACGGTGATTCACGGACGCGGAACCGGAGCATTACGGACGGCGGTACAGAATCACTGCAAAAAACTGAAATATGTAAAAGGCACCGAAATTTCACCGGATTACGGTTCCACCGAGGTGGAATTCCGGTAAGGATGAGGTGACCGCACAGCTACATCATAAAGCACTGACGGGTAGCACCGAAACAATAATGAGGAGAATGGACAATGGCGGAAAAACAGAAGATTTTGATTGTGGATGACGACAACAACATTGCGGAACTGATTGCACTGTACCTGATGAAAGAATGTTTCGAGACCTGTATTGTCGGGGACGGAGAAGAAGCGGTTCGTCAGTTTGAACTGTTCCAACCGAATTTGGTGCTGTTAGATCTGATGCTTCCGGGAATTGACGGGTACGAAGTATGCCGTCAGATTCGAAAATCGTCCAATACGCCGATTATTATGCTGTCGGCAAAGGGCGAAATTTTCGACAAGGTTCTCGGATTGGAGCTCGGAGCGGACGATTACATGATGAAACCGTTTGATTCCAAGGAACTGGTGGCCCGTGTAAAGGCGGTTTTGCGTCGCTTCCGAAACGATGCACCCGACCAGACTGCGGCAGCCGTATCACCGGCAGCGATTCGCTCCACGGCCGAAGAGCAGGGCGATTATGTTGCATATACGGATTTGATTATCAATCAGACCAATTATGCGGTGACGTATTTCGGCCGCAAACTGGAAATGCCGCCGAAGGAATTTGAACTTTTGTATTATCTGGCCTCGCATCCCAATCAGGTATTTACCCGGGAACAGCTGCTGGAGCGAATCTGGGGCTATGAGTATCAGGGTGAAACAAGAACCGTCGACGTTCATATCAAGCGTCTCCGTGAGAAACTGAACGACCATGAGGACTGGCGCCTGTCCACGGTATGGGGAATCGGTTATAAGTTTGAACTTCGAAATCAAATCTGATGAGGATCCGGCAACGGAAACGGAGACCCGTTTCCGCAGTCTCGGGAAACCGCAAAGGTTCCGGGACGGATAAGGGAAACATATGAAGAACAAAATCTGGCAAAAGTATTTTATATGCCTGGGAGTTGTGTTGGTTGCGGTCGCACTGGTTGTCAATGTTATCGGCAGAATTCACGCCAACAAGGCATTTTTGAAGGAACATCGCGAAACGCTGTACCGGGAATGCCGGGTACTTTCCAACGAGTACGTGAAGGAAGTGCAGAACGCAAACCTGAACCGCGAACAGTACCGTATGCAGCTTCTGTCCGTCAGGGAAATGCTGAAGGCGGATATCTGGGCGGTGGACAACAGCGGTCAAATTCTTGTGTCGACGGAGCCGCGAACCGAAGGAAAAACGGTCCCCGATGACGTTTTGGCGAAAAACTGGAGCTCCAGGCTGGAAATGCCGGACGTATATTCCGGCGAGCGTCTTCTGGTGGTGGACCCGGTCATTGTCAACATCGAGCAGAACGGGTATATCGTAATCAGTGAGCCGATGTCGAATGTCCGTGCGGATGTGAAGGAAATGATGCTCCACATCAACATCATCGCAGCGTCGTTTCTGCTGCTCGGAACCGGCATTTTCACGGCATTTGCGAGATATCACACGAAAAATGTGGAAATCATCAAAAATGCGGTTGTGCACTACACCGACGGCGATTTTTCACAGGAAATGACCGTCAAGTCGAGAGACGAGTACTGGGATTTGGCAAATTCGGTGCATTTGCTTGCCGACCAGCACGCCAATCTCGTGGAATATCAGAAAAACTTTATTGCCAATATCAGTCACGACTTCCGGTCTCCGCTGACGTCCATCAAGGGCTATGCGGAAGCCATGAAGGACGGAACTATTCCGTATGAAATTCAGGGAAAATACCTGAACATCATTTTGTTTGAGGCCGACCGGCTGGCCAACCTGACCAACGACCTGCTCGACCTCAGTAATTTCGAGAACAAGGGTGTTCATTTGAATTTCTCGCAGTTCGATATTACGAAAATGCTGAAACAGTCGGCGATGACGTTTGAAGGAAAATGTTCCCAGAAGAATTTGAAAATTCGACTGGCATTTCCGGAGAATACACTGATTGTGTATGCGGATAAAGGAAAAATTCAGCAGGTTGTGCACAATCTGCTGGACAATGCCATCAAATTCAGTCATCCGGACGGCATCATTTACGTTTCGGTTACGGAACGGAGAGACAAGGTGCTCGTTTCGGTGCGTGATACCGGAATCGGAATTCCGAAGGAAAGCATCAACAAGGTATGGGAGCGATTCTACAAAACCGACCTGTCGCGAGGCAAGGACAAGAAGGGAACCGGCCTCGGGCTTTCCATCACCAAGCAGATTATTGCGGCACACAATGAAAATATTAAGGTGAGCAGTACGGAAGGTGTCGGAACCGAATTTGTATTCAGTCTGGCAAAGGTTGAGTCGTAACGCCGGACCGAGAAAATACTGAATTTGCAAATGCCTGCGGCGTTTGTTCAAGGGAGAGACAGAGAATGAGTATAATTATCAAAAACAACCGTCCGAACAAGGATATTGAGGAACCGGCAGGAATGCGCGACGATGTCGCAAACAGCTACGGATTTATCAAAGAAGAGCAGTTGCCGCAGAACCGGCGTCTGAAGCGAAGGAAAATGCTGGTTTCCGTCGGTATCGTGGCCCTGTGCGGACTGGTGTTCGGAATCATTGCGGCGGTGGCATTTTCGCTGTCGTATAAGCTGATGGATAAACTGGAAAATTCCGGAAAGAACAATGTGTCGGTCATCACGCCGGCACCGCAACCGACCGGCGGAACAACCAGGCCGGACCAGCATATTATCGAGGGCGCATTCAAGAGCCTTGAGGAACTGTATGCGGGCGTTGCGCAGACGGCCAACGAACTGAATCCCTGCATGGTGGAAATTCAGTCCGTCAAGGAATCGGAAGATACGGTGTTCCACGAAACCATTTTCGTCGGGGAGCGCAGTTACGGATTTGTCATGGAAGATGACGGGAAGAATTTCATTATTCTCGCGCAAAATGATGCCGTTGTGGAGGATTCCACGGGAACGCTCGTGTTCTTTGCCAACGGGGAGCGCGGAAATGCAACCGTATTTTCCAGAAATCCCGAGCTGAATCTGGCGATTTTAAAAGTTCCGATGCAGGAAAAAGGAAAATCACTGGAAGCCGGAGTCCAGTATCTGGTCGGCGGCGAGAGCTCGGACCTGAGCCTCGGAACCGTGGTTATCGCAATCGGATGTGTCAACGGACGCGGAAAATCCATTGATAACGGGTTTATTACGGCGATGGATGACGTGCAGTACATTTCCGATAATTCGGTCGATATGCTGGATACGAACATTCTGGTTCATGAAAATTCCTTTGGAATTCTGGTCAATACCAAGGGTCAGATGGTCGGCGTGTTTACCGGAAGCAACAGTCAGTCGGCGGGCCTGCAGGCGTATAAATTCTCCAGTATCAACGCGATTCTGAATAATATGATGAACGGCCGCCCGAGCGTTGTGTTCGGTGCCAAAATGACGGATTTGAACGCGGCTATGCTGGAAGCGCTGGATGTCAAAAACGGAATTCAGATTACCGAAGTGTACCCCGGAACACCGGCCGAGAAGGCAGGTTTCCGAAAGGGAGATATCATTGTTTCGGTAGAGGACGAGCCGATGATGTTCGTCAGCCAGTTTAATACCAAAATTAATATGTGTGCATCTGACAGCGACTCGATTTCCATTGAGTTTTACCGTCAGCGCAATAAGGAACGCAAATCGGAATTTGTGGATGTCCCGGTTGTTTTATCGGAGTGATGCGGAGGGAGAACGAAAAGCATGAGATATATTTCGGAACTGTATGAAGGAGAAATGGTCCAGGAGGTTTATCTGTGTAAGCAGGTGCAGACCCTGAAGGCAAAAACGGGCAAGAGCTACATGTCGCTGCAGCTGCAGGACAAAACGGGAATGCTGGACGGAAAAATCTGGGAACTGACAAACGGCATTGCTCATTTTGAAGCAATGGATTATATCAAGGTGGACGGTCAGGTGACAGTGTTTCAGGGAACGCCGCAGCTGTCCATCCGGCGGGTGCGTAAGGCGGATGAAGGCGAATACAACGTCGACGATTATTTGCCCTGCACCGACAAAGACATCAAAAAGCTGCTGGAGGAGCTGGACGGATATATCCGGACAATCGGCAATCCGTATCTGAAGCAGCTGGCGGAGGAATTCTTCGGGAATCGTTCCTTTATGGACCTGTTTCAGAAGCATTCGGCGGCGAAAAGCGTGCATCACGCATTTGTCGGAGGCCTGTTGGAGCATACGGTCAGCGTAACGGCGACCTGTGATTATCTGGCCGGACGATATCCCGTGCTGAACCGGGATTTGCTGATTACCGCGGCGATGTTCCATGATATCGGCAAGCTGAAGGAGCTGTCCGAGTTCCCGGAAAATGAGTACACAGACGAGGGAAATCTGTTGGGACACATTTATATGGGAACGGAAATGATCGGGCGGAAAATCGAGGGAATCCCGGGATTTCCGAAGCTGCTGGCAGCAGAGTTAAAGCATTGCATTTTGGCTCATCACGGAGAACTGGAATTCGGTTCGCCGAAGAAGCCGGCCATTTGCGAGGCACTGGCACTGTCCATGGCGGACAATCTGGATGCCAAGATGGAAACGATGAAAGAACTTTTGAAGAATCCGGACACGGCGGTCAACGGTTGGATGGGATACCAGAGACTGCTGGAATCCAACATTCGGATTACGGAAGTATAAGAGGCCGAAACCGTTTGCGGACGGAATCGGGGCCGGCGAAAATGATGCCGGAACAGAGAAAAAGAGCCTGATTTGACAGGCCGAAACAGTGTTTGATGTGGTGATACGGACTTCCCGGAAGGGGTGCAAAGGAATCGTTTGGAGGGTTTATGGAGAAGGAAAGGACAATTTTGATTGTTGGGGACAATCAGGAGAAACGGCAGGACATTCAGAAGCAGATCGAAAATGAATTTGCGGTGTATCAGACGGCCGACGAGAAGCTGGCATGGGAAATACTGGCATCACGGCAAATCGACGTCGCAGTCATTTCGCTGACAGTTTTGTCGCAACATGAATTTGCGTGGGAGCTTCGGTTCCGAAAGGAATATCCGTCGACTCCGCTTTTGGCGTGGAACGACTGTGACGATATGGTACTGCTCGAACAGGCATTGATGCTCGGCGCGACGGAGGTTTTGCCGGAACAATTGCAGACCACACTGGTCAAATTCCGCATTCGAAGCGTTGTTCAGCGCCTGACAGAACGGGAACAGTCGGAGATTATGCAAAACCGTCGTATGGCGGCACAGGCAGAAAATCTGGCCAAGACACTTCGGGAAGTCAGTGAAGTGACGGGAATTTACAGCAAGGATGCGTTCTATGACAGAACCCGTGAGGCGCTGGACGCCAATCCGGAGAAACAGTATGTCATCGCGCGGTTCGATATCGACCGGTTCAAGGTTTACAACGATGTGTTCGGAACGACGGAAGGCGACCGCCTGTTGCGTCTTCTCGGAGATAAAATGAGAGAACACTCGGACCGTTTTATCACATACGGATATCTTGGAAACGATCATTTTGTTGTCTGCATGCTGCAACAGAACTTTGTTGCGGAGGATGAAATCGATAAAATCGAGCGAACGCTGTCCGCCAGCAGGAAGAATTTTAACTTCGTTGTGAGAGTCGGTGTCTATGAAGTGGACGACCCGACCCTCAGCATCGGAATCATGTGCGACCGTGCCTATATCGCACTTCGGACCATCAAAGGGGACTACCGGAACAAGGTGGCCCGTTACACGGTGGAAATGCGGCAGGAACTGGTTAAGGAACAGCAGATTACGAGCGAAATGTGGAATGCGCTGAAAGAAGGCCAGTTTGTTCCTTATTTTCAGCCTCAGTATGATTACGGAACCAAGCGTTTGTGCGGTGCGGAGGCGCTGGTTCGCTGGATTCATCCCGAACGCGGTCTGATTTCTCCGGGAGACTTTATCCCGATTTTTGAGAAAAACGGGTTCATTTCCGATTTGGATTATTATATGTGGGAATCCGTCTGCCGTCTGCTTCGCAAATGGATGAATCTCGGATATCTCGTGGTGCCGGTTTCCGTCAACGTGTCCCGGAAGGAAATCAGTCCGACTCTGTGCGACCGGCTTATGGGGCTGATTGAAAAATATAATCTGGAACCGCAGCTGCTGCGTCTGGAAATTACGGAAACGGCCTACATGGACGATGCGGGAACGCTGATTACGGTTGTAAACGGGTTGCAGGAAAAGGGCTTCTTTGTGGAAATGGATGATTTCGGAAGCGGGTATTCGTCGCTGAATACACTGAAAAACGTACCTGTCGATTTGCTGAAGCTCGATATGAAGTTCCTGGAAAATATTAACGATAACGTGCGAAGCGGCAGTATTTTGAGTTCGGTAATCCGAATGAGCCGCTGGCTGAGTCTTCCGATTATGGCGGAAGGAATTGAAGAGCGGAATCAGGCGGAATATCTGAAAAGCATGGGATGTTTCCTGATGCAGGGGTATTATTTTGCCAAACCGATGCCGGCAGAGAAATACGAGGAAATGCTGAAATTCAACCATACGGAATATAAGCCGATTGTCAAGGAGCAGCGCCGAAGCAGCGATGCCATCGATTTCCTGGATGCCACAAGCCGTTCGACCACCATTTTCAACAGCTTTGTCGGTGGCGGCATGATTTTGGAACAGCGCGGCGGGGTTGTTGACATTTTGCGTGTAAATGATAAGCTGTACGAACTTTTGGGCATTACCAAGGAAGTGTTTGAGCAGGAGCGGATGAATCTGCTTGACAGAATGACGGAGGAAGGGCGACAGGAATTCTTTGACACCCTGAAAAATGCCTACGAGACCCATGATGAAAGCGAATGTGTGGTTGTCATGAAGAATATTCCTCACCGGAATATGTTTATGTGGCTTCGGGCACGCGTGAAGTATCTGGAGGGGTCCGAACAGGAGCATGTGTTCTATGTGGCCGTTGAAAATATCAACGAGCAGAAGAGTAACGAATACAAGAACCTGCTTCAGTGCATGCTGATTGACAGTCTTCCTTACGGAATTATGCAATATGAAGTGCGTGCGGGCAAACTGAAGCTCCTCGGAAGCAACGATTATATGTGGAAATGCCTTCAATATCCGTCGAAAGCGGCATTTGAAGACAACTTAAATGCGAAAAATTCCCTTCTGAACGTTATTCCGGAAGATAAAAATATGCTTTGGGAGACGGTAAATGAGCTGTTTGAACAGGGCGGAAAAAAGTATGTGACCTATCGCATCCGGTCCGGAAACGGAGAGGAAATGCGTATTCATACCCTGCTGATTGGCAAGGATATCGGCAATGAGGCGATGCTGATCAGCGCCGTGTTCGCCGACGGGGACTGGGGAACACGACTGAAGGATGCCGTCAATCTGTAACGAAACCGGCGGACGAAAAGCCGGTGAGAACGGAATTTCCGGAGTCGAATGAAACCGGTGGGGACGGAACCGGCGGACGTTAGAATGGAAGAACAAAGGTGGTTAAGAGCGTGCTTACAAAGAACGAAATTGTAACGGTAACAATTGAAGACGTCAGCGATACGGGAGAGGGAATCGGTCATGCGGACGGATTTACCCTGTTTGTAAAGCAGACGGTCCCGGGCGATGTTGCGAAAGTCCGGATTATGAAAATGAAGAAAACGTACGGGTTTGCCCGGGTGGAGCAGTTGCTGACACCCGGCACCGGACGGGTTCAACCGGGATGCCCGGTTGCGGGACAGTGCGGCGGTTGCCAACTGTCCTTTTTGTCATATGAGGAACAGCTGAAACTGAAGCAGAAAAAGGTGGAGGACTGCATTTCCCGAATCGGAGGATTCCGCGATATCACGGTGCTTCCGATTATCGGAATGGAAACTCCGATTGCGTATCGAAATAAGGGACAGTTCCCGGTAGGTGCCGACCGCGACGGAAAACCAATCCTCGGATTTTATGCCGGACACAGCCACAGAATCGTTGCGACGGACGGGTGTGCGATGCTCTGGCCGGGGCATGAAGAGGTGCTGAAGGCGGTATATGAGTATCTGGAGGAAAGCGGCGCCAAACCGTATAACGAAGAAACGGGCCGCGGACTGATACGGCACATTTTGATGCGCAAGGCATTTGCAACGGGAGAAATAATCGTCTGTCCGGTTGTAAACGGTCGTTCGATTCCGAAGCCCGAGCTGTTGTGGCAAAAACTGCAGGCCGTTCCGGGTGTTGTCGGACTGTGCCTGAATGTCAATCGGGACAATACCAATGTAATTCTCGGACCGGAACTGATTCTGCTGTTTGGAAAAGCGTCCATAACCGATGTAATCGGGGAAATCCGGTTTGAAATTTCGCCGATGTCGTTTTATCAGGTCAATCCGGTGCAGACCGCGCGGCTGTATGAAACGGCATTGCAATATGCCGGTCTGACGGGGGAAGAGACGGTTTGGGATTTGTACTGCGGAATCGGGACCATTTCCCTGTTTCTGGCAAAGCATGCACGGACGGTGTACGGTGTGGAATATGTTGCCGAAGCAATTGAAAATGCAAAGAAAAATGCGACAATAAACGGGATTGACAATGCGGAATTTTTCGTTGGCGCGGCAGAGGACGTGGTGCCCAAACTGGTGGCGGACAATCCGGACTGCAAGGCCGATGTAATCGTGGTGGACCCGCCCCGAAAAGGGTGTGATCCGATTCTTCTCAATACGATGCTGCAATTATCTCCGAAGAGGATTGTCTATGTGTCCTGCGACCCCGCTACGCTGGCTCGGGATTTGAAGCTTTTGTGCGCAGGCGGTTACCGGATTGAAAAGGTGCAGCCGGTTGACCAGTTCCCCGGAAGTGTGCATGTGGAGACGGTATGTCTCTTAGTTCTGAGAAATGATGTCACACATATCAACATTGATGTTGATGTAGAAGAATTGGTTAAGGATAAAAGGGGACAGGCGACCTATGACCAGATCAGAGAATATGTGAAAGAACAGACCGGTCTGCATGTAACAAATCTGAATATCGCGCAAATAAAACGGAAATGTGGAATCATTGAAAGGGAGAATTATAACCTGCCAAAGTCAGAGGAAAATAAGCAGCCGAATTGTACAGAAGAAAAGGAAATAGCAATAAGTAATGCATTTGAGCATTTTGGACTGATATAGATAAGTTGTAGATATTAAGCAAACAAATTCGCCGATACCTTTTTACAGGTACCGGCGAATGCTTTACTGTTCGATGTTTCTCCAGGATTCAATCCCTTTTATGATTCGTTCATCTTTCAATGGATTGTAATATGGATTTTCTATAGTATTTATCAGCCCATGTTTTGAGAGAATGTTAATTGTAAGCCCGTCAAATAATTCACCTGCTTCATCCCAATATGTATCCATGTTAACCTTAAAATAGAGGTAGCTAATAAATTCAATAGGATTTGGAATTTTACGGTCAGCGGCTTCGTAGTAAATATAAAGGTTTACGAAGTTAATAACTTCTTCAGGAGATATGCAATTCTTGTGAAGGTATTCATTCCAAACCGGATAAATGTCATTCCATGAGTAATTTTCGAATAACTCCCATGAAGTATCAAGATGCTTTTCGTTGTTTTCAGGATCGAAATCGTCGTCTGTGAAACAACATTTGAATAAATAATAAGTGTATTCGTTTATCGTTTTCATTTCTTTTGTCCTTTCTTTCTTAAAGAGGGCAGCCGGAAGTTTTCCAAATGCTTCATCAGCCGCTTTCATTGATTTGGAATTAGGTTTGAAATGACCGCTTTGATTGTCATATGAGGGAATTTTTCCAGCGTGGATTCCAAAGGAGGGCGGCGCTCTCCTTTCGGCTCCGGGTCATCCAATAGGTGCGAGCAGCAGCCTGTTGGCAAGGGGTTCCATAGGGGAACAGCGTTCCACTTGGCACACGATTTTCCGCAGGAAAGTCTAGTGTGTTATACCTTTTTTGACCGCTGGCGCTGAAAAGGGGCCGCAAGTGCGAAAATTGTTGTAAACATTTGAGCAATGCGGATACCTTAAAGTGACAGCAGAACAGAGAAGATTTGCAATGCGGTTGCTTGCAAATCCGCTCTGTTCGATGGGAGTTGTTTCTGGAAATCACGCCGTCACCGGAGTGATTTTCATGAAACAACGGAGGTCACAAAAGGGATATAAAAAACTATTCGACGGAGTTTTCAGAAATGCTCAATTCGGATTGCTTTAAAATTTCTATTATAGTTTCATGCAACAGACTTGCACATTTCTCGTTCATTGGAAGGACGTTGCTCACTAAGGCAACAATCGCATTTGCGATATCATCCGGCGTTATTTCTTGGCGTGG
>JAZLJJ010000068.1:0-40183 GCA_045597325.1 Lachnospiraceae bacterium
CCATTCCTACGTAAACTGTGTTATAATTCATTTGATGACCTCCCTTTGTATGCGGTAATCCCTGCTTTGGTTGTTTTGCAACTCCATTATACAGGTAAATCCACGAAGTTACAAATTGGAGGTCATTACATATTGTCTAAAGTAAGAAATATCATTTAATATCTTCTAAAGTAAGAAATATCATTTAATATCTTCTTAGCATACTCTTCGTCATTGATGATAAGTCCAAGCGATTTTAAATTTTCAACCTGTTCATCAATCGTCATAGGCGGTTGATGTTGCTTCAGTTCACCCATGCATTTTTCTCCTTAAAATTAAAAGACCCAACGTGGTCCGCATCGTTGAGAGGCGTGTTGGGTTCTGTTGATATTAGTATATGCTAATCCCGGTAAAATTACAACCACTATTTTACTTTTCTGCTAATATTTCACAAGGTCAATTCTTCACTTCAGCTCAGTCTGACCCGAGGTTTCTATATACAAAAAGAGCGATCCATTACTCTTTTTCGAATAATAAACCGCTCTCAAAGTATTCGTATTCAGTTTTTTCCTTGCCTCTGATAATACACAGGCAAGTATGAAAAATATCTCGTCTAACGCATCAGCCCGACAAACCATTTGAGCTACCGATAGAACGATATTCTTCCCATATTACTATCTACGCCTTGCAACGAGCTTACACTTTATGGATGAAATCGATTCCCCAATCCTTAGCATTCCGGGAATCCGCTGCCGTATGGGAGCAATGATTATCGCTGAAATAGGCGATTTCAGTCAGTTTGATTCGTCTGACAAAATACTTGCCTATGCCGGTATGTCTCCATCCACTTATCAATCAGGGCAGTTAGATAACTGCCATTCCAAAATGCGAATCCTCACCTCCGGCACGCTGTCCGTACCGTACACTGCTACCAGACAAGTCTGATTCCGGTCATAGTCTCAACTTCATCTTGAGAAAAATGATTATAGAAATAAAACCGCATCGGAATCACTTCTCCGTTCATCCGATAAAAATACCCCTTGTGTGTTTCGTTACGGTATTTCAATACGTCAACAAAATCATAAGAAATCTCATAGGTATTACCGTCCGCGCCATCGAAAGAATAATGCCGTTCATCACCTTCCACGTCAAATCCTTCACAGACAAGTACCCGGTACAGATTTCCAAAACTGATTCCGTAGCCCAGCCGGTTGGCGCACATGCCATCGTAGTACTCGGCTTCTTTTCCTTTGCCGTCTCTGACGATGCCAATCTTACTGCAGGATTTATCAAATATTTCCATCAAATCTTTTTCGGAAATCCCAACCAGGCTTTCTTCAAGTCCGTAATCCATCGCCACCTGAACAAGAACAGTCAGTGCCTCCGTGTATGCCTTTTCTGATTCCTTTTTCGTCATGTCCGGGTGAAACGTCTTTTGATAACAGCAATCCCCCGGCTGATATTCCATGCTTCCGTCAGGTTGCCCGGCCAGCCGGTTTCCAAAAGGCGTATCCACGCAAAACAGGACCGGAACTTCAATCTCCGTATCGTCGTTTTTTAGTGCTTCACAAAATGAATCCGTCTCATCAAAAAGCGATTTTAACTCATCCTGATTCGAAAAATGCCCCTCAATTACGTATGTATGGTATTCCTCCGAACCGGTCTCTTTCAATTCCAGAAAATCGAATTGATAATCACCCGCCACGCGTGCAAGAACGATATCATAATAGTTGTCCGATAAAACCGTTTTCGTCCCGGCCGAAGAGGTTGTTCTGCGAACCAGAACGTTAAATTCGGTATTCCACCGGTCTTTGGTTATAACAGTCCATATTTCGTCCTGTAAACCGTCAACGTTATCTACGGTAACCGTATTCTTCTCTATTTCAAAATCCCGGAATCCATACGTCTTCTTCACGTATTTTTTAATGTCGGACTCATTTACTCTCGTCTCGCAGCCGGTCAGTAAAAACATCAGGCCCGGTACGAGAAATAATAAAAACAGCTTCTTCATCTGCATGGTAATCCTCCCTTTTCCGTAAGCAGGTTTTGAACCTGCTTATCATCTTCCGAACAACAATCTGGTAATTGTAATTGATATTCTGCCGCCATCATCGGCGACATTGTTCTACTCATAGCATGCTTTATTTCTTTACAACGTGAGCAGTTGCAGTGAAAATCGAAATCTACAAATCATTACCGGGATAACTAATCGTATCGCCCCAAGACATTACCTCTTCACAAAACTCAGGAATCTCTAATAGACCATATCTCCACATAAAAGCTCGATCTTTTTCTGACATTTCATTTTCTGGCTTATCGGCTTTTCTCCTGTCACTTTCCCGACTTCCTTCTTGGCCGCCTCAAGTTCTTCAAAGGTCATATTCCAACGACAAAAAAAGTATATGGATTCCTCTTCATCCAACTCCATTAACTAACCAATATTTATACCTCAATAATCATTCCAGAATAAAAAGCCTCTAATCTATCACATAAAATCTCTTTTAACCAATCATAAGCTAAAGTACCTGTGCAATGTCCGGATAAAAACCTGGCATCAGTTAATTGTTTTATCCGAATGGCCACATTCTGCACTTCTTCTTTGCTATAACTGCATGAGGATGCTCCTGTCATCCCCATCATATGAAAACCTCCGATGTACGCCTTAATCTTCTTATCCGGGAATGCTTTTAGCACTTCGGAAATAGCAATATCAACACCCGAATGAGAACAACTATTAAAACATACCAGTCCGTCTTCTTCCTCAAATACTATAGTTTGTTCATGCTTAAAATCATCAAATTGTGTTTTTCCATCGACTACAACACACATATGCGTATGTTTTGCACGTACCATGATTCCTTCGGAATTATGCGGAATAATATATATTCCTTGATCTATTTTTGCAGCGCCGTCTATATACTCAAATCTGTCGGCAAACTCATCAAGCATTCCCTTTGGTATTCCTATATACTTTTTAATAGGCCCTGCAATCTTAAAATATTGTCTGTTCTTTGATGCTTTCTGCAAATAAACTTTTGCATGTTTATTATGCTCAAAGAATTTTGGATATCCACTCGAATGATCATAATGTGCATGGGAAAGAAAAGCCATGTCAATCTTATCAAGATCAAGTCCCATCATACCGGCATTGGTTGCAAACAAATCACTGGCACCACTATCAATTAAATAGTTTTTTCCTTTATATTCTACGTACAGGCAAAGTCCATGTTCTGCGCACATACCCTCGCCAGCATTATTTTCAATAAGCACCTTAATAATCATAGAACTAATTTATCCTTTCACTGATGTTCTCTAATTCTCTTTGCATTTCTATTCATTAAATGTCTGCCAAAATATCTATAGGCAAATCCTTTTATTACAGATATCTCTTGATGATGTTATTTTATTAATTCATCCGGATTATCATACACACCAAAATCCGGATTACCTGCCCATTTATATATTGCAGGCTTATCCTCCATGGTAATTGGTCTGAGTATCAATCTTTCTGTTTCAAGTATTGGCGGATAAAATTTCACTTCGCTCATATGTGTCCTCCCTATTTTTATAATTCAAATACAATAAATGGTATCTCCGTCTCTTCTTTCGTATCAGCCACATGATTACAACACTCAAATTCCATGTTAGGATATCCTTCTTTTGTAACATAAGCAAATAATAATGGCCTGTCGATGACACCTTAGGGGACGCTCTACCTCATCTCACCTCTAATGATATCAATCAACATAATATCCGCCGGGAGCCAGGAAACGGAATCCAATTCGCTCTTCGAAAGCCATTTTGCTGCTTCTGCCTCCAGTAATTTCAGGTTGCCGGAAATAACCTCGCACCAGAAGCAATCCATAGACAGGTGGAAGGTAGGGTAATCATATTCGATTGTTTCTATAAGGTCGCCTACTTCGATCTCCGCATCCAGTTCTTCTCTGATTTCTCTTTTCAGAGCCTGTCCGGGAGTTTCGCCTTCTTCTATCTTGCCGCCCGGGAATTCCCAGCCGCCTTTGAAATCTCCATATCCTCTCGCCGTGGCAAATATCTTATTTTTCGATTCCATGGAGTCGCAAATTACTGCTGCAACAACTCTTACCGTTTTCATACCGCCTCATTCTCCTTTGAAATATTGCTCTGAAGATATCTCAATAAATCCTCTCGCACCGGTTGATGCATCTTCATCTTAACCTTGGCAATCGCCTGCATCTTTCCGTTATTATCTTCTTTTTGCCCGTCTGTTGACTCGACGATGTCAAACTGTCCCATATAGTAGAAGCCGGTTTCGGCATCACTCTTTTTTACAAACAGGTGCTTTCGCAATGCAGTACAAACCTTCTGCATATACGGACTGTTATTTCCTTTTCCAATCTGTGAATCCCAACGGAACACCATATTGTCCTCAAACGCATCCGCATAGTCAGGCTTTCCGTTCGCATAATTCCTGCCTTCTTCTGCTTCTCCCTTATGGTATGTTACGAAGATAAACACATCATCATTTATCCGGCTCATGCCATACATTGTCGAGGACATATCTTTCCCGCAGTTCATCAGCAGGCTTACGTCTCTTCTCGAATACTTTTCATAAAGCACAAACGGTGTTTCCGCTGCTTTTCCCTGTAAATACTTCTCTTTATATCTGGCCAGACCGACATTGATAATGTCATTTATCTGGGCAAAAAACTCCGCATGTTGCATGCAGGCCAAATAACTTGCCGTAACGCTTATTCGCCGGCTGTCATTTCTGTCAAGTATTTCTATTACCTTATACTTCCGATACTCTTCCTCTTTGCCGGTAAATTTTCCTTCCAGTACTTTTACGGATTCCTCTACCTCATCATCCGCAATAACATAATCATATTTTGCTTCCAATTCTTTTTGAATATATGTGGGCAAAAATGATTTTGTCTCGTACAGTTCCTTGAGAATCAGCAGCTCGCTTGGCCGCACTCCGCTCAATACTGTCTTTGATAAATATTCCAAAATGAGCTTTTCATGTTCCGAGAGGCTGCACTTATACTGTGCTTTTTCGACAGCCTCCATAAACTGCCAATAGGTTTTGTATTCTCGAATAATAACCAACGGATCAATTTCCCCCTGCTCATAAAAATCGTATAACAGAGGTGTTCTTCCGATTTTATTTTTCAACGAAATATAGCTCTCTCTGATAATCGATTTCATGCCGCGTATCCTATCGATAGAGCTGAAAATCTTATCTTTTGCGATTTCATCAAAATGAACTGTTGACGCCCCGGGAATAGTATTATTTCCTGAAATGACATACTTTCTGATGGTATCCGGGTTATACGTCCGATCGCCGGACAGCGCAACCGGAATCATAAAGTTCGTGTTATAATTTCCGATAAAATCTATGATTACCACATATTCCTTATTCTCTGCCTGTCGCAGACCCCGTCCAAGCTGTTGGATAAACACGATGGGAGACTCGGTCGGTCGAAGCATAATAACCTGGTTCACCTCAACAATATCGACACCCTCATTTAAGATATCCACAGAAAAAATGTAATCTAACGGCGTAACACCGTTCCCTGCATCTTCTTCCCGCATGGCCAGGCGTTCAAAAGCACTCTCCCGTTCCCGCTCGTTATTGTCACCGCTAAGCGCAATTGTCCGAAAACCTAATGCATTAAATTTCGCAGACAGTTCCTGACATTCCCGATTTCGACTGCAAAAGATAAGTCCCTTTACACGTTCGCCGCTATATCCGTAATAATTTGCCTGCTCAATAATATGTCTTACACGTTCATCGCTTGTAAGTCGGCCGAAATCCTCTTCCGAAATATTCTTTGCATTTACCTGGTCATCTGTTAACAGCGAAATATCGCTGATGCCAAAATAATGAAACGGGCAAAGCAGCTTCTCTTCCATTGCCTGCTGTAATCGGATTTCATACGCAATCTGATAATTAAATAATTCATATACATTCTTTTGCGTCGCGGAATCATCCCGTTTATCAGGCGTTGCGGTCATACCCAAAAAGAGCTTTGGCTTGAAATACTCCATGACCTTTTGATACGTATTAGCCGGACTGTGATGTGCCTCATCCAATACAATACAGTCAAAATCTTCCGGGGAAAATTTATGCAGATTATCTTCTTTATGAAGAGTTTCAACCATTGCGAAAATGTAATCCGCCCGGTAATCGGAATATCCCGCACCTACGATGCCCATAGTCTTTGTTTCTTCAAAAACATTTTTAAATGAGTCCATCGCCTGCTTTGCAAGCGTTGCTCTATGCACCAGAAAAAGGACTTTGTTAAAACCAAGTTCCCGCATCGCAAAAGCAGATGCATAAGTTTTTCCGGTTCCGGTTGCAGAAATCAGGAGTGCCCTATTCTCGCCTTTCTCCACAATCTTCTTAAGGTTTGCGATAAAACCCACCTGCATCGAATTGGGAGTCAGCCGATACTTGGCAATCGACTTTATTTCATCCTGTTTTGCAATTTCCCGTTGCCTCTTTATGATTTCAAACTTCTGTTTGTACGACTCATAAAAGGAATCAAAAGCAAGTGCATATTCGGAATTCCAGAATTCATTGAACTCTGCCACAATATGTGTTGCCACTTCACCCTGTTCGGTTGAAACAAGTTTCGTGTTCCATTCTTTGTTCAGCGTAAGGGCAGAACTTGTAATATTCGAGCTGCCAATGATTATATGATATATTTCGTTCTTCCTGAAAATGTACCCTTTTGTATGAAATCCCACTTCTGCTCTTTCGACATCATACATTTTCAGCGTAATATTCTTTAGCTCACTAAGCTTTTTCAAAGCACACGGCTCACTAAAGTTCAAATAATTCGTGGTAAGGATTTCGCCGGGGATTCCTTTCTTCTCAAGTTCCTTTAGTGTTTGAAGTAACGGTGTGATTCCGCCCATAGTGATAAAAGCCACGCTGATCTGAAACTTATCACATCGTAGCAGTTCATCCTCTACTGCAGAAAGAACCTTCTTTCCTTCTTTCGGATTATTCGAAACAAAGGACGGTTTATATGTTAGATTTGCCGCTGCGGTTCCATCAATATATGCAGTTATCAATCCTTCTTTTAAATCATCAATATTTCCCATCACGATTCCTCTACGCACTCAAAAAATCTGCTTCATTCTTTCGTCAAAATGAGCATCATTTGTCTATTCCTTCCCTGCCATGTCCAACTACGTCACCGTTCCCTCTCGCACGCCCCGGTCAGCTCTTGTACTCCTGAAGGCATGCATCATATTCATGATAGTAACCAAAATAAGGTTCTATGTCACCCATGACGAGATTCAAATCCTTGTATCCCTTTTTGTCCATAAGGATATAGCGCTCTTCCTTGCCGAGATAATACTTCATGATATATCCGATGCGCTTTTTCCTGTTCAGTGCCTCGACCTCGGCTTCGTCGAAAGGATCCTCCTCCGTCCATTCGGCGGCTCCGGCAAAATAAGCCTCATGAGACGTTACGCACCATTCCTTGCAGGGTTCTCCCTCGCGGGAAACAATCTGGCAGAACGGATACTCGAAGTAAGAATTATCACTGCGAAATATGTCGATTTTCCAATCGGTAACACGAACCTCACAAATCCATACCTTTCCTTCCAACAGTCCTTGTGCGAATTTCTTCTTCGCACCGCCGAATATTCCTTTACGATATTTCAGTTCCGCCTCTCTCTCAGCGGGAACCGGCACAAATGGCAAATCCTTTACACTTATCATATTTTTCCCTCCTTAGGCTGGTCTGACAACCTGTTTATTTTTCTGCTATGTAAGACGACAAAACATTATTTTTTATTATACAACGAAACACCACCGAATATCAATATTCTGTTTCGTATTTGTAACTCTTCATCTATGCAGTATGATTGATCTTAATATTGCACTTTTCTTTAAATTTCGGGCAACGATTTGATTGCAAAATTCCTTCGTGCTGTAATCTTCCCGCCACAATTCCCGGATAAACGCAACAGCTTTTGCAAATGCAGCAATCTCGGCATCATCAAACTGCGACAAACTCCCTTTTCAGTAACAAAAGGCAGATGACATCATTCTGCCATCTGCCCCGTTTCACTTATTCAAAATCGCTCAATTTCGGTCGGTATAAGCATCTTACTCCCGTTGCACTCAATCTTCCGTTTGTTCCGGCGTATCGGCTTCTTCAACGGTGTCAGCCGAGGTTTCTTCTGCTTTGCGGAATGCCGTGCCGATTTGAGCATATTCGTCGGCAATTTCAGCAAGTTTTTCAATGGTGTTTGCTTTATTTTCAACGGCCGCGTTACGGTGTACCTCAAAAGCGGACCGAAGCTTATTTTCGTAATCCGCCAGTGCCTCTTCGACACTCACACCTTCCGTGCCGACGGCAATCTCATATTCAATCATGATTTGTCTGAGTTCTGCCTCATACTGTACGTAGCTCAGATTAATTTCTTCAACATAGCTCCTGATTTGAGTACGGGATGCTTTTTTATAGTTCTCAAGCAGTTTCCTTGCTTCTTTTCCGAAGCCCTTCAGTTCGGCATTCATAGTTTCCTTTTTCTCCTGATAGAATGCCTTAACCTCAGCGAGTGAGTCTGCCTCAGCCTTCGCTTCGTCTTCCTCGATATCAAGATAAATCATTCCGAGCTGGTCCTGAGTCTGCTCGCTGACGCCGAAACGCTCGCTGAAATTATCAAAGACACTCTTCTTTAAGAGTTTCCGGAATTTCTTTTCCGAAAGCGCCTGACGATCGTTCTTCAGCGCGATTCCAACGGCCGTATCGGACGGTTTCAGCTTTTTCCCGTCATTTTCTTCTTTGTTCTTCTTCGGCTCGGTTTCCGCTGTAAGCATGTCACGATATGCTTTCAGTTTTTCCATTTCTTCTTCGTCAAGAACCGGCCACTTCGGATCCATGTTTTTCAGTTCGTTCAGTACGATACGGGAAATGACAAGTCTTGCATACCACTTATGATCGGCAGGAACAACGTACCACGGTGTATCCTTTCTTGCCGTACGGTTGATGCAGGTCTCGTATGCATCCATATATTCATCCCAATACGCACGCTCATCAATATCATTGGAAGAGAACTTCCAGTTTTTCTTGGGTGTATCGATACGGGAAATAAACCGTCTTGCCTGCTCATCGCGACTGACGTTCAGGAAAATTTTCACAACCCGAATACTGTTTTCCCACAGATACTTTTCAAAATTACGAATCTGCTCATACCGCTTATCAATCATCGAATTAAGGTCGATACGGTCAGCGTATTTGTTCTTTTCATAGATTTTATGAACTTTCTGAACAAGAACATCCTCGTAATAACTGCGGTTAAAAATACTGATGGACCCTTTCTCGGGGATTGCATTCCAGAACCGCCACATATAGTCATGACGATTTTCCTCGGAACTGGGCACCTTGAAACTGTGTTCGGAAACTCCCTGCGGGCTGAGGCAGGAAAGAACGGCGCGGACAGCCCCGTCTTTACCGGCGGCATCCATTGCCTGAAAGATAAAAATGATGCCTTCCTTCTGTTCTGCGAACAATTTCTGTTGATATTCATTAATCTTCTCAAGGTTTTCGGTGAATTCTTTTATCGCCTCATGACGCTCGGCAAATTCACCCTTATCGGCGCAGTCAAAGCTGCGAACATTAAATTTCTTACTTCCGTCATATTTGTAATTCTTCATAAATTTCCTTTCCACACGTAACATTGTTTATTTGTGCTGTATTGTATATTTTTTGGCATATTCGCCGTAGTACCTCTCAAAACTGTGTGTCTTTTTAATCTCCTGCTTTGTCATCGTTCCGTGTCTGTCACTCATTTCTCCGTGCTTAATCCGTATGGCAATTCCAAGATTGGAGCAATGATCGCCGACTCGTTCCAGGTCGGTCAGCATATCGTTGAACACAAATCCGTGACTGTACTCACAGACTCCGTTCTGCACACGGTTAATGTGATTCATCTTATATTCGGTGCAGAAGTTGTCAATCAGTTCCTCTAACGGTGCAATCCTATAGCAGGCATCAATATCGTCGCCGGCAAAAGCCTTTTCCGTATTTTCGAGGATTTCCGTAATCGCCTCAAACAGATTCAGCATTTCTTCGTCGGCATCCTGAGACAACACAATTTTCTTATCATGGATTTCTCTTGCCGCTTCGGCAAGGTTTTTGGCGTGGTCGCCGAGTCTTTCAAAATCCCCTACGGAACGCAGGAACAGGCTGACTGCCTTATTCTGGTCGCCGTCGAGTTCGTTCTTCATGATTTTGACGAGATAACTTCCGACCCTGTCTTCGTATGTATCGATAATTTCTTCCAGGTCACAAACTCGCCTGAACCCGGTATCCGCATAGGAATCAAACAGCTTCATTGCCTCCCGGAGACTGTCGAAAGCGAGATCTGCCATAGAGCAGGTCGCTGTCTTTACCTGTTCGATTGCCAAAGTAGGATGCTTCAAAAATCTTTCTTCCAGACGCTCGGCATCCCTGAGTTCAGCAATGTTCTCCTGTTTTTCTTTCACAATCGTATTCACGAATTTTTCAATCACACCGATCATCGGGAAAAGCAACAGAATAATGATAACTCTGAACACCGTATTCAGCAGAGCAACACTCATCACATTCATTGTGCGGTTCATAATATTGAAATGAAACATCGCATTTGCCGAGTAAAAAAGAATACCGAAAATGAGTGCTCCGAGTGAGTCGACAAGAAGATAAATCAACGCGGTTCGTTTTCCGTTTGCATTTGCTCCGAGTGCGGAAAGAAGCACCGGCACGGAGGCTCCGATTGCAATACCCATAATCACCGGCAATGCCAAATGAAAACTAACCGCTCCGGTCACGGCAAGAGTCTGAAGAATACCGACTGCTGCCGAAGCACTTTGGATCAGGCTGGTAAAAAGCACACCGATCAGGATACCTACAAGAGGATTGGAGAATCCGGTCAGCATATCAATAAATGCCTTGCTTTCCCGGAGGGGATATACCGCTTCGGTCATCGCGGAAATGCCAACCATCAGGACCGCAAATCCGAGAAGAATGAAGGCAACATGGTGATTTTTTTCTTTCTTTGTAAACATCAGAAGTATGATTCCGACAACCGCCATAATCGCCGTCAGAGTATCTGTTGAAATAATTTCAAAAATGCCGCTTCCGTTTACCGACGAGAGGCAGATTACCCAACCGGTAATACTTGTACCGATAATGGCTCCCATAATGATTCCGATGGCCTGTCTGACTTTCATCATCCCGGAATTGACAAATCCGACGACCATGACCGATGTGGCCGACGAGCTTTGTATTACCGCCGTAACACCGGTTCCCAGCAAAACGCCCTTCAGCGGGTTACTGGTAAGTTTATATAACACCATCTCAAGTTTATCGCCCGATACCTTCATCAGACCGTTTCCCATCAGGTTCATACCAAACAGGAAGAGAGAAACTCCGCACAACAACTTAATAACATTTACAATACCCATAAAATCAGTTCCCTACCTAATATTCATTCTTTTTATTGAGAAAATTATTGAAATAAATATCAATAACTATCAATACATCAATGTACCGGTTTCCAATCAACTGCTGCCAATATACCGGTTTCCAATCAACTGCTGCCAATGTCCCGGGTTCAAATCAACTGCCGCCAATATACCGGGTTCCAATCAACTGCTGCCAATGTCCCGGGTTCAAATCAACTGCTGCTCATTTATCATCAATTTGAACTGTAAGCCGAGCTTTTCGGCTGCTTTTCTGCACAGCACCATTCTGCTCAGAAAAATTTCAAAGTAATCCATTACCGAGCTGTATCTCGTATCGACGGTCAATTTAAGCTTTATCAGCGTATGTGCCTCGTTGATTTTCAGTTCGGATTTTGTAACGGAATAATTTACTCTGTCATGAATGTCAAAACCGGACATATCCTGATTTCGCACCCGACTTCTGCGGACATCGGACTTATCCGCAAGAATCAGTGCCGCCGCAACGTCACTCACGGGCTGACCGGTTCCTTCATCGTGATTGCCGATTGCCGTTATAATTGTCGCTATCTCATCCGGCGGGAAGCCCATTTTGTCAAGAATACGGAACGCCATTACCGCACCGCTTTGACTGTGTTCGATTCGATTTACAAGATTTCCGATATCATGAAGATAACCGGCAATCTTAGCAAGTTCCACGGTTCTCGCGGGATATCCGAGTTCTTCCAGAATATACCCTGCCTTTTCCGCCGCAATGGTCAGATGAGCAAAGCTGTGCTCCGTCAGGCCGATGGCTGCCAGCGATTCATCCGCCCGGATGATATAGGTTCTGATCGATTCATCTTTTTTTATCTCTTCATATGTCATTTCATAACCTCTGACTTGGGAAAAATTATGGTCACTGTTGTCCCTCCGTCTATAATACTGTTTAATTCGATTCTCGCATTGTGAATCTTTGCGGCGTGTTTCACAATAGACAATCCGAGCCCGGTTCCGCCCATTGTCTTGGAATGCCTCTTATCCACACGGTAAAAGCGTTCAAAAATGCGTTCCTTGTCTTCGTCCGGGATACCGATTCCGGTATCACTGACAGACAGCTGAATCTCATTTGCGGTGTTTTCCACCTTTACACTTACCGAACCGCTTTCGCGGTTATATTTGATGGCGTTATCGGTCAGATTGTATATAGTGCTGTTAAGAAGCTCCGGAACACCCACCATCACAGCGGAATCGCCCGAAACCGTCAATGTCACATTCTTCTCTTTCGCAGAAGGAGTCAGTATCCGCACGGTTTCTCTGGCAAGTTCAAAGAGATCGATTTCTTCATGCTTGTCCTCGATGGCACCTTCATCAAGTCTGGACAACCCGATAATATCTTCCACGAGTGCAATCATTCGCTGTGATTCCGAATATATATTTTCATAAAAACGGCTCGTGTCTTCTTCCTTGACCATATTGTTTTTCAGAAGTTCCGCATATCCGGAAATGGACTGGAGCGGAGTCTTCAGCTCGTGCGATACGTTTGCGGTAAATTCACGGCGCATTTTCTCGGCTTTTTCTTTTTCGGTCACATCAAAAATCAGTATTGCAATACCGGTTACCGCATCATCGGTAATCACGGGACTTGTGTTGAGCTGATAATCCAGCCCGGATATATTCATCGTCATATCGGAGTGCTCACCGCTCTTCGCCTTGCGGAGAAGCTCCTGCAATTCGAGCGAATGATTCAAAAGGAGAATGTCCTTGCCGATGCAATAACTGCTGATGGAAAGAATCCTTGTGGCGGCCTTATTGATGCTGAGGATGATTCCGCTTTCATTCAGAAGGACAAGGCCTTCGTTCATATTGGCGGTCGCTGCAATGAACTCCTCCTGCTTACGCCGCAATTCGGACGACTGCCTTTTCAGCTGCGTCTGCTGATTGTCGATACGGTCCAGCAGAGGCTTGAGTTCTTCATATCCTTTGTTCTCGCGAGGCTCATCAAGTTCAAGCTCATTCAGCGGTTTAACAATCTTCTTTGACAGCTTCGAAGCGAGTATAAACGCTATGATAAATGCTATGATAATTACGAAAATGATCGGCTGTATCATAATCAGCACAAGCGACAGAACGGTCAAATGCGTGCTTGAAAGACGGATTACCGTCCCATCCGAAAGCAGCTTTGCGGAATAAATCTGGCGCTGAATCAGTGTGGATGAATATCTCGAACTTTCGCCATAGCCGTTCTGAAAAGCCTGTTTGATTTCTTCGCGGTCCGAATGGTTCTCCATTCTGTCGGCATTGGATTCACTGTCATATAAAATGCTTCCGTCTTTGGCCACCCAGGTAATCCGGGGATTGTCAGAAGAATAGTCGTCGAAATAGGCCATTCCCTCGTGTTCGACTCCCTGCGCCGCAAGAGCTGTCTGCGCCTTCAGCTGACTTCGCTGGGTACTTGAGAAATATCCATACAGTGCACCGAAAATGATAATCATTGTAGCAAGGAAAACCGCACCTGCCGCAATGCAGATTGACCTGAATATACCCTTCTTCATTTTTCTTCCTCTATCTTATAACCGACTCCGCGAACTGTCTGAATATAATCCCCGCAGGTCCCGAGTTTTGTACGAAGCGTCCCGATATGAACGTCGACCGTGCGTGTTTCACCGGTAAAATCCGAGCCCCAGACACTCTGAAGCAGCGACTCGCGGGAAAACACATATCCGATATTGCTCATGAAAGTTAAAAGAAGCTCGTATTCCTTCAGTGTCAGCACAATTTTGTTTCCATTTGCAAGAACCGTATGAGATTCTTTGTTCAGAACAAGATTTCCGACATGTAAAACCTCTGCGGAGCTTTTCGGTGCAGTCCTGCGAAGTACGGCTTTGACGCGGCTGATCAGTTCCATCATGCCAAATGGTTTTGCCAGATAATCATCGGCTCCGGAATCAAGGCCTATCACTTTGTCGTACTCTGCACTCTTTGCCGTTGCCATAATGATCGGAACATCGGATGTGCGGCTTTGCATACGAAGTTTTCTCAAAATCGACAGTCCGTCTTCGCCGGGCAGCATAATATCAAGTAAAATCAATTCAGGGATCTCATCGCGTAACGCTGCATATAGTTCTTCAGCGCAAGAAAAGCCCTCCGTCTCGTAACCGACAGAGTTTAACGTATATTGCATCAAATCACGAATGCTTGTATCATCTTCGACGCAAAAAATCATAAAATCAGACCTTCCCTTATATTTTTTCTAATTGTATCATCGAAAACTCAATTTCAATATCATGCCAGTGTAAAATCAATGTAAAGAATTTGTTTACAAAGGAGAAACCGCTGGAACAAAGCATATCGCTTGCGATATGCTCGCGCCGCCTGTGCGTCGCGAAGCGACATTTTCCTCTGCACAGGCGTGTGCATCCTCGCGGAGCGATTTTTTTATCTCATAGGACGAACTTTCCTATGAGAGAACAAAGCATATGGTCCGGACTCCTGAAGTACTCCTTTTTATATGCATATGTTGCGTTAAGAAGTCCGTTCAGATAATCAACTGCTTCGTCGACATGGTCCAAATACTGCTTTTTGGCTTCTTTGACATCGGAAACTGTTCCGAGGCGTTCTGTCGTAATACCTCTGTTTTCATCGATTTGGCCCTCTCCGCTACCCGTCGGCGCAGTACCTTTGCCATCATCAATCTGTGTCTTCTCCTTACCGTCCTTCGGCTCAGTCACATCGTTCTTTTTGCATGCCGTGATAATAAACATCAGCGCAGTCAGAACAAAAATCAGTTGAAATAACTTTTTCATTGCAGTCTCCTCCCAACTTATCATTTTCCATTTTGGTTTGCAAATAAAAACTGCCGCGTTACTCCGATTACTCACAAATCAGCCGGGAATTTCTCGGCAATTTCCGGATTATCGTAGAAAAAGTCATCCGATTCTTTCCGGTTTTCGTCCCGGAGTTCTTTATTTCTGTTGTCAAATGAATAGGCCTCGCTAAGAATGGCATACATCGTCCCTCGCGGGAAATCCGTAAAACTCTTAAATTCAATCATTTTACCGGTAACATGGCACGGCCCTTTCCGTCACTTTACAAATACCGCGGCCTTTCCGTCACTTTACAAATACCGTGGCCTTTTCGTCATTTTACAAATACCGCGGTCCTTTCCGTCATTTTACAAATACCGCGGTCCTTTCCGCATTTTGCAAATACCGCGGCCTTTCCGCAAGCATTTGAAAGCTTTTTTGTCACTTTGGAAGGCTGTGAAAATTCCCTCTGCTTATATGGAAACAGATACTGAATTATGCTATAATAACTCCTATGAAGCAATGGCTGAAAATGAGCGAAATATCATCAATCCGGGAAAAAAAGCATTGCCAAAACAGATATTACGGAGGAGAAATGATGGAACACGTTATTGAGGCATTTTTGAAATCTGTACGGGAGCACGGCGACGAGCCGGCGATTTCGGATGAACATAGCACGTTTACGTACCGGGAGCTTCTTGATTTTGCAAAATGCGTAGCCGCGAATCTGCAAAAGAACGGCGTTCGCTGCGGCAGTCGTGTTATCGTCGAAATCCCCCGTTGCAAAGAATATGCGGGATGTATGATCGGCTGCTGGATTATGGGTGCGGTGGCAATTCCGCTTTCCGACGATTATCCTCCGGAGCGTCTCGAATACATCAAAAAGGACTCGTGCTATGAGCTGAGCATCGATGAGTCCTTTCTGAAGACAACGGACGCTTCTCTCAGCGTCGAGCCCGTCGTGTCCGACTTGGATGCCGAAGGTGTCGTCATCTATACGTCCGGTTCAACGGGCAATCCGAAAGGCGTTGTCCATGATTTTGCTTCCATGAGTGCCGTTGCTTTGAGAAATGCGGCCCACGACCAGTCGGACGATACCGAGCGCAACAACGTTGTCGGGCTGATTGCGCCCTTCACGTTTGTTGTCGGAACCGGCCTGATGCTCGCGGCATTTTCCATCGCCAAGCACCTTGTCCTCGTACCCGACGAAATCCGTAAAGACCCGTACAGGCTTGCCGCATATTATGATGACAACAACATCGAGTCTTCCTTTGTACCTCCGAGAATGGTCGATTTCATGCTGAAGCATAACCGTTCGCTGAAGGTCATTTCCGTCGGTTCGGAGCGAATTTCCGGCATCTTCTACGACAACCATCCCGTTGTCGTAAACGGCTACGGTTCTACGGAGCTTTTCGGCGGCACGCTTGCATTTCAGATTGACAGGAGTTACGAAAACACGCCCATCGGAAAACCGTTCGGAATCGAAAAAGTGTATGTACTGGATGAAAATAACAACGAAGTCGAGACCGGTGAGCTCTGCATTTCCGGTCACGTGGCAAAGGGTTACCTGAACCGTCCGGAAGAAACGAAACGGGCGTTCATTCGAAACCCTTTCGCAGAGCAGGACGGTTTTGAACGCATGTTCCGCACGGGCGATATTGTGCAGCGTTTGCCGGACGGAAACCTTGTCTTTATCGAGCGAAAAGACTGGATGATCAAGATAAACGGTCAGCGCGTCGAACCGCTCGAGGTGGAAAGTACGGTTCGCTGCTTCCCCGGAATTCAGGAAGCTGTCGTTAAAGACTTCACGGCAAAGAACGGCATCACCTATCTCGCCGTTTATTACGTCGGTGACGAAACAATCACCGCAGACGACCTCAAATCATACTGCAAAACAAAACTGACGTCCTACATGGTGCCGAGTTTTTATATCCGCATGGAACAGTTGCCCCTGAACCCCAACGGCAAGTTGGATCGAAAGAACCTGCCCGAGCCCGATATTTCTGCGTTCAAACGCGAATATGCGGCACCGGAAAACAGCATCGAAGCAGCTGTCTGCGACGCAATCGAGAAAGTTCTGGATTGCGGCAAGGTCGGTCGAAATGATGATTTCTTCCTTTTGGGCGGTGATTCCATCAAAGCAATTGAAACGATAAATGAGCTGGAGGATTTGCCGGTCGATATGGAACTTTTCTTTGAGGGAAAGACCCCGGCAGAAATTGCAAAGCGGATTGAAAACGGCGGCGCAGAGGATATTCCTTTCGAACGAGTCAAAAAGGATGCCTACCCTCTCACGGACTCGCAGCTCGGTGTTTATTTTGCCGTTGAAGCGGCTCCGGACAGCCTCATGTATAACAACCCGATCAGCATCCGGCTCGGTGACAATGTCGACACCGACCGACTTGCTTCCGCTGTTGAGCAAGCCATTGCAAATCATAAAGCCTACAGCTGTAGAATAGACGTCGTCGGAGGTCTTCCGTGCATGATTCCCGCCGACACCGTCGTTACGGTTCGACGCTGCAGCGTTACCGACATTCCGGCTGCCCTCGAAGCCTTCGTACAGCCGTTCAACCTTTCCGGCGGCGAACTGATTCGTGCCTGCATTTTCGAACATGATAATGAAAAATGCCTCGCAATGGACGCACACCATATCGTATTTGACGGCACTTCCCTTTCGGTTCTTCTGAAAGAAATCAGCCGACTCTACGAGGGCCGCAGCATTTTCGAGGAACGGACTTCGGCTTTCGACCTTTCGCTTTACGAGGCGGCGCTGAAAGCTTCCGAAAAATACGCAGAAGCGAGGGACTATTATCAGAACCGTTTCGACGGTCTGGACATTTCCAACGATTTTCCGGCCGATTTCGCGGATACCGGACTTGCTACGCTTGATTCCGTTGATATTCCGCTCCTGCTTGACCGCGAAGAGATTGATAAATTCCTGAAGAGCAACAATCTGACCGAGAACTCGCTCCTTCTCGCCGCATTTGCCTTCGTGCTGGCCAAATACAACGGAACGGACCGCTCCGTCGTCTGCGTGGGCGAGAGCGGCCGCCACAGTTCCATGACCTTCAACACGGCGGGCATGCTGGTCAAAACCATCGCACTGCCGGTTGATTTTGCGGGTAAAAGCGATATTTGCCGCTATATCGAAACGCTTCAAAACGAATTCCGCGACAGCGTCCGCCACGATTCCTTCTCCTTCGGTGAACTGGCCGCGAAATACGGCATTTCCAATGATTTTTCCTTTGTTTATCAAAATGATGCATTCAGTACGCTTACGCTGAACGGCGAGGCATTTGCCGTTCTGGGCATCCGAAATCCTCACGCGATGAACAAAATGACTCTCATGGCATTCCGCAGAGAGGACGGATACCGCCTGAGCTTCCGTTACCGCAGTGACCTCTACCGGCGCGGCGTCATCGAGGCATTTGCCGACGCATACGTATGTGCCGTGACCGGTTTCATGCGGGAGGAATACCTGAAAGACGTAGAACTGGTTTCAGGCAGTCAGAAGGAACTTTTAAATTCGTTTAACGGCAAAGAACTGCCTCTGTGCGACATGACAATACCCGAATCCTTTAACGCCCGGGTTGCGGAAACTCCCGACCTCGATCTCGTCGTCTATCGGGACCGTCACTACACCTATCGGGAAGGCGGTATCATCACGGATCGTATTGCAGCATATATCCATTCCCTTGGGCTTGGTCGAAATGACGTTGCTGCCGTTCTGATACCGAGAAACGAGTGGCTTGTACTTGCGACCTACGGTGTCCTGAAGGCCGGCTGTGCGTATCAGCCTTTGGATTCCTCCTATCCTGAGGACCGGTTGATTTTCATGGTGAAAAATGCGGGGGCAAAACTCCTCATTACCACACGGGAATTGCGCGGCAAGCTCTCCGGCTACGACGGTGAGGTTCTCTTTACAGATGATGCGGAATATCTGCCTCAGGCCGTTCCCGCGCCTGTTCACAATGACCGGGACGACCTTCTGGCGCTGTTATATACAAGCGGCACAACGGGTACTCCCAAGGGCGTTATGCTGACACACGGCAATCTTTCGGCGCTTGCCGAACTGAACCGTGTCCGGTACGGCATCGGACCGGAAGCCGTCAACGCCTGCTATGCTTCCTACGGTTTCGACGCCTGCATGCAGGATTTAATCTGCTTCCCCTGCAACGGCGGAACGATTCATGTCATCCCCGAAGACATCCGCCTCGACCTTGCAAACCTTGACCGATACATCATTGAAAATAAAGTTACACATTTCATAATGACCACTCAGGTGGGACGCCAGTTTGCAGAAGTGACAAAGTCGCCCTATCTGAAATACCTTGCGGTCGGCGGCGAAGCGCTCGTTCCGATAGATACTTCGGATTCTTCCTTTGAGCTGATTAATATGTACGGTCCGACCGAGTGTACCGTATACGTCACCTCTGTGAAGGTTACCGGAACACCCCTTCGCGTTCCGATCGGTGCCGTCAACGATAACCTCAGGGCGTATATTGTGGATAAAAACGGAAAGCGCCTTCCCGTCGGTGCCCCCGGTGAACTTCTGATTGCCGGATGTCAGGTCGGAAAGGGATATTTGGGTCTCCCGGAAAAAACGGCCGAGAGCTTTATTGACGACCCCTTTGCAGAGGGAGACGTCTGCGAAAGAACTTACAAAACAGGCGATGTCGTGCGTTTTCTTCCAAACGGTATGCTTGATTTCATCGGCCGTCACGATGGTCAGGTCAAGGTACGCGGCTTCCGTGTGGAGCTGACGGAAGTGGAAGAAATCATCCGCCGCTTCAACGGAATAACGGACGCTACCGTTGCCGCATTTGACGATCCCGCAGGCGGTAAATTCATCGCTGCCTACGTCGTTTCCGACAGTCCGGTCGATATTGACCGGCTGAACGAATTCATCCTCACCGAAAAGCCGCCCTACATGGTACCCGCCGTCACGATGCAGATTGATTCCATCCCGCTGAACCAGAACCAGAAGGTCAACAAACGCGCCCTCCCGAAACCGGTGCGAAAGGAACTCGTTGTCATCGCACCTGCAAATGAGATTGAAGCCAAGGTGCATGACTTGGTCGCAAAGGTCCTCGGATCAGAGAAAATCAGTACCGACACCGACTTTTTCGATGCAGGGCTGACTTCCATCGCAATGATTCGTCTGAACGTGGAACTGGAAAATGCCTTCAGCCTTCCTTTCCGGGTATCGGATCTCACGTCAAACAGCACGGTGCAGAAGCTCGCTCATTTCATCGAATCCCGTGAAACGATTGCCAAATACGGTCGGCTCGACGATTATCCCGTTACGCAGACGCAAATGGGTGTCTATATTGAATGCATGATGGATCCGGCTTCTGTTCTCTACAACATCCCCCTGCTGCTGAAGCTGGGAGACGGTGTGGACATTCTGCGCCTGACCGAGGCCGTAAAGACGGCGATTAATGCACATCCTTACGTGAAATCGACGCTGTTCGCCGACGCGGAAGGAAATATCCGTGCCAAGCGAAATGACGAGGAGGCGCAGGTCTCTCTCGTTCGCTGTGAGACACTTCCGCCGACGGAGACGCTCGTCAAGCCCTTCACTCTTCTGAACGGAACGCTGTACCGGGCACAGGTATTTGAAACCGATACCGGCAAATACCTCTTCCTCGATTTCCATCATATCATTTCCGACGGTACTTCGGAGAACATTCTCCTGCACGATATCGACAATGCCTATGCAGGTCTTGACGTGACGGAGGAATGCTTCGGCGGATACGAGGCCGCCCTCGAGGAACAGCGGCTGCGCGATACCGAAAAATACACGGAAGCGAAGACCTACTACGACAAAATATTCCGTGGCTGTGAGGCTGCATGCCTGCCGATGAAGTCTGCCGTAAACGGTGCAACCGGCTCTGCCACGGCACAGCGTTTTGCTTCCGTCGGTGCCGATACCATCCGTGCCTTCTGTGCCAAACACAAGGTTACTCCGAACGCATTCTTCAATGCGGCATTTGCATTTACGCTGAGCCGTTTCGGAAAGTTTGAAGACACTGTATATACGACAATTTATAACGGCCGAAGCGATTCCCGACTGGCCGGTTCCATGGCAATGCTTGTCAAGACGCTTCCCGTTCTGCTCCATACTTCCGGGGACAGAATTGTCCTCGACCTGATTCGTGAGGCGCAGGAGCAGCTCATGCAGAGCATGGCAAATGATATCTTCTCATTTGCCGAAATTTCTGCGGCCTACGACATCAAAGCAGACATCATTTTCGCTTATCAGGGCGATGAATTCACATTCAACACCATTGCCGGTGAACCCGCGCAGCTGATTTCGACCGGTCCGGCCGAAGCGAAAGCTCCGATTACGCTGAACGTATATCTGAAGGACGGCCGGTATCAGTTTGTCCTCGATTACAGTCTCGACCGGTTCCGTGCGGAATTCATTGAGATTTTCCTTGATACGTTCGAGCTTGTACTGAACGCATTCACACAGAAGGAGAAGACCCGCCACATCTCTCTTCTGTCCGATAAATCCGAAGCCATGCTTGACGGCTTCAACAACACGGAGACGCCTTTCGACAATGTTTCCTATGACCGTCTGTTCCGTCGTTGGGTGGAAACCGTACCCGACCGTGCGGCTGTCACCTGTGAAGGCAGAACCATGACCTACGCGGAACTGAATGCTGCTGCCAACCGTGCGGCACACCGTCTGATTGCCGCAGGAATCCGCAAGGACTCCGTTGTCGGCATCCTGCTCCCGCGGAGCGAACTGCTTTCCGTCATGGAGCTTGCCATTCTGAAGGCGGGCGGTGCTTTTCTGGGATTGTTGCCCGAATATCCCGATGACCGGCTGGACTACTGTCTCCGTGACGCGGGCAGCACGATTGTAATTACCGATGACGAACTCAGTGCAACAAGAACCACGCTCTTCACGGCAGATGCACCTTACCGTGCCGTAACGGCAAATGAATTGCTCGCGGCCGGCAATGATGCGGATCCGGATTTGCAAATTTCTCCGGACAGCCTGGCATACTGCATTTATACATCCGGCTCAACCGGCAAACCGAAGGGGGTTATGATTGAACATCATAACCTTGCAAACCTGTGCCAGCCCGGCGATTCGGTATATCGTTATTATTTCGGAAAAGACAGCGGTCATGTGTCCATTGCGATGAGTTCCATTTCCTTTGATATGTCGATTTTGGAAAATATCATCATGCTTGCCAACGGAAAAACCGTCTGCATCGCAACCGAGCGCGAAATCCATAATCCCGCCCTGCTTGCGGACGCCATCGCACGCAGTAACACCGATATCCTGATTGCAACACCGTCACTTCTTACGAATCTCCTGAGTATTCCCGAGTTCCGACCTGCCATGTCCGGACTTACGAATGTCGCTGTCGGAGCGGAGGCATTTCCGCCATCCCTGTATTCGACTCTCAAGGAACTTTCGCCGGATGTCACGGTCATTAATGCCTACGGCCCTACCGAATGCACCATTACCTGTTGTGCGAAAAAGCTTGATCACAGCGAGGGAATTACCATCGGCGGACCGATTTACAACACAAAGTTCTTCGTACTGGATGAGTTTGGAAATGTCCTTCCGCCTTATGCCTGCGGTGAGTTGATTATCGCCGGAGAGCCGGTCGGACGCGGCTATATGAATCTTCCCGAAAAAACTGCGGAGTCCTTCTTTACTCTCCGCGGTCTTCCCGCATATCATTCCGGTGACATGGTTCGTCTGAATACGGAAGGCGAAGTGGAATTCTTCGGCCGTTGCGACAATCAGGTCAAACTGCGCGGCTTCCGTGTGGAGTTGGATGAAATCGAGAAGTGTATGACCTCATTTGACGGAATTACACAGTGTAAAGTCATCGTCCGCAATAACGGTTCGGAGGACTATCTTGCAGGCTTCTATACCGCTGATCATGTGATTGAAAATGATGCTCTGACCGCTCATCTGAAGGCACATCTCACGTATTATATGGTGCCCGACGTTCTGATGCAGCTCGACGCTATGCCGGTCACACCAAGCGGAAAGATTGACAAGAAAGCGCTTCCGGCCATCAAGCGGGAAAAGAAGACGTCCGGGCGGCGAGCTCCCCGCAAGTCCCTCGAACAGGAACTCTGCGAGCTGTTTGCCAAGGTTCTTTCGCTGGACGAATTCTATGCGGATGACAATTTCTTTGAAATGGGCGGAACCTCGCTCTCGGCTTCCAAAATTACCATGCAACTCATGTCCAAGGGCATGAAGGTTGAGTACCAGGACATTTTCGAAAATCCTACGCCGGAACTTCTGGCCGACTATATTTCCGGTCAGACGGCGGTTCAACCCGCAGAGCCGGGTTCCGTCAGCGGCACGGGCGACGATTTCGAGATAAAGTCGGACTATCCCGAGCAGCTTCGGTACAATACGCTCGAATACGCCGATCAGGTCAAACGCGAGCCTCTGGGCGATGTGCTCCTCACAGGCGCGGTCGGATTCCTGGGCATTCACGTGCTTCGTGAGTTGATGGAAAGCGAACAGGGCAACATCATTTGCCTGATTCGACGCAGCAGCACCTCTTCGGCCGAAAAGCGGCTTAAGAACATGCTCTTCTATTATTTCGACGATTTGATGGAAGACGTGCTGGAAAAACGTGTGCGCGTCATCGAAGGGGACATCACCGACAATGACATCGGAAGTGTGCTGAAGGACGTCCGCTTCGACACCATCATCAACTGCGCGGCCTGTGTAAAACACTACGCGGCAGATGACATTTTGGAGCGAATCAACGTACACGGTGCGGAGAACTTAATCGAAATTGCGAAGGAAAAGGATGCCAAAATGATTCAGATTTCCACCATTTCGATTCCCGGAATTCACACGGAGGAGACCTGGAAACGCCGTATCAAAGCCTATGAAAATAAGCTCTTTGTCATTAACGACATGGGCAACAAGTACGGTATTTCCAAATATCACGCGGAACTCAAGCTGCTCGAAGCCGTCAAAAACGGTCTGCGCGGTAAGATTCTTCGCGTCGGCAACCTGATGGGACGGCACAGTGACGGCGAATTCCAGATTAATTTCAACACCAATGCGTTCTTAAACGCAATCCGCGGTTTTGCGGCAATCGGCAAATCTCCGATCAGCCATGCAACCGACCCGATCAGCCTGTCTCCGATTGATATGACGGCGAAAGCCATTGTCCTGTTGGCCGGAACCAATGATATCTTCACAGCCTTCAACGTGGACAACCGCTTCATCATCGATGAATGGCAGCTGATTGCGGCGGCAAATCGCTGCGGTGTTACCATCAAGCCCGTTCCCGATGAAGAATACTATGCCGATTACCACCGTATGCTTGGCGATTCCCATGTCAATTCCAGACTGCAGGGTCTCCTGACCAATGACCGCCCGGATTTGCACGGCGTGGAAACCGACAACAAATTTACGGCAAATGTGCTCTATCGTCTCGGCTTCTCCTGGCCGCTTCCTTCGGATGACTATCTGGAGCGCGTCATCGAAAGCCTGACAACCATGAATTATTTTGAAGAGGACGAAATCTGAACGTTGTGACGGCGCCGGCAGCGAAATCCGGCGACGCCTGTATGTCTCAAATATCGAACTCATAATCGGAGGAAAAATGAAAAAAATCATACTTGTATTTCTTTCACTTACCATACTGCTTGCAGTTACGGCCTGTCAGAAACCATCGAATTCCGCAGGCGGCTCAAATGCTGCCACGCAAACACCGTCAACCCCGACGGACAGCCCTTCCGAAACTACGGCAACTCCCGCATTCCCGGACACAACCCCGACAGTACCCGGTACCACTCCCGGCCAGCAGGGCAACCATCCTGCTCCGGAAGGCTCCGTTACCGACAAAACGCAACTCGAAGAATCCGTTTCGTACCGGGTCGACTTCGAAGGGAACCTCATTTTCTCCATCAAAACATCGGCGGACATTAAGGAAGGCTCCGGTTGGCTCGGTATCTGCCCCTTCGGCATTTACCTGACCGAAGAAGCCGCGGATGCTGTGGACTGCTACTATGAATATTACGATTCCTCCGATGACCCGGAATTGAATGACGGAATCTATACCTTTGTGTTGAATAACGATGCCATTACCCCCGATACCTATACCATGGTTCTCTGTGATAATGACGATAACGGCAATATCATCGGCGAATGGATTTTTGACAAACGAAAGAGCGGGAGCATCGAAATCGGCTTTGACGACTCGTGGCTGCTGGGTGCCGGCGAAAACTGACACAGACAGAATAGTGAAGAACAAAGCATATCGCTTGCGATATGCTCGCGCCGCCTGTGCGTCGCGAAGCGACATTTTCCTCTGCACAGGCGTGTGCATCCTCGCGGAGCGTTTTTTATCTCATAGGACGAACTTTCCTATGAGAGAACAAAGCATATCGCTTGCGATGTGCTCGCGCCGCCTGTGCGTCGCGAAGCGACATTTTTCCTCTGCACAGGCGTGTGCATCCTCGCGGAGCGTTTTTTATCTCATAGGACGAACTTTCCTATGAGATAAAAAAAGAACAGGCAAAGGGATTCGTTACTTTGCCTGTTTCATATTGTTCTACCATTGTAGAATACGTGTTCTTTCTCTGCCCGGTTGCATCATTCCGATACCGGGAAATGTGCTGTCCCTCTGCCCGGTTGCATCATTTCGTTTCCGAAGAATGTGCTGTCCCTTTCTGCGCTTCGTCCAGCCGGCTTTGCATGAAGTTCCTTACGCTCTGCGTTTCTTCATCGTCAAACCCGTACCCGAGTTTCTCTGCCACATATCGCGCCAGCTCCGCAAAATAATCATACATCACAAACAGCTTCTCCGTCATATCTCCGTATTCACCGTTTGCGAAAATGCCCTGAAACCGGGTCATTTCCTCCTTCGACAGATAGTTCTTCAGATATTTGGAGCACGCCCCCGTCGTCACCCGAAAATCGTGGTCAACCGCAATTTTCCAGTTCAGCATTTTCATAAACATATGCATCATGTACTCGTCCATCATACACTTTGCGTAATACAGTTCCTCGCGGCAAATGCCTTTCGTCACATAGTTGGAGAGCCAGCGGAACTCATTGCACGTATTGAAATATTCCTGCCCGGACGGCCTATTTATGAAAAAGGCTTCCTTGGACGTGATATTTCTCAGTTCCTCAAAATGATCCTTGTTCACCAGCACGCGCCGCGGTTCCGTGAACTTCGTCTGTTCGGCAATATTGCTGACATCAACCAGCGTCAAATCAATTCGGTTTCCATCCCTGTACTGTGTCAGATACGCAAAGTTGTTCCGGGATTCGTAATCATACGGCTGTTCGTACCAGTCGTCGGGACACTGCTGAATCAGAATTTCGCCAAATCTGCTCATGTACGTCCGGCCTTTTGTAAACTCCCTGATGTCCGTTACGAAAAATGTGATATCAAAATCCGAATAGGCATCGTGAACAGCCCCGTCTGTTGTGTTGGACCCTTCCATCGTAACCGCACGGATGCGCTCATCGTCCTGCGCCGTCTGTAAAATCAGTTCTAACATTTCCTCATAAGTTCTCATTGCCGTCCCGTATAACCCAATCGCCTCAGACGGTAATCGGATTTTATTCCTTTCTCCCGGTGTTTGCCCGTATCTCCAACCCGGTTCGGATTCCCTGTCAGTTTACTTTTTTCCATTCGTAAATCCATCGGGTATCGGCGTCACATCCGCAGAAGAAAATGCCGATTTTGCTTCCTTCGCTTCCTTTGCCGAGAGCCCCGATTACGGTGATATCCCATTCTCGATCTGCTCCTTCGTAGCTGCCGACAAGGAGCGTGCCTTTTCCTTCCGCATTTTCATACTTCGGGCCGCCCGATGTTCCTCCGAGATGAATGTCCGGACCTTCGGTTTTATACCAGCAGGACGCAGTAAAGAAATGGTCTGTATTACCGGACGTTGTAATCGTCTCACGAAGTAAAAACTGTGTGTCGGCATAAATGATTTCCGGCGGTGTTTCACAGTTTGCGGTAAATACCGCTTTTTCATACGGACCGTCGCGCCATACATATTCACATGTCAAAATATGCGTATTTTCCGAAGCCTCGCGGGTTGTCACATAAACATCCGACACTTCGTTATCCTTTTTCTCCACTTCTGTAGCGATGCGAACCCATGCATACTCTTTTCCCTTCGGCACCGGTTTCTTCACAATACCTTCCTTCTCCAGCCACTCGTAAAATTTGGCTCTGTCCTTCGAACCGAATACCGTCCACTGATAGAGAAGCTCTTCGAGGAATTCTTCTTCTGTCATCCTGCCCTCATAGGCACCCATCTGAAGCTTGCCGTCCTTCGTGAACATTTGGATCAAAGTTTGTCTGGACTGATACAGCGATTTCAGCCTGTCGGCAACCGACCACCGTGAGGAATAATTGAAAATATAAGGATTCAGAAGTCCGTCATCATCCCATCGTTTGACAAGTTTCTTCAGTTCCTTCTCTTTTTCGGCGATTTTCGTTTCCCGGCTGGCACGTTCGGTAAACTGCCGTCTCAGTTCCTCTTCGCCGATTCCTCTCGTTTTGTATCGTCCCCAGGCACCGTGTATCGTCGCATAAACGGTTGCCCAGTCATCATCGGAAATGATTCCGTTGTCATCGGCATATTTCCGGAAGACATACCGATACGTTTCATCCATCGTACTGTCTGCCCAAATATCAAATGATTTATCGACAAATTGGGCAAATTTTTCCGTTACGTCAATAACCGGAAATACCTTCTTTTCAATTTCTTCACAGAGTTTTTTCGCACCCAGTGCAATATCTTCGGAGCCGGATACGGAGGATACGACGTCAATCACATCGCTCGCGCCTTCCACACCGAAACAGAGATTGACAATCCCGTCGGCAACCATACCGGCATATTTGGTCTTCATGATATCATAATCTCCGTCAACCGCGGCCGTCAGCATTTCTCCTTGGGAGTCATGGCTGATGATATACCGGTAGACCTCTCCGCCGAAGGATTCACTGTCGAGTCCGAGACGGTCCAGCGTTTCGTTCACAAGTTCCCGGATTCCGATATTCATTTTCCCGTCGGCATCCTCTTTGGTCACAATATTCACCGCCGCTCTCTTCGTCCATTCATCCATCAATACGGATTTGTCCGGATGGGCAAGCGCGTAAATGCTGTGATGCGCAATTTCAAACTTTGCAGTCTTGTCGTTGTAAAGAGCCTCGGTGTCGAGCGGATAATAATAAACATAATCCTCTCCGATATACAGTCCCATCAGCTCATAGTAATTCTCTTCTGCGATACTGTCCGGCACCGAAAATGTCATCGTTTCCGGTTCTTCCAGCGGTCCGTCGTCCCGGAACGATTGAAATCCGCCGAGTACGATATCTTCGTAACCGTCTATCGGATTCTTGGTTCTGGACGGCGGGTCTGTATTTTTGCAGCCGGTAAGTAACAGGCCGAGCACAAGCGATGCTGCCAAAAAGCAACGTCCGAGTGTAGACTTACGGTTTGTTTTTCTGTGCGTTTTCGCATTCCGAATTTCCTTCATATCGGTTGCCTCCTTCGTGTTCATGTGGACCGCAGACAGTGTTTTCCGGTGAACGCAAAAACACTGTCCTACCATGTATTATACATTAATTGCAATCACAATGCACGTTTTTTTGAAAATGCACAATTTGCATTTACGCCCGCCCCGGCCCGTGCGGCTTATTTTACAAGCTTGTAATAACTGTTGGAAGTGATTCTGTATATCACCGTGTAAATGACCGCAAAGATTCCGACACTGATTAACGACGTGATCAAAAGCGGCTTAAAATTCATTACACCAAACAGTTTCAGACAGTTGGAAATCATCGGAAACGCAAATGCCAAATGCACGATTGCAACGACAAGCGGAATATAGAATACGCTGCTCATTTGCGAATTGACGCTGCTTCGGATGTCCTTCTCCGTCATGCCGACCTTCTGCATGATTTCAAATCGGGAACGGTCTTCGTAACCCTCGGAAATCTGTTTATAGTAAATCATCAGACCGAGTGCACAGGTAAACATCAGGCTCAGCACGATTCCGATAAAGAACAGGCCGCCGTACATGCTTAAGAATTCGTCCCGGCTGCTGAAGATATCTTCCATTCGCCAGTACATATATTTCGCGGTGTCCTCTGCGGTGTCCTCTGCGGTGTCCTCTGCGTCGTTCTCCGCAGTGACGCTGTCAGCGGCATTTGTAAACAACTCCTGAACGGCTTCAATGATGTCGGTATCATCCGGATTCTGAATGTCGAAATTGTATTCCCACGAAATGGACAAATCATATTTCAAAGCCGTCTGTTCCGAGGTCACCGTCTCACCTTCGGTTGCCGTCCCCGCCGCCTTCACCGTCGGCAGTTCACGCGTTACAAACACCGCTTTCGGGAGAGCGGAGTAGGTAAAACTTCCGAGATTGTAGAAATTCTTTGTTCTCGATTTGATGCTGTAGGAGGTATCATTTCCGAAATAAGTAACGGTTTCAAACGGATACCTCTTGTCAAACTCACAGCAAATGGCTTCGTTGTCCGCCAGCGTTTCGTCAGTGCCCATATACCGGTTGTACTCGTCCAGCGAAATAAACAGCACGTCCCAGGTTGCATTGACATGCTTTGCCGCCTCGGCATCTTCCATATTTTCCAGCCAGTGCGTCGTTCCGTTGTCAAGCCAGCAGGTATAGCCCTTGTATTCGATATTGACCTCATTTTCAGGCTGCAAACCGAGTCCCTCCGCCGACTTCCGAACCGCGCTTATGATGTCCGCCTTGCTTGCTTTTCGCTGCTCCTCCGTCATCTTGATATCAAACCCAACTTCGCTCAGAACGTTGCGGGGATACATTTTCTTCAGACTGCTTTCTTTTCCGAAATACAGACAGGATGTTGCCGAAATCATTACCATAACCATTGTCGACAGAATGCAAATGTCCGCCAGTCCGACTCCGTTTCGTTTCATTCGGAAGGACATGGACGACAGGGAAACAAAATTCCGGGTCTTGTAGTAATATCTTTTGTTCTTCTGGAGAAGCTTGCACAAGGTCACCGAGCCGACAATAAAGAGAATCATCGTCGCAACAATAACCATAATAACCGCAAGGAAGAAATACGACATGGCCTTGATTGGATTCTTAATCGTCACGGCGATATAATACGCTGCAGCCAGAATCACAATGCCGAGCAATGCAAGAAAATAACGTGCTCTGGGAGGCTTTTCCCCCATCCGTTCCTCTTTCAGCAGTTCAATCGTATTCCGCCGCGTAATGGTAATCACATTTTTAATCATGACAGCGGCAAAAAACAGTGCAAAAAACAGGAATGTCAACACAATACTGAGCACATTTATATTGAGTGCATATTGAATCTTCTGGTTGATCAGTCTGGCCAGGCACGCCTCCGAAAGTTTTGACAGAAGCAGTCCGAGCACCAGTCCGCCGACGATGGAAATTGCCCCGGTAATCACGGTTTCCGCAACCAAAATGCCGGCAATCGTTTTCTTGTCCATACCCAAAATGTTATATAATCCGAATTCCTTCGTCCTGGTTTTTATCAGGAAAGAATTGGTGTAAAACAGCATGATCAGCGAAAATATCGCCATGACGTTCACACCGAGCAGCAAAATGACCTTCAGCGTCAAGCCGGCATTCATCCGTTCCATCAGGTCGCTGATGCTGAGGTCGAGCAAAATGTACGTTACTGCGACCATTCCGATTCCCGCCAAAATGTACGGCAGATAAATTTTACTGTTCTTTTTAATTCCGGTGACGGCCAGCCGCCACTTCATATTTCTTTTCTTTTTCATCTGACAGAGTCCTTACCTTTTCCTCGCAAATATAGGTTATTTCAGCCGTTTCGACCGAATTTTCGTCCCATTTTATCAGCCAAATGAGTCCGCATTTCGAGTTTCCCGAAACACGGCCCGGGGCGGGTTACATCGAGCCGTTTTTGCCCGATGCCAGCAGCGTCAGTGTTTCCGATATTTTCTGGTACAGCTGCTCATTTGTCTGCTCCCCGCGGTACAGCTGATGGAATACGATACCGTCCTTAATGAACAGGACGCGGTTGGCACAGCTGGCCGCCTTCACGGAATGCGTAACCATCAAAATGGTCTGCCCTGTTTTGTTGATATCGCCGAACAACCGAAGCAGCTCATCGGTGGAATTCGAATCGAGTGCACCCGTCGGCTCATCCGCAAGAATCAGTTTCGGCTGCGTAATCAGCGCTCTGGCAACCGCCGCACGCTGACGCTGTCCGCCCGAAACCTCATACGGATATTTCTTCAGAAGGGTCTCAATACCCAGCAGCTTGGCCAGTTTCTCAAGTCGGGCTTCCATGTCCCGATATTCCAATCCCGCAAGCACAAGCGGCAGGTAAATATTGTCCTCCAGCGAAAATGTGTCCAACAGGTTGAATTCCTGGAACACAAAGCCGAGATTGTCGCGGCGGAAGGCAGCCAGGTCATTGTCCTTAATCGAACTTAAGTCCGTGCCCTCCAGCACAACTCTTCCGCCGGTCGGTTTGTCAAGCGACGCGATAATATTCAGAAGCGTCGTCTTGCCGGAGCCGGACTCGCCCATGATTGCCACGTACTCGCCCTGCTCCACGTCAAAGGTCACGCCTTTCAGCGCATCGACCCGATTCCCCCCGAACCGTGATGTATATGTTTTCTTCAATTCTTTCACGTCCAAAATTTTCATTCCGATACACTCCTTGCCAAATCATTTTCGAGCCGCCCGGTCAGGTTCGGACTCCCGTCCTTCCCGCCGCACAACCCATTGTTGTCGACGTTGCTTATGATACCACGTGCCAACCGGGAATTCCATTTCATTCCCTTACAAATTTCTTACATTTTTGTAAGAATTGAGCAATATGCCTTAGCCAAATGAGTCGCTCCGGCAGGAACCCCGGTGCTCCGTCACAGTCCCGACCGAACCCCCGGTGCTCCGTCACAGTCCCGGCCGGTCCCGGCACGGGTTCCGAAAATAACATGAAATAACATGAAAAACCGCCATTCTACCAATGTAGAACAGCGGCTTTGATTCAATATATATTGTCTGAGTTCATTTTCTCAATCCTGTAAAACCGACACCTTTTTGTCGGAAAAGAACAGTTTGATGCACGTTCCTTCTCCGACGACGGACTCCGCCCGAATCTCGATTTTCAGATTGTCACAGATTCGCTTCACCAGATACAGACCGATTCCGCTGGCACGGTTATTTTCCATACGTCCGTTCAGGCCGGTAAATCCGATTTCAAAAATTCGCGGCAGATTTTCCGGCGAAATTCCGATACCGGTATCGGAAATCGACAAGACGGCAATCTGCGAATCGGACGTTCGTGACGCCGGTTCCGCCGAGACGCCGGCCGCTCCCGCTTCCTCGGCTCCGTTTATCACCGAACCGTCAGCATATCCGGTTTCAATTCGAATGCTGCCCTTCTGCGTGTATTTCAGTGCGTTGGACAACAACTGTTCCAGTACAAAACCAATCCATTTTTCATCCGTCAGAACTGAAATGCCCTTCGGTTCAAACTCAAATGACAGCTTTTTCCGTATAAAATCCGAGGAAAATTTCTTCACACTGCCCCGTATCAGCGCATCGAGACTGCAATCCCGGAACGTATAATCCGTTGAATCGGAACCGAGGCGCACATACGTCATAACCATGTCCGCATACTGCTCGATTCGAACCAGATCCGACGTAATTTCCCGGGACAGCGAACTGTCCTCGCCGGACAGTTTCAGCCGCATGGACGCAATCGGCGTCTTGATTTGATGGGCCCAAAGCGTGTAATACTGACTCAGTTCCTGATATTGTGCCATCATTTTCCCTGTGTTGTCCGCCTGCTCCTTCAGCAACAGCTCAACAATCCGTTTGTAATCCTCCTCCACGACCTTGTCCGCCGGCAGCGACTCCGCCTCCAGATAAATGCCCCGCTTTTCGGCATCTGTCAGCACCTCGTGCTTCCGATTTGCCGCATTGAGCCCAACCAGCCCGACAAGTGCCGAAAATACGCCGCACAAAGCTGCCGGATACAAAACCGCCGCAATCGGAAGCCCGTACAGCAGAAATGTCACAGCGAAGATAATTACGCACCCAAAGTAGGTGATAATATACAGTTTATGTTCTTTAATATATCTTTTCAGCATATTGTTCTCTCGTTCTTCGCGCGCCCGCGACATGCTGCCGGCCGGCGAATAGTGCCCGCACTGCCCGCTCTTCGCGCCCGCGTCTTATTGAAATGGTATGTTGCCTCGCGCCGGTACTTCCGGTTCCTTCGCTCGCCCGCGTCTTATTATCAGGAAATGATGTATCCCTGTCCGAATTTCGTGGTGATAAATCCGCTAAGCCCCGCAGCATCCAGCTTCTTGCGCAGACGGTTCACGTTGACCGTCAGAGTATTTTCATCCACAAAACAGTCCGACTCCCACAGAAGCTCCATCAACCGCTCACGGCTGACGATTTTCCCTTTGTTCTGCATCAGGTTCGAAATGATTCGGTACTCATTTTTCGTTAAGGAAATGTTCTCTCCGTTATAGGTAAATGTCTGGTCGCCCGTGTTCAGCATCGCGCCGTTGCACTCGATGACGGCGGACGATTCCCCGAAATCGTATGTGCGGCGAAGCAGTGCGCTGACCTTTGCAACCATTACGTTAACGTCAAACGGCTTGGCGATGAAATCGTCGGCGCCCATGTTGACGGCCATTACAATATTCATATTTTCCGCAGTGGACGAAATAAAAATAATCGGCACCTTGGAAACCTTCCGAATTTCCCCGCACCAGTGATATCCGTTAAAAAACGGCAAACCGATATCGAGCAAAACCATATGCGGCTCGTACTCGGAAAATTCCTTCATTATATTCGAAAAATCCGTGGCGATCCGGGTATCATGCCCCCAGGTCCGAAGCTGCGTGGACACACCCTCCGCAATTCCGTTATCGTCTTCCACAATCAAAATCTTATACATAACCGTCTGTTCCTTTCCTGTCCCCTTTCGGCCGGGCACCGTGTTCGGTCCTTCCCGACTCTGTTTCCCCAACTCCGGCCGGGCACCTCATTCGAACATCCCCGACTCTGTTTCCCAACTCCGGCCGGGCACCGTGTTCGAACTTTCCCGACTCTGTTTCCCCAACTCCGACCGGGCACCGTGTTCGAACTTTCCCGACTCTGTTTCCCCAACTCCGGCCGGGCACCGTGTTCGGTCTTTCCGGATTCATTTCTCCGGTTCAGCCAAATGCCGTGTTCCGGTCCTTCCTACTTATACCATACTTCCCGCTCTCTTACAATGAAGAAATTGTCGAAAGCCGCGAACGAGGCGTGAAGAAATTGTGAAAACCGGTGTTCAAACAGCAAAAAATCCCCGTTTCTTACAAAAGCGTAAGAAGTAGAGGCTCATTTGTAAGGCGAATCGATGGAGGCAAAATGCCAATCCGATTATACTGAAACCATCAAATGAAACACAAACACGATAGGAGATACAACATGAGCACTTGGTTTGAAAGCATCGTAAACGGAATTCAATTATACAGCTGCCTGGCACCTGCATTTATCCTTATTGCACTGGTTTACAGACGCGGTCACAAAGAAATCAACCCGGTTTGGTTCGTTCTGAATCAGCTGACCATCCTGTACATCATTTGCCTTGTTTCGGTAACATTGTTCCCGCTGCCCACCGCAGAACAGGCTGCCCGCCTTTCGACACACGACGCACAGCCGATTCCGTTCCGTTTCGTCATCGACATCCTTCGCGAGAAGAGCATCCGCAGCATCGCACAGGTTGTGTTCAATGTTGCAATGACCGTACCGTTTGGATTTATCTTGTGCTTCAACAAGAAAATGACCGTTTCCAAGGCAGTCATGATTACCTTCTGCCTCTCTCTGCTGATTGAAATTGCGCAGCTCACCGGTCTGTTCTTCATTTACAACGGTTCTTACCGTCTGTTTGATGTCGATGACCTTTTCTTAAATACTTTCGGCGGTTTTGCCGGTTTCCGTACCGCAGTCGTTCTTATGACCAAGACGGTTCGCAAGCCTGCTCTCCATGTTGCTCATGAGTATTAATTCGGGAACGGGAAGAACGCTTCCCTCACCGGGCCGCAGCGACACGCAGCAGCCAAATCACCTGTTCATATAAGAACAAAGCATATCGCTTGCGATATGCTCGCGCCGCCTGTGCGTCGCGATGCGACATTTTTCCTCTGCACAGGCGTGTGCATCCTCGCGGAGCGTTTTTTTATCTCATAGGACGAACTTTCCTATGAGACAAATCAGGCCGTATCGGGATTCCGGTACGGCCTGTTATTTTTGGGGGTTCGCTCAATTAATTGTTTGCTTGTTTATTGGTTCGTGCAATTTTGGGGGTTCGCCCGATTAGTTGTTTCCTTCCGTGTTCAGCCGCAGCTGCTCTTCCATTTCGCCGTCGCTGATAAACGTAATACGACCTTCCTCGTACTGCTTCATAACCCACTCGTAAATGCGCTGTGCCAACGGATCGTTCTTCGCGATGGCAGGCTTGCCGTGCTTCTCGTTGTAGCTATTAATCCAGTACGCAACGCCGGCCAGACCGGACGTATTGGTAATCGACACCTTCGGCGGGCAGTTCAGAATTTTCTCCGTATCGAAAATGTTGTAAATTTCCTGATTCTTCATCATACCGTCAGCGTGAACGCCGGCTCTCGTCAGATTGAAACTTTCCCCGACAAACGGCGTCATCGGCGGAATGGCGTAGCCGGTTTCATTTTGAATATAATCCGCAATTTCCGTAATCACCGTCGTGTCCATACCGTTGGTGTGACCTCTCAGGGACGCGTATTCAAATACCATCGCCTCCAGCGGAACATTTCCCGTCCGCTCCCCGATACCGAGCAGCGAACAGTTCACCGCGCTGGCGCCGTACATCCAGGCCGTCGTCGCATTGACAACACCCTTATAGAAATCATTGTGGCCGTGCCATTCGAGCATTTCCGACGGAACTTCCGAATAGTGCATCAGACCGTAAATGATTCCGGACACACTTCTCGGCAGCGTAACACCGGGATACGGCACTCCGTAGCCCATCGTATCGCAGGCGCGAATCTTAATCGGCACGCCGCTCTCGTTGGACATTTCCATCAGTTTGTGTGCAAACGGAACGACAAATCCGTAGAAATCCGCTCTCGTAATATCTTCAAAATGACATCTCGGCTTCAGACCGGCTTCAATACATTCGGACACGATGCCGAGGTATTTGTCGAGCGCCTGCTGTCTCGTCAGACCCATTTTATGGAAAATGTGGTAATCGGAGCAGCTGACCAGAATACCCGTTTCCTTCACACCGATGGATTTGACCAAATCAAAATCCTTCTTGGTCGCACGAATCCACGTCGTGATTTCCGGGAACTGATAGCCGAGTTCCATACATTTTTCCAGAGCCTTGCGGTCTTTCTCCGAATAGACGAAGAACTCGGTCTGGCGAATCATACCGTTCGGGCCGCCGAGCTTATTTAACAGCTTGTAAATGTGCACCATCTGCTCCGTCGTGTAGGGCGTCCGGGACTGCTGTCCGTCGCGGAACGTCGTATCCGTTATGAAAATGTCCTCGGGCATATTTTCCGGCACGCGTCTGTAGTTAAACGCGATTTTCGGTGTTTCGGTATAGGGAAACATCTCGCGGAACAGCTCCGGCTTCTGCACGTCCTGCATTTCGTACATATAGGGATCCTGCTCCAGCTTATATGTCTTGTCACTTAAATTAATTCCTCTCATGTTACATTTCCTCGCTATGCTTTCTTTTTAATTCTGCACAAAATGGCTCCTGCCAATTTGCATTCTTCGGCGCGTCTTATTCAGAAACACTTTTTTTACACGAGTTTCATTATATTCAATTTTTATTTATTTGCAAAATGGATAATTTTGATTATAATAATCAATATATCGAATAAATGAGGGAAATTCAAACATCGGAGGAGCAATCGCATGGATATCGAATCGCTGAAAACCTTTATTGTACTGGCCAATACCAAGAATTTTACACGTGCGGCGGGGCAGCTGTTTGTGGCGCAGTCCACGGTCACAAACCGAATTACGGAGCTCGAAAAAGAGCTGCACATTTCCCTGTTTACGCGAAATAACCGGTCCGTCGAACTGACGCTGGAGGGCGAGCAGTTCCTGTTGTATGCGGAGAAGGTCATTAATCTGACCAATTCGTCACTGGCCGAAATCTGCTCCATCAGGAAATACACCAATCACATTCGAATCGGAGCGGCCGACTCGATTTACGCCATTCATTTGGCCCCGATGATTCTCGAACACACCAAACAGGCCTCCAACGACTCCGTTAAAATCACCATCGGAACGTCCAACAACCTGCTGGACCAGCTGCAGTCCAACATCCTCGATGTCTGCTTTTCCTATCTCCCGCTCAATAAGTCGGATTACAAATGCGACATTTTCTGCCAGGACCCGCTCGTTCTGGTGACGGACTATCACAATCTCAAATACCGCAAGGGCATTACCCGCCGGGAGCTGCTCGACGTCAACTACCTGATGTGCAACTTTGCCCTGCAGGATGTCGGGCAGTTCATTCGTAACATTTTCCCGAAGTATCATGAATTTTCGCTGGAAATCGATGACTGTTCCAAAATCATCCCCTTCCTTCTCGGGCAGGACAACTACACCTTCATTCCCAAGGACATGGCGACGCAGTACATCAGCCGCAAGCAGCTGCGCGAAATCCCGCTGATCGACATCCAAACCCCGGTCATCAACAGTTACATCGTCGGCAGGAAACAAAAATTGGAACAGTGGCATAGACTGTTCCAATGAGGGGGATGGGATGTTTCACAATAATCTGAGCCAACTGTGGAGTAAGTGATAACTATCTTTTACTCCACAGCCAATACAGACTCCATATTCGAATGTGAATAGGCCTAATCTGCACATAAAATGAATTACAAATTGGCTCCGTTATTCGTCACTCTTCGATATATCATCGGGGTGCGTTAAGACAGGCTCGTCTGTATTCGCATTTTCTATCTCTTTGCCACTATTCTTCTGTAGTACTTCCATATATCCTGCAGTAATGATGCCAGCCGGTAATGCCACAATTGCAATTCCGACGATAGATGATATCATCGTTACAATCCGTCCGGCCGTAGAGACAGGATAAATATCTCCATATCCTACCGTTGTTAAGGAAACGCAGGCCCAATATATTGCCTCAAAGAAATTCTCAAAACTATCCGGTTCTACATTGAAAACAATCAAAGCCGCACTCAAAATATAACCAACTGCAAATCCTCCGACCGTAATAAGGGCTTCTCTTTGTTCCCGTATTACCTGTAATATTACGTCAACAGATTTTGAGTAACGAACCAACTTCATTGCCTTTACAGCTTTCATGGCTCGTAACGCCCGTAAAGCACGAAAAGTCTTCAATAACCGAAATACCTTAAAAATTTTCAAACCATTTCCCAAGAAACCAAACGATGGCAAAATGGACAACAAATCAACCAGGGCCATAAAGGAAAACGGATACCGCAGAAAATGACCATCCCTTATGTTTCACATACTTATAGTCCGTCGTCATCCACCGTAAAAGATAATCCACAATAAAGATTATCACTGTAACGAGGTCAACTATAACAGTCCATTGTGCATTGGATTTTGTGCATAACGGAATCAGGCTTGCGATAATACAAGCCATCATAAAAAAATCATATACGCTACTGGCAATATCGCCTTTTTGGGCAATTTCTACAATCTCATATATCCGTTTTCTCATATCATCCAATCCTCCTTATCATCCCACACAGCCGGCCGTGCAATGCAACATCATAAGGTTTTCAGCGCATTAGCAAACTGACAGATTTCAACATTTCCACAAGCTGCCACCGGTTTCCAAGCTTCTTCTCTGTCCATTTTCTGATTTGATGTCAGGAAAATAAGCATATTGCGTATTGCGAACATAAATCGGCCCGGTTGCCGGATTTATAATACTCCATGGAAGATTCTTCAGCAGAGCATTTTGCTTTTTATTCTTCCGGAAAAACAATCAGGCGTATCAACTACAACCGTTTCACCACTTTCAATATATGCTGCCGGAAGATTGTCTTTTGTCATCGCATTAATCGTTTTGGAAGCATCAATTACGTTCATTCAATAATCCTTCCTTTCGCATCCTTTCTTCAAGCACTACCCTTAATTCCTCTATATCAATGCCTTCGTTATTGTTGTTTACGATACTATGATTATCTTTTAGGTATGTAATAAATACCGGACGTTTCTTTATCATTTCCATATAGTCAATATATGATAAAATCTGGTCATACGGAACAACGGAAAAACTCTTCAATTGCTTTTTCAATTCGGCAGGCGAGTATCTAAACAAATCATCAAAATACTCGGCAAAGCTCATGATTAGCTGGTATTCTGTAGAATCTTTGTCCATATTTTCAATTGAAATATCTTTGTAGAAATACTTGCGACATTCCGGATGTTCAATAAACATTTTATCCGTCTCAAGCCAATAGGTAATGAAAGAGTGATAAAATTCAATGACTTCTACTTCATGAGAACTTTTTAACTGAGGAATAATAAATCCTCCGGTAATTGCTCCCGCTGCACTATCAACTATTCCTACGATTAGTGCTGTATAATCATCCGATATGCCGCTAACATTAAAGACAATAAAGAGAACCAATGACACGAAGATTGATATAATAAAAATTAACAGACCCCATACGAAACCTGATGCAACATTAGTGTTTCTTTCATTGCGTGCTTTTCTTTTTTCGTATTTTGCTTCTTTTGTGTATTTCTTTTCTTTTGTTCTTTTATCTTTTGTTACATTTCCTTTTGCATTCTGCTGTTAGTATATAAATAGTTCAAATTAAAATGCGATTTCTCCTAAAATATTGTATTATATCCAAAGAGGAGGAACTCATCATGCCACGTAAAAGTAAACAACACGACAAACAGTTTAAGCTGGATGCTGTTCAGTAT
>JAZLJJ010000069.1:0-32781 GCA_045597325.1 Lachnospiraceae bacterium
CTTGAGGTCGCAAGAAATATTGTGCCGGAGGAGGAATTCTATCTGAGGGTGAACAAGGATAATCCGTCATCGCTGCATGTTATGTTGCAAAACGGCGGTCGAATTGTTGATGAAAATGATGAGAAATATTTTGTGAGGATCTTGAATCCCGGAAAATGTAAATAATATGTGGAAGATAAAGAACATTTATGAAAATGATTATGGTTGTGAAGAACGTCAGCCGGGTGCAAAACTAAAGGTCCTGGTTGAACTTGAAAATGAATCCGGTGAAACAAAAACCGTCGAAGCCTATGATGAATACCTCACCTGGAACCATATTGATGTCGGCAGTGTATGGAAAGAACCTGACAAGGAAAAGAAAGCCCTTTTCTTTAAGCAGAAGCACACGATGGATACCTTTCTTTCAACCGGAGCCCTGACCAAAGAGCAGTACGATTTTTCGCTGAGTGGGCTGGTTGTGAAGATGGGATTCGATTTTGATATATTGGAAGAGGGCACTGAAACCTTGAGCTGGAAGTTAACTTGAAATCAACAAATACCTTGCGTACTGTTCGCAATTTGCGATATATTTACTTTGCGTACTATTACCGCTGCGGTGAAAAAGTTAGTTTGCGTATTGTTGAAAGGAATTATGACAGTGGAAATAAAGAGAAAAATATACGAAAGAATGAAGAACTTTTGGCTGTTGAATTATGATAATAGGCATTATGATTTTGATCATATGGTCTTAAATATGATAATAACGTGAAAAAGGAAACTTATTATGACCGAGATGGAATATATCAAAAAATTAGAAGAACGCGTTGAACAATTGGAAAGCATGATAAAAAAGATAACCATAATAGAAGGAAAGAATATTTCATTTAGCAGGTGTCCTCTTGATACTGTTTTTGTGCCCGAAGGCTGCAGCCTGACATTCAATAATTGTCCAATTGGTTCAGTAATATCCAGAGATATTGATATTGCTGAGGATAAAATCGATGATTTAGAAAGCACTATCGATGATGCAGAGGACAGAATCAGTGATCTGGAAAGCAGACTTGAGGACATTGTTGACCAGATTGATGACATCGATGACAAATAGGATAAGCCATGTCAATCGGCCTGAATGACCCACCAAAAATGGTGCATCGTTCAACTTAAGAGACTTAAGTTCTTGATAAAACGACACTCTCGATAGATAGTATTTTCGGAATAACATTGTTCAACCGGGCGAGCGAGGAAATAGAAATTTCCTGTTTTTGAAAACCGAATAAGTAAGTGAAATCAGGCATTTGTCATTCGTGATGAATGCCTGTTTTTATGCCCATTCGGACAATATGGTATAGAAGGTTTTCGGCCCCTGAAAGCGAAAACGCTCCGCGAGGATGCACACGCCTGTGCAGAGGAAAAATGTCGCTTCGCGACGCACAGGCGGCGCGAGCATATCGCAAGCGATATGCTTTGTTCTATAAGCACGCCGGCGCAAAATGAGAAAAACGAAAAATCAGCAGATATCCGGGTGGAGTTTTGCTCATAAAATAGTGGAAAAGTTATAAGAACGCCATATATCGTTTCGGTTCTTTCGTAAAAAACACAAGGGATTTACATAAACTTAATGATTTATTAATGGAAAAGTTACAATACGGTTACATATACTTATTGACATGGCCTGTCTGTATGATATTATTATATAAGTTAGTACATGATTGATAACGGCGTAAAAAACGGGAAATGCAGGAAAATAGCACATTAGCCGTATATTTGCGGTATAAGATAGTACATGGATATAATTTTCACCAATACCGATAAAAAGTGCACTAACCGATATTTTGTGTAAATGTCGACAATCATTATGTCGCATACAGTTCACAAAAAAGTACGCGGACCGGACTGAGTTGGAGTATCAAAGCAGACGGATAGGAACAGTACAAAAACAGTATTTTTCTATGAGGGGGGAACTGAAAGTCCCTCGCATAATTTGCCAATCAAAACCATCATGGTTGAATTTATGATAAAAATGAGAGTATTCGTTTAGGGGTTACAAATAAGTAGTTGAAAATGATTTGTTTTCAACCGAGGAGAAAACTTATTTGTATTAGGGTGTTTTGCCGGTGCATTTGCATCGTCAAAAATAAAAGAAAGGGAGGTATTTCTTGTGAAAAGAAACCTAAAAACAGCGTTGTTGTCTTTTGTGTTGGCGACCTTGCTTGTGTTTTCACCCCTTGAAGCACTTGCGGCGTCCCAGACTCTTTACAACAATGCAACCGGAAACGAGGACGGATACGACTATGAGTTGTGGAAGGACTACGGGGACACAAGCATGACTCTGACAGGGGGCGGAACCTTCAGCTGTCAGTGGGGCAACATCGGTAATGCTCTTTTCAGAAAAGGTAAGAAGTTTGATAACACAAAAACTTACCAGCAGATTGGAAATATTTCATTCGATTACGGATGTGATTTTCAGCCGAACGGTAATTCTTACCTTTGTGTATACGGATGGACAACCGATCCGTTGATTGAGTATTACATCGTAGACAGTTGGGGAACATGGCGTCCGCCGGGAACTTCCCCTAAGGGGCAAATTCAGGTGGACGGTGGCACATATGATGTATATGAGACCACACGGGTAAATCAGCCGTCTATTCTGGGAGACACGACATTCCAGCAGTACTTCAGCGTTCGTACTTCCAAGAGAACGAGCGGTACCATTTCTGTTTCGGAACATTTCAAAGCATGGGAACGGATGGGAATGAAGACCGGTAAACTTTACGAAGCCGCTTTGAATATTGAAGGATATCAGAGTAGCGGTTCGGCAAATGTTTACAAGAACAATATGACGGTCGGCGGTTCTTCGTCCGGCGGCGGAAACAGCGGATATAACGGTGGCGGCAACAGCGGTAACGAAAATGCCGGCAACAATCTTGTAACGGTAAACGATGCCGACAAGGTACAGTGTGAAAACATGACGAAGGCCGGACAGTACACCGGAGGCGTATCTTCACCGTTTAACGGTGTTGCGTTGTATGGAAATAACGATGAAGTCAAGTTTACACAAAACTTCGCTCAGGGAACAAATGACTTTACCCTGAGAGGATGTTCCAACAATGATAATATGGCCAAGGTTGATTTGAAGATTGGCGGCCAGACGAAGGGAACCTTCTATTTCGGAGATTCGAATCCCGCAGAATATACGATTAAGAATGTAAGCCACGGAACAGGCAACCAGACCGTTGAACTTATTGTTACGGCAGATGACGGAAACTGGGATGCATATATTGACTGGCTCGGCATCAGCGGAATCGGCAATGGTGGCAACGGCGGCAACGGCGGCAACGGCGGCAACACCGGCAACACCGGCAATACCGGCAATACCGGCGGTAACACCGGCAACACCGGCAGCTCCTCATCATCTGCCAAGGTGGAATGCGAGAACATGACAAAGAGCGGTCAGTATACCGGAAATATTTCATCGCCGTTCAACGGTGTAGCTTTGTATGCAAATAATGATACTGTTAAATTCACGCAGAATTTTACAAGCGGAACAAACAGTTTCACTCTTCGCGGATGTTCCAACAATGGCAATATGGCAAAGGTTGACTTAAAGATCGGCGGCCAGAACAAGGGTACATTCTATTATGGAGATTCCAATCCTGCAGAATATACGATTGAGAACGTAAGCCACGGAACAGGTAACCAGACCGTTGAGCTTGTTGTTACGGCGGATGACGGAAATTGGGATGCATACCTGGATTATCTTACCATCAGCGGTGAGAGAAGCGGCAACACCGGAAACACCGGCAACACCGGAAACACCGGAAACACCGGAAATACCGGAAATACCGGAAATACCGGCAGTTCTTCTTCCAATAAGGTTCAATGCGAAAGCATGACAAAGAGCGGTCAGTATACCGGAAGCATTTCTTCGCCGTTCTCCGGTGTGGCTCTGTATGCAAATAATGATACCGTTAAGTTTACACAGAACTTTACCGAAGGAAGTAATGATTTTACTTTGCGCGGATGTTCCAACAACAGCAATATGGCCAAGGTTGATTTGAAGATTGGCGGTCAGACGAAGGGAACCTTCTATTTCGGAGATTCGAATCCTGCCGAGTACACAATCAAAAATGTAAGCCATGGCACAGGAAATCAGACCGTTGAACTTGTTGTTACGGCAGACGACGGAAATTGGGATGCATATATCGATTATCTTATGATTGAGGGCGCGAACCGGTCCACCAATACAAACAGCGGTAACAGCGGTAACAATACAAGCGGTGGCAACAACGGTAATTCGGGTAATGCCGGACAGAATCAGAACAAGAAGCTTGTCGCTTTGACATTCGATGACGGCCCTTCCTCTACGACCAGCGAAGTACTTGATATTCTTGATCGTTACGGAATTGTTGCAACATTCTTCTTAATCGGTCAGCAGATTAACAACAATACATTGTCAATCATGCAGAGACAGGTTAATATGGGATGCGAGCTTGCAAGTCATTCGTATACTCATGACGATATGAGTAAAATGAGCGCACAGGATATTCGCAACCAGTATGAATGGACATCGTCTGCTATCAAGAATGCCGTGGGTTATTCCGTAAAGTTCTTCAGAGCACCATACTTTGCAACGAGCAATGCAATGTTTGAGAATACGGATCTGAATTTTATCCAGGGTGTCGGATGTAACGATTACGATTCCGGCGTATCTGCAGAACAGCGTAAAAACACAATTTTACGAGATGTAAAAGATGGTTCGATTATTATTCTTCATGATTTCCAGGGTAACTATAACACAATTTCAGCTTTGCCCGGAATTATCGAAGGACTTTTGAATCAGGGTTATGAATTTGTAACGGTAAGCCAGCTTTTTGAATACAAGGGAATTAATCCTAACGTAGAATACAAAGTCTGGACAAATGTTTATCAATAAGTTCTGACCGAAACAAACAGGCGTGTGAAAAAATGAAGTATCATTTTTCACACGCCTGTGCAGAGGAAAAATGTCGCTTCGCGACGCACAGGCGGCGCGAGCATATCGCAAGCGATATGCTTTGTTCTATAATAGAAATGTCTTGAGACGGAAATACCGGGTTACACATGAGAACGCAGAATCAGGCACAGAATTCCGAGAATTCCGACAAGTGCCCCGGTTAAAATGCAGAGATACATGATTTTCCGCTGCTTATGGTACAGAGCCTGCGAACCATCCAGGGTGTGTTTGTTGATAAACAGGATGCACGCACCTGCCGCCAGAGCCAGAACGCTCAGTACAAGAAACAGAATACCGAGAAACAGTAAAAATTTTTTCATACAAACATCCTCCGTGCAGGTTTTGTTTCGGCAACGAAATGAGCCTGCATTTATATTACCATGAATAACGGTACGAAGGCAAGTGCTGAGTTTTCGCTAATTGACAAAATAAACAGTTGACACACGCAACTATATGAGCTATAATTCGTACAAAGGAGGCTGACGGGATGAATCAGGTAATGATATTTCGAGAAGAAAGCCGCAGACTGAACCGAAATCTCGGCCGGATCAGCAGCACGGATTGCTGCTGCGGAGTCACGGAGGCACAGTGCTTCGCACTTGTGGAAATCGGCCGCTACAGGGGCATTTCCGTGAAGGAACTGGCGGAGCGGGTGCGACTGGATAAAAGCGGAATCAGCAGGACGGTGGAAGAACTGGTGCAAAAGGGACTGGTGGAACGAAAGCCGTCCGAACAGGACCGGCGATATGTGGAACTGACACTGACGGACAAAGGAACAGAACGCTTTCAAATGATTGAAACGGGGATGAACCGTAAATTTCAACGCATTTTGGAGCAGATTCCGGAAAACCGGAGAGAGGCGGTAATCGAAGTTCTTCGATTATACAATGAGGCCTGCGAGACAGGTACGAATAAGGAAATGGGTGAATGATATGAATCATGCAGACAAAGCGGTTGCCTATTACGGCAAGCATTTTAACTGTTCGCAAGGGGTGTTTACCGCATTTGCGACAGAGATGGGTTTGGATGAAGAAACGGCGTTAAAGCTGGCGACGAATTTTGGCGGCGGTGCGAGAAAAGCCGAGTTGTGCGGTGCTGTTGCAGGAGCGCTGATGGTTCTCGGACTGCGCTGCGGACATTGCGACTGCGAGGATGCGGCCGGCAAGGCGGAAGCATACCGCATATCGGAGGAATTTATGAATCGTTTTCGGGCACGAAACGGAAGTGTGGTGTGCCGGGAACTGTTGGGATATGATTTGACCAAAGCAGACGATATGGCAATCATTCGGGAGCAGAATCTGTTTCAAACCACCTGCCCGAATATGGTGCACAGTGCGGCGGAAATCCTGGATGAGATGATACAGGAAGGGATTTGTTGAGAGAAGGGAGATTTCGATGGAACAGGTTACGTTGGGGAGTACGGGAATCACCGTGAACAAGAATGGTTTCGGGGCACTGCCGATTCAGCGGATTTCGCAAAATGACGCGGTCCTCCTGGCACGAAAAGCATATGACGGCGGAATTCGCTTTTTCGATACCGCCAGATTTTACACCGACAGTGAAATAAAACTGGGTGAGGCCTTTGAAGGAATTCGGGAATACCTGTTCCTGGCCACCAAAACGGGGAATTTTACTGTGGAGGGATTCTGGAACGACCTGAACACGTCGTTGCGGAATCTGAGAACGGACTATATTGACATTTATCAGTTCCACAATCCGGCATTTTGCCCGAAACCGGGAGACGGAAGTGGCCTGTACGAGGCAATGCTGGAAGCGAAAGCAAAGGGAATGATTCGCCATATCGGAATTACCAATCACAGACTCACCGTTGCCAATGAGGCGATTGAGTCCGGACTGTACGAAACACTGCAGTTCCCGTTCAGTTATTTGTCGGGAGAGCAGGAATTGGAACTGGTTCGAAAATGCAAAGACAGAAATATGGGATTTATTGCCATGAAATCGTTGGCGGGGGGATTGATCACCAATTCGGCTGCGGCATACGCATTTGCGGCGCAATATGAAAATGTGCTTCCGATTTGGGGAGTACAGAAAGAATGGGAATTGGATGAATTTTTGTCGTATATCGAGAAACCGCCGGTCATGACGGAAGCTGTTCGGACGCTGATTGAGAACGATCGCAAGGAACTGTGCGGCGAATTTTGCAGAGGCTGCGGGTATTGTATGCCCTGCCCGGCTGGCATTGAAATCAATAACAGCGCCAGAATGACGCTGATGCTTCGGCGGGCACCGTCCGAGGCATGGCTGACGGAGGAGTGGCAGCAGAAGATGAAACGGATTGAAAATTGCCTGCACTGCGGCAAATGCAAATCAAAATGCCCGTACGGACTGGATACGCCGACACTCCTTCAGAAAAATTATGAAGATTATAAAATGATTTTGGCCGAGAAACAGAAGAAAGCGGAGTAGCATTAGCGGTCCCGGTCCGGCCGGTATTTGGGGCAGACATGACGGTCTTTGCCGACGGTCTTTTTTTCATACTCAATCGTCTGCTTGGGACAACGGTTGAGACAGGCCATACAATGGATGCAGAGCGGTTTGCTCCAGACCGGTTTGCCGTCTTTCAGTTCGATGGCATTGGACGGGCAGTTACCGGCACAGAGTCCGCAGCCGACGCAGGAGTCGGTGACGCGAAACGCCTTTGTTTTCGTAAAACTGTGATTGTACCATTTTTCTACAAGCGTAGTACCAAAGTATTCGACCGGGACGCGGGCTTTTCGGTAAGCTCGCGTTTTGCGGTGAATCGGGACGCATCCAAATCGCCTGGAATTCGAATGACGGCATCGGCAGCGATAATATCGTGCTCGGTACGGTACAACTCACGCAAAATGTCACTTCCCAAATTGCCGAATGCTCCGGCCAACAGTATTTTCATAGAAATTCCCACCGTTTCCGGACGTGGAAACGGAGTTCTCACCCTGTATAAAGCAGAAAATAGTTAATACTATAAGCATAACGGAAATCCGCAGATTCAGCAAGAAGCCTTTTCTTAAAAAAAGATAAATTGCCGGTTGACAAAACTGTTTTTTGTGGTATACACTGTATGCATGAATCTTTTTGGAGGGGAAATCAAAATGAAAAAACGCATCCTTCTGATTGTTTGTCCACTGGCAGTGGCGGCAATTGTACTTGGTATTTTTTTATGGACAAATCGAAAAATTACTTATGAAGTATCGGCAGAAAGCTGGGATAACAACGGTTCGTTTGTTTTGTGTACGATTGAGGTTAGTTCAAAGAATATGGACCAGTTTATTCCGAAAGATGAACAGGGCTTTTTGAAAACCGCAGAAGCACAAGTAGGTTATCTCGGAATTCGAAACTATTACCTTTTGGGAATACGAGACAATCCGTGCCGGATGTTTTATTACAATAACGGAATCTATGCGTTGATGGATTGGAATGATGCGGTATATCAATTGCGTTCTTGCCAGGCAAGATTCTATTGGTACGGGAAGCAACATAAAGTAATGAGACTTGTCTTCCCGGCACCGGGAGAATTTGACGGAACATCAGAAGATAATCATGACTCCAAAACTGAAGAAGAATTCGATTTATGTTTCGGTACATATGAAGATGCAGTTCAGTACTTCTACAGTTATTTGGACGACAGTACCGTATCATTTGACCCGGAACAGCAATTGATTCGGTGTGTTCCGTATGATCAATACGTATGGAAGATGGTTACGGACGGATATATCGTGATTGATTTTGTGAACAAGGAAGTACGTTGGGAAAAAACTGAGGAATAGAGACGATGATAAAGGCTGAAGGAGTTTCCTTTCAATACAGAAAGAAGAAAAAGGTACTTGATAATATAAATGCTGCATTTGAAAAGGGGGAAGTTGTCGGCATTGTGGGGCCAAACGGATCCGGAAAGACGACAACGTTAAAACTGTTTTCCGGCATGATTTTTCCGCAAAAGGGAAATAACTGATTTTTGCCACAAAGGTACCGCTGGTAATCTTTGTTTATAATGGAGAGGTTTTCAGTCTTCGGTTCTGGGTGGTGTTTTTGATTGAGATAGTCAGTTGGTTCATTCAGCTGTTTCCTTTTGCGTTGGCTTTTTTAGCGTTTGCAATGCTGACCCGAAACGAATTGTTGTCGGGTGTCTTGGATATCGGTTTTTTTGTATTGATTGCGAATGTGTTGGAACGTGTAGAACAGGGGAAAATACGTTTTATCGGAACATCTCCGTTCTTAACCGTAATGTGCGGAAATTCGACAATAGCGGAGTGGCTGTTTGCAAATATGATTGAGTTTGTGGTTGTTGCAGTGTTGTTTGTAGCAGCGATAGTACGATTCCGAAAAGCTCAATTCAGATAGCGATAACACCGTGCTGCACGTTCCGGTTTTTCAAAAAGTTTCAATACTGTAAAAATATACAAAAATCTCTTGAAAAAAAACTGATTTTTGACTTGCATTTTACCGATTCTCTGTGATATACTATCCGCGGTCAGAAGAGTGACCGTTTGCGGGAGGTATAGAGATGAGTAAAGGAATCCAGCAAAATCGAATTTTCAGTGAATGTGATATGTTGATGAATTGACGGAATATTTGTTTCTAAATATTCCGTCTTTTGTTAGATTAAGGAGGACAAAGAGATGCCAAAGAGAACAGACATTAACAAAGTTATGATTATCGGTTCCGGTCCGATTATTATCGGTCAGGCCTGCGAGTTTGACTATTCCGGAACTCAGGCTTGTAAAGCACTTCGTAAGCTCGGTTATGAAATTGTGCTTGTAAACTCCAATCCTGCCACCATTATGACAGACCCGGAGACAGCAGACGTAACCTACATCGAGCCTTTGAATGTAGAGCGTTTGGAGAAAATCATTGCAAAGGAACGTCCGGATGCGTTGCTTCCGAACCTTGGCGGACAGTCCGGCCTGAATCTTTGCTCCGAATTGGACAAAGCAGGTGTCCTTGATAAATATAATGTGAAAGTTATCGGTGTTCAGGTTGATGCCATTGAGCGTGGTGAGGACCGTATCGAGTTCAAGAAGACCATGAACGAACTCGGTATCGAAATGGCCCGCAGCGAGGTTGCTTACAGTGTGGATGAGGCACTTGCCATTGCAGACAAACTCGGATATCCGGTTGTTCTTCGTCCGGCATATACAATGGGCGGTGCCGGCGGTGGTCTTGTTTACAACAAGGAAGAGCTGAGCACGGTTTGTGCACGTGGTCTTCAGGCCAGCCTGGTTGGTCAGGTGCTCGTAGAAGAGTCCATCCTCGGATGGGAAGAGCTGGAGCTCGAGGTTGTTCGTGACTGTGAAGGCAACATGATTACCGTATGCTTTATCGAGAATATCGATCCTCTCGGTGTTCATACCGGTGACTCGTTCTGTTCCGCACCGATGCTGACCATTTCCGAAGAGTGTCAGAAGCGTCTGCAGGAGCAGGCTTACAAGATTGTTGATAAGGTACAGGTTATCGGTGGTACGAACGTACAGTTCGCACATGATCCGGTCAGCGACCGTATTATTGTAATTGAAATCAATCCCCGTACATCCCGTTCTTCCGCATTGGCATCCAAAGCTACCGGTTTCCCGATTGCACTGGTTTCCGCCATGCTTGCTACGGGCCTGACTCTGAAGGACCTTCCGTGCGGCAAATGCGGTACGCTGGATCGTTACGTTCCGAACGGCGATTATGTGGTTATTAAGTTTGCCCGTTGGGCATTTGAAAAATTCAAGGGTGTCGAGGATAAACTCGGAACTCAGATGCGTGCCGTCGGTGAGGTAATGAGCATCGGTAAGACTTACAAGGAAGCGTTCCAGAAGGCAATTCGAAGCCTGGAAACCGGACGTTACGGTCTCGGCTATGTGAAGAATTTCAATTCCATGACCAAGGAAGAACTGCTCAATAAGCTGGCAACTCCGTCCAGCGAACGTCATTTCCAAATGTATGAAGCACTTCGCAAGGGTGCAACACCGGAAGAAATTCACAATCTGACCAAGGTTAAGCTGTGGTTCATCAATCAGATGAAGGAACTGGTTGAGGAAGAGGAAATGCTGAAGGCCGGTAAGGGTGCGGTTCCGGCAGATGACATTTTGATTCAGGCCAAGAAGGATGGTTTCTCGGACAGGTATCTGGCTAAATTATTGGAAATTTCCGAGGATGACATTCGTGCCCGCCGTGAGGAAATCGGTCTGGAAGAAGCTTGGGAAGGAATCCACGTAAGCGGAACTCAGAACAGCGCATATTATTATTCCAGCTACAATATCGAAAAGGACGAATCTCCGGTCAGCGATAATAAGAAAATTATGATCCTCGGCGGCGGTCCGAACCGTATCGGCCAGGGTATCGAATTTGACTATTGCTGTGTTCATGCGGCAATGGCATTAAAGAAACTCGGTTTTGAAACCATTATCGTAAACTGCAATCCGGAAACGGTTTCCACAGACTACGATACGTCCGATAAGCTCTATTTTGAGCCGCTGACACTGGAAGATGTGCTCAGCATTTACAAGAAAGAAAAGCCTCTCGGTGTAATCGCTCAGTTCGGCGGTCAGACTCCGTTGAATCTTGCCGCTTCGCTGGAAAAGAACGGGGTTAAGATTCTTGGTACGTCTCCGGCTGTGATTGACCTGGCCGAGGACCGTGATTTGTTCCGTGACATGATGAAGAAACTCGAGATTCCGATGCCGGAATCCGGAATGGCCGTAACGGTAGAAGAGGCAATCGGTATTGCCGACAAGATTGGCTATCCGGTCATGGTTCGCCCGTCCTTTGTTCTTGGCGGACGCGGAATGGAAGTTGTCTATGACGATGTTCAGATGACCGAATATATGAAGGCGGCAATCGGTGTAACTCCCGACAGACCGATTTTGATTGACCGGTTCCTGAATCACGCAACCGAATGTGAAGCAGATGCCATTGCGGACGGAACTCATGCATTTGTTCCGGCGGTTATGGAGCATATTGAGCTGGCCGGTATTCATTCCGGTGACTCCGCTTGTATCATTCCTTCGGTTCATATTACAGAAGATAATCTTCGCACAATCAAAGAATATACCAGAAAGATTGCGGAGGAAATGCATGTCAAAGGTCTTATGAACATGCAGTACGCAATCGAGAACGGAAAAGTTTTCGTTATCGAGGCAAATCCCCGTGCATCCCGTACGGTTCCGTTGGTTTCCAAGGTATGTAACATTCGTATGGTACCGCTGGCAACCGATATTATCACATCGGAACTGACCGGACGGAAATCGCCGGTACCGGATTTGAAGGAACAGTACATTCCGAACTACGGTGTCAAGGAAGCGGCATTCCCGTTCAATATGTTCCCTGAGGTTGACCCGATTCTCGGACCTGAGATGCGTTCGACCGGTGAGGTTCTGGGTCTGTCCCCGTCCTACGGCGAGGCATTTGTCAAGGCACAGGAGGCAATTCAGTCCAGACTTCCGATGGAAGGTGCGGTACTCATTTCCGTAAAGGATAAGGACAAAAATGAAATGCTGGAGGTTGCGAAGTCTCTGTACGAAGACGGATTCAGGATTTTTGCAACCGGCGGCACCTATGATATCATCAAAGAAAACGGAATCCCGGCAGAGAAGGTGATGAAGCTGTACGAAGGTCGTCCGAACTGTTACGATTTGATTACCAACAACAGCGTTCAGCTGGTCATCAACTCACCAATCGGCAAGAACGGTCTGCACGACGACAGCTATCTGCGTAAGGCAGCTATCAAGGCAAAGGTTCCGTATGTTACGACAATTGCAGCGGCAAAGGCAACGGCAGAGGGTATTCACTATGTGAAAACCCATGCTGACAACCCGGTGAAGTCCCTGCAGGAAATCCATGCTGAGATTCATCCGATGTAAGAACGGTGCGTTTCGGCAACATGATTGTGAAATGAATAGTGAGACGGGGAATCGTTTCAAAACGGTTCTCCGTTTTTCCGCTGTTGGTGACAGAAGAAGCCGGTGACAGAAAAAGCCGGTGACAGAAGAAAAACGGTGACAGAAGAAACCGGTGACAGAAGAAGCCGGTGACAGAAAGAAGCCGGTGACAGAAGAAGTTCGTCATGTAAAAGCTTGTGACAGAAGACAGGCATTCGGGGAAAGAAAATGACAGACTGTTTACGGAGTATTGTATTGAGAAAGACAGGTATTTGAGATGAGTAAGAAAAAGAAATCAGTCCCGATATCAAAACAACTGCTGCAGCAGTTTCTGCCGGCATTTGTCATTATTTGGGACGAGTTGATTTTTCATTTGTATATTAATCGGAAATTTCCGGGAGGCTTTTGGCTGATTGTGCTGTTCGCAATGACAATCGGCCTGATATTGACCGTAATTACCGGACGTATGAAGCGCACCGCGGCCAATATCGTGAACTGGATTGTACTTGGCCTGATTTCGCTGTTATTTATGGTTCAGGCGGTATATCAGCATTTGTTTAAAATGTATCTGACCATTTTCATGACGGAAAATGCGGGAGATGCGACTCAGTTTTACAAGACGGCGATGGCGGCAATCCTGCGTCGCAGTCCGCTGCTTTTGCTGATTCTGGCTCCGTATGTCGGATATATCATTTACACGAAGAAGGTGCAGAAGCATGTTCGCGTTCGTCGAAGCATCGAATTGTATTCGGGCATGCTGGCAGTGCTTGCGTTTGTGTCGGCATTGACGATTCTGTCCGGAACGAATGCTGTCGAGGACGGACGAAAGGAATTGTTTTACAAACAGTGGGAACAGGACCGCGGAGTGCAGGAATTCGGCCTTTGCATCGGATTTGTGCAGGACGTCCGCAAATGTCTGACATATGATGAAAATGATCTGGGCGACGTCAGTCAGGGCGGAATTCCGCAGGTGCCTAGCATCGTGCTGAAACCGACCGATACGCCGATTCCCGGACCGACCGTAACGCTTCCGCCGGAAGTTACGCCGACACCGACCCCGATTCCGATTGACACATCGCCGAATGTTCTGGACATTGATTTTGCCGCACTGGCAGCCGCTTCCAAGAACGAAAATATTCGGACGATTCACGAGTACATGGCGGCATCGGAACCGACGAAGAAAAATGAGTACACGGGACTGTGCGAAGGATATAATCTGATTATGATGACGTGCGAGGCATTTTCGCCGTTTGCGGTGGATAAAAATCTCACACCGACGTTATACAGACTGGTGCACAACGGACTGTATTTTAAGAACTTTTACACGCCCATCTGGATTACCAGTACAAGCGACGGCGAATATGTGGCATGTACCGGCCTGATTCCGGATTTGAAGAAAAATAACAGCTTCAAACGTTCGGCGGACAAATCCATGGCACTGTGCTTCGGGCACATTTTCAAGGATCTCGGGTATTCCGTCACCGCGTTCCATAACAATACCTATACGTATTACGGCCGGGACAAATCCCACCCGAATATGGGTTATAACTGGATTGCGGAAGGACATGGCCTGAAACTGAAAAAGCAGTGGCCGGAATCCGATTTGGAAATGATGCAGGCTACATTGCCGATGTATATCAACGATGAGCATTTTCATGCATATTACATGACGGTCAGCGGTCACATGGATTATACCTGGGGCGGAAATGCGATGTCCAAAAAGCACAAGGAGGAGGTTGCGGACCTGCCGTACTGTGACGCGGACAAAGCATATATTGCCTGCAACATAGAACTGGATTTGGCGCTGGAGTACATTCTGGAAGAACTGGAAAAAGCGGGATTGCTGGATAAAACCCTGATTGTCATGTCGGCAGACCATTATCCGTACGGCCTGGAAAATGACCAGATTTCCGAGATGCTCGGTCATAAGGTTGAGACGGAATTTGAGCTGTATGAAAATAACTGCATCATCTGGAGCCCGGTTTTCGAGGAGAATCCGGTGACGGTTGAAAAATACTGCTGCAGTCTGGATATTATCCCGACCGTGCTGAATCTGATGGGAATTGAGTATGACTCCAGATTGTATATGGGAAGCGACATTTTCTCAGATACGCCGGGACTGATTCAGTTCAAGGACGGCAGCTTCATTACGGATTATGTTCGGTATAATGCGCTGAAGGGAAAAGCGGAATGGTTTAACGAAGAGGTTGCGGCGCAACTGACGGAGGAGCAGAAGAGCGAGTACATCAAAGCCTATAAGGAAATCGTTAAGAATAAATTCAATATTTCACGAGGAATTCTGAATAACAATTATTATTCGACGCTGGAACCGTATCTGTGGTGGATGAAGGATAATTAATGACAATGAATCGGGAACAGCCTGCTCGATGAAGGAAAATTAATAACAATGAATCGGGAACAGCCTGCTCCCGAAATTGCGAAGTTTGCTGAAACCGAAACACGGAACGAATCCAAAAGAAAACTTACAAACAGGGACCGGCCCTGACGGCTGCCTAACGGCGGCTGTCGGACCGGTCTTTTCGTTGTATTCCGTTTCGTTGGGGACGTACCGTGAAGTCGGTGACCACAAGACCGTCTCTGGCGGATATCAGTTGCATGGTAAATTCCGCGATTTCCTGTGCCGTCAGGGAAAAGTCCGAATCCGGAACAGGGGTGAAGTCCGCATTTCGATACAGCCCGGTGTCGGTCAGGTCAGGGTGGATTGTGATGACGCGGACTCCGGTTTTGCGACATTCTTCAAAGAGACTGTCGGCAAAGGATGTGAGACCGGCTTTGGTGGCACCGTAGGCACATCCGTGAGTGTTGTTATAATGCTTTGCGGTGACCGATGAAATATTGACGATGGTTCCTTTTCGGTCCTTTAATACCGGCAAAAGGAGAGACGTGAGAATCATCGGAGCTTCCAGATTGACGGCAACCATCTCGTGAATGGCAGCAGGGGAAACAGTTTCGTGGGGACCGTAATAGGCAACCCCGGCGGCGTTGACTAGCAGGTCGATGTTCGATGGCAGCAGGTTCGGCAATCCGGCAACCGAGGAGGAATCCGCCAGATTGACGGCAAGATAGTGAAACTGCCCGTGCTTTGGCGCACCGTCGGCATTTCGCCCGATTCCGTATACGGTGAAATCATTTGCAAGAAGCACTTCGGCGATGGCACGGCCGATTCCGGAGGTTGCACCGGTAACAAGTGCGGTCATAGTCCTGTTCATAGGTCATTTCCTTTCTTAATATCGGTTTCGTCGGATTCCCAGAGGAAAATCCGCTCGGCCGGCAGAACCGAGGTCAGTCGTTGATATGCTAACGAAGTCAGAGCATCTGAAACCGGTTTCGGGTAATGGTACACTCCGTCGGTAAGTTCATACGGGTAATAGGTCACGGCACACGGCCGGTGTTTCCTCATTTGCTTTAAATAGTCTTTGGAAATGCGGAACAGCCCAATGCTGACGTCGCGAATCCGGTCCATCGGCAGGGCGGCAAACACGGTATCAAACATGGCGTTATACCGGTCGGTATAATCGGGAACGGAGAGCATCGGGTCGAAGCAGAGGCGAACCGGCCAGCCGAGAGACAAGGCGGTTTTGGCAAATTCGAGACGCGCCGATAACGGGGCGGTCCGGTGTTCGTAGGCCCGGATGACAGCGTCCGGAGACAGGGTCAGCGCAAGCACGCAGTTTGGCGTCACCGGCAGGGAGGACAGGGTGGAAATTGCGGCGCATTTGGTTCGCAACTCCAAAGTCAGATTCGGATGAGCGGACGCATAGGCGCACCACTCGGACACGAATCCGAGCAGCGGCTCAAGCGCCAGCAAATCGGTATCGTAGCTGATGCAGACATAGGCGGATTCCCTTGCAAGAATCTCGTCCAGAGCCCGAAACGTATCTTCCGGATTGACGAATACGACCATGTGGCCGGACGTGTACATGCCCTGAAGATAGCAGTACTCACAGTCGAAAATACAGTTCATGACGCCCGAGGTATAGTAAAAATGTTCCTCGCCGAAATTTTGACAGACCGGCGCACCGGGATACAGATAGGGCGGTTTGCCCAGTGCCAGAATCAGCGCCTGTGCCTGTTTCTGCAGAGCGGGCTCCTGACCGCGGCGGCAGAAAATGTCCTTGTAGTCCCGACAGGGAATGACTGTGGAATGCGGCAATCGGGACAAAATCTGCCGGGTGCGCGGATGCTCCATTGCAGCCTGCTCCACATAAATGATGTCAAATGCCCTGCGGAAGTCAACAGAGGCATTCGAGTCGATAGGCGTCGAGTACATGCTTTCCCTCCTTTCGGGATTCGAGTATGACGTTGTCCTCAAAGGACAGGCTGTGACGTGTGAAAAAGTCCCGGAGATGGGCGATGGCATAGCCGCGCTCCAGCTCGTAATACATAATCAAACGGCGCAGTTCGTGTTCCATTGTGACAGAGCACTGCAGGCTGCGGCAGAAATATTCAATGACGGCTTCCTCTTCGGGAGAGTAGAAAAAGCGACGTGCGGTATATGAGGCAAAACGGGTTGCGGAATCGAGAATTCCGTCGACATGTTCCGCCAGCAAATCATGGACGTCGGTCGGAGATACCAGAGAAGAGTCTTCGCCGAAGTCGGATACGATTTTAAAGAAAAATAAGCGGTCGGTTGAGAAAAATGAAATCGCAGCCTGATACAGTCCGGCTGCTTCCATATCAAACAACAGGGTATCGCACGAAGTGTCGGAGGGAACCGAAAAGGTCGTCAGGGCACCGGTCCGATGCTCGCTCATGTACAGTAAATCGGGGTAAAATACGCGTCCGGTGGCATTTTCCAAAATGCTGTGAATAAGAAAGAGTGAACCGGCCGGTATCCCGGAATCGGAACATCCGCACGTTCCGACATTGAGAAAAATGTCGTTGGCGGAGGGCTCGAGCCGAACCAGAACTTCGGTCAGCGCAATCGCAGCGGGAACGGGCGAGGTACCGGTAATAATTACGGTGACATCCTCTCCGCAAAACACCTGCTCATGGGTGAAATCCGGATTTTTCTGACAGCTGCAGCGGCGAATGAAGGGCGCTGCCTCCATATATAAAGCACAGGCAATATAAATCATGTTTGCAATCCTCTTTCGGAAGTCTGGTTTCTTGGGACGGCCACAGGCGGTCCGTCATGATTATATCATAACCGGAATCGATTTACAAATTTTCGCACGGTCGGTTTTCTGCAGTCGGCGGTGCTGTCCGACCGGGGACCTGCCCCACGGGGCAGAGCCTCCATGCGGGACGTCGAAAACACGTCGGGTTTGCTGCTCGCCTGCGCCCCTTATTGATAGCGGGCGCTGCGCAACGATAGGGGCATTGTTGTCTCCGCGCCCGCGGTATGCTCGGCTCGCGACGCAAAACTTTCCTATCGTTTTCTCCTGTCCCGTACGGAGCCTCTGCCATGCGGGGGAACGTATCGGACGGACAGCACCTTTCGGATTCCTGCAGCTCGCGACGCAAAACTTTCCTATCGTTTTCTCCTGTCCCGTACGGAGCCTCTGCCGTGTGGGAAAACGTTTCGGACGGACAGCAATTTGGCGGAAATCCCATTTGTCAAACCGAATTTTTATGTTATAATATAAGGCACATCATTTGCATTGCGCAAATAACAGAGGAAAGGACAAACAGAACATGAAATTGAGAAAGCATGCAACCGTGTTGGCGTGGCTGGTAACCGTGGTAATGATTTTCGGTCTGACGGCCTGCGGTAAAGACAACACGAATGAGAGCAAGGAACCGACAAAAGCAGCGGAAATAACGCCGACAGCGGAACCGACCGATACGCCGGCACCGACCGATACACCGGAACCGACAGCAACACCGGAGCCGACAGCAACACCGGAACCGACACCGGCATATGATTACGAAACGCTTCACAAAACGGAATATACGTCGTTAAAGGAAGCATATAAGGATTATTTTATGATCGGTACGATTTATACCAAAGCGGCCGAGGCTGACGGAGATCGTCAGATTGTCACCGGAAACTTTGATATTATGACGCCGGAAAACCTGATGAAACCGGAGGAAATGCAGCGGAATCAGGGCATTTTCACATATGATGCGGCAGACCGGATGATCGCATTTGCAAAAGAAAACAATATGCTCATTCACGGACATACGCTGGCATGGCACAGCCAGAGCGGCAATTGGCTCGGCACCAGTGCGAAGGACCGCGATGAGGCAATTCAGCAGCTGAAGGATCATATCATCGGCGTTGCGGGACATTACGACGGAGAGTGCTTCTCATGGGACGTTGTCAACGAAGCAATCAGCGACGGCGCAACGCTGCCGGCAGACGGAAACTGGAAGAAGTGCCTTCGCTCGACACAGTGGACCCGTTCGATCGGTGATGATTACATTGAAATCGCATTTCAGCTGGCACACGAGGCTGCGCCTCATGCGAAACTGTATTACAATGATTACAACCTTGACCAGCCGGCCAAGGCTGCGATTGTTGCGGCAATGGTTAAAGACATGAAATCCCGCGGAATTCCGATTGACGGTATCGGAATGCAGGGTCATTATTCCACAACGACATCGTTGTCCAACGTTCGCCACAGTCTGGATCTGTTCCGTGAAATTCCGGGCATTTCCGTCAGCGTTTCGGAGTTGGATGTTCAGATTAACGGCGTCGGAAACGGCAAATATGATGCGGATCAGGAGATGATTCAGGCCGTATTTTACGCACAGCTGTTCAATATTTATAAGGAAAATGCGGACCTTATCGAGCGTGTTACGTTCTGGGGATACCGTGATGACACCAGCTGGAGAGCGGAAAGTGCACCGTTGTTATTTGACCGTGACCTGAACCCGAAGGAAGCATATTATGCCGTTTTGAATACGGATGCATATGCGGCAATGGGAAGCGGAGAAGTCAAGGCGGAGACCAAGAAGCTGGAAGCAATTCAGGGAACGCCGGAGATGGACGGCGTGATTGACGAATGCTGGAACAGCGCACCGGCATATAAGATTGCCAACCCGATTCTGGCATGGCAGGGCGCAACCGGAACCGTCCGTTTCATGTGGGACGAAAATAATTTCTATGCTTTGTATGATATTGATGATAATGTTTTGAACAAATCGTCCAGAAATGATTACGAGCAGGATTCCGTGGAATTGTTCCTCGACCAGAACAACTGCAAGGATTATTATTACGATGATGCGTGCGGACAGTACCGATGCAATTATACCGGAAAACTGACTTACGGTACGGTTCCGTCCAAGAAGGGAATTGTCGGAAAAGCGGTAACCCGCGATGGCGGTTATATCGTAGAATTGTCGGTTCCTTTGCTGAAACCGGCAACCGCAGGAAACGTGTTCGGTGTGGATGCGCATATCAATGACGCCGGAGCAACCGGCTCCCGTCAGAGCGTTATGAAGCTGAACGGAACAACCGACAGCGACTACACCAATCCGTCCGCATGGGCCGATATTACTTTAAAATAACATGTCATCCACCCGCAGGTAATCTGCGCGCTGCTTTCGCATTAGCGAATTTTTTATCTCATAGGAAAGTTCGTCCTATGAGATAAAAAAACGCTCCGCGAGGATGCACACGCCTGTGCAGAAGAAAAATGTCGCTTCGTGACGCACAGGCGGCGCGAGCATATCGCAAGCGATATGCTTTGTTCTAGCAGCGCAACCCCCCTTAAGTGAATTCCAATGGCGGTGATGCTCCAAAAAAACTGCAAAAAACTGATTACAAAAGAGCGACCGATTGCAAAATTCCGGAAAACGGAGACGACAACGGCCGCTCTTTTTATCTCATAGGAAAGTTCGTCCTATGAGATAAAAAAACGCTCCGCGAGGATGCACACGCCTGTGCAGAGGAAAAATGTCGCTTCGCGACGCACAGGCGGCGTGAGCATATCGCAAGCAATATGCTTTGCTCTGTAAAATTTTTACATTTTAAATAAATCCGGCAAAGGAAAATGAATAGCATTATACGGCATGCAAATGACATAAATATGTGATGTTATGTAATTGCGAAAACGATAAAAAAAGTTATTGACAGCGTGGTATAAAGGTGATAGACTACACTTGTTTGTTAAAAATTTAGACATTTTATGGATAAAAAGTAAAAAAATGACAGAATGTACAGAAATAAAACGTTATGTATCTGTTTTTTGTGCAATCTGACAAGAACGGTGTGCAGTGTGACACAATCACACAGAGGAGACAGTGTTTTATGGCATTTGAAAATGACGGCAAAACGAATAAAAAGAGAGCCGTAATATGGATTGTGATTATTTTGCTGATTCTTGCTGTCGGCGGAATCGGAGCATATGCAATCAAGCGGAACAAACAGAATAACGAACAGCAATCGAAATACAATAAGATAAAGGAAGAAGTATTTGTCAAGAATGTGACACCGACACAAACAGTGACTTCGACACCGGTTGCGAAACCGACGGACACACCGAGCCCGGCTCCGACCGAGGAAATTACCCCGGCTCCGACTGAGACTCCGGTTACACCGTCGCCGGAACCGACGGCTGCCCCGATGTCACCGGAAGAATTGCTGTACAGGGCTTTGATGGAGGAATATCCGAGTTACATTACAATTACCGCGGATTTTGATGTATTACACAATATCAACAAAGACATCATTGCATATATTGAGATTCCGGATTCGGATATTGCGTATCCGATTTTACAGTCCGGTCCCGATAAAGCCGATGATTATTATCTGAATCACAATCTGGACGGCTCGGAAGGGTATCCTTCCTGTATCTATATTCAGAAGGCAAACAGCAATACGCTGGATGATAAATTCACGGTTGTATACGGACACAACATGAAGAACGGTACGATGTTCGGCAGCCTGAAGAATTTTAAAAATGAAGACTATCGTATGGCACATCCGTATTTCTTTGTATATACGGAAGACCGAATTCTTGTATATGAGGTTTGTGTGGTATCTAACGTAGGAACCACTCATTTGCTCGCAGATGATTACAAGAAGATTGACGGAAAACTTCGCTTCGACCAGTTCAACGGGCACGAGACTTCCCGAATGTTGGAACGCGTGAACAGCGAAGGCAAGGATGAAGCATATATTGCGCAGCCGGCTCCGGCCAATGAGGACACGGTAATGGTGCTGTCCACATGCGGAGACGGAAGACGATATATTGTAGCAGGAAAGCGTGTTCTGGAGATTAGTTTTGGTTCCGATGATACGACGGAATAATGGGTTAAGTAGCAAACGAGGAGAAAGAAAAATGGGTATGATGATTAAGAGAAAGCGTGTACTGAGATTTTTGAGTTTAGTGCTTGCCACAGTGATGCTGGTTGGCTTGTTGGAGAAGGAACCGGCGATGGCGGCAAGCGGAAGAGACAGATATGGAAATGATTATGACATTACTACAATTCTCAGTCAGTTCCAGGTATTTGTAAAGAATGATTTTCTGGAAGGAAATCATATGATTGGAAGTATCGCAGTCGGCGGTACATTGACAAACTATAATTTCTTCGGGGATCTTGCCAAGGTTCCCTCTTATATCGGCAATTGGGCCAGCGGTAATCAGGGTAACGGAAGTCCGGCGGGACACAAGGTTGACCGTACCGTTTATTACGGAACCAAAGCCGCTTCTATTCAGAATTCGTCTGATTTTATTCAGAATCCGGATTATATGAATATGTCCAGCGCGTTCAGTGCAATCAGCGAACAGTCCAAGCAGTTGGCAGAGATGAATACCATGGAGGTAAAGAATAATACTCTGAACCTGAATGGTGTGAATGAAGACGTCTATGTAACGATTTCCAAAGATAATTTGAACAGTTTGAATATTCTTGTTCCGAGCTACAGCTGGTTTACTTCTCACATCCTTGTTGTTTCGGTAATCGGATGCAACGGAAGCCAGGCTGAATTTAACGGATGGAGCATTTCCGTAAACGGTAAGAATATCGGTAATAACTTTAGAAATGAGTATCCCGGACGTGACAATGCGTACGGAATTCAATATAACACTACAGGAATGAATCTGTTCTGGAACTTCCCGGATGCAACCGGTACGGTAAATGCAAACGGACTTGCAGGACATTTGATTGCACCGAAGGCATTTGTACGTTGCAACTCCGGTAACTTTGAAGGCGGAATTATCGCTAAGAGTCTGGAAAGCTACAGCGAAGGTCATTTCTATCCTTGCAACAGACGTTTTGCAAAGAAGAAGCCGACACCGTCGGAGACACCGACAAATACGCCGACAAGCACGCCGACGAACACACCGACGCCGACGGCAACACCGACGCCGACGGCAACACCGACACCGACACCGACGGCAACACCGACACCGACGGCAACACCGACACCGACGGCAACACCGACGCCGACGGCAACGCCGAGACCGACGAGCACACCGAGACCGACGAGCACACCGGTACCGACCAGTACGCCGAGACCGACAAGCACACCGAGACCGACAAGTACGCCGAGACCGACAAGCACGCCGAGACCGACCAATACACCGGTACCGACCAGTACACCGAGACCGACTAATACTCCGAAGCCGACAGCAACGCCGACTCCCGGATTTGCAAAGATTCGAATTACACCGACGCCGATTGTAGGACGTCCGACGAATACGCCGACACCGACTGCAACACCGGCTCCGACCAATACACCGGTACCGACCGTGACACCGGCTAAGGGTGTTACCCCGACGATAACACCGACGAAGGCACCGACTGTAACTCCGACGAAGGCACCGACCCCGACGCCTTACAGAAGACCGACACCGACGCCGACACCGTTTGGACAGAACGGAAATGATGAAGATGATGATTTGAATCCGACACCGACACCGATGGATCGTCACGACGGAGAAGAAATCCCCGGAGGCCCCGGAGTTTTCGCAAAGAGAACATCCGAGGGTGGCGAGCTTGCAGGTGCAAAGATGTCCCTGACATGCTATACGTCAGGTCGTGATTTGACGAATATCAAGAGACAGGCGAACAGCGGCGGTAAGGATTACAAGACATCCAAGGGAATGATTTCCTGGACCAGTACCGACAAGATGGTTATTTTGGAAAATCTGCCGAACGGAACCTATAAACTGCATGAGAATTCCGCACCGGAAAACTACAATCTTGCAGCTGACATTTGGTTTAAGCTTGTTGACGGTGTTATGTATGATATGGATGGGGTACCGTTCCCGAACGGAATTATCGTAATGATTGATACATCCGTGACAGATCCCGGTGAGGAACCGGAGGAACCCGATTATCCGCATGAGACGCCGGATGGAGTAGAGTCTCCGCAGACTTCGGATGATGTGACGATTTTCCGTATTGGTATGTTCCTGTTTGCAGCATTGCTTGTTCTTTGCGCATATCAGATTTCTGACAGCAGACGGAAACAGCCGAGTAAAGTTAATAAGTAAATGATATGAATGCCGGACGGGGGAAACCCCGGACCGGCATTTTGTTAAGCGGTTCGACACCGACAGAATGCCGTTCGATGACAGTAGAACCTTGAAATTACGGTGTTTATAAGTGCAGGGAATCGCACAACAGCGTCGTTGATAGAAACACAGGAAATGCACAAAGCGTCGTTGATAGAGACACAGGGAATGCACAACAGCGTCGTTGATAGAAACACAGGAAATGCACAAAGCGTCGTTGATTGAAACAAGGGGGACGCACAGCAGCGCCGTTGATTGAAACGCAGGGGTGTGAAATAACAGCATTTATAGAAACACAAGGAAAAGTGAAAAAACAATCATACAAGTACAAGAAAGGGGCACCTGCAATGTTTTCTTTTTTACAGAGCAAAACACATAACGAATTGGAGAAAATCATTTTGCGTTTAAAAATGAACGCAGAGAACAATTATCGGGATGCTACCCGCGAGGATCTGGAGGAACTTGAGAGCACGTATCGTTCCCTACATGATGCGGGAAAACTCAATCGGAAGCAGATTGCGTACTACAGCGACATGATTGAGGTGTATAAGGAAAAACTGAAGAATTTTTCGCACCGTTCACAAAAGGTCAGCAGTTATTCCGAGAAAATCTGATCGATTAGTGTCCGTCTTTTCACGATTCGGAAGAAGATTAAAGGACAGGCGTCGGCAGGCCAAAACGGAAAAAGAAAAAAATATAAAAAACAGTAAAATAGTTGTTGACAAATCAGTTTTGATAGTGTATATTATGTATTGCGTTCGTAAGAACGACACAGAAATGCACGAGTGGCTCAGTGGTGGAGTATCGCCTTGCCAAGGCGAGGGTCGCGGGTTCGAATCCCGTCTCGTGCTTTATTTTTTTACTCAAAAAGCCTTGATTATGTATCAGGGCTTTTTCTTTTTTTGGCGGGGTGATGCTTCTCAAAAAAGAAATAACGTTCCGTGATATGTACATGCATTTGAAAAGGGATTTTATTGTTGACGCGGAGCAGCCGGTTGGAAGTGACAAGCAGCAGAAAGATGATTTTATTCTTCGATTGTAGAATAAAACTGACATTTATTCTACGACTGTAATAAGAAAAAAGTACCTTTTTTATGTAATGTATCAAGTCATTTTTGGAGTCATTTATATAGTGAAACTAAAAAATCGAGAATTGCAAAAAAAACTTGTTATATGCGTATGCGTGAATTATAATTTTGATATATAATGTCAAAAATTAATCTGGGAGATTTATCGACAATCAGGAATTCGAAACGGGAATTCCGGAGAAAGTGTTATGAATTATCTGGAGACAGTTAGTCAGTACAGACTGTGTGTTATGAGGAGGCTGCAAGATGAGAAACGGAAAACGAAGAATGTTTTGGAAGAAAGCAACGGCATGGCTGATGATTTTGACGATGCTTATGACGCTGTGGTCCGGAGTGGAACGGGCAGAGGCTGTGACCGGAATGAAACTGACGATTTATCATGCAAACGGGTGTAAAGTGACGTTTGGCAATGAGACCTTTGAGGTGGATAAGGACACTTATACGCATACGTTTAATTCCAGCAACAGTGCTACCATGCCCTTTTCGGTGGAAGTTCCGGATCATTTTACTTATAAAGCGTACAGCAATTCGGGCATGACGACCGAAGTGAAGAAGAATACGGCCGGAGCATATGTATATACGACTACCGGTTATGGATACTACACAAGATATGAAAACGGAGTAACCAGTAATATGACGACTTCGGCTTCCGTATATGTGAAACTGATTCCCGATGAGTATTCGATTACCTTTGTGGCAAACGGCGGAACGATTCAGGGAACGAAACCGACCAAATATACGTATGACAAATCCGGCAAGGTGACCGCTTTCCCGACGGCAACAAAGGATAAGATGGGTTTTGCGGGATGGTTTGCGGATGAAGACTGTACACAGCGTGTAAATGCACTTCCCTGCGAATATATTGACGGTGATGCAACACTGTATGCCGGTTATGAATACGAGTATTCCACATATCGTTTTTATGTCGGTGATAAACTTGTAGACAAGCAGGTTATTAAGCAGGGGGATGAGTTACGAATTCCGGAAGCGGTAACGATAGATGATTCGAAAGAAGAGTTTTTGGGCTGGTATGTGGAGTCGACAGGAAAGAAGCTTGATTTCGATAATCCGATGAGAATGAGCGAGGTTGTGAATGTAAAAGCAAAGGTCGCTCCGGTATATCATGTTTATATAATGACAGAAGACTTCAGCGGAAAACGTTCGGTTTACAAGACTTTGAATGCAAGACCGTCGAACGACTATAAAGTAACGATTCCGAATGATTACAAAGGAACCGAAGGTGTTCCGTTGTTCTATTATGATTCGGAGGAAGAGAAACCTCAGGAGGACCGTGGATTTATTCCGCAGAAAACCTATACGGTCGGTCCGGAAGGGGACTTGCAGCCCGATCAGCAGTTGCACCCGATGTTGACTGATGCATTCTGGATTACATTTATGACAAACGGTGCGGAAAATCCGATTGATTCGATTTTGTGCAATCTGAATGAAGAAGTGAATCTGGATAATGTAACAATACCCGAGAAAAAGAAATATCGGTTCGAAGGATGGCATTTGAAACCGACATTGGATGACGATGCAGTGCATACCATTACACCGCAAGGTAACACATACCTGTATGCAAAGTATGAGGTTGATAAGTCTCAAACCAGTAGCTATACAATCGTATATTGGGGTGAAAACGCAAACAATCCGGGATACTCGACATTAACTACCAAGGCTGTTACAGGTAAGGAAACGGATTCGGAAATTATTCTGACAGATGTTTCCATACCGACCGGTGTGGCGGACAGAGAGTATTTTCAATTCGATCCCGTAAAATCTGCCGCAACGTTGTCCGGAACAAACAGATACGACATGAATCGTACGGTATCGCCCGATGATAAGACGGTTGTGAACCTGTTCTACAAGAGAACCAAATACACTCTGAAGTTTACATTCGGAAACAGTTATACACCGAACGCTTCCACATTGCCCGCACCGGACATGACTCCGGTATATGCCAATAACGGCAGTGCGGAACACAATGATGCGTATGCATACTATGATGCGTCCGGGCCTGCTTATTACATTGTGGCCAAGAAAGACCAGAGTATCGCCGGTCTGTGGCCGAGACCGAAGAGTACTGCCGGGGGAGCGACCGTTGAAAAATGGAACGGTAACTGGCTGTCAACACGATTTGACATGACAGATGATATGATTAATACAAGCGGTACAAAGTCGATATCGGCAACATGGACGACAGCCACAAAAACACTGACTCTGAATTATTATCTGGAATGTCTGGATCAAAATGAACCCGGAGCAGAATATAATACAACCAAAAAGAAATATTATTCCAAGGATAATCAGTATACCGAAGTTGTAACGACAACGTCAACGTCACTCAATGCAAAAGAGATTGCAGGATTTAAGACGGGAACATCATCTTCTTCAGGTGGGGTTGTTACGTTATATTATGACCGTTTGTCTTATAGCATGGATCTGGTTAATTATTCCCTGAATGAGCAGTATACAGGAATAAGGTTCGGTGATGACCTCTCAAAGTATCTCGATAAAACACCGGAAAGACCGCAGTTGGCGGAAGATCCGAAGAGAAATTCCGAATATGTATTTGTCGGCTGGTTTACCGTTGAACCGGATCTGATATCGTACGATGCAACATATGATAAAACAGCCGGGAAATGGATTCCGGTTCCCGGTTCTACCGAACCGTATCCGGAGACAACGATGCCGGATGTCGGAACCGGAAACTCTCTGGTTCTGTATTCGTATTGGTGGCATCCGCCGGTAGATATTGATGTTAATGTTAAAATTGTAGAGAATAACCTTATGTTTAAGGTGCCTTACCAGCATTCCCTGACCGATGTTACCAATTTTGAGGTTGCAGAAGGCTTTGAGGGATATGAAGGTCTGTTGGCATATATTATTTCTCAGAAGAAAGTTCTTCTGTATTGGTCTGATAAATACGGCAATATTGTAAATCCGTATGCGAAGCTGGTAGAAGACACTGAGATTTTTGCAGTATTTTTGGATGACGGATTTTCAGTGACCTACAATGCCGGAACGGGAACGATAAAGGAAGGTATGTCACTTCCCGTAGATCCCAAACTGTATCAGCCGGGTTCGGAAGCTCCGGCAATGACACAGGAAAGTTTGCTCGGACCGCTGGATACGTATACCGCCGATGAAAATGATCGCATGGTCTTCGTTGGCTGGTTGAATTCGCTTGACGGAAAACTGTACTATCCGGGAGAGTGTATCCCGATTGTAACGGATGTTACTTTGACCGCTCAGTATGAACATAATACCGAGCATTATGCAATTACATATCATAATAACTTTAAGCAATATACGGATGTTGTTTCAACCGATATCGATGATACGTTATTTTATGTAAAGAACGAAAAGATTACTCAGGATGATTTGTTGAGCTATGATGAAACCGGATTTGCGGAGCGTCATGCAGCAACAGCTCTCGGCTGGGCTTTGAGCAGTACGGCCACAGATCCGCTGACGGATTTCCGAATCACGGATGCGGCAGGCGGAAACCATGTATATCAGATATGGGAGGTTGATCCTTATACCTATGTAGAAGGTGAAATCATATGGTCGGGTGATAACGAAAAGGTTCGTCCGACACAGGTTACCGTGAAGTTGAAACGGGCTATTGAAGGAGAAACTGCAACGCTTGTTACCGATTCCGATAAAACGGTTTCCAATACCTCGTGGGAATTCCTGTATAGCGATTTGGATCGTTTCTCGGGAGATGATGAGTATATTTATTCGGTAATTCAGGTTGAAATTCCTCATTACAGTACATCTGTAAGCGGAAGTATGACAGAAGGTTTTGTCATTACCAATACGTTTACCGCAAATCTGATTACCTATAACGGATTAGACGGTGCAACCGTTTCCGGTGGTACGAATCCGGATCTGTACGAGAGCACCGACCCGGATATTACCTTAATTAATCCGACCAAGGAAGGATATAATTTTACCGGTTGGTCCGGAAGCGGTATTTCGGGTAAATCGAAAGAAGTTACGATTCCTACGGGCTCTACGGGCAATAAGGAATATACCGCAAACTGGGAACCGAAGGATCAGACTGTTGAATATTCGCCGATTCAGACATCCGACGTGACACCGGAACCTACCACATCTCCGGTTAAATATGATGATCTGGTTAAGATTGACTGCGGTGACGGAACATTTGACCAGACTCCGGAAGGTGTTGTAGAAACTACGGATACGGATATTTATCGCGTAGTCGGTGATATTGTATTACCGGCGCCTACTCCGAATGATGACGATATGATATTTATCGGATGGAAGGTAGAAGCGGGTTCCGGTGATGTGAAAACCATTTTCACCGCTCAATACGAGACCGATAAGGTTGGCGGCGGCACCAACGGAAATGATACCGGAGACGGCGTTCCGGATAAATATCAGGTTAAGGTAACATATACCATTACCAATGGTACATGGAACAGCAAGACAGATGACATCTATGAATATGTTACTTTAGTAGACACAAACGGAAAATGGGATACCGAAGGTACGGCATCCATTACGAAACCGAGCAATATGGTTGCCGATAACGGGTATGACAGCAACAATGCTGCATGGACTGTTGTATCGGGAAGTAATACCGCAATTACGAATGGCAAGGTTTCGGAAGCTACTGTATTGAATTACAAGTTTGAACCGAAGGTATATACAATTGAATATGCCGACGTTGACGACGACTATATCGGCAGTGCGGTAGATGAGTATACGATTGAAAGCGAGAACTTCACGCTGACGCAGCCGACCAAAAAGGGTTATACGTTTATTGGCTGGACCAGTGACGATATCACGACCGCCGAGAAGTCGGTAACGATTAGTAAGGGAACAACCGGCAACCTTGTGTTTACGGCAAACTGGTCGGTGAACAGTTATGACGTAACGTCTCAGGAAATTCAGGATTCCGATGATGATCCGGACTATGAGACCAATACGTTAGATTACGGAACCAAGATTGTTGTCAATTATGAACCCGGTGATTGGGATGTTCCGGACGGTTTGGAAGAAACCGCAAATAACATTTATATTGTAAGAGATGCTGTGGATATGGGTACACCGGAACCGGACGACGGATATATGTTTGTCGGTTGGAAGGTAGAAGACGGTTCAGGTGATATTAAGCTCATTTATACGGCACAGTATGAAGAAGACAGTGTCGGAGAAGGCCCGGACGGTATTCCGGATATTTACCAGCTCTGTGTAATCTATAAAGTAGTTCACGGTACCTGGGAAGATGAGACAACTGCTGACATCACCGAATACTATACGCTGAAGGATGATGACGGAAATTGGGATGCTGATAACGGTACTGCTACGATTACGAAACCGACCGGTATGAGTCCGGATCTCGGTTATGAAGATGGCACTTGGGATATCAGTTCGAATGTCGTTCAGAAAACCGATACGATGTCGAAAACTTATACGTACAGTTACAAGCCGATCAAATATGACATCGTGTATAACGGAATGGAAGGCGCAACCGTAAGCGGCAGCGGCAATCCCGTGCAGTACACGATTGAGAGCGATGCAATCACTTTGATAGCACCGACGAAGACCGGCTATACATTCAAGGGCTGGATTGACGAAGTCAATAAGACTTCGGCAAGTATGACGGTTACAATTCCTGCAAATTCAACCGGAAATCGTGAGTTTACGGCAACATGGGAAGCAAATTCGCAGACGATTTCGTATCTGCCGACACAGACGAGTGATACTACGCCGGATTCGCAGGATACGTCTGCCCATTATGACGATAAGATTCAGGTAATTTACGAACCCGGTACATGGAATTATGAGAACAGAAATCTTGTGGCAACAGAAGATGCCGGTATTTATATAGTTCACGGCAATGTCAGCCTTGGAACACCGGAGGCGGTTGAAGGCACTGTATTTATCGGCTGGAAGGTGGAAGAAAAGAGTTCCGGACCGGTTAAGTTCATTTATACTGCACAGTATGAAACCGATACGGTCGGCGCAAAGGACGGAAACAAGGATAAGGGCGATGGTGTTCCGGATATTTATCAGGTAAAAGTTACCTATAAGGTAGCAAACGGTACATGGCAGGATACAACCACCGCAGATAAGTACGAATATGTTACGCTGAAGGATGCTGGAAATTGGTCGAAATCCGGAAGTGCTGAAATTACCAAGCCTACCGGAATGAGTGCCAATGCGGGTTACCAGAACGGTAGCTGGGATATCGCATCGAATACTGTAACAGAAGCTACAGCATATAAATATACGTTTGCGACTATTACGTACTATATCACGTACAATGGATTGACGGGTGCTACGGTGAGCGGAAATCCGGACACCTTTACGGTAGAAAGTGATGATATTACTCTGAATAATCCGACCAAGGACGGATATGAATTCGCAGGTTGGACCGGAACCGGTTTGAGTGCGGCAACGCTTGAAGTGAAGATTCCGAAAGGCTCGACACTGGATCGCGTATATACGGCTACCTGGATTCCGAATCCTCAGAAGGTTACCTATCCTAAGGATAAAACGAGTGATGAAACTCCGGAAAATAATAGCACAACCCTGAGTTATGACGACAAGATTAAGGTTGTTTATACACCGGGTACCGCATGGACGAAACCGGAGGCGTTGAAAGCAACCGGAACAACGGATGTATATGTGGTTCAGGGCGATGTTACGTTGGCAGATCCGACTCCTGCAACCGGCTATGTATTTGTCGGTTGGGATGTCGCAGCCGGCAGTGAAAGCACCGGTATCAAGTATATTTATACCGCGAAGTATGAAACCGATTCGGTCGGAAAACAGGAAGGCGGTCAGGATAAGGGAGACGGTATCCCGGATAAGTACCAGATTAAGGCAACCTATCAGGTTGTAAACGGTACATGGACTGACAAGTCGACGGCGGACCAATATGAATATGTGACCCTGTTGGATGAAAACAATAACTGGAGCGAGAACGGAACCGCAACGGTTAACAAGCCTACCGGTATGCTTGCAAATGATGGTTATAAGGCAGGCTCCTGGAATCCGACATCGAACACAATTACCGTGGCGACAACATTTGTATATACGTTTGTAACAATTACTTATACGATTACCTACGAAGGACTGGAAGGTGCTACGGTAAGCGGCAACCCGGATACTTATACGGTAGAAACCGAAACCTTTACACTGAACAATCCGACCAAGACCGGTTATACCTTTGCCGGTTGGGAGAGTACGTCTCTTGAACAGGTCAGCAAGGCAGTTTCGATTGCGAAGGGCTCGATCGGAGACCGTACCTACAAGGCAACATGGACGGCAGATCCGATGACCGTGACATATCCGCCGGTACAGGATAATGACAATAAACCGGAAAGTACAATAACCGACCTGTTCTTTGATGACAAGATTCAGGTGATTTATACACCGGGTAAATGGAC
>JAZLJJ010000070.1:0-38279 GCA_045597325.1 Lachnospiraceae bacterium
GAAGAGGAAAATCGCCGATTGAAACTGGAATTGGACACCCTACGGGGGCGTCTATATGATACAACAACGTAGTTCGAGTACGTGTACTCGAACAGAAAATGCAGTGTTTTCGGGGCTTTCAGCCCCGAAACACGAGTTTCAATATGGAGGTACGTATCAATGACAGATATCGAGCTTGCAGAAAAACTGAAGGACAGATTCACACATGCAGAAAGAAATGCAACATCCCTGGCCGTGCATCTATTCGGGATAGAGTATGGCGGGATCATAAAAAACGAAGAACATATGATAAGGAAAATCGTAGAACTTGCAGGGCTTGAAAAAGGATATATACCCGAGCTCAGCAAAGGTGTTAAGTTATCGTCTTATGTAACCCTCAAGTCCATAGAATAGATTACGGAGGCAAATATGTCAGTTACCGTTACTTCATTAAAGTGTCCGGAATGCAGTGCAACCCTGCCGCTGCCCAAAAACCGTGAAAATATATTCTGTGCATATTGCGGTTCATCAATCATCGTTCAGAATGATAACGAATTCATCATCCGCCATATAGATGAGGCAAGGATAAAAGAAGCCGAAGTCTATAAAGAAGTTGAGACCGAAAAATGCCATACTGCACTAAAGATAGAACATGACAGGAATGAGACCCAGAAGGAAATCGAACTGAAGAAACTCGGATTGCAGGAGGACAAACGCCGTTCATTTGACCGTATAATAAAGACAAAATCCGTATTCACCATCATCTTCTTTACTATCGGCCTCCTTCCCGGGGTTTTCTTTGACCAGTACGGATACATGGCCATCTGGGTACTGATTCCACTGGTATGGGGATTAGGTCCCAACAGCTATTCCGAATATCTGAACCCGATAAAAAAAGCATGCATCCCCTCTGAAGCCAGGGAATATAACGGAAAAACATATGACCAGGTCCGCGATGCTTTTCAGGGTTCAGGTTTCACAAACGTGGAATGTGTTGCAATGCATGACCTTAAGCTTGGTCTCTTAAAAAAGCCCAATCAGGTCGTGTCAGTTTCTATCAACGGAAAAAGTATAGAGAGCTACGGCAGGTCCTGCGATGTAACCTTAAGAGTCGTAATCTCCTATCACAGTTTTTAACGGAGGTAACCTATGAAATGTCATTACTGCGGTGAAGAATTACTGAAGGATGCCATCTTCTGCATGTCATGCGGAAAAAAAGCCGGGACCCGACCGTCACCACCACATACAGATCCTGACATCGGATCAGATCCGGACGATGCAGCCAGTCTCAGCAAGGATAACACAGGACCGAATGGGGATACATATGAAGCCCTATCCCATGGAATGAACACGGAAACTGATAACAGCTCTTTTTTTTCAAAGCTGAAGAATAAGATCACCATCGTATGGTCGGAACTTGCAGGATTTTACAAGGGGATTATTATTGTGATGACCATCGCTGTTATCATCCTCCTGGCAGCAATACTGTCAGGACATGTCATTCCTGCCGTTTTTGCGGGGCTTCAGATCATTGCCTTAATAGCAGCCATACTGATGGATAGAGGCGTTATACAGACCTGCAGCAGTGTTCTGAAATATCTGGTACTTATCCTTGTAGCCATAGTCACTCTGCTTACAATAAAAAGTTTTTCATTCGGGAATACCGCTCCAAAACAGGATACATCCATTGCCTCCGTAAACACAGAAAACGATATGCAGGAAATATCACCAACATCTGCACTGTTCCTTACCGACGGTTCAACGTCCGACGAAGAAGACGGACTGGCCGAACCAATCGGTCAGAATGAACAGAATAATACAGAATCACAGGCTTCTGAAGGCACTGACGGCACAGCAAACGCATCCGATGCATTGGCAGAGACAGACGATTCCCCGGAGAAGCTTCCTGACCCTACAGCGACGCCCAAGCCTACAGTTACTCAAAAGCCTACGGCTACCCAGGAACCCGTAGCCACACAGGAACCCACAGCTACACAAGAACCTACAGCCACACAGGAACCTACAGCTACACAAAAACCCGCAGCTACCCAAGTACCTGTAGCTACACAAAAGACGGCCAGATTCCATTCATCAGACAATGCCGAAACAGCCCAACAGGGAAACAGCGGAGTATATGCCTACAAACGTGCATGCACAGGCTACAATCTGTATTACCTGATCGACTTTGATGACGGATATGTCTATTATATGGCTGACAGGGATCTGACCTGCGATAAGGTCAGGATAACCTCCGGTACACTGAACGACTGCGTAATCATCACATATCACGATGGCGACAGCACATGGCAGGAAGGACTTCATTTCAAGTGGGTAAACAGGACCGAGACACTGATATGGCAGGACCACTACGGGTCCGAATATGAATACCGTTCAACGGATCTTGATGATGTCCTGAAACTGAAGGACACCTGCACCATCCACAAATATTAAACCGGAACAGAAACTGAGCAGATGAAACATGAAAAACACACAGATCATTTTCTGATACTTAACATTATCTTACCGCTTATGGCGGGAGGTATAGGCTATTATTTTCTCTACCCATCCTCTTTCCTGGCAGAAATAATTGACCGGTATCTGAAAATCAATATACACGTTACCTTAAATGACAATGTATTCATCAGGCTGATACGCAACTATCTTCTTGATGCTTTATGGGTCTACTCACTTGAGTCTGCATTGGTATGGATAAGCAGCCATAACAGGACTTCACCCATTTTTATGATTCTTTCGCTTTCTTCAGGTGTGATTTTTGAGTTTTTTCAGCTGTTCGGCATCGTCGGAGGGACTTTTGATCTTTTTGATATATGTGCCGAAATGATAAGCGTTCTGATCGGATGGTTTATTATATGCAAAAAATATGGAGGTAATTGAAATATGAGGAAAATTAAGAAGCTGTTACTATTACTGATATGTATATCTGTTTATGTTTTTTTTGCAGTGGCCAGTACTGACCTTGATTCAGGTTCATCAAACAAAGCAACCGCTACCCCTGCCGCATCTTCCCCGGATGCAAAGGAAGCTTCCGGGAAGAAGAATCCAGACACGCCGGCACCTACATCAACACCTAAACCTAATCCTGTACAGATGTATGTCAGCGATGTAAAACCAAACATTGAAGAACTGTCGGAATATCAGATCGGTCAGATCGTAGGAGTGTATATCAGTGCCAACGGAAGGGCAATAAGCCTTTTCTCCGATGGAACGGCACGCCAGGTTTATAATCCTTACAAACAGCTTGAAGCAGGTGATACATGGCAATATAAAGATGGAACATTATCAATAAAGAGCCCTATGCAGAACTGTGTATTTACCGTAAGGATGAACATTCCGGAATCTGAACCTGAAGATTCTGACGAAACATCCGGTGATAATACGGCTCCAAAAGAAGATGAGGGGTTTGAACTTGTTTCCTCTTCTGAGGATTTTGAACATGAAACGATATTCAAAGTCCGTTCTGAGTCTAAAATCCTTACAATGGATGAATACAAGGAGATTATCGGCGATTATTACCCGGAAGCACTGATTACCCCTTCGCCCACGCTCACGCCTACTCCTACCTTATCTCCAACACCGACACCTTCACCGTCTCCTACTCCCATACCGAAAGAAAAGGCAGTATCACTAAAGGTTACAAATAAAACAACCAGGAAGACAACCCTGCAGGAATTTTCTGTTTTTTCGATTGATATAACAAATAATACAGACCGTGCCATCAGGGGTGTCAGGGGAATATTTACAATAAATGATCTGTTCGGGAAAAAAATAGCGGCATTTGAAGTGGATTTCACAGGAAAAACAATAAAAGCAAAGAGCAAGGCCTCTTACGAAAAAAATATGGAGATGAACCAGTTCATCGATTATACGGTTAAAATCTATAAGGAAAAATATGATGACCTGTCATTCTCCTTTAAGGTCGAAAAGATAGTCTACGAGGACGAAGTCAGGAAAACCAAGTCCACTACAAAAGGCTCAACCTCCGTATCTGTTGAATGTATCAATAAAAAGAATGTTGACGCGGATATCCTGAACGGTATTTATTCAGATTATTCATCTTTTGAATTCAAAATCACAAATAATACTTCAAAAGACATAAAAGGTATTGAAGGCAATTTCCGGGTATATAACCTTTTCGGCGACTGCATATTAAAAGGCGGAGCGGATTTTACCGGAAAGAAGATTCCCGCAGGCGGAAGTACAAAAATGACGATCAGCAAGGAAATCAATATGTTCGATGATGATGATCTGGCTGTCCGGCGGGAAAAATATGACGATCTGTATTTTGAATATGAGATCTTAACTATCGTGAATTACTAAGCCTGATATTAAAATCCATAAATCATTGGATATTTAACGATAAAGAAGGACTGATAACCCAGTCCTTCTTTGTTTCCTTCTTAATCCATGCCTAATCTCCCAAATGTCGCATTATCTGAACAGATTGCCCACGCATCTCCTGCAATGATAATGAGAATCCTCTGACACTACATAGTCCTCTATCTCAAAAATGTCCACTATTTTATTCAGCTGTTGTCCCGCAAATTAAGCGATGCTTTCTCCGTCAGATTATTTAGTACTATTTTCACCCTTGCGAGCACATGAGCAGCACTTTATTTTAAGGTACTTCGCCTGATTGTTTTATGTATAACAACAGCTCCCGCAAATTGTGAGCGGGAGCCGTACAAGGGCTATCCAAGAGTGCTGTCATTAATTGCCTGCATGACGATATCGGATGTGATAGTTCCGGCATTTCTGCTATGGCCGATGACGAGCGAAGCATTACAGAGCTTGCTTATCATACGGGCGGTTCCGTCTGAAGCGTTAAGGATTGCCTCAATGGCATTTTCGTCGAATACCGGATCGGTGCAGCCGGCTTTCTTAAGCTTCTGGTCAATGTAGGCACGTCCCTCGTCTTTAGAGTATCCGTCAAGGTTATAGTTCATTATGATTCTCTGGCGGAGCGGTTCATGTATGGACAGTTGTAGTGTGTTATTGAGCTGTGGAAGACCCACGAGAAGAATCACCGCGCGGTCTCTTGAATCCATCTCGAAGTTGAAGAGAATCTTTAGATCGTTCAGGACGGCATTCTTTATGTAATTCGCTTCATCAATGATAATAACCGGAGTTTTACGTTTGTCCAGAGCAAGCCTGTTAATCTCACCCTGAATGATGTGGAAGTTCTCCGTTTTTCTGTAAGAAGCCTCAGCACCGAGGGATGCAGCGAGATTACGGTAAAAATCATTCACGGTTACGGTTGAAAGGCTGGTATATACCACCTTGTAAAGGGAAGGGTTAAGTTCCGATGACCATGAACGGACAAGGGTTGTCTTGCCGCGGCCGGGTGCACCGGTGAGCAGACCGAAGCCTTTGGTTTTCGCCAGATAGTCAAGGCGGAATTTGGCCTCCCTGAATTCAGAACCCTCGTAAAGTATCTCTTTTGAGTTTTTAAGGAAAGGATTGAACTCCATTCCGTAGCGGGCTGTAAGCTCCATCAGTCTTCACCTCCTGTCAGACGGACCTTGTCACGCTTAACCATTGAGTTTTCTGCTTTGTTGAGCAGATGAACGGGAGAAAGGGAACCGTCGGCTTCAACAATGAAAATATCGCTCATGTCAGGAGTATAGCGGAGCGTGATACGCTGCTTTGCAAAACGGTAGTCCACTTCGTATTCGAGCTGGTCGATAACGATGACAGAGTCGGCAGATACCCTGCGTTCGATTTCAAGAAGGAATGATTGTTCAATCTGTGTGTCGGGAAGACGGCAGATAAGTTCGGGTTCCTGAAAGAAACGGTCCTGCGGGGATATCCCTTTAAGCGATGAATGAGGCCGCCTGTTGTAAAGACCCACATATGTCTGAAGGCTTCCGCGGAGCTCGTCAAGCGTATGAAACTCATTCATGTCAAGAGAAGCCATCCACTGATCCTTGAGGGTGCGGAACCAGCGTTCTATCTTGGCCTTCTGTGTCGGGGAATAAGGTCTGCAGTAGTTGATAACGGAACCGATGCGTGCGGCAAGGAGCTCCATCTGGCGGTTCTTGTAGGCAGAGCCGTTATCGAAGTTAAAAACCTTCGGCTTACCGTACTTGGAGACAGCGGATTTCATGACAGTCATGAGATTGACGAAGGTATCGTTGAAGAAAACATCCGCACCGAGGACAAAGCGGCTTGCATCATCGATAAGGGCTATGACATAGACCCGGTGCTTTTTCCCGTCAGGTGTTTTGAGCCAGGGTCCGGAACTTGAATCTCCGCACCAGACTTCATTGATGTGCGGACGCTCGTAACGGCGCATGCTTTGTTCTCTCATAGGAAAGTGCAGAATGGAAAAAATGAGGTGAAGAGTGAGCGAATAGCGACGGGGAATGGGCGGAAACGGAGAAAAGCATCATTAAAAAAAAAGTTAAAAAAAGAAACAAATAACACTTGAAAAATCGAACATATGTTCGTATAATATAGGAAAGATGCGGAAAGGAATGGCGATACCATGAGTGGAATTCAATCACAACTGACTATGGAAGAGAAACTGGTAATCCTGTCGGATGCGGCCAAATACGATGTCGCCTGCACATCGAGCGGTGTGGACCGGAATGGGAAGACGGGATATTTGGGCAATTCTCGGGCGGCGGGTGTCTGTCATGCGTTTGCTGCAGACGGACGTTGCGTTTCTCTGTTGAAGATTCTGATGACGAATCATTGTGCATTTGACTGCAAATACTGTAAAAATCGCCGTTCCAACGATGTCCCGAGGGCAACGTTTACACCGGAGGAAATCTGCAAACTGACCGTTGAATTTTACAAACGGAATTATATCGAGGGATTATTTTTAAGCTCCGGAGTGCTGGGAACACCGGATTATACAATGGAGAAAATCTGCGAGACACTGCGGCTTCTGAGAACGAAATACCGCTTTAACGGATATATTCATGTGAAGGCGATACCGGGTGCGTCGTCGGAGCTGTTGTATTCTGCCGGGTTGCTGGCGGACAGAATCAGTATTAATATGGAACTTCCGACACAGAAGAGTCTGACAACGCTGGCGCCGAACAAATCCATGGAAACGATTCTGAGACCGATGAACCGGATTACGGAGACAATCGCCGCACACCGAATTGCCATCGGGAAGAATCCGGAGATGGAACGGGCAGGAATCAATCGTCATTTGATCGGAAGTATTTTCGGAACCGGACAGACCCGATTGGAATCGGGACAGTCCGATGAACAGATTATGGCGTTGATTCGCAGGGACAGCGGAAGTCTGCTGCTTCCGGCAGAACGCTCCGATGCCCGACTGATGCGTCCGTTTGCACCGGCGGGACAAAGTACCCAGATGATTATCGGGGCATCGGGGGAAACGGATTTGGAACTGATTCGAACGACTCAGAATTTATATAAGAGTTTTGATTTGAAACGAGTCTTTTTTTCCGGATATATTCCGCTAAATGAGGACAGTGCGCTTCCGGCAAAGGATACTCCGGTTCCGCTGTTACGGGAACATCGACTGTATCAGGCAGATTGGCTGCTGCGATATTATGGGTTTCAGGCGGATGAACTGTTGTCGGAGGAACAGCCGAATTTTGACAATCGTATCGATCCGAAATGCGACTGGGCGTTACGTCATTTGGACCGATATCCGGTCGAAGTGAACACGGCGGGGTACGATGATTTGATTCGGGTGCCGGGAATCGGACCGACCGGAGTGAAGAAGATTATGAGCGCCAGACGATACGGAAAAGTGACATTTGAGATGCTTCGAAAGATGCATGTGACGTTGAAAAGAGCACAGTATTTTATTACCTGTAACGGTCAGATGCTGTACCGGACACCGATAGAGCGCCGGTTTATTACGACGCAGCTGGTGGAACTGGACCGGCCGGAACGGGCGGCTCTGCTGGGATACGGAGCGGGGTATCGTCAGATGGATTTGTTTACGGATTTTCAATTGGGAGGATGACAATGACAGTGTATTCCTGTGCTCCCACGTGGGATGCATTATTGACATGTTTCTATACTGCGATGTCGGAGAAAAAAGGACACCGAAACGTCCGAATTGTCTATGAACCGATAGGTCAGTATTCGATGTTTGATGAATATATTCATGTGGAATCCGAGGATGCGAAAGCGGAACGTATGACGGACGCCGTGTGCCGTCGTGTGTCACCGCATTTTTTGGAAGAGCTGGCATATGTTTCCATGGCATACGAGGAGGACACTCCGGATGTCATATATCATGTTTTGCTGCTGGGATTTGCATACGGTCCGAATGCGTTGGAAATGGTACAGTTTCGAGATGTCATGAGATACCGCGAAATTCAGAAACGGGTCGGCTGGGAAACCTGCCATTTTCGGGAGTTTGCGCGTTTTCAAGAGGTGGACCATCTCTTTTATGTGGCGCATATTGAACCCAAAAGCAGAATTTTGCCGGTACTGGCCGGAGATTTTACGGACCGGATGCCGTCCGAATATTGGATTTTGGTGGATGATACCCATCGGGAAGCGGTGATTCATCCGAAAGATGAACCGTTTTTTTTTCGCCAGCTCACGGAGGAAGAATCGGCACGATTGCTGCAGACCGAACAGGAAAATGATGAGTACACGGAGATGTGGAAAGCATTTTTCCGGACCATTGCTATTGAGCAACGGAAAAATGAACGGTGTCAGACGAATCATTTTCCGAAATGGACACGAAAGCATGCAGTGGAATTCTTTTAACGGATTTTCTGAAAAGAAAAGACACGATGCGTCTGAGGAAAGGTCCTCATTGTCATCGTGTCTTGTAATTCCTTTGTCTGTTTGAAAAATCTTCGACCGGGGAACGAAATTCAGTCAGAAAATCGTTCTGCTTCGGTATCCTTATTTCTCAAAATCATAAGGTTTAATGGTCTCAATGGTACCGTCTTCGCTGATATTGAGCTTCGTGTACTTGACGCAACGCTCATGGGTGATACCACCGGACAGTTCGCAGTCATGGTAGAAGAGGAACCAGTCATCGCCAATCTTTACGATGGAATGATGGGTTGTCCAACCAAGAACCGGCTCCATGATACGTCCCTTGTAAGTGAACGGGCCGTCCGGGCGCTCACCTTCCGCATAGCAGAGATAGTGGGTTGTACCGGTGGAGTAGGAAAGGTAGTACTTTCCGTTAAACTTATGCATCCAGGGACCTTCAAAGTACCGTCTGTCTTCGTCCGAAGCCTTCAGAGGTTCTCCGTTTTCGTCCAAAATCTGCAGATGCTTCGGTGTGGTGATGAATGCAGTCAAATCGTCGTTAAATTCGGCGAACATCGGTCCGAGAGCGGGCTCGTCACCTTCAGGACGATGAGCATCCGGATCAAAACTTCCGGACTGCCACATTTCCAACTGACCGCCCCAAAGTCCGCCGTAGTAGCAGTAGGTTCTGTCGTCATCATCGATGAGAACAGCGGGGTCAATACTGTAGCTTCCCTCGATGCAATGCTCCTGAGGTGTAAACGGACCTACGGGAGAATCGGAAACAGCGACACCGATGTGGAACTGTCCTTCATAATCCTTTGCAGGGAATACCAAATAATACTTACCGTTTTTGCAGACACAATCGGGTGCCCACATCTGATTCTTTACCCAAGGAACATCATCCTGTGACAAAGCAAGACCGTTATCAACACATTCGGAATCAAGACTGTCCATTGACAGAACATGATAATCCTCCATGATGTACTGGTCGCCGTTGTCATCATCCGGACAATCATGTTCTACGTCATGGGAAGGATAAATGTAAATCTTACCATTGAAAACATGAGCGGACGGATCGGCAGTGAAGATGTTTTTTACCAAGGGCGTTCTTTCGTTTGCTCTTTTCAGTTTCATAATCGTCTCTCACTCTTGCATATTATAGTAGGTCATCCTGATGTTTGGATAAATCTCCGACCTTACTTTCATTATAAAGAACTTTTGTTCAGATACTATGAAAATCTTGCTAAAATGAGTGCAAATATTGCTAATATTGCGATATTTTGAGGCAAATGAAGGTCTTTTCGGAAATGAGACGTTTTTGAAAATTCGGTTTTGCGTCACAGGGGCTTTTCCGGAGAAAAAAACTTCATTTTTCGTGGAAAATGTGTTATACTGAAACGGTATGCGAGAATGTCCGGGAGAAACCGGAAAAACGGAGGAAAATACAATGAACAATGATGAAATTTACAGCAGTAATCCGATTATTAAATCGATATACACAGCAGATCCGGCGCCGATGGTTTACGGGGATACGCTGTATTTGTACACGACGCATGACGAAGATACGTTAATCAATGATTTCTATACCATGGTGGACTGGAGATGCTTTTCGACCAAGGACATGGTGAACTGGACAGACCACGGAAAGATTTTCTCGCTGGACGATATCAGTTGGGCGGATGACCGTGCATGGGCACCGCAGGCAGTGGAGAGAAACGGCAAATTTTATCTGTACTGCCCGGTACATAAAACGAACGGCGGAATGGCCATTGCCGTCGGCGTATCGGACAGCCCGACGGGCCCGTTCACCGATCTCGGATATCCGCTTGTGGATGAAGGGGACTGGAACGATATCGACCCGACCGTGTTTATTGATGATGACGGTCAGGCTTATCTGTATTTCGGCAATCCGGAATTGCGATATGTGTTGCTGAATGAGGATATGATTTCCTATAACAAGGAAGTCGGTGTTGTGAAGATTCCGATGACGGTGGAATCATTTGGAAAGGGAAGTCACATGACCGGAACCACATATGGCGAAGGACCGTGGTTCTATAAGAGAAACGGTCTGTATTATATGGTATTTGCGGGCTTTGCCGAGGGAGAGAGAAGAAATGAGCATTTTGCCTATGCAACATCCAAATCGGCAACCGGACCCTGGGTGTACGGAGGCATTTTGATGGAGGAAGGACCGTGTTTCACCAATCATCCGGGAATCACGGATTTTAAGGGCCACTCCTATTTGTTCTATCATACGGACGAACTTCCGGGAGGAAGTCTGTTCCATCGGTCGGTTTGCGTAGCGGAATTTACATACAATGAGGACGGAACGATTGATACGGTGGCAAAATGCAACGGTGTGAAAAAAATCTGACCGGTTCGTATCGGACAGTGGACGGAACGGTGTATTTTCTGATTGCGGACGGAGACGGAACGGAACTGTTTGAGAAACCGGCGGAAGAGTTAACGGCGGTTCGGGAGCTGGTCGTTTCGGAAACGGTATGCCGTATTCGGAAGGGAACACTGAACGAATGCAAACAGTTGAAACGGCTATCCGTCGCAGGGATGAATACGATTCCGGAAGAGGGATGTCTTCCGGAAAATGAGAATATTGTGATTGCGGCGCCGGTGGGAAGCAGGGCAGAGGAGTTTGCAAAGAAACACGGATATTCGTTTTTGGCAAGGACATTTGCCTCCTGGATATCGGCAACGGAAACTCCGGAGATGCGCTTTGAACGGTTGCTTACAGCATGCAAAAAGGATGCCATGAAAGCTGTTGCGGCGGATTTATGGAGAACGGAGAAAACGGCGAATCCATCGACGGCACGATTTCTGGCAAGATGTAAAAATGATAGAGACAATGCGGTTCTACTCTTGTCGAATAATGACGTTGGAGTACGTTTTTCGGTATTGTCTGCAAAGGAGGAACCGGGAAATCGGGTGATGCCGGACGGGCGCTTGCTGGCGGATGTATATTCGGAAGCGGATTGCCCGGAAGCATCGGTTTTTCTGAATTTTGCATATACCGAGGAAAGCCGATGGAAGGAACTTCAAAGAGAAGAAGCTGTTGCGGAGGCAATGTGCCGGTTGGCCGGAGAAGAAATTCGTAAACAGCAAAATGATGAACGGATTGAACGGCAGGAAACGAAGCGACGGTTGGAGCAGGAGCGAATTTCGCGATTGACGGACTACGATGATACCGTTGTTGATTCGGAACGCCTGAAACGGTCGGCGGAGCTTCGGGTGAAACAACAGGGAGAAACCCGATTTTTGGTGACGGGACAGAACCGTTCTCATATCGTTACTGCGGAAGGCAAACGATACATTTGCGATTGTACGGACTTTCTGAAAAGCCCCAAAAACTGCAAACACATTTTACGGGTGAGAGTATGGCTCGGCGAATTGCCGGAGAAATTCGGATGAACCGTTCGACGACGGGAAAACAGAACATACCGACGACGGAAAACGGAACCATCCGATGACGGAAAGCAGAACGTACCGATGACGGAAAACAGAACGTACCGAAGACGGGAACAGGACCGTTTGACGACGGGAAAACAGAACCGTCCTGAAACGAAGCCCGAAATACAGGATTAACGGATGCGGAGGAAACAGAGTGAGAGACGAATATTGTGTATTGAAAACGGAACGATGGCTGACAAAGGTGTTCGAAGACAGCGCCTATTTTAAAACAAGAGGCGATATGAGATATCGTCTGGCACATTCCATTCGTGTGGCAAATATCGGAAAACAGATTGCAACAGAGGAACAGCTGGATGTCGAGATGACGACGATTGCCTGCCTGTTGCACGATATTTCCTATTGCGGTCCGTTTACCAACCGTGATTATCGAAATCATGGTCGGGATTCCGCAAGAATGTCCCGCCCGTTTTTGAACGAACTCGGGTTTGAAGATGCGGAAGTCAATGAGATGTGTTACGGAATTGCAATTCATGTGGACGGACGGTCGGATTTTGACTGGGAAATGACACCGCTTGCCAAAACGGTTGGTGATGCAGACGGAATTGACCGGTATGATGTATATCGCCTGAGCGAAACACTGATGGCTTCCTCTTTTTACGATAAGTCGTATCAGGAGCAGAAAACGTATGTTGATGACAAGATGAGAAACTTGGAGTATCTGGAAAAATGTGCCGGAAAACTCGGAACCATGGAAGGCGTTGGAACCGTAACGGCACAGCGTATGTTCTTGGAAAAAGTGGACTATCAGAGGCTCTTTTACGAAAGACTGAAGAAGCAGGTGGAAAACGGATATCATGTACTGCGATAACCGGCGGAAAACAGTATCATGTAATTCCGTAATCGGTGAATAGCAGCAGTATAAACTTCCGGGATGCCGGGATTCCCGGAAAGCATGAATTCCCGGAAAGCATGAATTCACGGAAAGTATGGAACCCGGAAAGCATGGAGCCCGGGAACGGATGCTTAAGCGATGGAGAAGATATGAAAAAGAGAACTAAGATTCTGATTTGGACAGCGATTGCCCTGGTCGTAATCGGTGCATTTGCATGGATGCTGTACATGGAAAAGACAACGGAGAAAAAACTTTTGGAACAGGCCGGAATCACTGACGAATCCCGGTTCTATTTGCGGGTATCCACAAAACTGGGACATGAAATCGGTACGATTGCGGTGACAGCGGACAACATTAAAACAGCGGTACAGCACGGAGATATGGAACTGAAAGTCGAGTATGTTCTGCCGGACAAAGTAACCGAAAAGGAATTGTTCCGATGGCTTCAAAAAGAATATGCATCGAGATATAACGAAGATCTGAAACAGCGCCAAAACAGCAACTCCGATAAGGCCAAAGACGGAGAAATAACCGTGGTACCGGGCACGGCGATGTTTTATTTTGATTATGATTCCAAGGAGGAATACCACGTAATATGCGTGGAATCCAAACTGGATTTACAGGATTTTCAAACGAATGAATGATGTATCGGGGACGCAGGCTTGAAAGCAGAACAGTGCGACAACGGAACGGCCCGTCAGAAATCAAAAATGTGCGAAAACAGTGATGGTGGGAGAAACGATTATGGAATCCACAACAATGAAATGTCCGGGTTGCGGAGCAGGGCTGGAATTTGATCCCAAACAGAAAAAAATGGTTTGCAACTTCTGTAAAACCGGCTACGGAATTATGGAGTTGAGACGATTGCGAAACGGGACAGCACCCATTCCGGGAAACGGAACAGAAAACGGAACAGGAAACGGAACAGATAAATTTAAAAATCAGGGAATACCCGGAGCAGAAAACCGTTCGCCGGAACAGGAAGGCGAAGGGTATCTGAATTTGAATGTTTATCGTTGCAGCTCCTGTGGTGCGGAGATGATGACAACCGATACGGAAGTGTCGGGATTCTGCTCCTACTGCGGTCAGGCAACGGTATTGTTTCATCGGATTTCCAGGGAATATCGGCCGGATTATATCCTTCCGTTTTCCATCACCAAAGAAGAGGCTTTGGACTGTGCCGTGAAGCGCCTGAAACAGGCAATCTGCATGCCGGATGAAGTCCAAAATATCAAAACGGAATCGGTATGCGGCATTTATATGCCGTACTGGATTTATAACGGAACGATGAAAATGAAGGCTCGCTGCGAAGTGCGAACGGGTGCCGGAAACGGGATGAATAAAGCGTATGAAAAGGTGTTGTCGGAGACTGCGGATATTCCGATGGATGCGTCCGAACGGTACAGTGATTACACGTCGGCTCATTTGAATCCGTATCCGTTGGCACAAAAGAAGCCGTTTCTGCCGGAGTACCTGGCCGGGTTCTATGCGGACCGCCGGGATGTCAATCAGGATATCAGGGAAACCGAAGCCCGGGAAATAATGAAAGAGGATATGCTGAAACGATGGATGGCAACTCTGAGCGATTTGCCGTCGCAGGAAATGACGGAAATGTACAGCGAGTTGTACAAGGCAACGAAGGCAGTGAAAACCTCGACGTCGGAGGAACGATATGAACTGCATTCCGTTCGATATGCGCTGCTGCCGGTCTATTTTATTACGTTCCGGCTGAAAGATGAGCCGATAATTTTGCTGGTTAACGGTTGCACGGGACGTCTGGTTGGCGGGGTTCCCGCAGATGAAAAGAAACTGAAACGGAAGCAGCGGCGTACTATGCTTGCGTTTGCCGTCGGCATGGGACTGATCGGAGGTGCGCTTATCGGATATACACCGATTGTATGGGGCGGACTGCTGATGGTAATCCTGGGAGGAAGCACTATATTTGTCGGAATTAAAGCGAAGAAGCGCTATGAGGAAATGATGAAACATACGAATTCGAAGGAGATGTTTGCCATTTCCAAAAACAGACAATAATATCTGACGGGAGAACAGCATGATTTTAAGCATTGTGACAGTGAAAGCCGGAATCGGCGCCCTGATCGGAATCGTTCTGGGGCTGGTGTCTGGATATTATTACATATATTTCAGACTGGCAAAGAAGAACCTGCTGGGTGACGGTTTGACAGATCCCGGGGCAAAGCAGCCGGTCAGCATCGGCAATCGGATTGTTTTCATTTTAACGGGGCTGATGATGCTGGGAATCGGAATCCTTTTAGTGGTTCTGACAATTAAAAATCCGGCCGCCTTTAAGCAGAAAAAAGGGCTGATGTATGTGGTGGGAGCATTTTGTGCCATGATGTCGATATTGCTCCTGTATTCCGGGATTTTCGGCGGACGCGGCAATAAAAACAGTGATTGGAAGGATAAGATATGAACGAGTTGGAACAGGCAAGGGCTGACATCGAAGCAATTGATGAGAAAATGGCCGCTCTTTTTCGGGAGAGAATGCAATGTGCGGCATCGGTGGCTGCATACAAAAAAGAAAACGGGATGCCCGTACTGTGCCCGGAACGGGAACGTATTCTGATAGAGAAAAATGTCGGAAAACTGGATTCTCCGGAACTGGAGCCGTTTTACCGGACCTTTTTTCAGGGCGTGTTAGAGGCATCCAGAAACTATCAGAAACAGCTGATCGGAGAACAACGGATTGTCATTCGGAAAGGATGTCTTTCGGATGCCGGACGGGAACTGAATCTCAATCGGAGGGTGCTGATTGTTACGGACCGGGGAGTCCCGAAGGAGTATGCGGAAACGGTAGCTTCGATGTGTGCGGAACCGGTGACGGTTGTTTTGGACGGCGGAGAGGAAGGCAAATCGCTGGCTTCCTATGAAGAATTACAGCGCACGATGATTCGTAATCATTTTTCAAGAGGAGATTGCGTTGTTGCGGTCGGCGGCGGTGTTGTCGGAGATTTGTCCGGATTTGCCGCATCCACGTATATGAGAGGCATTGATTTTTACAATATTCCGACCACCGTACTGTCGCAGGTGGATTCTTCGGTAGGTGGAAAAACGGCGGTCAATCTGGATGGTGTCAAGAATCCCGTCGGCGCATTTTATCAGCCGAAAAAGGTATTGATTGATGTGGATTTGTTGCGGACGCTGCCGAAACGCCAGATTGCGAACGGACTGGCGGAGGCCGTGAAAATGGCTGTTACATTAGACCGAAATCTGTTTGACCTGTTTGAGCGGGGATTTCGACCGGACGATATGGAAACGGTTGTGGCGGAATCGGTACGACTGAAACAGGAAATCGTGAAAGCGGACGAAAAGGAAGCGGGACTGCGTAAGGTGCTGAATTTCGGGCACACGCTCGGACACGGAATCGAGATTACATCCGACGGGGAACTGCTCCACGGCGAATGCGTCGGACTCGGAATGCTTGCCATGTGCAGCGATGACGTGGCAGAGCGGCTTCGAAACGTATTGATGGGGCTGGGGCTCCCGGTGACATGCAAAATTCGTCGCGATGCCGTGATGGATGCGGTCGCACATGATAAGAAATCGCACGGTACGGTTATTTCCACAGTGTATGCGGAAACTCCGGGACAGTTTGAATTTCGTGATATGACGATAGAAGAACTGGCATTGCGATTGGACAAAATAAGTGAGGAAAAATGATGAAAAACACGTTTGGAAACAGCCTGACAATGACGATTTTCGGTGAAAGTCACGGAGATGAAATCGGAGTGGTACTGGACGGACTGGCACCGGGAATACCGGTATCGGAAGAACAGATTTCCCAAATGCTGACACGCAGACGTCCGGCGGGAACCATTTCCACGAAGCGTGTGGAAGCGGATGAGTTCCGGATTGTCAGCGGAGTGTATCACGGAACCACGACCGGAACACCGTTGACGATTTTGATTCCGAACACATCTCAGCACAGTGATGATTATGAGAAAGCGGAACGGATTGCCAGACCGGGACATGCGGATTATACGGCATTTTGCAAATATCACGGATACGAAGATTATCGCGGGGGCGGTCATTTCAGCGGTCGGATTACGGCAGCGGTTGTGGCGGCAGGCGCGGTAGTGATGACGGCACTTCGGGAGAAAAAAATTCAAATCGGAACGCATATCGCAAAATTGGGAACGGTATCGGATGCCACATTTGGGGACCTGAAAGCGGATGTCGAGAAGCTCCGGCAGATGTCATTTCCGGTGCTGAGCGAAACGGCGGAAGCCGAGATGAAGGCACAGATTGAAAGTGCGGCGGCTGACGGAGACAGTGTCGGAGGAATTTTGGAAACCGTAATTGCGGGACTTCCGGCAGGCGTCGGCGAACCGTTTTTTGACAGTGTGGAAGGGGTGCTTGCCCACGCATTATTTGCCATTCCGGGAATCAAGGGAGTTCAGTTCGGGGATGGCTTTGACGGAGTGTGCGGTCACGGAAGTGAATTTAATGATGCGTTCCGAGCAGAGAACGGCAGGGTGATTACGAAGACTAATCATAACGGTGGAATCAACGGCGGAATCACCAACGGAATGCCGATTCTGTTCCGGTGTGCCGTGAAACCGACTCCTTCAATTTATCGGGAGCAGGACAGCATTGATCTGAATCGGAAGGAAAATGCAAAACTGATTCAAAACGGCCGTCACGACCCGGCCATTATTCACCGGGCGGCGGTAGTTGTGGACTGCATGACGGCAGTGATGGTTTATGATATGCTGAGTTCCCGCTTTGGAACCGATTATTTTGCCGGAGGAACGAAAGGATGCAGTACGGACTGATTGGAGAAAAACTGGGACACAGTTATTCCAGAGAAATACACGAAATGCTTGGGCGATATTCCTATGAACTGAAGGAACTGGCTCGGGAAGATCTTCCGGCGTTTTTGGAAGGTCGGGATTTTTGCGGGCTGAATGTGACGATTCCGTATAAAGAAACGGTCATGCCGTTTTTGGACGAAATCGATGACAGAGCCAGGCGAATCGGTTGCGTCAATACGATTGTTAACCGGAACGGGCGGCTGATTGGGTACAATACCGATTTTGACGGTATGCTGGCGGCACTTCGAAAAACCGGAGCGGAGTTTGAAGGAATGCGGGTTCTGATTCTCGGAACCGGAGGAACGGCAAAAACCGCATATGCTGTTTTGAAGGAACTGAAGGCGGGAGAAATTCGTTTTGCCTCGAGACGGAAGGAACAGGCATTTTGCCCCGAACTGACGGTGACCTATGATGAGGCGGAAACGGAACTGACGGAAACGGAATTTATCGTCAATACGACTCCGTGCGGAATGTATCCGAAGACGGACGGAATGGCGATTGACCCGGCACGGTTCCCGAAACTGTACGGAACATTTGATGTGGTCTATAATCCGACCGGCACGAGATTTGTACAGCGGACCAAAGAACTGGGAAAGCCGAGCGTCGGCGGGTTGACCATGCTGGTCGGACAGGCGGTTTCCGCAGCCGAAAAATTTCTGAACGAACCGATTCCGACGGATGCGGCAAAGACTGTCGAGGCGGCAATTCGAATGCGAAACACCAATCTGGTGCTGACGGGAATGCCCGGAGCCGGAAAAAGTACCGTGGGGAAACTTCTGGCAGAGAGGTTGAATATGGGCTTTGTCGATACCGATGAGCTGATTGTCGAGCGGGAACATCGGGAGATTACGGACATTTTCCGGGATGACGGAGAAGTGTATTTTCGGGATGTTGAGCAGGCGGTTATCCGGGATGTATCGTTGTGTCGTCATACCGTGATTGCAACCGGGGGAGGCGCGGTGCTTCGCAGGGATAACGTGCTGGCATTGAAAGAATACGGAACGGTGGTGTTCCTGAACCGGGCACCGGAAACACTGGTGCCGACGGAAGACCGACCGTTGGCGGATAATAAAGAGAAAATGGCCCGGCTGTATCGGGAACGGCTGCCGATTTACCGTGCGACCGCCGATCTGGAGATTGATGGCAGTATCGGGACGGATGCTGAGGTTGGGCGTATTGCGGAGTATTTTGAAATGGGCTGCGAAGGTCTGACAAAATAACACCGGACGGAAAAAACGCCGGACGGAAAAAACGCCGCACGGAAAAACACCGGACGGAAATGACGCCGGACGGAAAAAACGCCGGACGGAAAAAACACCGCACGGAAAAACACCGCACGGAAAAACACCGGACGGAAATAACAACAGACGGAAATAACAACAGACGGTCGGAGGAACTATGAAAATCAAAGTCATTAACGGACCGAACCTGAATATGCTGGGAATTCGGGAACCGGGAATTTACGGAACCACCGGATACGAGGAACTTTGCCGTAGCATAGAGGATTACGCGAAGAAACTTGGTATTGAGGTGGAATTGCTGCAAAGCAACCACGAGGGAGACCTTGTGGATTTTATACAGGGGTGTTATCGGACGGCAGACGGAATCGTAATCAATCCGGGTGCCTATACGCACACCAGCATTGCGATTCTGGACGCGGCAAAAGCAGTGGGACTTCCCATGGTGGAGGTTCACATTTCCGATGTGAGTCAGAGAGAGGATTTTCGCCAAATCAGCTACATTCGGCAAGCTTGCCGGAAGACGATTTCGGGCCACGGTACGGCGGGATATCTTGAGGCAATTGAGTATTTGGTAAATGAGGCAGAAAAATGCAGGTAACCATACGGAAATCCACAGCGGTCGGAACGGTTGCGGTACCACCGTCGAAAAGTCTGGCCCATCGGTATTTGATTTGTGCCGCGTTGGCTCACGGAACCAGTGTGATTTCCGGAGTGGATTATTCGGAAGATATACTGGCAACACTGGACTGTATCCGGGCACTTCGGGCAAGCGTGAAAACGGAAGGAGACCGGGTAACGGTAACCGGAACGGAGAGCATGCCGGAATATGCGGAGTTTCGGTGCAGAGAAAGCGGAAGTACAATGCGATTCTTTATGGGAATTGCGATTGTATTCGGACTGGATGCGTTTTTTTTCGGCAGTGAAACACTGAGAAACCGGCCGTTCGGAATTTATGAAGATCTCTGTCGGGAATACGGAATCGGATTTGAACGATTGCCGGACCGAATTCATATTGCGGGAAGAAACGATGCGAACGGGCGCAAAATGCCGCTTTCAGCACCGAAGAAACAGATTGCGAACGGGCGGAAAATGCCTCTTTCAGCACCGAAGAAACAGATTGCGGACGGACGGGAGGAATCGTATTCCGCTTTGGAAATGCGAACCGCAGACGGGAGTGAGAAACCGCTTCGGTTCCGAATCCCCGGAAATGTCAGCAGTCAGTTTATAACCGGACTTCTGTTCGGTTTGCCCTGTCTTTCCCGGGACAGTATCATTGAACTGCTTCCACCGGTAGAAAGCAAATCCTATCTGAAACTGACGGAATCGGCATTGGCGGATTTCGGTGTATCGGTGGATTTTTCGGGAGAAACACAAATTCGCATTCCCGGAAATCAGAGTTATTGCCCGGCACAGAGAACGGTCGAAGGGGATTACTCCAATGCGGCATTTCCGGAAGCACTGAACCTGTTTGGCGGATGTGTGAACCTTTGCGGATTGAGAGAAGACAGCCTGCAGGGAGACCGTGTGTATCGGGAGTGTTACAGGCAGCTGCAAAACGGTAAACCGGAGATTGATATCACGGATTGTCCGGATCTCGGACCGGTTCTGATGGCGGTTGCGGCAGCAAAGCACGGAGCGGTTCTGACCGGAACAAAACGGCTGAAGATGAAAGAGAGCGATCGCGGTACCGTAATGTGTCGGGAACTGTCCGCGTTCGGAATTCGGACCGTGGCGGAAGAAAACCGAATTGAGGTGTTCGGCAGTTTGCTGAAACAGCCGGAAGAACCGGTATACGGACATAATGATCATCGAATCGTGATGGCACTCAGCATTTTGCTGACGATTGTCGGCGGAACAATAGACGGAGCAGAGGCAGTGGCGAAAAGCTATCCGCACTTCTTTGATGATTTACAAGGACTTGGAATCGAGGTCATAAGACATGGAATGGATCAGTAAAAGCAATATTTTGATAGTCGGACTCGGATTGATGGGCGGAAGCTATGCGAAGGCATTTAAGCGGTTCGGTTATCATGTCATGGCAATCGACAAACGGGAAGAAGGCATTCGGTATGCGCTGGAACACGACATTATCGACGAGGGCAGCACCGAGGTGACGCAGGATATGGTCGGACGCGCGGATACGGTCATTTTCGCGTTGTATCCCGGAGTGTTTCGAAAATGGATTGAAACGTATCAGAACTACCTGAAGCCGGGCATTTTCATAACGGATGTTACCGGTGTGAAAGAGTGCATTGTGTATGATATTCAGCGGATGCTTCGGCCCGATGTGGAGTTTATTGCAGCGCATCCGATGGCAGGACGTGAAGTGTACGGAGTGGAAAATGCGGATGACCGGATTTTTGTCCAGGCCAACTTCATTGTGACACCGACCGAACAGAACACACAGGAGGCAATCGACTGGTGCGGCAGCCTCGGGCGGGTACTCGGATGTCGCAAGATTTCCATTCTGTCGCCGAAGGAACACGACGAAATGATTGGCTATGTGTCACAGTTGACACACGTGATTGCCGTGTCGCTGATGACCTGTAAGGACAACCGGAATCTTGTGGATTACACGGGCGATTCGTTCCGGGATCTGACCCGTATCGCCAGAATCAACGAAACCATGTGGAGCGAGCTGTTTGAAATGAACAAGGACGTGCTGCTTCAGGAAATGGATGATTTTATTGACGAAGTGCGCACGGTTCGGAATCTGCTGGCAGCAGACGATACGGAAGGTTTGAAAGAAAAAATGAGACTCTCGACGGAACGGCGGAAATGGTTTGACCGATAGGCCGTCAAATGAAAAAACGGGAGTCAAAGGAGATAACATAAATGAACATGGATTTTGAACGGAAATTGGCAATTCCGATGGAAATCAAGGAACTGTATCCAATCACAAAACAGGTCAGTGATCTGGTGGAAAAACGAAGAACGGAAATTGTCTCGGTATTTGAAGGTCGGGATCAGCGACTGCTTCTGATTATCGGACCGTGCTCTGCGGATAATGAAGACAGTGTGCTGGATTACGTATGCCGGTTAAAGAGAGTGTCCGAAAAAGTGCAGGACAAGATTCTCATTATTCCGAGAATTTATACGAATAAACCGAGAACAACCGGAGCCGGTTACAAGGGGCTTCTGCATCAGCCGAATCCGAACGAAAAGCCGGATATGCTGAAGGGGCTGGTTGCTACAAGACGACTTCATATGAGAGCGGTGGAGGAATCCGGATTTGCCTGTGCGGATGAGATGCTGTATCCGGAAAATCATAAATATCTGGATGATTTGCTCGGATATGTGGCGGTCGGAGCACGAAGTGTCGAAGACCAGCAGCATCGTTTGACGGCGAGCGGAATTGAAGTACCGGTCGGTATGAAGAATCCGACGTCCGGTGTATACAGCGTTATGATGAATGCCATTCGTGCGGCACAGAGTCCGCATACGTTCATTTATCGCGGATGGGAGGTACATTCTCTCGGAAATCCCCATGCGCATGCAATTTTGCGCGGATATAACGATAATCAGGGAAATTCCCGCGTGAACTATCATTATGAGGATTTGGAACAGCTGTGTGATTTGTACTATGCCGATAATTATTTGAATCCGGCGGTGGTAATCGATACCAACCATGCCAATTCCAATAAGAATCCGTTTGAACAGCCGCGAATTATCAAAGAGGTGCTTCATTCCACCAGACATAATAACGAAATCAAAAAGCTCGTCAAGGGATTCATGGTGGAAAGTTATATCGAGGACGGAGCGCAGAAAATCGGCGAGGGAATCTACGGAAAATCCATCACCGACCCGTGCCTCGGATGGGAGAAAACGGAACGGCTGATTTACGAGATTGCCGATCTGCTGTAACAGTAGAGAAAAGTCATTTTCGGACTGCAGATTGGCTGTAACAGGAGAGAAACAGTCATTTTCGGATTGCAGATTGGCTGTAACAGGAGAGAAACAGTCGTTTTCGGACGGTTGATTTCCCGTAACGGGAACGGAACAACGCAAGTGGGGGAATACGAGAGCTTGTAAGCGAAAGGAGCAAAAGGAGAGCATGATTTCATCGGAATTACAGGAGATTGTCAATCGAATTACGATTCCCCATGAGAACGAAATTCGCGGCAATCTGTATTTGCCGGAAGCCATCGGGGAGGCAACGGTTACATGGACCGGCAGTCGGCCCGATATCATTTCCGATAAGGCGGTCGGATCTTTGGCAGCAGGCGTTGTCAAGCGTACCGGGAAGACGGAAACGGTGGAATTGACAGCCGTCGTAACACTCGGTTCGGAAACGGCGGAAAAGAGATTTTCGGTGACGGTGTTGCCGGCACCGGACAAGGACGATGACTATACGGGTTATTTGTTCGGGCATTTTATCGGAGAGGAAACCGAAGACGGGGAGCAGATTTATTTTGCCCTGAGTGAGAACGGCCTGCATTTTCATGATTTGAACGGCGGACAGCCGGTGCTTCGAAGTGCAGTCGGAGAATGCGGCGTGCGCGACCCGTACCTGTGTCGTTCGAAGGAAGGAGACCGATATTTCCTGATTGCGACGGATTTGAGCATTTTCCGGCGTGGCGGCTGGTTTCAGAACGAACAGGGCTACTATGATGCATCAACGACCGGAAGTCCGTATCTGATTTTGTGGGAATCCACGGATTTGGTTCATTGGAGCGAGCCGAGGAAAATTCCCGCGGCACCGAAAAATGCCGGGATGGCCTGGGCACCGGAAATGATTTACTACGAGGAAACCGGGGAATACATCATTTTCTTCGCGTCGAGTATTATGAATCCGGAGACCCGTTATAAGGCGAAGCCAAATGCGATTTATTATGTGACAACGAGAGATTTTGAGCATTTCTCGGAACCGGGATTGTTTATCGACAATCAGACGGACGGGGCGACGGACGGAAAGCCGAGGGAAATCATTGATACGACGGTGTTGCGGGTCGGTGATGTGTATTACAGCGTCTCCAAAGACGGTGATAATGCAGAGAAGAACGGTGGAATTCGTTTGATGAAGACACGAACACCGCTTGTTGCGGAAAGCTGGGAAAAGGTACTGGATTTGGACGAACTCGGATTGACTGTTCCGGGATACGGAGACATATTGCCGGATAACGGCTTTTTGGAAGGACCGGAGCTGTTTCTGTTGAACCGGAATGACCGGAAGCAGAAGGATGTTCCGGAATATGGCTTAATTGCAGATCAGTATACGGTCGGAGCCGGATATTTGCCGATTCTGACCACCAATCTGGAGGATCGGGATAATTCCGGTCAGTCATGGAGATTTCCGGATGCTTCGGAATTTTCCTTTGACCGGCTGAAGAAACGTCATGGAACGATTCTTCCTGTAACGCAAAAAGAAATCGAACGATTGCGGAACGCATTCGGAAAAAGATAGTTTCACTGACATATAAAAAGTCAGTAAGTAAAAACAACGAGGTGATACTATGGGATTGATGAAGAAACTGGTAATGAAGCTGTCCGGAACAAATGAGGAATTGGAAGCACTGTATCAGGAAAAGGGACTTTGCCGCGAATATGTGGAAGGCAGAATGGCATTGTGCAAGAGTCCGACCATTGCACAGATTTGTACATTTGCGGATATGTATACTGCGTTGGATGATTATGACAAGGCAGCGGAACTGATGAATACGGCCAAGGAGAAACTTACGCCGCTCAGTTCCGATGACTCTCACGGACATTACTATACGGTACTGTTGAATCTGTACCTTCAGACGGGCCGTCGTACCGAGGCACTGGAATTGCTGAAAGAAAAACAGGAGTGGCTCGGACTGTATTGGGGCGCCAAGTCCCGCGAAATGAACGCAGCCGCATATTACGATACGGCAGCAACGGTTTTGGCGACACAGGGCTACGAGAATGCAGCGTTCCGGTATCTGGAATACGAAACCAAACTGAATGATAAATATGACCCGTCGGGCATGATGAGCAAGATTTCGAGACTGAATCTTTTGTATGCGCTGCACAAGCCGGAAGCGGATACCACATTGCAATGGATTCTTGAGGAAATCAAGGCAAATGAAGCAATTACAGGATGGAAAGAGGACTATTTCCTGAAAATGGCCGAAAGAGCGGCAAAATACGCATAAATCCGGGATTCGGGTTTGTGTTACTGCAGCAAGATACGCATAAATTCCGCGCCCTGAGTTGCGGCAGGATATGCTTAAATCAAAATCCGAGACTGCTTTACTGCGGCGGAAGCGATGAATCCGGCTGTGGCCGGGCAGTCTCTTTTTGTAACCAGTGCGGATAGGCGGCGTCCATGGCAAATGCCCCCAACGGTGCTGTGATGATAATGGACAGAACGGCAACGGACAATACAAGATTGCCGCACGGCAGACCGAGGGAAAGCGGAACGGAACCGATGGCAGCCTGAACCGTGGCTTTCGGAAGATAGGAAATGATGCAGAACCATTTTTCTTTCCGGTTCAGGTCTGTACCAATCAGGCAAAGCCAAACACCGACGGACCGGAAGATAAGCGCAATGAAAATGATGGCAACGGCGCCGATGCCGGATTTCAGTGTATATCGGATATCGACGGCGGCACCGACAAGGACGAACAAAATGACTTCGGCGGCAATCCAGAGCTTTCCGTATTTTGCGGAAAGACGGTCGGACACGGACGGAGAACTCTTCATTTTCAAAGCACATGCCATAGACATGACGGCAAGGAGACCGGACAGCGAAACGATGCCTTCCAGCCAGCCCTCAAGAGCCATCAGAAGAAATGCCGTACCGAGAACAATGACCACCTTCATGCTGTTGCGGATATGATGTTTGCGGCGAAACGCAAATTCGAACAGGAATGCCAGAAACAGGCCGGCCAGTGCACCGGTTGCGATACCGAGCAGAACGGAAACCGGTATGTTTACGAAATCCATGATATTGGCACGGCTGCCCTGAGCCATTTTTACAAAGGTGGAGAACAGCACGATGACAAAGACGTCATCCAACGAAGCACCGGCCATAATCAGCTGGGGAATCTTTTTCTCGGTCCCGTAGCGCTTGTCCATCAGCATGACCATACGAGGAACGACGACTGCAGGGGAAACGGCACCCAAAACAGCGCCCATGATGGCCGCTTCCAGCCGGTTGACGGAGAGAAAATACGGTGCCAGAAGAACGAAACCGGCAATCTCCATCACTGCGGGAAGAAAGGACATGAGAAGCGCGGGACGTCCGATTTTGCGCAAATCATGAATGTCCAGAGATAATCCGGCACGAATCAGAATAATAATCAGAGCCATCTGACGGAGCTCCGAAGAGATGCCCAGAATGGTCGGGTCGAGCACATTCAGCACATACGGTCCGAGCAGAACGCCGGTCAGCAGCATGCCGATGATTCGCGGAATTCGAAGCTTTTGAACAATGCCGGCCAGCGCAAGTCCGACAAGAAAAATGAACGCAAGAGAAGATAACATACGTGCCTCCGAAATATATTTTGTGTCGTGCGGATGTTCGCCAAAAATGAAAAAAGCCGACACTTCCGCATTCAAAATGCAGAAGTCATCAGCCGGTTGGGCGGTTTTGAGATTCAAGGGAGACTTCATTCCCGTCGGTTATCGTATCACACAAAACCGAAAAAGTAAAGTCTGAGAAAAAGAAAATGGGGCTCTGAAAACCGGAAACGTACCAATCAGAAAAGCAACAATAAAACCGGAAACGTACCAATCGGGAAAGCAACGATAAAGCAGGAAACGCGCCGACCGGATCGCAATGAAGAAACAAGGTGAAAACTGGGAGAAAGGAAAATCCAATCACCATCTAAGATGATTGGATTATACGTGAAAAGAAATGAGTAATGCGGCAGGAAATGCGGTACCGTCAAAGAATTACGGACGAACGAAAACAGCATGTTACATGGGATTTATTACACAGGCAATTACCGCCAATTTTATCCCGCTGCTGTTTTGGATGTTTCACGAAGAGTATCATATCGGGTTGGAGAAAATCGCACTGATTCCGACCTGTTTCGCATTGACGCAATTATTTGTGGATTTATTTTGCGCCAAGTTCGTCGATCGAATCGGATATCGAATTTGCATTGTCTGTTCGGAAATCTGTGCCTCTGCCGGTCTTGTGGGATTGGCGGTGCTGCCCGACCTTTTTCCGGACCGATATGCGGGAATACTGGTGAGCGTATTTATATATTCCATCGGAAGCGGCCTGATTGAAGTACTTTGCAGTCCGATTGTGGAGGCCTGCCCGTTTCCCAATAAAGAGAAAACGATGAGTCTGCTGCATTCTTTTTTTTGTTGGGGTTCCGTTGGGACAATACTGATTTCTACGCTGTTCTTTAAGGTGTTCGGAATTGAAAATTGGAAATGGGTGGCACTGTTCTGGGCGCTGATTCCGGCTGTCAACATCTTCAATTTTGCGACATGTCCGATTGAAAAACTGGTGGAAAACGGCAACGGAATGGGAATGAAGGAACTGCTTGTAAAACCGTTTTTCTGGGTTTCGCTGGGCCTGATGGTCTGCTCGGGAGCGTCTGAAATTGCAATGTCGTCATGGGCCTCTGCATATGCGGAATCGGCCCTGGGACTTACCAAGGCGGTCGGTGATCTGGCAGGACCGTGCATGTTTGCGGTTGCAATGGGAATTTGCAGGGTTCTTCTCGGGCGATACGGCGACCGGGTGAATTTTCAAAAATGTATGATCGCGTCCGGAATTTTGTGCGTTGCATGCTATCTGGTGACGGCATTTTCCCGGAATCCGGCGGTCAGCCTGATCGGTTGTATTACGTGCGGCTTTTCGGTTGCGATTATGTGGCCGGGAACGCTCAGCCTGTCCTCCGTCCGATTTCCGAAGGGCGGTACGGTGATGTTTGCATTGCTGGCGATGGCCGGTGATTTGGGCGGAAGCATCGGACCGGCACTGGTCGGAACGGTGACTCAGAAAATGGATAATAATCTTCAGACCGGAATGTGTGCCGGACTGATTTTCCCGGTTTTGCTGGTGGTATTTTTGCTGATTCGGACAAAGCAGAAGAAACAGATGAAGTAGGCGAGAATGACGAGTTACTGCTGTAAAACAAGTATTCTACACGTGTAGAATATAACGGACGCCACGGGCCTGTCGGGACGGCATTTCGGATGGAACCGTCGGATGAGCCGGGAATATCGCATTCATATACAGTGTCCCGAACGGCAATATGATTGCTCCGCCATATTACCTGATTGATGTGGCAATACACTTCACATAACAGGGAACGGATATGCACAAAAGAATCGCAGAAGCTTCGTTACTGTTTGTTGCACTTATTCAATAAGATGATACCGTAAAAAACGGAACAGCGCATCGGACCCCGCGAACGATGAGGCTGTCCGCAACGGAATCGATACGGATGTCAGGAATCCGGAAAGGTTGTTACCGGACGGATTCTGCCGCATTCCCAATCGATACGGTAATATTTTATGGAAAAGGAGAAACAAGCAATGAAAACGAAAACAAATATCATTTGCATAACTGCCGGTGCGGCCGGAATCATTTCCCTTACACTGGTTGCTGTTGCGGTAATGAAAGCACGCTGCCGTCGGAAAATGAACTGCAGAATCTGCATTTGTGATTCCCGCGAATGCGCATGTGAGGAGTCCGAACAAAGCAGGTTCGGAGATGACACATGCGAAGAGTCGGAACGGAAGAATTCCCCAAATGATGCTTGCGAGGAAGCATCGCAAGATGCTTTCTGTGATGGGGGTGATTCACTGTGACGGAAATACAGAAACCGAAAATAAGACTGATTCCTTTATGCATAGCACTTGCAATTCCGTTGCTGGCAGGCGGAATTTCCGCTTTTTTGACAGCAGGCGATATGAAGGTGTATGAAACCTTGAAACATCCGCCGCTGGCACCGCCCGGCTGGCTGTTCCCGGTTGTCTGGATCATTTTATATATCATGATGGGCATTGCATCCTATCAGGTCTTTACAGCGGAAGTCGAGCCAAAGCAGAAACGAAGAGCACTGACGGTTTACGCGGTGCAGCTGTTGATGAACATGGTATGGTCCACGTTGTTTTTCACGTATACGAGATATTTGCTGGCGCTGATTTGGCTGCTGGTGATGTGGGTCCTCATTTTTATCTGCATAATTCGGTTTTGGCGAATTCGCAAGTCGGCCGCCATGATGATGTGCGTCCTGTTTTTGTGGACGACGTTTGCGGCATATTTGAATTTGGCCATATATATAATCAGCAGATAGTTGATACACAGTGAAATGAGGGGAACGAATCGTCCGGGTTAGCGAAATGACACGGCACGAGTCGGTCCCCTTTTTTCGCAGATGATTCCGCCTGTTTGATGCATGGCCGTTCCGGCAGTTTCGCAGAGTACACCGGCTCATTTTCCTGACAATTTCATTGAATCCGACCGCTTTTTATGGTATTCTTTAATGGATTCCGAAACAATACCGACCATGCCGGAATAAGGCAAATCGGTACCGTCGGGACAGGATAAATGAGGAAATTTTCGGAAAACCGAAAATTGGACGGAGGAAGTATGGCGGTTATTTGCAATAACTGCGGCGGTTCATTTGACGAAAAGGAAGCCAAATGTCCGTATTGCGGAATGATATACGAAGCGGGCGCCGAAAAAGCGTATCAGGATAAGCTGGAAACAATCCGGGAAAAGCTGGACCGGGTGGACGATATTGTAGTAACGGATTTGAAATCGGAACTGAAGCAGTTCTTTCTGGTGTTTGCCGTTACGATTATAATCGTATTTGGCTTAGGGCTTCTGATTAATCACAACAGGGTCGCTTCCAATGAGAAAAAGCAGGAAGAAAAATCGAGCAAACTGACGGAAAAACTGGATAAGGTTTTGGAAAACTGGAAACAGTATTCGGAATGGGAAAAACTGTACGAAAAAGGCGATTATGAGGCAATGTATCGCTTGATTTCCGAGGAAACGACATTGAGCAGTTTGCCCGTGGATTGGAAATATTATCAGTTTTACAGTACATACCGGTATGGGGCAGAACTGACCGAGTGGTTATCGTCGGTAAAAGAAAACGGAACATTTGGATACTATGAATTATCGCAATCGCTGTATAACCTGTTCAATATGTACGGGAAGTTGTATTGCGACAGTTATTCCGGCAAAAAGCTTTCCTATAAACAGAAAGCAGTTTTGGGAGAGAGGTATTCCGAGCTGAAGGCCGAGGCTCTGTCGGTATTTCAAATGACCGAAGAGGACTACGATGAATACTGTCAGAAGGCCATCGGAGACCGTTATTCCTATGTCGGATTTACGGTTTGTGAAGATATTGCAAAAGAAAGGTTGGGAAAGTAAATGAAGTGTAAACGATGCGGTTCTAACCTTGAAATCGATCACGAATTTTGTCCGTATTGCGGAACGCCGAACCAGATTGCGAGAAAGCATCGGGAGGATATGAAAAAATACGCCGGAGATTATGAAAGAACCAAAGAAACGGTTGTTACAAAGTCCCGGAAAACCAACCGTGTGTCCATCCGGATTGCGGTTATTTCGTTAACGCTGGCAGCAATCGTCGGTGTTGTGGTGTATGGGGCAGTGTCGGATTCACTGCGGCGGAATCATTTTCGCAAGGAAGCGAAGAAGGAAGTCGACGCACGCGTGGATGCACTGATTCCGTATATTGAGAACAATGATTATCTGACCGTAAATGAAATGGCTGCGGAGGCCGAACTTCGGTCCCTTCTGCCGTTTCAACATGAGTGCTACGACATTGTGAAAGTTTCGGATTATTTTGCGGAACTGTTTACCCTCGTCATGGTGCTTTCGGATGACAACGGCGAAAAGGAGGAACAGTACGCAAAACAAATCTCGGCCTGCATACAAGACATCGGTCGGGTCGTGGATGAGAAAAAGGACCGGAAGGAACTGTACGCACAGTACATGACGAATATCAAGGCAGATACCGTGCGGATGTTCGAGACGTATCTGAATATGTCGGAGGACGCGGCGCTGGAGCTGTTTGAGATGACGGATGTGAAGCGGGAAAATGCTTTGTGGGAGGTAATTCATGCAAACCAGGAGCAAAAATAAATCAAAACGAACCGTATTTCCCGTGCTTATGGGAATTATCTGGGGAATCCTCATAGTTGTATTTATTCTTATTACCAAATCCATCCGGACAAGGACGGAGTCGTACTGTTATCTGGATGGGGCAGTCAATTGTTTGGCAAATGAGGAATACGGGCAGTTTGTCCGTTCGGTGATGATTCAGAGAACGAGCGGACTGTACGATGATAAAAAGCCGGACATGGGAGTCATTGACCCCATCAGCCACTATATGGAAGCGGCCGGAATGTATAAGATGTATGTCCAAAGCGGGGATGTCAAAAAGGCGGATTATTATCGGGCGAAAATGAATTCCTGCCGGGAGAAAATGGGCCGGTACGCGGAGTGCGCCGACTGGATTGACCGGTATCTGAATTTGGAACAATAACCGTGACGTGCGGCGACACGTTCCGGAATTTAAATTTCGGAGTAAAACAATGCAGTATGTATTGACTTTTATGGAGGGTTTTATCTCCTTTATTTCCCCGTGCATGTTACCGATGCTTCCGATTTATGTGTCGTATTTCGCGGGAGCCGATCGTGAAAAACGGAAAGTGCTGCCACGGGCAATCAGCTTTGTTCTCGGCTTCTCCGTTGTGTTTTGTATTCTCGGAGTGTTGGCGGGAACGGTCGGAGCATTTTTGCAGGACCATAAGACCGTTGTCAATATCGTGTCCGGCGGATTGATGATTTTGTTCGGACTGTCTTATCTGGAGATTCTGCCGCTCAATTTCCTGAAAGGAATGGGAAGGAAGCACAGCGCAGCGGGAGTGGTGTCCGCATTTTTGTTCGGAATGGTTTTCGCGGTCAATCTGACACCGTGTGTCGGGGCATTTCTCGGGTCGGCACTGATGCTTGCGGCGTCCATCGGAGGTGCCCGAAAGGGACTGATTTTGCTGGTGGTATATTCGCTCGGACTTGGCGTTCCGTTTGTCATTTCGGCAGTTCTGATCGGAAAAATGAAAAATGTATTTACATGGATTAAAAAGCATTATAAAGTTATCAATACAATATGCGGTCTGTTTCTGATTGTAATCGGAGCGATGACGGCGTGCGGTCTGCTGGGAAAAGTATTGGCGATACTGTAACCGGAGAACGTAAAGAGAAGTGCGCAGCGGGCATCCCCGAACCGCACGGAGCAGAGTAACGTGTGTCGTGCAACCGAAACGCAGAGTAACGCGTGTTGTGCAACCGAAACGCACGGAGCAGACAGCACAAAGGAACATTCGGCCGATAACCGAAACGCAAAATGCCTGCGGAGACGGGAGAAAGGATAAACCAATCGACGGAACGATTGGAGAGAATGAGGGAAAATGGAGAGAAAAATGACGATTATCGGAACCATCTCGTTTGTGGTACTGATTGTAGTGCTGCTGGTGGTGTTTCCGATACTCAACAAAAAGTATAATACGGATCAATCCCCGGAAAAGAGATTGGAGAGCGGAAGAGACGCGACCGATTTCACGGTTTACGACAAAGACGGAAGTGCGGCATCACTGTCTGACATGGAAGGCAAGCCGACAATCGTCAATTTCTGGGCAACATGGTGCGGTTACTGCGTTCAGGAACTGCCGTATTTTAATAAGTATTACGAGAAATACGGAAACAAAATCAATTTCATGATGGTTGATTTGGCAGACGGCGGTCGTGAAACGAAGAACTCAGCCCTTCAGTTTGTAAAGAAACAGGGTTACACGTTCCCGGTTTATTTTGACACGCAGTTCAGCGCGACCGAGGCCTATTCCATCAGCAGCATTCCGATGACGCTGATTATCGACAAGAACGGAAAGATTTGCAAATCGCATATCGGAATGATGAGCGAGGATGATTTGCAGGGTTATATTAAGCAATTGACAAAATAAAGGAAATACAATGAAAATTCGGTTTAACGAAAATGAAGAAATCGTCAGGACCGTTCAGGAAGGATTGCGGCGAACCGGAGGATATTGCCCGTGCCGCATAGAACGAACGGAAGAAAATAAGTGCATGTGTAAGGAATTCCGGGAGCAGATACAGAATCCGGAATTTGAAGGATATTGCCACTGCATGCTGTATTACAAATCATTGGAAGAGTAAGCTTCGCAAAGGACAGTCCAAACCGGCGCAGAGAGTTGCGCCACGGCTTTCTGCGAAGTGAAGCAGCAGAAGAAGAACAGAAGGAAAAACAGAAGAACAGAAGAACAGGGGAACAGAAGAACAGGGGAACAGAAGGAAAAACAGAAGGAAAACAGAAGGAGAACAGGATGAAAGAATACGTCATTACAAATGATAATTTTGATACGGAAGTCCTTCGGTCCGAACAGCCGGTGCTGTTGGATTTCCGGGCAACCTGGTGCGGCCCGTGCAAAATGCTGGCACCGATTATTGAAGAACTGGCAAAGGAGTATGACGGCCGGCTGAAGGTCGGAATGGTCGATGTGGATGAAGAGCCGGAACTGGCGGTTGCGTTTCAGGTGGCAAGCATTCCGACCGTGGTACTGATAAAAGACGGCAAACTCGTAAAGGAAGCAATCGGATATCATACCAAAGAGGAATTAATCCGGCTGTTGGAGTTATAATTGACAGCAGAACGAAAACAACGCTCCGCGAGGATGCACACGCCTGTGCAGAGGAAAAATGTCGCTTCGCGACGCACAGGCGGCGCGAGCATATCGCAAGCGATATGCTTTGTTCCCGAATGGGAAAAACAACATGATTTTTACTCATTTTATCAAGAATGACTTTTCAGAACCGTTTATACTGTAGTTACGATAACGAAATCGGAGGACACAAGAGCATGGAGAAAATTCAAATCCTAATCGCTTCAATGGAATATATTGAAGAAAATTTGATGGAATCCATCAAGACAGATGACATCGCGAATCATTTGTACTGCTCGAAGTCCACAATCGAAAAGCTTTTCAAATACGTTAACAATGTGAGCATTCGGGATTACATTATTCGAAGAAGAATGAGCAGAGCGGCCAGAGAACTTGCACAGAATCCGAAGAAATCCATTCTGGAAATCGGAATTCAGTACGGATACGGAAGCAATGAGGCATTTTCCAGAGCCTTCTTCGGAGTATGGCATATGATGCCCTCGGAATTCCGAAAGAACCCCGTAAACTACGAACTTTTCCCCGGATACCGATTGGACCGGGAACTAATGGAGGAAAACAGTATGAACGATAAGAAGAAAATTGACATCAGTGAGTTGTACGATTGCATTAAGGAAAGAAAGGGCTGCTATCTGGTTGTCGGCGATATTTGCAGACTGACACCGATTAACGATGTGTCGATGGCTGCCGGAGATTTGGCCATTATCACGGCAATGAAGCGGATGGAAGACGCATCCGGTGCCGAGGATATCGTTTTCCGCATCGGCGGTGACGAATTTGTGATTCTGACCGATTCGACCGATGAAGCGTATGCGGCGGATATTTGCAAGAAGATTCTCAGCCGCAACGATGAGAGCTTTACCTGGGAAAACCGGGAATTCCCGTTGTCGATGTATGCGAAGGCCGTATGCTTCGAAGGAAACGGAGCGCTTCGGTATTCGGAACTTTTTACGATGCTTCAGAACGAACTGAGCGATGAGTATAAGAACAGTCTGAAATGAAATTGTTCGCTAAGCAAAGTAACCTGACGATTGCTGCAATAGCAGGGAAAATGCGAAACATCCGAACGTCCGGTGAAGCACCGGTTCGCCCGGATCGTATGACAATCAAACAGTGACGAACACCCCGGAGGGAACCGCACGGTCCGAAGACCAGAACGAAAACTGGTATCAGGAGACCGGCAGACCTCCGGGGATTTTTTGCCCGGAGAAAATGATGCCGAAGAATATTTCATTTTCCTTCTTGACAGACTGTGCATAACTGGATATGCGGGGGCGGAAATCGATGTCAATCGGTACACGGACAAAGGGCAGGAAGCCGTGCCGGAAAAGCAGGAGGCGACCAGCGAAGTCGAAAATGCCAGTCCCGGCCTGACGGTGCGGATGCGGTTCGCGGCGGAACAAAAAGTGTAAATTCGTGCAAAAATGGCGGAACAAAAAGTGTAAATTCGTGCAAAAATGGCAGAACAAAAAGTGTAAATTCGTGCAATAATGGCGGAACAAAAAGTGTATTTTCGTGCAAATATTGCGGAACAAAAAGTGTATTTACGTGCAAAAACAGCCATATAAAAAGTGTAAATTCGGAAAATATTGCGTGGAAAGCATTGAAAATACGGTGTTTCTTTGATATAGTATTCTCGGAGGTGATAATTATGTTTAAACGTAAGATATATAATGACATGTTAGCCTGGAAGAAAGAATCACAAGGAACATCGGCGCTCCTTATTGAAGGTGCGCGTCGTATCGGAAAAAGCACGGTCGTAGAAGAGTTTGCCAGGAATGAATACAAAGAATACATATTAATCGATTTTTCAATTGCCGGTGATGCTATAAAAGATAATTTTGATAATATCGGTGACTTAAATACTTTTTTTCGGAATTTATTTATTCTTGTAGGAAAGACACTTCCCGAGAGGGACGGCCTGATTATTTTTGATGAAGTACAGTTCTGTCCAAAAGCAAGGCAGGCAATCAAGCATTTGGTCAAAGACGGAAGATACGATTATATCGAGACGGGCTCCCTCATTTCGATTACAAAGAATGTACGCGATATACTGATTCCGTCGGAAGAAGAGAGTATTAAAATGTTTCCGATGGATTTTGAGGAGTTTCTATGGGCAAATAATAATACCGTTTACGCAGATATCATACGGGATGCCTTTGAAAAGAAAAAACCGCTTGGGGATGCAATACACCGTAAAATCATGCAGACATTTCGAACTTATATTGCCGTCGGAGGAATGCCGCAGGCGGTGAGCGCCTATGTGGATGGGAAAGATTATAAAACAATCGACAGGATTAAGAGAAATATCGTCAGTCTTTATATAAAGGACCTTGAAAAGCATGATAACGATGATGCGGATCGGGCGGGCCTTGTTTTTAAGTCGATTCCGGAGCAGCTGTCGAATCACAACAGTGTATTTAAATTATCGGTTGTTGATGGGGCGGCCAGAACAAGGAATTGCGCAAATGCGGTAGAATTTCTGGAACAGTCGATGATTACCAATAATTGTTACAACGTTACGAAGCCGGAAGTGACATTTGAACAATATGCAGACCGTACATCATTTAAAATGTTTATGGGTGACACGGGCCTGTTGGTGACATACCTGCTTCAAAGCGGAAAAGAGACTCCGGACAAATTATATAAATCGCTCATAATTGATGATCTTGATGTGAACCAGGGATATATTTTTGAAAATATGGTGGCGCAGATGTTGCGGGCAAAGAACTACGAACTGTACTACCACGAATTTAAGTATGCAGCAGAAGAAAATAAATCAGAGAAGCGCTATGAAATTGATTTTATGATTGTAAAAGGAAAACGAATGGTTCCGATTGAAGTCAAATCATCAGGATATAAATGCCATAAATCATTTGATTACTTTGTAAAGAAATATAAGGTTAAGCTTAATGAACGTTATATAATATATTCAAAAGATTTGTCTCAAGAGGACACTGTAACCTACATGCCCATTTATATGACAATGTGTTTGTAGCCCCGAGCCGTATAAGGATGGTTTTCGAAATGCATGAATGACGCGAAAAGTATTCTCGGCTGTGACGGCAGGCGTGTGGGACAGTAAGGAGGGCTGAAGGACAACGATTCTACAACGGTAGAATACAACAGGAAATAACGGGCATTTTCACCCCGACAGAGAAAATCATTTCAACAATCACGGAATCCATGAGAATGAAGTGCGCCAACCTAGCATGGATACGCTTAAGGCACTGGCCAACGTGTTGGAAATTAAGGTTACGGATTTCCTGGTCAATACTTCGTTTGATGCCGTGGTCGAGGCCTGCTTCTACTAATTTCATCCAGCGGATGCCTTAAAAGTATGGATAAATCAAGCAAGGTATGATACAATAATACAACGGTTTTTTTGAGACCGTTCTGTGCAAATATATTTTTGAAAACTATGTTGCGTATTCTAAGAAACGAGGTGCATCGCATGCTGCCGAAGTGCTGGCGACGAATTCAGGGAACGGTATATTTGTACAAAGGCGGAACAACCGGGGCTTCGAATACGGGCAATGAACCGTATTCCGAAAAGTACGCGTCGCTGATTGCAAAAAGCATGGGAATTGATGCGGTTCCGTACAAGATTGCCAAATGGAACGGAAATTTATGCTCCGTCTGCGAACTCTTTACAAGCAAGGACATTGCTTATGTGCCGATTGGCCGAATTGTTGCATCCGGTGGGATGAAAGCGGTGCGTGAGTTTTACGAGGGGCTCGGAGAGAAGTATGTAGATGCGTTAAATGAAATGCTTGCATTTGATGCAATCGTCTGCAATACCGACCGTCATTTTGGAAACTTTGGCGTGTTGGTTGACAGTCGTACCAACCAAATTATTGCACCGGCGCCGTTATTTGATCATGGCAATACGCTGTTCTGCATGGCGGGAGAAGAAAACTGGAGCAATGCCCAGCTTCTTGATGAATACATTTCTACGTTGCTTCCCTGCACATACGAAGACTATTGGGAGGAAGTAAAGCCGTACCTGAACGAAACGCTGAAGAAGAAAATTCGGAAATTATTGGAGTTCCGCTTTGAGAATTTGGGCGCATATAATTATTCTCCCAAAAAACTGAAAATGATAGAAGCTGTAGTTCAGAAGAGAGCAAGACGGATGTTGCAGTAAGAAGCGCCGAAGGATAATGATTTGTTAGTGTAGAATGTGGAGGAGACATATGAACAAAAGAAATACCCCGAAAGTGAATGGTCCTCTGTCAAGATTTAGAACAAATTAAAATGGGAGATTTCTCATATTAACTCGCTTTCTTCTGTATGCCGTCATTGGATACAGATAAAAATAGATTTTCGAATTCGTTAGGCGACATATAATCATTGTGGCTGTGAATTCGAACGGTGTTATAAAATGTTTCGATATACTCGAAAACAAGGCGATAAGCCTGGCGGTAGTTCATAATGCTAAACCTGTTAAGCCATTCACGCTTAATAAGGGCATGGAAGGATTCGATGCAGGCGTTATCGTAAGGATAGCCGGGA
>JAZLJJ010000071.1:0-9851 GCA_045597325.1 Lachnospiraceae bacterium
TCACCGTACCGGTGAAGATGGCTGCTGCAACCAATAAGAGCATTACCGATCTTGAGAAGGGCACAACGTACTACGTTAAGATCCGTGCATACAAGACGATGGGCGGATATACCTTCTACAGCAACTGGAGTGCGATTAAGAGCCTGGAGCTGACGAAGTAAGCAACAGGACAATCGATAAAACAGGAAATACAAGAACGACAAGAAATACAAAAATACAAGAACGATAAGAAATACAAGAAACACAAGAACGACAAGAAAGACCAATACATGTTTTTTCGGATTTCTGAAGAGACCGTATTGGTCTTTTTTTATCTCATAGGAAAGTTCGTCCTATGAGATAAAAAAACGCTCCGCGAGGATGCACACGCCTGTGCAGAGGAAAAATGTCGCTTCGCGACGCACAGGCGGCGCGAGCATATCGCAAGCGATATGCTTTGTTCCAGGGAAAAAAGTTCCTCAAACAGGTGCGAAAACTGCTTGACGGAGGTTTCCGAATCTTCTATACTTTTCTTTAAAGGATGTGATTTCGAGTCTTCAAAAAGCCATTCGGATTCCGGTCATTTTGCTGCAGGATACCGAAAGGGAGTTGCGGATTCGAAACAAAAAAACGGTTGCGGCAAATGAGATAAAAATTGCTGCTAAATCGGTGCCATTGACAGGAGAAAGGGGTTGGATATATGCGAAAAACGATACTGAACATGCTACTGTTGCTGGTGGCAATATTGTGTATGTCGGCGGGCGCGGCGGCGTATGAAGGGGAAGAACCGTATGATTTCGGAGATCCGTATGATGTCTGGGTGAACGGCGAACAGTTCTTTACAAACAAGACAAGAATTGAATGCGGAAGCGGCAAAGCAGTTTATGATGAACTCAATAATACGATTTATCTGTACGGTGCGGAGATTACGGAAACGTATACGGCACCGGACGGAAACCGGTATGCGATTTACGGAGGGGAGGGTGATGAGTATTCCTGCCTGAAGGTTGATTTTACCGGTACGACGATGAATACCGTCTCGCTGTCCGGTACGGACGGCAAAAGCGTGGGCATTTATTCCGTCGGTGATTTGCAGTTTTGCGGCAATCCGTCAAGCGGACTGAGGATTCAAAGCAACGGCCAGCTGAGCGGAATCAAAATCGCCGGAACGGTATTCTTTGCAAGCATGCATGTGGAAATCAAGGGCTTTCAGTACGGCATTATGGCAAATGCGGTATCGGTTGGCGAACCGGTTCTGAAAATTCAGGCAACCAAATATGTTATCAAGACGACACCAAATGAAGCCAATTTGGTTCATTTCACCGATAATCCGTTGTTAACCGTGAATATCGGTACAGCATATGACGGTTCGGATGCAAACCCGACGACAGTGATTTCGAAGAGTGTCATTGTACAGGTAAAATATCTGTCTGTAATGTCGGAACACAGATATGAGCTGTATCTTGGGGAGAAGGCATTTACCACAATGGAGCTGACAAGACAGTGCGGGAACGGAACGGCGACGTTTGATCCGGATACCAACACGTTGACGCTTGAAAATGCAACCATCACCGAGGGCAATCACTACGATTCGAACACGGTTTACAGCGCCATTTATTCGAGAATACCGTTTACCATTGTATTAAAGGGGACGAACCGGATTCAGCACTCGGTGAATACCACGTACTACATCGAGGGCATCGATGCTCAGGAAGGACTGACGATTAAAGGCCCCGGAAGTCTGGAAGTGGATGTTCCGGCGTCGATGTTTGACGGAAACGGCGGCATGACCATGGGCATTTCGGCAAGTGGGAATCTGAGCATAGAAAATGCAGATATTAAGGTCACGGTATCGGGAAAGACCAGCCGCGCCATTTATGCAAGCGACAATCTGACGATTAGCAATTCGACCGTATACAGTAAAGGAAATAAGGCGATTTATTATCGAGAGGCGAATACTTCGGCCGGAGAAAAGACCAATGCACATTTGAAACTTTCCCTCAGCTCGGACTATAAGGTGTACGTCAATGAAAAGACCGACGAGGTTTGGGACAGCAAGACTCATTTGTCCAAATACGGATTCGTGCTGATTGCCAAGCCGTGCACGGAAACGACGACGGTTACGGGCCTGACCAATTCCTGGTACGGAGTTACGGTGAAATGGAAAAAGGTTCCCGGCTATGATTACAAGCTTTATCGTAAGGCACAGGGCGATTCTTCCTGGACCTACATCGATCAGACCTCGGGAACCGGATACTATGACAAGACCGCAAAGAATAATACGCGTTATTCCTATGCGGTGAAACTGTGTCGTTACAACAAGCTGAACGGTCCGACGGGAACAGCGATGAGCGGCATTTATATGGCGCCGCCGACGATTCAGTCGGTTACGAACATTAGCGGCGGAGCAAAAGTGACCTGGTCCGCAGTGAACGGTGCAAACGGATATTTCGTATATCGCAAGGACACGCAGGCCGGAACATGGCATATGATCGGCTCGACTCAGAAAAATCTGTATTATAATGATACGACAGTGGAAAACGGGGTTGTTTACTACTATGCGATCAAGAGCTTCCGGAAGGACGGAACCGAGACCGTAACGAGCGCATCGAGCTCGGCGAAGAACACGATTTATGTGAAAAATAATTTCGTTTCCAAGCTGTCCAATCCGAGCGCCGGAGCACTGAAGGTGGAATTCAGCAAGACACCGGTCTGCACCGGATATGAAATCATGTACGGAACCAATTCGACTCTGACCGGTGCGACAACCGAACGAATCGCAAGTTCGACGGCAACCGGCAAGACCGTTACGGGACTGACAAAGGGCAAAACCTATTATGTGAAGGTGCGGGCATACAAAACCGTGGCCGGTTATACCTTCTACGGAAACTGGAGTGCCGTGAAGAATCTGACGCTGACGAAATAAGCGGGATTCGAACACTTCTATACTGCGATATAACGGTTGTTCGGGCATGCGGCCAAAGAAATGAGGCAGATGCCCGAACGACAACAAATGAAGGGGGTAACAAGGATGAAAAAACGTATGTTTTGGGTTCTGCTGATTCTGGCGACGATGTTCTGTATGCTCGGAAGTGCGTCGGCAGAAGAGGGAGGAGCGTCGTATGATTTCGGAGACCCGTATGATGTATGGGTAAACGGCGAACAGTTTTACACAAATAAGACAAGAATTGAATGCGGAAGCGGCAAAGCAGATTATGATGCATTCAATAATAAGATTTATCTGTACGGTGCGGAGATTACGGAAACGTATACGGCACCGGACGGAAACCGGTATGCGATTTACGGAGGGGAGGGCGATGACGAATCGACACTGGCGATAAGTTTTATTGATTCGCTGCCGAGCACCATCTCACTGTCCGGTACCGACGGCAAAAGCGTCGGTATTTATTCCGTTGGAGATGTACGGTTTTACGGCAACATGACAACCGGTTTGACAATTGTAAGTAACGGTCAGCTGAGCGGAATCAAAGCTGCCGGAACGGTATATTTTGAGAGTACGCATGTGGAAATTAAGGGCTTTCAGTACGGTGTTATGGCCCATGAGGTATCGGTCGGCGAACCGTTACTGAAAATTCAGGCAACCGGCTATGTTATTAAGACGACACCGAATGAAGCCAATTTGATTCATTTCACGGATAATCCGTTGTTAACCGTGAATATCGGTGTAGCATATGACGGTTCGGATGCAAACCCGACGACAGTGATTTCGAAGGGTGTCATTGTACAGCTAAAATACCTGTCTGTAATGTCGGAACACAGATATGAGGTATATCTCGGGGAGAAGGCATTTACCTCGCTTCAGCTGACAAGACAGTGCGGGAACGGAACGGCGACGTTTGATCCGGATACCAACACTTTGACGCTTGAGAATGCAACTATCACCGAGGGTAATCACTACGATTCGAACACGGTTTACAGCGCCATTTATTCGAGAATACCGCTGACCATTGTATTAAAGGGGACGAACCGGATTCAGCATTCGGTGAATACCACGAAATACATTGAGGGTATCGAGGCCCAGCAAGGACTGACGATGAAAGGACCCGGAAGTCTGGAAATGGATATTCCGGCGTCGATGTTTGACGGAGACGGCGGTATGACCCTTGGTATCACGGTAACCGGTCATCTGAGCATAGAAAATGCCAATGTTTCGGTTACGGTATCGGGGGCGAACAGCCGCGGTATTTATACAAGCGAAAGCATGTCAATCAAGAATTCCGAAATCCGAAGCAACGGTAAAAATGCGATTTACTACAGACCGGGGGATGTCGGGGCAGAACAATCCGTCAATGCCAATCTGACACTGACGATTCCGACCACATGGAAAGTCTATGTCAATGAGGCGGAAACGGCTGTATGGGACCGGACAAAGACCCTTGCCGAGTATTCCTATGTACGAATCGCACAGCCTCCGGTTGAATACGGGGTTTGGGTGAACGGAGAACAGTTTACGTCGAAACAAAAAACCATCGAATGCGGCGACGGAACCGCAACCTACAATCCCGATAATTGCACATTGACGCTTAATGATGCAACGATTACGAAATTTTCACAGGTAGATGATGTTCGAGGCGGTATTTACTGCGGAAACGAAGAAATCGAACTGTTTACCGTCAATGCAATCGGAACGAACAGCATTACTCTGACCAGCAATACCTATTATAACGAGTCTTACAGAGGAGTCAGTGCCGAAAATGACCTGAAAATTCTCGGTACGGGTACGTTGACAATTCAAATTCCGATTTCGGAGAGCCTGCGCGGAAGCGGTCGTGACGGTATTTATGCGACAGGAAATATTACGCTGGAATCCCTTGGATTGTTTGTGGAAAAAACGGATACGGCAGTATATTCCTCGGAAGCCGTGACGATTAACCCGTTGGTAACGACACTGTCCGGTAATGATTGCAGTATTTGGGCAAATGAAGCGAAATCGACGATTTCTGTTCCAAGCGAGACGAATCGAATTTCTGTGTCTGCATTGGAAAACGGTGCGCAGGCGATTGAGTGGACGGAAGACACGCGACTTCGCAATTACAAGTATTTTAGTGTTCGGCCGATTACCAGATACAATGTATTTGTTAACGGAATCGAATTTGCATCGGACAAAACAACGATTGCATGCGGAAGCGGAACGGCAACGTACGACCCGTCTGCAAATACCGTGACATTGAAGAATGCAAGAATTTTCAATTTGTGTTCAACCAATAATGCGGCGCTTGATATGGGAACCTGCACGAATCTGGTTCTGAGCGGAGAGAATATCATCGATGTAATCAGTCAAAAGCCGGCCGATACCGAACGGAAATACGGTATTTACAGTAACAAAGCGTTGACGATATCCGGAACCGGTTCTTTGGTACTGACGGCCGGAAGCGGGAACCAGGTAACGGGAATCGGCGTGAGAACCAAAGGCAAATTCACCGTTAACGATGCGTCTCTGCAGTTACAAAGCTCGGATTACTGTGTCGATTGCGGCACATATAACATCGAGGTGAACAGCAAAGCCAGTGTGACCATGTCCGCTTCGATAAAAGCAGTATATGCAGGCGGTTCGGTGATTTTTGACAAGAACAATACCGTGGCATATGCAGGAACATCCGGAGAACCGAGCGAAATCGTGCAATATGAAACGCTTACGAAGCCGACACTGTATCGGAATATTATTTTGAAACCGATGGAAAAGTATCCGGTTTGGGTAAACGGAACTCAGATGACGGAGAAAACGCTGTTGGTACAATGCGGAAACGGACAGGCGACGTATAAGCCGAGTACCAAAACCCTGACTCTGAACGGGGCAACCCTCAGCAACTGCACAAAAAGCGGCCCCTTCGAGAACGGAGTTATTACTTCCGATGAGGATCTGATTGTTGAATGTATCGGAAATAATACAATCAACTTCAATACAACGGGTTATGACCTGGGCGCTAACGGTATTTACGCAAGAGGAAATCTGACGATTAAGGGAACCGGTACGCTGAATATCAAAGTAACTCCGAACTCGACGAATAACTATTACGGAATTCGTGCGGCAGGAACACTGCTGATTTCCGGTTTGACTTTGAATGTGAATTCGGGCAGCATCGGTCTGTTCGTAATTAACAGCATCACGATGGATCAGGCAACGGTTGAGATTATCGGTGCAAAACAAGCCATTTATATATCGTACAATGTTCTTGAGATACTGGACGATCCGGATACGGTTACATGTCTGGCCGGTACCACCACATTTATGAATGGTGCAACGGAATGGGACGGCAAAGTTCCGGGCGATACGATTCGGTATTTCTCGGTTACACCGGTAGTGGGAACCGATATCTGGGTAAACGGCAAGGAATTTACCGATCGGAAACGGGTTATCACGTGCGGTAGCGGAACGGCAGAATATGTTGAGAGTGAAAATAAGATTGTTCTGACCAATGCCACAATCACAAGCGGACAGGCTTCGGGGTACGGTATTGAGATGCCGGGAGATATGACGCTGGAGGTGAACGGTACCTGTACAATCAGCAACGTCTCGGTCGGCATTTCCTGGTGTAAGAAGTTTGTATTCGGCACCGATGCATCCCTGAAGATCGCGGCAAGCAGCACTGCACTGCTGTGCGGCGGCCAGAATGTCGATATGGGTGTCGATTTGAATGCATATTATGTCATACTTGCAAAGAATACGGCAGGAACTCAGTCAAAATTATCCTGGTCTTCCGGCAGCGTGGCCACCGCTTATAAATTTTTGAATGTGTATCCGGCAACGAAATACCCGGTATGGATTAACGGCGTGCAGATGAACGAGAAGACGAGCTCGTTGTCCGTCAACGGCGGAACCGTATCCTATTCGAACAGCTCGAAGACAATCAACTTAAATAAAGCGGAATTAACCAAATGCAATGCAAACGGATACGTTATTGAAGCGTCCGGAGATGTTACGGTAGTTCTGACGGGAGATAATGTAATTCGTTCGACTCAGAACGGTATGTCCGGAAATTTCGCATTTTCACCGAAGGAAGGTGCATCCCTGCTCGTACAGGCAAATAAGTCCGCCTATGTCGGCACCAAAGCACCGTCCTGGCAAAGCAGTGTCAAGCCGGAAGAGTTCTATATGGTGCAGTCGGATGATTATGACGGCACTGCGGCAGCGGAAAAGAGCGGGACGGTTCCGTCTTCGGTTCGGTATTTTAAGATTTATCCGGCGGTCCAGTACGATGTTCTTGCCAATAATCAGCAGTTTACGTCCAAGCTTTTGCAGGTAAAATGCGGAAGCGGTACGGCAACATACAATCCGGACAACGACAGGCTGACATTGTCCAATGCAACAATTACGGGATTCGCTTATCATGATTATGCGGTTTACGGAACGGCCGATACGACGATTTATATCGAAGGAACGTGTCAGCTCAATGTTACGGGTATGGGAATCGGAACCTGCAAGAATCTGGTTCTGGCGGAAAATGCCGTGCTGACCGTGAAATCATCGGATAAAGCGGTTTTGAACAACAATCCGGGAGTACTGGGACTTCCGTATGAAGAATACAGCATTGCGGTTTCCGGTGACAAGAACGGAACCGGTGCGAAGGAATGGGTGAACGGAGAGACCGGAGAAGAAATTCGCTATGTACAGATTCAGGCGGCAACCCGGTACGATGTGAAGGTTGATAATATTCCGTTTACATCAAAGCGCAGTACGATACAATGCGGTAACGGAACGGCGGTTTACGATGACGCAAAGAAGCAGCTCATTTTGACCGACGCGGTAATTTCGACAAGTGTTATGAATGCGGTTTCGGTACCGTCGGATGTACAGCTGGTAATTCACGGTGCCTGCACGATTGAGACGACCAATCTTTACGGAATTAACGGAAACAACGACATTGTCATGGGAACCGATGCGACGCTTTTGATTCGCGCAAATCAGAGTGCGTTGTATCCGGGCAATACGATGAAGCTGAATGTTTCGCTGAGTACGTATCAGGTTCTGGTTGCGGATAACCGAAACGGTAATAATGCAATTTTCTGGCAGGGAAATGCCCTGAATGAGAGTATGGGCTCGTCCGCGAAAGTGAAGTATATTCAGATTCAGCCGATTGTTCGCTACGGAATCTGGGTGAACGGAGAAGAAATGACGTCCCGCAAGACAAGAGTTTATTGCGGCGACGGCATGGTGACTCTGGACATAAACGGAAATGCGCTGATTGTCGGAGACGGTACGAAGATTACCGAGGTGAACAGCAGAGGGTATGTAATCGATACTCCGAATCCGATGACTCTGATAATTGACGGCTTCTGCGAGATTCAGTCGGAGAGACTCGGAATGCGCGGAATCAAAACCATTCAAATGCGTAAGGTTGCTTCCGGTATGACGCCGAGACTTCTGTTTATTACGCAAAAAGGAGTATGTCCGAGTGACGACGGAGTATCCGTAATCACCCCCGGTGATTATCAGGTTATGGTGTCGGGAGATAAATCCGGATCAAATCTCAAGCCGATGAGTACCGATAAAATTGCCCAAAATGTCCGATACCTCTGCATCGAGCCGATTACTCATTATGAGGTATATGTTGACGGGTTTGAATTTACGTCTCTGAATACGAGAACCGATGGGGCGGTCTTCAATCCCAAAACCATGACTCTGACACTGACGGATGCGACAATTAACAGCGAATACTGTGCGATTGATGTCACCGGTAATCCGAATGTGACTTTGGTAATTAAAGGAAACTGTACGCTGATTTCCAAATCATACGGAATTCGCGGAAATGTATCCATTATGATGGACGACGGTGCAAGCCTTTTGATTCAGGCCGGTAACCGTGCAATATGGATGACTGAAGAACTGACACTGAATGTTACCAAGGAGAAGTATCAGGTTCTGGTGTCCGACAATACAGACGGTACGAACAGCACCGAATGGCAGGGAGGCAAGCCGGCCGATTCGCTTCGGTATTTCAACGTTAAGCCGATGGAATACTATGATGTCTGGGTGAACGGCGTGCAAATGAGTTCCCGTACGCTGACGGTTGCCTGCGGTAACGGAACGGCGGTGTATGATGCTGCAACCGGGACACTGACGTTAAAGAATGCGGTTATTACGAAAAACGGAACGGCGGATGCCGCCATCTGTGTGCCGGCCGGTGTAACGGTTGTCATTGACGGTGACTGCAGCGTGTCCTCTGTTCCTTACGGAATTCAGATGGGTGACAATGTCATTTGGACGGGAACCGGAAAACTGACCGTGAGTGCAAATAAGTCGGTGGTGAACGGTGCAATGAATCTGTCCGGAGACCTTGCGGAATATGACATTTTCGCAGGAACACGAACGGACGGCGGAAATGCCAAGCTTAAGAACAGCAATGAGGATTTGACCGATTGCCGGTATTTGACCTTTGTAAAGGATACCACGACGGTTCCGGTTCTGAGCATGACCAATTCCTGGTACGGAGTGACGATTAAATGGCAGGCCGCATCCGGTTATTCCTATCGGATTTTGAGAAAGGCCGAAGGAGAAACCGACTGGACCGTTCTGACAACACAGACGTCGGTCGGATACTATGACAAGACCGCACAGAACAATACCCTGTATACATATGCGGTGGCACTTGTCAGGAAGAACGGCAAGGTAAATGAACCCGGCGAGACGATGTCCGGCATTTTCATGACGCCTCCGACCATCAGCTCGGTTGACAATGTCAGCGGCGGTGTGAAGGTCAGCTGGTCTGCGGTACCCGGTGCAAACGGATATTTCGTTTACCGGAAGGATACGCAGGCGGGAACCTGGCATATGATCGGTTCCACCCAGAAGAATCTGAGCTTTACCGATACGACAACCGAGAGCGGTGTGGTTTACTACTACGCCATCAAGA
>JAZLJJ010000072.1:0-31674 GCA_045597325.1 Lachnospiraceae bacterium
ATGGCTGCTGCAACCGATAAGAGCATTACCGACCTGAAGAAGGGAACCACGTATTATGTTAAGATTCGTGCGTACAAGACAATGGGCGGATACACCTTCTACAGCAACTGGAGTGCAATCAAGAGCCTGAAACTGACGAAATAGAAGGAAACGCAAGTCCCCTACGTGTGAATTCGATATTGGTCCGGCCGTCAGACAATAATCTGACGCAGAGACCGATACGAGAATTCATCCGGAGGGGACTTTTCTATTATGAAAATGAAGGAATTGTCGCCGAAGCTTTGAACGGCCGTCACGGAACCGCAGACTGCCCGGACTGCCCGGGCAAGGGGATGACGGTCCCAAGAAACAAAGCACTGATTTGATAACAGCAACTTGTAAAATTCAATGCAATATGTGACAAATAGGCAGTCATAAATTCATTTTTTACAGAGATATAACAGACTAAGTTGCACAAATTGCGCCTAAGTTGCCGTTTTGCTTGACGGCGTGACTCCGAAAGGGCTAAAATGATACTGTAAATTGACATTCGGGATAACGAAAAGCACGTTATTTACAATAAAAATTCCTGCCTTGACAGGAAGACCGGGCCGGGGGCGGCCGACAGGCAATCAGACGGAGGGCAACGAGATGAAAGAAACCCATGAAATCGCAATTATCATTTCGGATTACCGCGGAAATCTGACGGAGGATTTCGTCATCGGAATTCAGAAGATGGCAAACCGCTGCGGGTATGCAACCACGACATTTTCCATGATTCAGAAAAGCGACCTCTTCACCAATCATGAAGAGGGAATTTATCAGTTAATCGATTATGACAGGTATGACGGCATTTTGATTATTACGCAGAGCTTTACGCATAAGGAACTGGTGAACAAACTGACGGAGCGGATTCGGAGCCGGTACGACGGACCGGTCCTGTCCATCGGGGATTCGCCGGTCTTTCCGAGTGTGGCGACGCAGAACAGCAGTCGGATTACGGAGGAATTGATCGACCATCTGATGGACCTTCATATGTGCCGTGACATTCTGGTTCTCGGAGGCGAGCGGTTTATCAAATCGAGCAAATTCATCGGCATTCTCAACTCCTTTGAAAAGCATCATGTGCCGATGCCGGAAAGCCGTTTTCTGTATGGCGGGTATTGGACGGACTGTGCGGAAAATCTGGCGACTGAAATCGCCGACCAGCGCATTCCGAAGCCTGACGCGATTGTCTGCATTTCCGATACGGTGGCCAACACGCTGGTTCAAAAACTGTATCACTACGGGTTCCGTGTTCCGGAGGATATTCTGATTGCAAGCTGTGATTCGCTGCCGAGTGAGCGCAGTTCCGTGATGTCGCTGACAACCGTGGATTCCGACCCGGAGTATCTCGGCGAGGCGGCATTTGCAACCTTATATGAGAAAATGACCGGCCGTACCGATGTGCCGATTCGGGAACGGGAAAATTCCCTGATACTCGGTATGAGCTGCGGCTGCGGCTCCATGAAGCAGGGCAATATCCGACTGCATCTGGCGCAGGAGGTTCGGCGAAAAAAGGCCGTCATGGAGTACAATAACAGCAAGCTGGAGGAAAAACTGTATACGATACGGAATTTTTCAGAGCTTCCGTATTACATTCGCAATCTGTCCTATCTGATTCTGGATCGTGAAATGCTCGGTCTGTCGCTGGTGGATAAGGAATTTGATAAGGCGGACTGCCTGTTTTTGTCCAATTATCTGGAAAGCGGGGAGAAACTGTCATTTCCCGCCCGAGATATTTATCCGCCGGTTTTCCGGGACAGGGCGCTTCTCAACACGAACGTGCTCCCGCTCATTTTCAATGAGGAAATGTACGGCTTTGTCACGATTGCCAGTCGGGACACGTGCATATATGGGGAAATGACCAAGGATTTCGTGCATAAAGTTTCGATTGCCCTCAGCCTGATGCGGGAACGGGGCGTGCTTGATGTGCAGCTGGCCGATTCGAGAAGGGTATTTCCGCCGAAATCCGCGGCGGAGCAGGAACGCCGCCGGGCAGAGACCGCAAGGGAACGGAACGTGTCGGGCGCGTCGACGTATACGGAGTCGGACAACACCATTTTTGCCATGAAAAATGATGTGATGTACAAGGTCAATGTCGCCGGCGCAATTTATTTTGAAAGCCGGGACAGGCGGACCTATATTACACTGATGAACGGCAGTTTCCCCGTGAAGAAACATCTTTACGAGATTGAGGAAATGTACCGGAACAAGGGGTTTTTGCGCATTTCCAAATCGGTGATTGTCAACATGGCCTGCGTTGTCCGGGTGACGGGCTGTAAGGACCGCACGCTGCTCGTGACCCTGTCCAACAAGGAAAATGTGCGTGTGTCCCGCCAGTATGTGAAAGAATTCAAGAACAATCTGTCCATTTAGCGGCTGCCCCCGTTGGGCCGGGAAGGAAGCGGGCAGACACAGCCGGGAAGGAAGCGGGCAGACACAGCGGGGAAGGAACCTGACAGACACGGCCGGGAAGGAAGCGGGCAGACACAGCCGGGCGGGCATGGAAGGAACCTAACGGGTGCTGCTCCGCAGAACCGGGATGCGCTTGAAAAAAGCGGGCGGCTATGATAAAATAATGTATTCTCTTTCCGACGTTCGGAAAGATTTGAAAGGATTTGGCAGATGGGAAAATTGTATTTTGTCCGTCACGGACAATCGGAATGGAACGTTCAGAGAAGGGTATGCGGTGCAACCGATATTCCGTTGTCGGAGCTTGGCAGGGAACAGGCGGAGACGACCGGGAACATCATTTTGGAGCGGGGGATTCGCGCCGACCTGATTTTGTATTCACCGCTTTCGAGAGCACGCGAAACCGCGCTGACAATTTCCCGGATTACCGGAATTCCGGCCCGTGAAGAACCGAGGCTGAAAGAACAGAATATGGGACGGTTCGAAGGGGCATCCTGGGATTTGCAGGATTTTCATGAGATGAAAGGTCATTTTGCGGACCGTTACGGCGGAACCGGAGAGTCCATGCTTCGTCTGGCACAGAGGGTTTACAATTTGCTGGATGAGCTGCGGGACGACGGAAAGACGTATATTCTGGTGGCGCATAACGGAATTGTGCGGTCGGTCCAGTCGTATTTTTACGATGAAACCAACGAAGAATATGCAGAATTCGGAATTCCGAACTGTGAAGTGGTGGAATTCGACTGGAGCACGGCAGTTTTATAATATTGGGAGGGTATTTTTGTATGAATCAGGCAATTACCATGAATCCGATGATGTTTGACCCGATTAATCGGGTCGTTTCATTTCAAAGCCGGGACGGAGGGCGCCCGACATTCGGATACATTGACGACGAACCGGGCGTAACGGTGAAGGAAAATGGGGATGTGCGGTTTTCCATGAACGCACCGACGGCGGAAACCGTTGAGGTGTGCGGCTTCGGCGGCACCATGGGAAATGAGAAAATCCGCCTCGACAAAGGGGAAGACGGATATTTTCGCAAGACGGTGTCCGGCATAAAGCCCGGATTTTTATATCACAGATGGTACGTGGACGGCGTTCAGGTAATGAATCCGTCGGACCGTTTTGCATACGGCTGCTTCGGTATGACGAATTTTATGGAAATTCCGCAGCCGGGCAAGGATTTTTGGTATCTGAAGGACGTTCCGCACGGGGATGTCAGCCTGCAGACGTATGTGTCGGCGGAAACCGGCCATGTGAAGCAGTGCTACGTGTATACACCGCCCTGCTATGACGCGAAGAAACGGTATCCGGTCATGTACATTCTGCACGGAGTCGGCGAAAGCGAGTCCGGATGGCTGTGGAACGGTAAACTGAATTTTATTATGGATAACCTGCTGGCGGACGGCGCCTGCAGGGAAATGATTGTCGTTATCTGCTGCGGATACGCATTCCGCGACGGAGAGAATACCGTATTTTTCCCGGGTGATTTCGGACGGGAACTGACCGAATCCGTCATTCCGTTTATCGAAAGCCGGTATTCGGTTCTGAAGGGACGTCGAAACCGTGCGCTGGCGGGGCTGTCGCTCGGTTCGGCACAGTCGATTCAGATTGTTTCGAGATTCCAGCATCTGTTTGCCCATCTCGGTGTATTTTCCGGCATGCGCGATACGGAAGCGGATGTGATTCTGGCTCAAAATGAAGCATATCCGATGCAGACGGTTCTGATGACCTGCGGACTCGGCGAAAAGGGACTGGATGTTGCACAGAAGGCCTATACCGACCGGTTTGCGGCACTCGGAGTCCACAGCGAACAGAGATGCTACGAAGGCTTCCACGAGTGGCATGTATGGCGTGAAAGCGCACGGGATTTTGCCCAAATGATTTTCCGCGACGAGACGGTTTGCGACGAGACGGAGCCGGCATTTTCCTACAGCGAGCCGGCGGTTTCCGAAGAAAAGAGAAATTCTCAGACGTGGGAAGCACATATCGGAATGTTTGATCCGATTTATAAAGGACTGATTTTTGATGTCGATGCACAGGGACGGCCGGCGGGACGGTATTTCGACGACCGTCACGGCGCAGAGGTGCTGGATGCGGCGGCCGGAAAGGCACGCTTCTCCTTCCGGGGCGGAGACGCCAAATCGGTTGTGATTGACCTGTGGGGCGTCGGCAAATACGCGATGACCCGCGAAGACGGCTCCGACTGGTGGAGTGTTACGGTGGAGTCGATTCCGTCGGGATTCCATTACTATTGGACGGTTGTGAACGGTGTGAATACCGTGGATTCCAACGCACCGGTCGGCTACGGCGGATTCCGTGCAGTCAACTTTATGGAAATGCCGGAGGAGGATTTTGACGAATATCGGCTGAAACAGGTACCTCACGGCACAATTCATTTAAATTATTACCGCTCCGATGTGACGGGACGCACGAAACTGTGCTACGTATACACACCGGCCGGTTACGAGAAGGACGAAACCCGCTACCCGGTACTGTATCTGCAGCACGGTGGCGGCGAAGATGAGAACGGCTGGATTTGGCAGGGCAAGCTTTGCAACATTGCCGACAATCTTCTGGCCGAAGGCAAAATGAAGCCGATGATTATCGTGATGAACGCCGGTTACGCATTCCCCGAAAGCGGAGTCTGGCATCCGGCACTGACGGCATTTACCGAAGAAATGCCGGGGTGCTGTATCGGGTTTATCGACAAAACGTACCGTACCGTTGCAAATCGGAGCGGTCGTGCCATGGCAGGTCTGTCGATGGGCGGAATGATGACGCAGCATGTGGTGATGGCACATCCGGAACTGTTTTCCGAGGCGGGCATTTTCTCGGGCGGACTTCCGATTACGGACGGAGAACACGATTACAGCGACATTTTCCTGAACCGTGAGGCCTTTGCAAAGCAGTTTGATTTGCTGTTTGCGGCTTGCGGGGAGCAGGAACCGATGATGGAGCACATTTGCGACAGCGCGGAGAAGATTCGGGCCGCCGGAAACCCGGTGGAAACTTTCTTCACGCCGGGCGGACACGAATGGAAGGCTTGGAGACGAAGCCTTGCGGCACTGCTTCCGAAACTGTTTCGGAAATAAGGCCGGAAGTACGAATGATAAGACGGTCGGAAGCATGAACGGAAGCATGGCCGAAACCAGAAATAAAAACCGGAAAGGAGCAACGGGCAAAATGAACGGCAGTGAATTGATTATCCAGTGTTTACGGGAGCATGGTGTGGACGTGGTGTTCGGATACCCCGGTGCGACCAATCTCGCCTTGTACGATGCTCTGTACCGGCAGCAGGAGATTCGTCATGTTCTGACGGCCCATGAACAGGGCGCGGCGCATGCGGCGGACGGATATTCCCGGGCAACCGGACGGGTCGGCGTATGTCTTGCCACGAGCGGTCCCGGTGCGACCAACCTGGTGACCGGCATTGCAACGGCAATGATGGACAGCATTCCGATGGTGGCAATTACCTGCAATGTTACGGTAAATTCCATCGGAAAGGACAGCTTTCAGGAAGTGGACATTTTCGGAATTACGCTTCCGATTACCAAGCATAATTTTCTGGTTCGGGATATTTCGGAACTGCACGGAGTGATGGATAAGGCATTTGCCATCGCCTCCGAAGGACGCCCCGGGCCGGTTCTGATTGATATTGCAAAGGATGTGACAACGGCGGAATGGACGGCGGAAATGGAACAGCAGTACCGTGAAATTCCGAGAAAAACGGCGGCTAAAACGGTTTATATGAAAGACCGGATTCCCGCATTGGGCGAGAAGCGCTCGCGTTCCATGGGAATGAGAAGCTTTCGTGCGGTATTGCGAAAAGCAAAACGACCGCTGATTCTGGCCGGCGGAGGCTGTGTGGCGTCGGGTGCGGAAGAAGTGCTGCAGGCATTTGCCGAAAAGACGGATGCGCCCATTTGCGAAACGCTGATGGGAAAAGGTGCATACAGCGGAGTCGGCGAACGTTATTTGGGTATGGTCGGAATGCACGGAACCGGAGCGGCCAATAAGGCACTGGAGGAGTGCGACTGCCTGATTGCGCTGGGCGTACGCTTCAGTGAACGGGTGACCGGAAACCGTCCCGACTGGTGCAGCAATGCACAAATTCTGCAGGTCGATATCGACACGGCGGAAATCAATAAAAATATTGCGGTTCGGGCCGCGATTGTCGGGGATGTTGCCGACGTTCTGCGTGAACTGACGGACAGCACGGAACCGGCAACGCATCCGGAGTGGATGAGTCGGACCACGGAACGGTATCGGAAGGAACTGGACGAAAAGCGCAGGGAACTGACCGATTTGACCGATTCCCGGCTGACGGATCACTGGATTGCTCTGCTTCTGGATGATGTGACCGGCGGAAACGGAATCATTACGACGGAGGTCGGGCAGCATCAGATGGAAATTGCGAGACATTACCGCGTTCACAGTCCGAGACAGCTGTTGACGTCGGGCGGTCTCGGAACGATGGGATTCGGCCTGTCGGCGGCAATCGGTGCGGCGTTCGGCTGCCCCGGAAAACGAATCATCAACGTTGCGGGAGACGGCTGCTTCCGTATGAATATGAACGAGCTGACGGTTGTTGCCAAATACCGCCTGCCGATTATCGAGGTTATTTGCGATAATCACGGGTTGGAAATGGTGCGTCACTGGCAGCATGTGTATTACGGGGACCGCTATTCCCAAACGGCGTTCGAGGACCGTGCGGATTATGTGAAAATTTCCGAGGCAATGGGTGTGCCGGCGGTTCGGGTGACGACCCGGGAAGAGGCACGAAAAGCACTGACATCGGCATTTTACAAGGATGGGCCGATGGTTCTGGTGTGTGAAACCGGAAACTGAAAATGAAATTGCAGGAGCGGGCACCGACAGTCGGTAAAAACGAATCGGAGCCCGCTTTTTTGTCTCATAGGAAAGTTCGTCCTATGAGATAAAAAACGCTCCGCGAGGATGCACACGCCTGTGCAGAGGAAAAATGTCGCTTCGCGACGCACAGGCGGCGCGAGCATATCGCAAGCGATATGCTTTTTTGCGGCTGCGACGGACGGTTACAGACAATCTTACAATGCGTTGCGGGATACAACGGATTTCCTCGGAAATGCCTTGACTTAATCCGTGAAGGGGTATAGAATGATGATAAGTGGGCTCTCGGCAGATAGTTTCTTACCGGGAGAGAAAACCATTTAAAATAAGCCTGTGAGACAGGCAACGATATATTCTTTTTAGGAGGATTTTAACATGGGAAGAGTTTATAACTTTTCAGCAGGTCCGGCCGTACTGCCGGAGGAAGTTCTGCGCGAGGCTGCAGAGGAAATGCTCGATTACCAGGGAAGCGGACAGTCCGTTATGGAGATGAGCCACCGCTCCAAGGTATACGACAAGATTATTAAGGATGCTGAGCAGGATCTTCGCGATCTTCTTAACATTCCGGATAACTACAAGGTGCTGTTCCTTCAGGGCGGTGCACACTTGCAGTTCGCTATGGTTCCGATGAACCTGATGAAGAATAAGGTTGCAGATTACATCGTAACCGGTCAGTGGGCAAAGAGAGCATTTAACGAAGCAAAGAAGTTCGGTAATGCGAAATGCGTTGCATCCAGCGAGGATAAGACCTTCTCTTACATCCCGGATTGCTCTGACCTCCCGATCGATGACGATGCAGACTATGTATATATTTGCGAGAACAATACCATTTACGGTACCAAGTTCAAGCAGCTTCCGAATACCAAGGGCAAGACTCTGGTAGCAGACGTTTCTTCCTGCTTCCTCAGCGAACCGATGGATGTTACCAAGTACGGTATCATTTACGGCGGTGCTCAGAAGAATATCGGACCTGCCGGCGTTGTTATCGCTATCATCCGTGAGGATTTGATTACCGAGGATGTTCTTCCGGGAACACCTACGATGCTGACATACAAGACTCATGCAGACAATGATTCTCTGTACAATACACCTCCCTGCTACGGTATTTACATCTGCGGTAAGGTATTTAAGTGGTTGAAGAAGCAGGGCGGTCTTGCTGTTATGAAGGAGAAGAACGAGAAGAAAGCAGCTGTTTTGTACGACTTCCTCGATTCCAGCAAACTGTTCAAGGGTACCGTTGAGAAGAATTCCCGTTCCCTTATGAACGTTCCGTTCGTAACCGGTGACGCTGATTTGGATGCGAAGTTCATCAAGGAAGCTACCGAAGCAGGCTTCGTGAACCTGAAGGGACACAGAAGCGTAGGCGGTATGCGTGCATCCATTTACAACGCAATGCCGATCGAAGGCGTAGAGAAGCTGGTTGAATTTATGAAGAAGTTTGAGGCTGAGAATCTGTAATTTTCAGGCTCCTGACAGAAAGCGAGGAAATAACCATGAAATATAATTGTTTGAATCCGATTGCTCAGATCGGTCTGAACGAGTTCACGGCAGATTATGAGCAGGTTGAAAATTTTGCCGATGCCGACGTTGCATTGGTAAGAAGTGCGGCAATGCATGAAATGGAATTCTCCGACAACCTTCTTGCGGTTGCAAGAGCAGGTGCCGGTGTAAACAATATTCCGTTGGATAAGCTGGCTGAAAAAGGTGTTGTTGTATTCAATACACCCGGTGCCAACGCAAACGGTGTGAAAGAGCTTGTTATGGCAGGCCTTCTTTTGACCTCCCGTGATATCCTCGGAGGTGTCGATTTCGTACAGACGATTAAGGATGATGAGAACGTTGCAAAACTTGTTGAAAAAGGCAAGGGCAAGTTCGCAGGTAAGGAAATCCAGGGCAAGAAGCTCGGTGTTATCGGTCTTGGCGCAATCGGCGTTTTGGTTGCCAATGCGGCTCATGCACTCGGTATGACCGTATACGGCTGCGACCCGTACATTTCCGTAGAGAATGCATGGAAGCTGTCCCGCGGCATTATTCATGTAAAGGATCGCGAGGAAATCTTCAAAGAGTGCGATTATATCACCGTTCATGTACCGTTGCTTGACGATACCAAGAAGATGATTAATGACAATACGATTGGCATGATGAAGGACGGCGTTGTCATCCTGAACTTCGCACGTGACCTTTTGGTTGACGACGATGCGATGGAAACTGCACTTGCTTCCGGCAAGGTTGCTCATTACATTACCGACTTCCCGAACGCAAAGACCGCAGGCATGAAGGGTGTTATTGCAATCCCTCATCTCGGAGCATCCACTCAGGAATCCGAAGACAACTGTGCAGTTATGGCTGTTCGTGAGATTCGTGATTACGTTGAGAACGGTAATATCATCAACTCCGTGAACTATCCGACACTGGATGCCGGTGTTTGCCGTGTTGCAAGCCGTATCTGCATCCTTCACAAAAATGTTCCGAATCTGTTGACTCAGTTTACCAATGCGGTAGCGAATATCAACATCGAGAATATGATTAACAAGAGCCGCGGAGATTTCGCTTACAGTGTGTTGGATGTATGCGGAAAGGTAGATGAATTTACCAAGTCCAGAATTCAGGCGATTGACGGTGTATTGAAGGTTCGTGTACTTCAGTAATTCCGCGGAAAACCAATGATGGAGGAAAGACTCGTTGGAAAAGACATTACAGGAATTGATTGAAATTTGCGATTCCATTTGTACTACAATCAGTCGACTTAACATAGGCGGCGTGCTTGCTTTAAGCATGCCGCTTAAAGTGCTTTTGCATCGTGAAATGCTGGAATTTGCATTGTATCTGGCGGACAGCGACGGAATCATTACTCCGCAGGAACAGGATTTGATGCGGGATACACTGCAGCTTCGATTGAAGGCGGAGGATATTCAGACCATTCGAAACCGACTTGCAATTCAGGGCAGCACCTACGGTTCGACGAGACCCAAGGCAATCAAGTATTTCATTTTGGCGGATGCCGGTCGTAAGATCGGAAATGATCCGAACAAATATCAGAATGCTCAGATTTTGGCCGACACCTACCGGTTATTTGCGGAACATATTCTGGCGACGAAGGAAAATGTCAACGAAAAGGAAACCAATCGGATGACCCAGTATATGAACATGCTGGAGAATTTCCTGAAGGAGTACGGAGTATTTTACACAAATAACTTTAAAGTCATTAAGCCGAAGCCGATGTTTGCTGCGAAAGCTCCGGCGGTGGACCCGGGCGACCAGGCCAACGTCGACAAGCTGATGGAAGATTTGAACGCGTTGATCGGTTTGGACCGTGTGAAGAAAGATATCGCGGGACTTGTGGATCTTCTTCGTGTTCAGAAGATGCGTGAAGCGAAGGGCATGAAGACGGCGGATATCAGCAAGCATATGGTATTCTACGGCAATCCCGGTACCGGCAAGACAACGGTTGCACGACTCCTCGGAAAGATTTTCAAGGGGCTCGGCGTACTGAAAGGCGGTCAGCTGATTGAAGTGGACCGTGGCGGTCTGGTATGCGGATACGTTGGTCAGACGGCCATTAAGACGCAGGAAATGATTGATAAGGCCATGGACGGTGTCCTGTTTATCGATGAGGCATATACGCTGAATGTCGGCAAGGGCGAAAGTGATTTCGGTCAGGAAGCGGTGGATACACTGCTGAAAGCCATGGAAGATAACCGTGACCGGCTGATTGTTATCGTTGCCGGATACGAAGAACCGATGGATGAATTCCTGGATTCCAACCCCGGATTGAAATCCCGCTTCAATAAATATATCCGGTTTGACGATTATTCGCCGGAACAGCTCATTGCCATTCTGGAAGGAATGTGCAAGGGCAAGGATTACAAGCTTGCACCGGAGGCCAAAGAGAAGGCTTCGGAATATTTTGCAACCTGTCTGAAAACACAGGCAGAGAATTTTGCAAATGCCCGTGAAGTCCGGAACTTCCTGGAAAAGGCGATTACCAATCACGCCACCCGTGTCGTATCCATTAAAAATCCGAATGACGAGGATTTGTCAACGATTTTGCCGGAAGATGTTGCAGGCATCGTTCCGAACGTCATTGAGTAATAGGAAGAAAAGTCGGAGAATTCCGACATAAATACAGGACCGTGAGAATGCAACTGCATTCTCGCGGTCCTGTTTGTTTTTACCCTGGCGGTTGATGTTATATAATGGAAGCCACACCGTGAAAAATCTGCTTCGCAGATGGTGTGGCGCAGAACATCAACCTGGCGGTTGATGTTATATAATAACCTTCTTGAAATTCTTTTTGCCGCGTTTTACGAGAAGACCGTTTGCAATCTGCTCTTTTGTGTAGGTTGCACGGAAATCCGTAACTTTTTCGTTATCGACCAGAACACCGCCCTGTTCAATGTTACGACGGGCTTCGGAACGGGTCGGCGCAAGACCGGCTTTTACGAGGATGGAAACGAGGTCAATGACACCGTCCGTAAAATCGTCCTCGGTCAGCGGTGCTTCGGGTGCTTCCTCTGCGGAGCCGGCACCGAAGAGAGACCGTGCGGCGGATTGCGCCTTGGCTGCCTCTTCCTCGCCATGAACAAGCTTGGTCAGCTCAAATGCGAGAATTTCCTTCGCTTCATTTAACTTGCTTCCTTCCCAATCGGCCATTTCGTCAATCTGAGACAACGGCAGGAAGGTCAGCATGCGGATGCATTTCATAACGTCGGCATCGGCAACATTTCTCCAGTACTGGTAGAATTCGAACGGAGACGTCTTCTCGGGATCCAACCATACGGCACCCTTTTCGGTCTTGCCCATTTTCTTGCCTTCGGAGTTCAGAAGGAGCGTGATGGTCATGGCGGAAGCATCCTTGCCAAGCTTACGGCGAATGAGTTCGGTACCGCCGAGCATGTTGCTCCACTGGTCATCGCCACCGAACTGCAGGTTGCAGCCGTAGTCGGTGAACAGCTTGTAGAAATCGTAGCTCTGCATAATCATGTAGTTAAATTCCAGGAACGTCAGGCCGCGTTCCATACGCTGCTTGTAGCATTCTGCAGTCAGCATACGGTTAACGGAAAAATGAGGTCCGACGTCGCGCAGAAGCTCAACATAGTTCAAATCCAAAAGCCAGTCGGCGTTGTTGACAATCATGGCCTTTCCTTCGGAAAAATCAATGAAGCGCTCCATTTGCTTCTTAAAACATTCGATGTTGTGAGCAATCTGCTCTTTGGTCAGCATCTTACGCATATCGGTTTTGCCGGAAGGGTCGCCGATCATTCCGGTACCGCCACCGAGAAGGGCAATCGGTTTGTTGCCGGCCATTTGAAGACGTTTCATCAGGCACAGAGCCATAAAGTGTCCGACATGCAGACTGTCGGCGGTCGGGTCGAAGCCAATGTAGAAAGTTGCTTTTCCTTCATTGATCAGGCTGCTGACCAATTCTTCGTCCGTAACCTGTGCAATCAGGCCGCGGGCTTTCAGTTCATCATACAGTTTCATTGTTGTTACCTCCTAAATAAGATGGTTCCGGCGACAATCGGTCAAGCCGGAAAAAAATAAAGCGCTCCGTCCGGAAAAGGACGAGAGCGCACTCGTGTTACCACCTTTTTTCACCAGGGATTCGCATCCATGGCCTTTGTGAGTAAGAATCATCCCGAACGTTCGGATTGCGGACGTCGAAAGTAATACTCTGCAAAATAACGGTTGCATACCGTCGCAGTCTACTTGGAAATTCCGTTCGGTGCGATGCTCCGGGATGTATTCCTGATTGTGTTCCCTGCGCCTCTCATCAACCGGCAGCTTTCTGTAGGTTCGTAAAATCAGTACTCGTTCCCTTCAAAGCATGTTTCATGACGTCATTATAAACACGGCAGGCCGTATTTGTCAATCGAAATTATTGCATATTTTTCAATTTATTGATATACTGATTTTGTATTTACGATTGTAAATTTCGCGTGTCGCAAAGAATCGGAATGCGAAATTTGCATTTATTCAAAACAGAATTTTTCGGTAACGGGGAAATGGTAGGTTAACAGGTGGAAAACGATAAAAACGAACAGGAAGCATATGAGAGAGGGTACGACCTGGAAGAACTGTTGATGTCTCAGACACAGAATTACGGTCGAAAGCCTTACACGGAAGAGAAAGAGAACAATACCCTTTCCAAGCAGAATTCGGCGCAGAAGAAGTTAAAACGAATTTGGCCGGTACTGCTTGCGGTATGTATTGCGCTGATTGTATTTTTGGGCGGTGTCGTCCTGTATCTGAACGACCGGCTTAAGAAGGCGGAAAATGAACGGAACAATACGCAGGAAGAAGAAAAGAGCTATCGGATTTGCGAAAAACCGGAGGAGAAAATCCTTTGGTACAACGAATTGCATACGGGCTATACCGCATCGCTGACAACGATGTTCGATGTGGAATATGTGGAGTTTGCGTACGGTGATTCGGACAATCCGGAATTTTCGCTGCTGTATCGGAATGAGTGGCCCGGCCTGGCCGAAACAACAAAGGGCGAGTACGGTGCGTGGCTGAAGGGAAAACATACCATCAATTACGATATTTCGCTGACGCTGGCCGATGATTGGACGAAGCTGACACCGAAAATGACGGAAATGGGCGGTAAACGTTATATTCTCTTTATCAACGAGCAAAATGACCTTCCGAAATCGGTTGTTGTGCTCGAACCGGATAACATGGTGGCATCGGGGAAGCAGGGCTGCTTCGATGCGGTACAAAACTGGTTCACGCTTTCAACGATTCAGGCCAATTCCGGAAAAACCAATGAGGACGGTACGAAGAAGACGGTGGAAGTGGTCAGCCTGACCACGGGACACGGCAACAACTACCTGTTCTCGGCATCGGATACGGTGCTCAAAGCGGTCAATGCCGGCGGAGCGTCGGCGCTGTCCTACGGAGAACAGTATTCCTGGGAGATTACGCCCGACGGAATCAGGATTTCGACGCTCGTGTACGTCAATCGCGGAGAAAATTACGGAATGCTCAACTGTACAATCCTTCCGGTCAACGGAATACTGACGGTTTCCGATGCAACGTTCGGCGCATATGTCAGCCGTAATTACGACGACATGTTCTTTAACGGAATCAATACTCCGGCGGCAGCATATATTGACGATCCGGTTGTGTTGGGTGCCGGTACGGGCGAAAAGCTGTATTTGCCGAACCTGCAAAAGGTTGCACGGCACACATTGAATTTGGATCATTTGACGAAAAATAAAAACGGCTATCTGGAGTTGACGGATGATGCCGGCAATGTCATTTCCAAAACAGGTATTGACGTATCCAAGCATAACGGAGAAATTAACTGGAAAAAAGTGAAAAATGCGGGTATTTCCTTTGCGATTGTGCGCGTCGGATTCCGTGGCCCCGGTGAGGGAACGCTGGAACCGGACGAGCGTGCGGCAGAGTATATTCAGGGTGCGCAGGAAAACGGACTGGACGTCGGAGTGTATTTTTACTCGCAGGCAATCAATGAGCAGGAAGGTATCGAAGAAGCTGAGTATGTGCTGAACTTCCTGAAGGATTACACGATAACGATGCCGGTTATTTTTGATACGGAATATTATGAGCGTGACGGTGCGCGCGGCAATAAGACGAGCCGGAAGAACCGGACTGCGGCGGCGAAGGCGTTTATGGATACGATTAAGGCGGCCGGATATCAGCCGATGCTGTATGCAAGCACCCGCTGGTCCATTATGAATATTGACCGGGATGCGTTGTCCGAGTACCCGTTCTGGTTCGCATACTACGGAGAAAATGTGACCTATCGATACGATTTTGATATGTGGCAGTACACAAGTGAAGGATCGGTTCCCGGCGTGAGCGGAGACTGCGATTTGGATATCCTTGTAAAACAGTGGGAACCGCAGACATATCCCCTGAATCAGACCGACCCGAATGCCGAACCCGGCAATGAACCAGGAGATCAAACCGGCAATGACACCGGCAATGAACCCGGAAAACAACCCGGCAATGAACCTGGAAATGACACCGGAAATGACACCGGTGCCGGGCAGTAACAGGTGAATACAACGAACAATGCGGCAGTAACCGAAACCCGAAATCGGATAACCGAACCTGAAACCCGAAATCGGTATCGGGCAGCATTACCAATCTGACAAAAAAATAAACACGGTAGATTTCCAAGGATTTCTACCGTGTTTTTTACCGTGTAATCAGGCCCGCTCAGGGAGCCTGTGCAGAGGAAAAATGTCGCTTCGCGACGCACAGGCGGCGCGAGCATATCGCAAGCGATATGTTTTGTTCTTCGGAATCAGCCGAGAGTGATGACAACGGTGTGATCGCCGGCCGGAAGAACTGGAACGACATTGCCGGAAACGGCCTGACCGTCAACCAGCATACTGACAACGCCCTGAGAAACATGATTCGGGTTGTTGACCGTAATGTTGTAGGTCGCACCGCGGAACTTTCTCGTTGCTTTGAAACCGTCCCAATCCGTCGGAATGGAAGGGTTAATCTTCAGACCATCGAAATCAGGCATGATACCGAGAATATACTGGGAGATGGCAACCATATTCCAGGCAGCGGTACCGGTCAGCCAGGAGTTCTTGCCCTGACCGAAGTTCTTTCCGGTTCTGCCGATATCGGAGCCGGCATCCTTACCGCCGATCATCTGACCGTATACGTAAGGCTCGGTCTTGTGGATGTCGGAGGTCTCCTCGGTGAATGCGGGAGCAATTTCGCTGTAGTATTTGAATGCCTGATTGCCCTTGCCGGCATGAGCAGCGGCGCAGATAATCCATGCATTGTTGTGCGTGAAGATTCCGGCATTTTCCTTATATCCGCCCGGATAGGTGGAAATCTCACCGTACTGGATGTAGTACTTGGAAAATGCGGGATTGTTCAGTACAAGACCGAACTCCGTGTTCAGACGCTCGTCGATTGCGGCAAGAGTCTTCTCGGTCGCATCCTTATCAATATCGGACATGATAGCGAAGCCCTGAGGCTCAATGAAAATCTGGCCTTCCTCGCATTCCTTGGAGCCCATCTTCTCGCCGTTTGCGTCGTAGGCACGAAGGAACCAGTCACCGTCCCATGCGGAAGCCATGATATTCTTCTTCATATCGTCAATGGCCTTCTGGGCGGCAGCGGCCTCGTCATCTTTACCGAGATGCTTGAGAATTGCTACGTAGTTCGGACCGGTGTAGGTGAAGAGGGATGCAACCATAACGGATTCGGCAGTCTTGGAATATCCGCCTTCTGCTTTGAATTTCGGGTTGGTATAAGTCTGGAAGCTTTCACCGGGAGTATCGGAGAAGCAGGAAAGGTTGATACAGTCGTTCCAGTCGGCACGCATTGCAAGCGGAAGTCCGTGAGGACCGAGGTTGTTTACGATGTGATAGAAGGAAACCTTCAGATGCTCAAGCATCGTCTGTGCATTGTTCATATCATTATCGTAAGGCACCATCTCGTCAAGAATGGTCCAGTCGCCGGTCTCCTTGATGTAAGCGGAAACGGAAAGAATCAGCCACAACGGGTCGTCGGAGAAATCACCGCCGATATCCGCATTTCCCTTCTTGGTAAGAGGCTGGTACTGGTGGTAGCAGCCGCCGTCCGGGAACTGTGTGGAAGCGATATCGATGATACGCTCCTTTGCTCTGTCCGGAATCTGATGAACGAAGCCGAGAATATCCTGGTTGGAATCACGGAAGCCCATACCACGACCGATACCGGATTCGAAATAGGAAGCGGAACGGGAAAGATTGAAGGTAACCATACACTGATACTGGTTCCAAATGTTAACCATGCGGTCAACCTTGTCTTCCGGAGTGGATACATTGATGATTCCGAGCAGCTTGTCCCAAGCGGCGCGAAGCTCGGCCATGCCGGCAGCGACCTTCTCGGGAGTGTTGTACTTCTCAATCATGGACAGCGCCTTAACCTTGTTGATGGTCTTGCCGTCAGCTTCGAACTTCTCATTCTGCGGCATCTCAACGTAGCCGAGGATGAAGACAAGCGTTTTGGACTCGCCGGGAGCGAGCGTAATCTTCTTATAATGGGAAGCAATCGGTGCCCAGCCGTCGGCAAATGAATCGGTTGCCTTTCCGGCGAGTACGGCCTGCGGATCGCCGAAACCGTTGTACATACCGATGAAAGCGTCCCGGTCGGTATCGTAGCCGTCGATGTCCTCATTTACCGAATAGAAAGCGTAGTGGTTACGGCGGTCTCTGTATTCGGTCTTATGGTAAATGACGGAACCGCACACCTCGACACGTCCGGTGGAGAAATTACGCTGGAAGTTGTTGCTGTCATCCTGCGCATCCCACAGACACCACTCCTGGAAAGAGAACAGGGAGAAGGTCTTCGCGTCGCTGCCCTCATTGGTCAGGACAACCTGCTGAACTTCGCCGTCGTAATTCTGCGGAACGAAGAAGGTCACTTCGGCCTTCAAATCATTTTTCTTACCGGTAATAACGGTGTAACCCATACCGTGACGGCATTCGTAAAAATCGAGTTCGGTCTTAACGGGAGACCAGCCGGGATTCCAAACGGTACCGTTGTCATTTATGTAAAAATAACGACCGCCCATATCAATCGGAACATTGTTATAACGATACCGGGTGATACGGCGGAGGCGGGCATCCTTGTAAAAAGAGTAGCCGCCGGCAGTGTTGGAAATCAGGGAGAAGAAGCCCTGCGTGCCGAGATAGTTGATCCAGGGATACGGAGTCCTGGGAGAAGAGATGACATATTCGCGTCTTGCGTCATCAAAATAACCGAATTTCATTTTGTGACCTCCTTAAAAAGTCGGATAGGATCTGAATCGCCGTGAAAATGCGGCAATCGGACGGGACACTGAGCGCCCCGAAAAAGGTCGTACCCGACGATTTTTCCGAGGATACGACTCGCAGTGATTATTATACTATAAAGAATAGTTAATGGCAATCAAAAAAAGAATAAGAAAATCGATTATTGAGTGACTAAGTCACACACATTCAAGATAATCTGTGTTATACTTCAAACACAAAGACGACAGGTCTTTCAATTTAATAAGCTGATTCATTACTTCTCAGAAGTAATTTCTCCCCCACACAAGCTGCGTTTCATAATTTAATTATGAAACGCAGTAACACTTTATTGGGGGATTTTTTATTTTCGAGATATAGCGATACAGGACCGGATTTTTCATTTTCTAGATATAGCGATACAGGACCGGATTTTTCATTTTCTAGATATAGCGATACAGGACCGGATTTTTTATTTTCTAGATATAGCGATACAGGACCGGTTTTTTCAGTTTTCGTCGGCCATCATCTTTATAACATCGGGTTTCAGAAGTTCGATGCGTCCGCGGGACAACAGCACAATTCCGTTGTGTTCCCAGCTCTTCAGGGTTCGGGAAACGACTTCGCGGGAGGATGCGATACTGTTGGCGATTCGCTGATGGGTCGTGGTTATTTGCAGACTGCCCTGCTGGGTGTGTTCAAACAAAAGATGAGAGGCAAGACGCTGCTCAAGATTCTGGAACAGGAAATTCTGCATATCGAAGAGAACTCCGTTGAACAGTCCGAGCACGGACTTGAGAACCGCATTTTCAATACGGATATCGGAACGAATCATGGCATCAAAATCCGACATCGGAAGAATGATTACTTTGGAGTGCGTTTCGGCCTCCAGCTCAAAGTTGTTCATGACCTGAGGGGTCGGATTTCCGCCGATGTAAATGATTCCGTCCCGCTTCTGAACGGCAATGGTCAGTTCCCGTGCGGTTGTGGAAACCAGTGAAACGCGAATTCGCCCGGACAAAATAATAATCATGCCGACATGGGAACGCCCGGCATCGGTGAGTTTGTCTCCGGCCGAATAGTCAAGCGAATAGGCGTGACTGCGAATCTGATCGGCCAGCTCGTTATGGATGAGATTCCAAAAAGGAATGCGGGATTTTGCAAGTGTGAATTCTCTTTCGGTCAGCATTCTTGTCCTCCGGTAAATGGTTTGTATCTGATACCTGTGCGGACCCGGAGCGACCCGGACAGTGGAGCAATCGAGTTGCCAGGAACACTGTTTGGCCGGTCGGAATTCGCATGTTGGATGGTTTTCGGGTATCATGGGTAGCATAACATAAAAGAGGAAATCGTGCAAGAGAAAGCAGGTTTTTCTGTCAGAAACGGTTGTTTACGGGATGAAAATCGGATATAATAAACTCTATGCGAATCGTTCCCGCGGAAGAGGTGGGACGACAGGAGAGTTTGCTGCCGGTGTTTGACCGTCGATGTACATTTTCGAACCGGTGAAGCGCATTTCAGAAACCGTTTTTCGAACCGGTGAAGCGCATTTTCGAAACCGGATGAACGGACGGAACGGATATTTCAAAGAAAGGAAAAACCTCCGGCGAGGCTTCGTCGGGTGGTGTGTGAAACAGTATGAAAATCGGAATTGCAGTAGCAATCGAAAGAGAATTAAAGGCCTTTTTGGAAAGTGAATTTCAGTACGAAACAATCTCGTACGGAAACCGCGAGGTGTATCATTTTACGGTACGTGACAACGACGTCTATGCGATGATGCTCGGTTGGGGAGAAATCGATGCGGCGGCATCGACGCAGTTTATGATTACGAAGCTCGGCTGCGGGATTATTTTGAATTTCGGCGTAAGCGGGGCATTGGAGAGAGGACCGCGTGTGGAGGATTTGTTTGTTGTGACGGGCGCGGTGAACCATTGCTTCGATGTGTCGCCGATTGACAACGTAAAGCCTCATCAGTACGCGGAATTTGACGATATTCAGATCCCGACGGACCGTGACCTTGTGGCTCTGGTAAAACGGCTGGACCCGACCGTGAAGGAAGCGGTTGTCGCCAGCGGAGACCGTTTTGTGGTGCTGCCGGAGGATAAGAAGGCGCTGAACGAACTGGGCTGCAGCATTTGCGATATGGAAATTGCCGCAATTTCGAGAGTCTGCTATCTCAATGGTGTGCGGGCTATGTCCATCAAATGCATCAGCGACACATTTGACGGCGACGGAAGCGATTTTGAGCAAAATGTTGTACGCAGCGGTGCAAGAGCATTTTCGCTGCTGGAAAAGGTTCTGTACGAACTGTAACGGGAAGCACCGGCATTTGACGGGGCGCACGGAATATGTTACAATGACGCGGTGGGCAACGTGAACAGGCCCCCAAAGCGCAGCGGGCGAAGAGAAATGATGCCCCAAACGGCGCAGCGGGCGAAGAACGAACGGCCCGAACGGTCATAAGAAAAGGAAGAGACAGAAATGAGTTTAGTTACGTTAATCATCACAGCATTCGGATTGTCGCAGGACAGTCTGGCAATGTCGGCACAAAAAAGCCTGATTCGGGAATACCGGACAAAAAGAATTGCGTTGTCCTGTGCGTTATGGTTTGGATTGACCCAGGTGTCCTGCATTTTGTTCGGGTGGTTTATCGGAAAGCTTGTGACGTTCTGTTTTGACTGGAAAGCAAGTTTTTGGGTGACCTGTGCGGAATTTGTGATTGCAGGCATTTATATTATTGTGGAATCCCGCGTGACGGATGTGCCCGAACGGGATGACATCGAAGCGGCAAACATGGTCGGACCGGCAGTGGCCTCCAGCGGCGATGCGATGATTATCGGTCTGATGTTTGCGAGAGAATCCTGGAAGGTTTCTCTGAGTGCCATTGTCATTCTCGCTCTTGTAACGGCGATTGCCAGTATCGCGGGGGTTGCTGTCGGAAAGCGAAAAGGAACCCGCTATAATGCATGGTTTCAGATGGCCGGCGGGACACTGCTGATTTTACTGGGAGCAAAATGCATGATGGAGGGACTCGGCTGGATTCCGGTCCTGTTTTAACGGAAAAGGAAAAATGTCATTTATGACCGGATGCTTTGTTTGATTGCGAGGTATCCGGTTTTTTTGAAAATCGGACAAAAGGAGACTGGAGATGGAGTTTACACTGGATTACGGAGTTTATGAGGATTTGGCCCGTCGCACGGTGGCGGAAAGTATTGTTATGCTGAAAAATGAGAACGGCACGCTTCCGTTCCGGGCACCGATGCGGATTGCTCTGTACGGTCGGATTCAGAGCAAAGATTATATTGCCGGAATCGGTTCGGGCGGACTGGTGAACATTCCGAAGAGAGTTCGCGTGCTGGACGGATTGATGGCGGAGCAGGGCATTTGCCTGGACGAGACGCTGAAAGGCGTGTATGAGCGCTGGGAGGAGGAACATCCGCGCGAGGTCGGAATCGGCTGGGGCAAGGAACCGTGGTCGCAGAAGGAAATGCCGGTTTCCGAGGAACTGGCGCGTGACGTTGCCGCACGAACCGATGCGGCGGTCATCCTGATCGGGCGAAGTGCGGGCGAGGACCAGGACAATCGGGATACCGAAGGCTCGTACCGTCTGACCGAAACGGAACGGGAATTGATTCGCAATGTCAGTCGGGCCTGCAGCCGTACGGTGGTGCTCCTCAATACCGGAAATATTATCGACATGAGCTTCCTCGATGACGAAGCGTCTCCGCAGGCGGTGCTTTACATTTGGCAGGGCGGAGTGATGATGGGCGCCGGAGTTGCGGACGTTTTGATGGGACGCGTGAGTCCGAGCGGTCATTTGGCGGACACGATTGCGTACTCATGCGATTGCTATCCGTCGGATGCGAATTTCGGCGATGTGACGAGAAATTATTATTGTGAGGATATCTATGTGGGGTATCGTCATTTTGAAACGGCGGCACGCGACGATGTCCGGTTCCCGTTCGGATACGGACTGTCCTATACCCGGTTTGAAACCGAACGCGGTCATGCGGAATACGACGGCGACTACTGTTATGTCAGCGCAACGGTGAAAAATGTCGGGGATTTTTCCGGAAAATGCGTTCTCCAGTGTTATGTTTCGGCACCTCAGGGAGCTTTGGGGAAGCCGGCACGCGTGTTGGCCGGATTTTTGAAAACCGAGGAACTGGCCCCCGGGGAATCGGAAACGGTTGTGATGACAATCGATAAGCGAAATATGGCATCCTATGATGACAGCGGAGTGACCGGTTATCCCGACTGCTTTGTGACGGAAGGCGGCGAATATCGGATTTATCTCGGTGAAAATGTGCGGAATGCGGAGGAAGTGCTTCGGTTTACGCTAAGCAAAACCGAGGTCATTGAACACTGCCCGGCCGCAATGAAACCGGTTCTGCCCTTTGAGAGACGGAAACCGTCGGAAACTGCGGCAAAAAACGGAAATCCGTACGGATACGTAACGGAAACGGTACCGACCGAAGCCGACGGATTCGGCAGAGGGGAGGCGGCACCGGTATGGGAGGAACCGAATCTTCCGTATTGCGGAGATAGGGGATTACGGTTGGCCGACGTGGCAAACGGAATCGTTTCGATGGAAGAATTTCTGGCTCAGTTTACCGGGGAAGAGCTCTTTCCGTTTGTTCGCGGCGAAGGAATGGGAAGCCCGAAGGTAACGCCCGGAACGGCGTCGGCATTTGGCGGAACGTCACGGGTTCTCAAGGAACACGGAGTTCCCTGCGGCTGTTGTTCGGACGGCCCCAGCGGTTTACGTATGGACTGCGGCAGCATGGCGCTGGCAATTCCGATCGGAACCGGAATCGCATGTACCTTCAACCGGGAACTGGCAGCGGATTTGCTGGAATGTGTCGGATTGGAAATGCGTTATAACCACATTGACTGTCTGCTCGGACCGGGAATGAATCTGCACAGACATCCCATGAACGGACGGAATTTTGAATATTTCAGCGAGGATCCGTATTTGACCGGACAAATGGCAGCCGCCGAACTGGAGGGCCTGCAGCGGGTCGGCGTTACCGGAACACTGAAGCATTTTTGCGGCAATAATCAGGAAACAAACCGTTACAACGTGGATGCGGTGGTGTCCGAGCGGGCTTTGCGGGAGCTGTATTTGCGAGGCTTTGAAATCGCGGTTCGAGAGGGCGGAGCATGCACCGTCATGACCACCTACGGACGTGTTAACGGAATGTGGACGTCCTGCGATTACGGTTTAAATACGACAATTTTACGGGAACAGTGGGGCTTTGACGGCTTCGTGATGACCGACTGGTGGGCTGCCATCAATAACGATGCGGCAAACGGACGTCGGGAGCCGTCGGGCGGAAGTCATACCAATTTTGTTGACATGCTTCGTGCGCAAAATGATACTTACATGGTTTGCCCCGACGGAAGTGCCAATCACCACGGAGACAATCTGGCGGAAGGACTGGCTGACGGACGCATTCAACGCGCGGATTTGGTGCGGACGGCCGCCAATGTGTGTCGGGTTCTGATGCGTCTTCCGGCAATGGAACGTATGCTCGGAGAGCCAAATGAGGTGACGGTAACGGGACGCGGACCGGAATGGTCGGAACTGAAAGTGGAAGATGTTGTTTATTTTGATGTTGACAAGGATACGGTTCTGGATTTGTCCGGTGTTGTAACCGGACGCGGAAAAGATTATTCCTACGGATTAAAATTTGCCGAACTCGGCGGATATGAGGTGGAACTGACGGCAATCGGCGAAGGCACGGAAGCGGCACAGCTCCCCGTAACCTGGTTCTGCGCCGGAATTCCGGTATTTTCCTTCGTATATCACGGCTCCGACGGCAAGCCGGTCACAAAGAGCGGCAAGGTGTATATCAACGGAACCCATGCGGTTCACAGGCTTCATTTTTCACAGGACGGACTGAAACTCGTGAGTCTGCGCGTGCGTTACATAGAACCGCTCGACGAGGCTCTTCGGGACCCTGATTTTGCACACGGAAATTAATTCCGGCGGTCAGTGAAGAGCAATCGGCCGGGTGAGGAATGTCTCGCTGCCGTATGGGCTGACGCGGAAATGCATATAGGCAAATGATGCGGCGGCTTTGGTCGGAAATACGCCGAATACCGTCGGACCGGAACCGCTCATCAGAACACCGTCGGCACCGAGAGTCTGCATTTGCTGTTTAATGGCAGCGATTTCGGGACAGTGGGTCAGCGTTACGGTTTCCAGCACGTTGCCGAGACGGGACGTAATACCGGCATAGTTGCCGGCATGGATGGCGTCGCACATTCCGTCGACATCGGGATGCGAAAGTGCGCTCATGTCCAGATTCTGATAAATGAATCCGGTGGATACGCTGCGCGGCGGTTTGACAAGCAGAATGTAACAGGACGGAATCGCAGGCAGAGGAGTCAGAATTTCGCCGATTCCTTCGGACAAAGCGGTTCCTCCGGAAATGCAGTACGGAATATCCGCACCGAGTGTGACACCGAGTTCCCGGAGCTGCGTGTCGGTATATCCGAGTCCGAACAGACGGTTGAGTCCGCGCAGTGCAGCAGCGGCATCGGAGCTGCCTCCGGCCAGACCGGCGGCCATCGGAATGGATTTGTTCAGGCGAATCCGGGCTCCTTTTTTGACCTGTGCGCGTTCGGTCAGAAGAACGGCAGCGTCGTAAACAAGATTGCCGGCGCCGGTGGGCAAATCGGCGGAACCGACGGACAGAACGATTCCCGGTTCATCGGTTTCCTGAAAGGTCAGAGTGTCGTATAAGTCGACGGTCTGCATAATCATGCGGACGTCGTGATAACCGTTCGGCCGCTCTCCGAGAACATCGAGAGCCAGATTGATTTTTGCATAGGCAAATTCCGTTGTTGTATGCATAAAAAACCTCTTTCGGATATAAAATGGGCCCCCACGGAACACGTCACAGTGCGATGCTGGGGGCTTATAATAATTTTATTATACACTGCGTCAGGGAAAATGCAACCTGAATTTCCGCTGGTACGGAAGCGTTTTTTCAAATGATGCAACCTGAATTTCCGCCGGTACGGAAGCGTTTTTTCAAATGATGCAACCCGAATTTCCGCCGGTGCGGAAGCGGCTTCGAAAATGATTTTTCTTGCATTCTTGAGCGCGAAATAGTACAATATGAGGTAATCGCCCGAGGTCATTCGGACACAGTAAACAAACGGAGGTAATACGTATGAAAACTGTTGCGGTTTTATTTGGCGGTCAGTCATCGGAACACGAAGTATCCTGTGTATCCGGGGCAACCGTGATTAAAAATATCGATAAGTCAAAATATTCCGTCCTGTTAATCGGGATTACAAAGGACGGTCGCTGGTTATATACGGAATCGGTAGAGGATGTGGAAAGCGGTGCATGGAAAAACGGCAGGACAACAGCCATCATTTCCCCGGACCGGTCCCGAAAGGGAGTTCTTCTGATTACGGGAGACCGGGTGGAATTCCGACAGGTGGATGTGGTATTCCCGGTTCTTCACGGGTTGTACGGCGAGGACGGAACCGTTCAGGGACTGTTTACGCTGGCGGGAATTCCGTACGTCGGTTGCGGTGTCCTCTGTTCGGCGGTATCCATGGATAAACTGTATACGAAAATTGTTGTGGACACGCTGGGAATTCGCCAGGCGGACTATGTTCCGATTATGGCATATCAGCTTAAGGACATGGATATGTGTGTGGCGGCAATTGAAGAAAAGCTTTCATATCCGGTCTTTGTCAAGCCGTCCAATGCCGGCTCGTCGAAGGGCGTCAGCAAGGCACATAACCGCGCGGAGCTGATTCCGGCACTGAAGGAAGCATCGTATCACGATCGGAAGATTCTGGTTGAGGAAACCATTGTCGGACGGGAAATTGAATGTGCCGTGCTCGGAGATGCCATTGAAGTTCGGGCCAGCGGAGTCGGTGAGATTCTGGCTGCGGATGAGTTTTACAGCTATGATGCAAAATACAATAACGAGGAATCCCGTACGGTAATCGGACCGGAACTTCCCGAAGGCAAGGAAGAGGAAATCAGGGATTGCGCAAGACGTATTTTCCGGGCACTGGACGGATTCGGTCCGGCCCGCGTCGATTTCTTCCTGGAGACCGAAACGAATACGGTTGTGTTTAACGAAATCAATACATTGCCGGGATTTACGGCCATCAGTATGTATCCGATGCTCTGGGACGCCGAAGGAGTGGAGAAAACGGCTCTGATTACAGAACTGATTGAGATGGCGGTAACACGATAAGCAAGGCGGGAATTGAAACATGAGTTCAAATTTATCAATCGGTGTATTTGATTCCGGAGTCGGCGGTCTGACCGTCGTCAAGGAAATCATGAGCCAGCTGCCGAAGGAGACGATTGTATATTTCGGAGATACGGCAAGAGTTCCGTACGGCAACAAATCCAAAGAAACGATTATCAAATATTCGAGGCAGATTGCCCGTTTTCTTCTGTCCAAGAAGGTTAAAGCAATCGTCATTGCCTGTAATACGGCAAGTGCATTTGCCTTAGAAACGCTTCGGAAAGAAATTCCGGTACCGGTTATCGGCGTGGTGCATCCGGGTGCAAAATCCGCGGCGGAGATTACCCAAAATGGGAGAATCGGTGTAATCGGAACCGAAGGAACCGTAAAAAGCGGTTTGTATCGGGAATATATTACGGCACGGAAACCGGAAGTGGAAGTGTTCGGAAAAGCCTGCCCGCTCTTTGTTCCGCTGGTGGAAGAAGGCTTGTGTGAGGATGAGGTGACGGCTCTGATGGCGAAACGGTATCTGAAGCCGTTGCTGGACCGGAACGTGGATACCATCGTTCTCGGATGTACCCATTATCCGCTGCTTCGCAAGGTCATTGCGGAAACTGCCGGAGACGGTGTGACGCTGGTGAATCCGGCATTTGAAACGGCGAGGGAATTGCGGGAACTGCTGACGGAGCAGGATCTTTTGGCGGACGGCGGGACAACACCGGAACACCGGTTCTACGTGAGTGACGGCGAAGAGAAATTCCGTGAATTCGCGAATTCCATTCTGCCGTGTGAAATGATTGAAACTGACGATGTCAATGTAAAGGTATTTGCTTAATATGGAAGTTTTTTTGAAAATAACCGGGACAGCGAAAACGGATACCGAAGATACGACGGAAACGTTAACCGGAGGAACCTGTTATCGCAAGAACGGACTCATTTATCTGTTTTATGACGGGGCGGACGATGATACGCCGTCGTTGATTACCAAGCACCGGATTACGATTTCCGGCGAGCGGGTGGAGATTCAGAAAACCGGCGCCATTCGTTCCCTGATGATTGTGGAACGCGGTGAGGTGCATGCGTGTGATTATGCAACGCCGTTCGGAATTCTGAAGTTGGAATTTGCCGGACACGGCATTACCGTGACGGAAGAACGGACCCGTATTCGAATTGCCTTAAGCTATGATATACGGATTGAGGGAAATCGGATTTCGTCCAATTATTTGGAAATCGAAGCAACGCCGTATCGTGAGGGAGAGTTTTTCCCGGAGCCGGAATCGGCGGGGGCCGGTACCGACGGAGCAGACGAACGGACGAAGGCCGGAACGGCAGAGTCGTAGACCGGGGAACGGCAGAGCCGAAGACGGGAAAACGGCAGAGCCGAACAATTTCAGTTGATACAGGAAAGCCGGGCAACAGAGTAACTGTTGTCCGGCTGTTTTTTCATTTTTGCGGTCCGGGGCAACGGCCGGGGACTGCGTGACATTTTTGTTCATTACTCGAAGAACATCATTTCTTCCTGCCCGAAGAGCATCATTTACTTCTGCCGGAAGAGCATCATTTACTCCTGCCGGAAGAGTATATTATTTCTTCTTGGAAGACTTTGTCTTTTCGGGAGCGGCTGCTTCCGTCTTGTCTTTCTTAAATCTTGCAAAGAATCCCTTCTTTTTCTTCTCGTCTTTCTGAAGAGGATTACGGATTCCGCTTGCGCTCATAATATAAATACCGCTGAGCATAACCTTGCATTCCTTCTTGACCGGAATCAGGTCGTACACTTTCTCATCGCACATCAGAGTCGCTACCTGAGGACCGATTTTGGCTTTGACAACCGGCACCTTGGCACGACGTGCGAATTTCGGAGTCTGTTCCACAACAATGGACGGAAAACCGGCGTCTCTCAGAGGAAGACGCTTTTTATCGATAACCAAAATGGAGGTCGGCTTGGCAGCAGCCTTCATTTCGGCCATGGCAGCATCATTTTTCTTCTGCATCTTGTTGCCGACAATGGCAAGCACGATGACAATGACGATGATAACGGCCAGAATAATTCCCAATGTAATGAGAATACCTTTTAATGCAAGAATCGGTAAAAGATTTGCTAACATAGGTGGTACCTGCTTTCTTAATGTAGTTCAAATGAGGAACTCGCGACATTCCTGCCGACGCCCGAAACGGATTCGGAACGGTGGCTGTCGGAACAGTAACCGGGAAACCCGGATACGGGACCGGCACGGGAAATATTGTATCATTGAAGACGCCAAAAGACAAGACTCATTTTGCGGATTCCGTATTATCCTGCGCGGATGCGGAATAGGCTGCTTCGGGGGCGGTGTTTTCCGACGATTCGGTACGAATCATATCCTGAATCAGGGTCCGGACGCGGTCGGGAAGCTCGAGCTTTTCATCCCGGCTGAGATCGGCGGTCGGAATCGGCTCTCCGATGATTACGGTAACATGATGTGCGGTGATTTTCGGGAAATGCTTCTCCAAAATATCGTCGGTCCCGATCATGGCAACGGGAATGACGGGACAACCGGTTCGCTCGGCGATTTTCAGACTGCCGGCTTTAAACGGCAGCAGCTCATCGCTGTGATTGCGGGTCCCTTCCGGCATGATGAACATGGAAAATCCGTCTTTGACATCGGCAATGGCGGACTGAATCGTCTTAAGCCCTTCCTTCGGATTGCCGCGGTTCAGAAATTTGCAGTTCAGTGCGCGCATCCACCAGCTCAGAAACGGAACATGACGAAATTCGTATTTGGAAATAAACGCCGTCCGGTGAGTTGCCGGAATGGCAATGTAGGCCGCGAGGATGTCATACATACTGCGGTGATTGCCAGCGAACAGAACCGGAACACCGGCCGGAATCCGGTCCGCACCTTTGACCGTGATGCTTCCGCCCGAAATCAGGAAAATGCCCCAAAACGCCACAACCTTGGCAAACGGCTGTGCCAGCGTAGATGCCAGTTTCGGCGAAAATAAATGAAGAATCAGAAACAGGACCAAAAAAGGAGCTGTTACGATACATACCAAAACGATGTACAATAATACGAATACAGTACGAATCATACGAAAAATCCTCCTGCCTTTACAATGATAGGCAACCCGTGACGTTTCGACGGTTTCGCAGAGGGACTCCGCGGTGCCTTAGCGGTTTCCGTTGCTGCCTGTCTTATCACGTCGGTGCCGGTCATAGTGCATCATGCGTTTTCGAACGGAATCGGAAAAACCGGAAAACACGAATGCTTCCTTATTCTACAGGAAAGGATATGGTTTGTCAATGAGGAGGGTCTGCAGGAAAGGAAATGCTTTGTCAATGAGAAGGGTCTGCAGGAAAGGAAATGCTTTGTCAATGAGCAGGGTCTGCAGGAAAGGAAATGCTTTGTCAATGAGAAGAGTCTGCAGGAAAGGAAACGGTTGTCGATGAGCAGGGAAGACAAGACTTGCACATTGCGGCATTTACTGATACAATAAACAGGGTTTTGGAAAGCCCGGAATACGGAACCGAAGGACAGGCCCGCGACGGACAGACACGCGACGGACAGGCCCGCGAAGGACAGGCCCGCGACGGACAGACACGCGACGGGCGGAGCACTGTTCTGAGAGCGATGACGGAGAACAAGGATGGGAGGAGTCTATGGATATTCGGCTTGGTGATGTGGTGAAGATGAAAAAAGGCCATCCGTGCGGAAGCAACGAATGGGAGATTCAGCGCGTCGGAATGGATTTTCGTATGAAATGTCTCGGCTGCGGCCATCAGGTCATGCTGCCCCGAAGACAGGCAGAAAAGAACATCCGTCTGATTCTTCGCAATGGGACGGAACTGAAACCGGCAGATTGCATGAAAAAAGCAGTCACTCCTGTACAGGATGACGAAGAAAAATGAGGTGACAAATCTCGGTACGGCATTTACGGAAGAAAAAAGTCATTTATTTTGTTGAAAATTCTTCTTGCAAATTGCGGCAGGGTATGATAGAATTTCATTCCGTGATATGTTACACATTTATTCCTTGCTCTTGCGTAAAGCAAGGGCCAGAGACCAAAAGGAGGTGCAAGCAACTATGAAAAAGTACGAATTGGCGTTAGTTGTGAATGCAAGAATCGAAGACGAGGCTAGAGAAGCAACTCTTGAAAAGGCAAAGGCTCTCATTGAGAGATTTGGCGGAGTTGTTACCGAAGTTGTCGATGGCGGCAAGAAGAAATTAGCCTATGAGATCCAGAAAATGAATGAAGGCTTCTACTATTTCATTCAGTTCGAAGCAGAGACAAACGCTCCTGCCGAGATCGAACACAGAGTTCGTATTATGGACAACGTTCTTCGTTATCTTTGCGTTAAGCGTGAGGAAGAGTAAGGAGGGAATCCTTTATGAACAAGATTATTCTGATGGGTCGTTTAACAAGAGATCCGGAAGTAAGACAGGCCGGCAGCACAACCGTGTGCAGATATTCGCTGGCAGTAGATCGTAGATTCCGCAGAGACGGAGAACCGGAAGCAGATTTTTTCAACTGTACTGTGTTCGGTAAGGGCGCAGAATTTGCAGAGAAATATTTCAGACAGGGCACAAAGATTGTCATTACAGGTCGTATGCAGAGCGATAATTATACCAACAAGGACGGACAGAAGGTCTTTTCCTGGCAGGTAATTGTCGATGAGCAGGAATTTGCAGAGAGCAAGAATGCGTCTTCCGCAAACAGTGGCTCCTATGCACAGCCGAAGCCCGCTGCAAACTCCGGTGACGGTTTTGTAGATATTCCTGACGGAATCGAAGAAGAATTACCGTTTATTTAATTTTCAGGCAGGTATATTCCGTTGCCTGATACAATCGAACAGGAGGTAACAACCATGGCTTTTAATAAAACCGATAAGGGTGACAAGGGCGATGCTCCGATGAGAAAGAGAGTCATCCGCAGAAAGAAGAAGGTTTGCGTTTTCTGCACCGAGACAATTGATCCGTATACTCTTTACAGAGATGGCAAGGTTCTGCCGAGATTCGTTTCGGAGAGAGGTAAGATTCTTCCCAGAAGAATTACCGGTACTTGCGCAAAGCATCAGCGTCTGTTGACAACCGCTGTTAAGCGTGCCCGTCATATCGCTTTGATGCCTTACACCGTTGAGTAATTGAGATTGAGCTGCGTGATGAGAATTCATCACGCAGTTTTTTTCTCATAGGAAAGTTCGTCCTATGAGAAAAAAACGCTCCGCGGGGATGCACACGCCTGTGCAGAGGAAAAATGTCGCTTCGCGACGCACAGGCGGTGCGAGCATATCGCAAGCGATATGCTTTGTTCTCTCATAGGAAAGTTCGTCCTATGAGACTAAAAAAACGCTCCGCGAGGATGCACACGCCTGTGCAGAGGAAAAATGTCGCTTCGCGACGCACAGGCGG
>JAZLJJ010000073.1:0-14560 GCA_045597325.1 Lachnospiraceae bacterium
GCCAGCAGAGCCGCCGGCAGACCCGAGGGCTGACCCGACAGTAGACCCGACGGCAGACCCGACAGCAGACCCGACAGCAGAGCCGACAGCAGAGCCGACAGCAGAGCCGACGGCAGAGCCGACGGCAGAACCGACGGCAGAACCGACAGCAGAACCGACAGCAGAGCCGACGGCAGAACCGACGGCAGAGCCGGAACCGACGCCGGATTTGAATACTGTTTTGTTAAATATGGTACAGGATGATGACGTTGCGTATGCCATGTCTACATCCCGTAGTATGAAGACGATACTTCGTGACGAAGAACTTCCGGACGATTTTGTATATGTAAATATTGACTATAAGGATGAAGAGGGGAATACGCTGTTCCAGTCCTTTACGGCACAATTACATACAGGCAGTATGTTTACCCATGAGGTGTATTGTCCTTCCTATTTGGGATATGCGCCTTATAAAGTAACCGGAGTCGATTCTGTGACAGGTGCATATATTACAGATATCGATCCGTGTCCGGTGATTACATTTAATCAGACAATTACAGAGGATATCGCAATCTTAATCGTATATAAACCGCAAAAGGTTTCATACGGTGTTCGTTTTATGTTCCAAAAAACTAATTCCGATGAATATGAAGAAGATGTAGCAGCATCGTATACCGATTATGAATATACGGGAACTACTTTGTCTGATGAAGAACTGTTGGATCATTTGGATAATAAATCAAAATTGATGGGTTTTAAGGCATTGTATCATTATCCTGACAGTATTGCGGCAGACGGTTCCACTCAGATATATTATTATTTCGACCGTGTATACAGTCTGATTAAGTTTGATCTTGACGGCGGATTCGGAATGGAGCCGCAGTACGGTCGATACGGTTCGAACTTTATTGTAAATACGCCGACCAAGCCCGGTTACAATTTCTGCGGCTGGGAATTGGTAATGGATGAAGAACTTCTTGCCGGATTCGAAAAAGATGGTGAATACTATTATACTGTTGACGAATACGGCAATCGTATTTATTACAATGATCCTAACGGACATGATGAACTTCCCTCTACCGTACCTGCAATCTCCAAGTGCTATAAAGCCATTTGGGGAACTACAGAGACATCGTATAAGGTTGTTTACTGGGTAGAGACGTTGGACGGAAACGGTTATAGTTATTGGAACCAGGAAATTGTTAACGGAACAAGTGCTACTGTTGTAAACGGAACGAATTTCCGTACTTTGCCGGACGGCCCGGAGGATAAGAACGGATTTGAATATGATCATTCGGACACAGGAGTGTTGGTTGAAGGTAACGGATCGTCGATTGTCAATGTTTACTTCAGGCGAAAATATTTCACGTTAATCTTCAAAGACAATACAAAATGTTCTGCTCCGGAACATGTCCATTCGGAAGAGCAAAAGTGTTATAAATATGTCTGCGGAATAGAACAGGAACATACCCATACGTCGGCATGCCTGTCCTGTGGTTATAGTGAACATACGGATTCCTGTTATCATCATCATACATATGAATGTTATCCGAATACAAGTGCGAACCTGGCAACATCGTACAGTTATTCCAATGGCCGTTCCACCAAAAATCTGAAAGACGGGCAGGTATATATCAAAAATACGTATAAGAGTATTTATATTGAAAAGGAAAATGCATGGCATGTATACACCGGAAACGTATCTTCCGGCAACACCGTCGACAGGAACTGCAAATATGAAGAAAATGAATTGGTTTGTACCAATGCAGACCATCATTACCATCAGAATTCCTGCTATTCCTGTAATAAGACAGAGCACACCCACAGTGATGACTGCAGGGTTCTGACCTGTACGACTTTGGCCCATACACATAACCAGTATTGCACGGAAAAACATAACCATATAATTTATTCCAGCTGGGATGAGAATATAGTATTTTACGCTGTCAGAAAGTATGGCTCGGACATCTCTGACATTTGGCCGATAAACAGCTTTGACAGTAGCGAAAGTTATACAAAGGGTCGATGGTCACCATCCGGTTCGACGGACATCATTTTCTTTATGCAGGAAATGCCATGTGAAAATATGACCTTTTCTCCCGCAACAACGCTGTTTGAACACGATGTAACAATAAAATATTTCTTTGAAACACTGGATGACAGCGGACCGTTCACATACAAAAACAGATATTATGAGAATTCCTTAAATGTACAGACGCGATATGGTGCAACGTTCTCTTCACAGGAATTTGGCTTTTTAATTGACGGATATACACATAACTCCGATGATGAAGTAAGCAAAAAGGATGGCGCTTACACCGTAGAAGTGGATTTGTATTATAATCGTGACAGATTTACGCTGACGCTTTCGGATGGTTACGACGGAACGGAAACGTATTCGGTAAGATATGAAGAAAACGTTAATTCAATAGTTTCCGGAGGTGTCATCAATCATGTTCCGTCATATCCGAAGGAATCGTTGGAAGAAAACGCATATGAATTTGCCGGATGGTACACAACACCGGACTGTATTCCGGGAACGGAATTTAATCCGGACATGCAGATGCCTGCACAAAATGTGATTTTGACGGCAAAATGGGCACCGTTGACACATACGGTCAACTTCTTTACGACGTATCAACAGTTTGAGGAATATGAAGCAAGTGTTGCAAACGGAACACCGGATGATACACTGATTACTTATTCCGTAACAGTGCCGCACGGAAATGTTGTCGGTACCGTAGAAGAACCACAGGATGACTGGAGCGGTTCGGATAATTATCATTTCGTAAACTGGTTCTATAATCAGTATGGTGAAATCAAGGCATATTTGCCTTCGGAAATGGTTGTTAACCGTGATATGAACGTATATGCTGAATGGGGGTCGGATGTCGCACAGCCGTATGTTGTACATTATGCTGTGGCAGATCCGGTGTCTGCAGTTGTAGCAGCTCAAATTCAGGCGGCATGCGGAACTCCGGAATACGGACATACGTATTCCTATGACAATCGGAAATATTTATACGATGGAACCGATTACTATGAAAAGGTTGCGGATGATACAACCGGCTATGCATTTGAAGGAACGAACCGTACTTTTTCTGCAAAAGTCGGCTGGAGTTCGGAAGAAAATCCGGGAGAACTTTATGATCTGTATAAGACCGGTTATTATCCGACACTGGGAAGTCATGCATTCCAAATGAAGGCAGAAGTGAACTCTCAGTATCCGGAACGAAATACTTACACGTTCTTTTATGCTCATGTTACCGGAAAGATTTCTTATAAAGTTTGTTATTTGGATAAGAACAATATTTCCAATGTACTATTGGAAGAAAAACATAAGGAAACAGAATATGCGGCAGTAGATGAACGGTTTGAGGTAGTATCGGAATACGTGCCGGATGCATTTTACAAGAGACTCATTCTGTCGGTTGTGAAGGATTCCGAAGGAAACTGGGTTGGATCTCCGGACAATGTTTTGTATTTCCTGTATTCTAAAGCAGCAAATGCATCAATGTATGCGGTGCACTTTATGATGCAGAATATCGATGGAGATGTCAATGATAAAAAAATTGACGGAACCGGTGGCTATACCGAAAGTGCGGTTCGTGTAGAAGGAAGTGCGGATATTGATAGTGTAATTAATGTCGTACCTCAGATTTTTGATGGGTTCGAGGTTAACGGAGACGCCGTTGCAGTTGAGGGATTGAATGGAGAAACTGTATCGGTAACGGCCTCTGACGGAAAATACAATTTGACCGTGAAAAGAAGCGGATCGGATTTGTACATTTTCTATAAGAGAATTTCTTATCGTTGGTATGTTTATTATCTGCTTACCAACACACCTTCGACGCCGAGTTATCTAACAAACGAATTAACGGCATCTCAGGTTGTGAAGTCGGAATCCGGGCAGTTGTATTACAAGACCGGTGAAGCGTTATTCGGAGCAACCGTAGAACATATTTGTGAAGATGTGGAAGGCTACGGACGGACAACGGAAAGTCCGAAGCAATCGATAACCATACATCAGTATGAGAGTGGAATCTGTCAAAATATTATTGTATTCTTCTTCTCGCCGGAACAGTATACGGTTCAGTATACGGTAGCAGGTGAGGGCGGAAAGGTATCCAACGGTAACGTGACCGGAAGTTTTGAAACGGTTACGACATATCCGATTACGGCTACGGCCAACGACGGTTATGTATTTGCCGGCTGGTATATGGATGAAGCTTGTACCGTACCGGTTACGGTAACCACAGCTTCGGACAAAAACCCTGCAAAGGGCAATAAGACGGTTACGAAATCGGGCTGGACTCAGGTTGCGGATATGGCCGTCTTGTCCAATACACTCAATACGAACGGTGCGGTTGTGGCATCGACATTGTCGATAACCGGAAACGGTTTGATTAAGAACAGTGTAGAGAATATTTTCTATGCAAAATTCACTCCGGAAAGCAGTGATTTGACAATTACCAGAACAGACGCGGAAGATGATAATCAGAGTTTTGTTTATCATATCTGTCAAGCGGATACAACGGAAAACCCGGTTGAGTTTTACATTACATTAGTCGGTAATGAAACCCGAGTAATTGAAAATGTGCCTGCCGGAACTTATACGGTAACCGAAATTTCTGACTGGTCCTTCCGATATCGGGAAGAAAACAGTACAACGAAGACAATCACTCTGGTGGCGGAAGATGCGAACGAAGTTGTATTTGACGGTGAGATGACGAATCCGTCCTGGTTAACGGATTTGGACAGAGCATACAATTCAAACGGTGAACAATAGTCGGAATTGTCCGGAATAAATTCAGAAAGGAGAAAACGCTGTGAAGAATTCAAAACGTAAAAAACGGAAGCTTTCCATCAAAGCGGTTTTGCCGGTATTGGCGGTACTTGCGGTGATTTTCTCCTATTCGCTTGTTTTGGCATTAATGAAAAAGGAAACACCGAAGATTGAAAATGAAATTCATCTTGCGGAAGTGTCCTGTAAGATTCATGAAAAAGTCAACGGAAAAGCAACTGAAGAAACATCATCGGAAGTAACGGAAATTACGACGAAGAATTCCGTAACAGTGGAAAATACCGGAAATATTGATGCATATATCCGGGTACGTCTGGTTTCTTATTATGTCAATGAAAACGGGACTCCGATTGGCGAAAGCTGTGAGGTACCCTCGTTTGTTGCAAACAGTGCATACTGGGTTGCGGATACGTCCAATGATACATATTATTACAAAACGGCAATAGCACCGGAAGAACAGACGGAGAACCTGGTGGCATCCGGTTCGACAATTCCGTTAACGTCCAAAACGGTTGGTTCCGAAACCGTATATCAGGTTGTTGAAGTGCTTGCGGAAGCAGTGCAATCGGAGCCGGACGATGCGGCAGAACGGGTTTGGAATGTAACGGTCAGCAACGGCACGATTTCCAAATGACGGAACCCTGTCATTTACCGGGTTTTGTTCTATGGCCAATTTAGTTCTATAGCCGGATTTGTTCTATAGCCGAATTTGTTCTATAGCAAATTTAGTTCTATAGCCAATTTAGTTCTATAGCCATTTGGCATCGTATCGAAGATAACAGATAAGAACAAAGCATATCGCTTGCGATATGCTCGCGCCGCCTGTTCGTCGCGAAGCGACATTTTTCCTCTGTACAGGCGTGTGCATCCTCGCGGAGCGTTTTTTTATCTCATAGAACGAACTTTCCTATGAGATAAAAAACTCCCGGAAAGAGATTCTTTCCGGGAGTTTTTTTAGTATTATGATTTCTGTTTATAACACGAATCGGGTTTCGTTAAGCTTAAACAGTAAAATCAGAATCGTATTAGAACTTTCCTGCGGTAGCAGCTTCTTCAACAGCAACTGCAACAGCAACGGTAGCACCAACCATCGGGTTGTTACCCATACCGATGAGACCCATCATTTCAACATGAGCCGGAACGGAAGAGGAACCTGCGAACTGTGCATCACTGTGCATACGTCCGAGAGTATCGGTGAAACCATAGGAAGCAGGACCTGCTGCCATATTATCCGGATGAAGGGTACGACCGGTACCGCCGCCGGATGCTACGGAGAAGTACTTCTTGCCGTCTTCAATACGCTCTTTCTTGTAGGTACCTGCAACCGGATGCTGGAAACGGGTAGGATTGGTCGAGTTTCCGGTGATGGAAACATCAACATTTTCCTTCCACATGATAGCAACACCTTCCGGAACGCTGTTTGCACCGTAGCAGTTAACCTTGGAACGAAGTCCTTCGGAGTAGGAGATACGGGACAGTTCTTTTACCGTGTTGGTGTAAGGATCGTATTCGGTCTCTACGAAGGTAAAGCCGTTAATACGGGAAATGATCTTAGCAGCATCTTTGCCGAGACCGTTCAGGATAACACGAAGAGGCTTTTTACGAACCTTGTTAGCCTTCTCTGCGATACCGATAGCACCTTCAGCAGCTGCGAAGGACTCGTGACCGGCAAGGAAAGCGAAGCAATCGGTCTCTTCCTCAAGGAGCATCTTGCCAAGGTTACCATGGCCAAGACCTACCTTACGGGTATCAGCAACGGAACCGGGGATACAGAAAGCCTGAAGGCCTTCGCCGATTGCAGCTGCAGCTTCGGAAGCCTTGCGGCAACCCTTCTTGATTGCGATAGCAGCACCAACGGTGTATGCCCAGCAAGCATTCTCAAAGCAAATAGGCTGAATCTTCTTAACCTGATCGTAAACATTCAAACCGGCATCCTTGGTGATCTTTTCAGCCTCTTCGATGGAGGCGATGCCATAGCTGTTCAATACGGAATTGATCTTGTCAATTCTTCTTTCATATGATTCGAATAATGCCATTGTCGTTACCTCCTAGTTTAATTCCAACTCTTTATCGGTTCTCGGGTCGATAATCTTAACAGCATCATCTACACGGCCGTACTGACCGCAAGCTTTCTTATAAGCTTCGTTGGGTTCGTCACCCTTCTTGATGAAGTCTGTCATCTTACCGAGAGATACAAACTTGTAGCCGATAATTTCGTTGTTCTTATCCAATGCGATACCGGTAACATAACCTTCTGCCATTTCCAGATAACGGGGTCCCTTCTTGAGAGTTCCGTACATGGTACCAACCTGGCTTCTGAGACCCTTTCCAAGGTCCTCAAGACCAGCACCAACCGGAAGACCGTCTTCGGAGAAAGCACTCTGAGAACGACCGTAAGCAATCTGAAGGAACAATTCTCTCATAGCGGTGTTAATGGCATCACAAACAAGGTCTGTGTTCAAAGCTTCCAGAACGGTAAGTCCGGGAAGAATCTCAGCTGCCATAGCTGCGGAATGAGTCATACCGGAGCAACCGATTGTTTCAACCAGTGCTTCCTGAATGATACCCTCTTTAATGTTCAAGGAAAGCTTGCAGGCACCCTGCTGAGGTGCACACCAGCCGATTCCGTGTGTAAAGCCGGAGATGTCTTTTACTTCCTTGGCCTGAATCCATTTTGCTTCTTCAGGAATCGGAGCACAGCCGTGATGTACGCCCTGTGCGACGGTACACATTTTTTCTACTTCTTGAGAATAAATCATACGATGAAAAACTCCTTTCGTTTAATAAAAATACATCGTTAGTATTGTAACATAGAGAAATCGAAAATACCATATCAAAATATCCTAAATATGATGAAAAATTTGTATAATAGTGTGGCTATTAAACACAATATGTGGTAAAATAGATATGTGTTTGTAAAAATGGATATATATTTGGAAATATATTTGCGTGTATGAAAAAACGGACGCACATTTGAACGAATATATGTGTTTGAAAAAGATGCCCATTTGTTTCAATATATGTGATTGAGAAAATGACATTCTTGTGTAAGGAGCAAATATGGAATTGCAGAATGTACGGGTAACGGTTGCGGGAGCAGGATATGTAGGATTATCGATTGCGGTCTTGCTGGCACAGCATCAAAATGTAACACTTGTCGATGTTGTAAAAGAAAAAGTCGATGCCATTAATCAACGGATTTGCCCCATTCAGGATGAATATATCGAACGTTATTTAAGAGAGAAGAAACTGAATTTAAGAGCAACGATGAATTCGGATGAGGCATATGCAGGGGCTGAGTTTGTGGTTGTTGCCGCACCGACGAATTATGATACGGAGACACAGCATTTTGATACATCTGCGGTAGAGACTGTGATTGAGTCGGTTTTGAAGGTCAATACAACGGCATATATTATTATTAAATCAACAATACCGGTAGGTTATACGAATAAGATTCGTGAAAAATATCATTCGAACCGCATTTTGTTTTCTCCGGAATTCTTGCGGGAATCCAAAGCTTTGTATGATAATTTGTATCCTTCCAGAATTATTGTCGGATGTGATGACGCAACAAGAGAAGCTGCGGAAAAATTCAGCCAAATGCTTCGGCAGGGTGCGTTAAAAGAGCAGATAGATGTCTTATACATGGGCTTTTCGGAAGCAGAAGCCGTGAAATTATTTTCCAATACATATCTTGCCTTGAGAGTGGCGTATTTTAACGAACTGGACACCTACGCGGAAATCAAGGGCCTGAATACAAGAGAGATTATTGATGGGGTCTGCATGGATCCCAGAATCGGAAATTATTACAATAATCCGTCCTTCGGATACGGCGGATATTGCCTCCCGAAAGACACGAAGCAGCTACTGGCAAATTACAATGATGTGCCGGAAAATCTGGTTCGTGCGGTAGTTGACAGCAACAGTACAAGAAAAGATTTTATTGCTTCACGTATCCTGGAATTGGCCGGATTTCACAATTCATACAATGATGATTTTGCATTTAAGAAAAATGACTGCGTTGTCGGCGTATATCGATTGACCATGAAGACAAATTCCGATAATTTCAGACAGTCCTCCATTCAGGGCGTTATGAAACGGATTAAAGCCAAAGGAGTGCGGGTTGTCATTTTCGAGCCTTCGCTGGAGCCGGGAAGCCTGTTCTTCGGAAGCGAAGTAATCGGGGATTTGGAAACCTTCAAGAAAATGTCAAATGCGATTGTGGCAAATCGTTACGACAGTTCTCTGGACGATGTCATGGAAAAAGTATATACCAGAGACATTTACAAGAGAGATTGACGCGGTGTGACTATCGGCGAGATGAGACAGACAAATGAGTATCTTGTTAAGTAAGTGCAAGACTGATAATGCGTGTAAAAATGCAAAACGTGCGTAAAAATGTAAAGCATGCGTAAAATGTCAAGTGTGTAAGAATTAAAGCGTGTAAGAATTTAAGTACGTGTAAGAGTAAAGCGTGTAAGAATTAAAGTATGTGAGAATTTAAGTACGTGTAAGAGTAAAGTACGTGTAAGAGTTAAAGTGTGTGTAAGAATGGAGATTTTGTAGTATGAAGAAAACGGTGAAAAGTCCGTTGGTTACAATTATTGTTCCCGTATACAATGCGGAGCGGTATCTGAGACAAAGCATGGATTCCATGCTGAATCAGACACTGTCTGATTTTGAATTAATCTGTGTCGATGACGGGTCCGATGACACATCTCTCGAGATACTGAACGAATATGCCGCAAAAGATTCCCGAATTACGGTAATTCAGCAGCAGAATCAATATGCCGGTGTTGCAAGAAATAACGGCATGAAACATGCCAAAGGAGAATATCTCTGCTTCTTTGATTCGGATGATTTTGTTGAGCCCGACATGCTTGAAAAAATGTATGGGAGAGCCAAAGAGACCGATTCCGATTTGGTTGTGTGCGATACCTGGATTTATAAGAATCTGAAGCAGCGGGATGAGGAAGCGGAAGGATATTTGCTGACACAGTATTTACCGGAAAAAGAAGTGTTTAACAGAGATGATATCCCGATGTATATTTTCAATTTTGTTTCTCCGGTTCCGTGGAACAAAATGTTTAAACGCTCGTTTGTTGAAAAGGAAGGATTGCAGTTTCAGAATTCGAAGACCAGTAACGATGTATTTTTTGTAAGAATGGCTCAGGTTTTGGCACGTCGAATTTCCTGCGTCAATGAGCGGCTGTATCATTTGCGAAGACAGACCACGACCAATTTGCAGGCAAATACGGATAAAAGCCCTTTGGACGGTCTGAAGGCGATGAATCAGGTATATCATGAAATCTGCAACCGTGGATTATTTGAACAAGTGGAGCAGAGTTTTTGCAATGCGCTGCTTACGATTACGTATTATCACTGCAGACGGTATGAAAAGATTGAAACAAAATGCCTGTACTGGGATGAATTATTAAAGGACGAATATCAAATCCCCGGTTTTTTCAATCATCCGGATAATTTTTATTTTATCGACAAACCGATTTATGAATCGGAAAAGAATATATCGCTTTACCGGGATTACTGCAGGTCATATGCAGATGAAGAAACAGCGGAGTTCCGACTGTTGAAGCACCTGAATCCGAAAAAGAACACGTTGTTATCAATACTATGTACGTCCGAAACAGATTTTCGGATTGTAACAGAAGAATTAACGAAATGCACAGCTAAGAACAAAAAGAAAATTGAAATTTTGTTCGCAGGCCCTGCCGAGGCTTGCAGTGATTGGGAATCACTTCTCGGAAACGATGTCAATCTGGCATTGTATCAGTGCGACAGTAAACATGTGAATTATATTCGTCAGAACCTGCTGAATGAAGCAAGCGGAAAACTGATTTATTTTGCGAACAAAAGGGAAATGATGCCGGACAGAATCATTGAAATGTTGACGGAGGATTCGTTTCATCAGGTATATCAGATTGATGCTGACCGTAATGAAGAGTACGGCTGTATGAAGGGCTATCAGGCCTTATTCAATAATGAACTGGCAGAAAAATCAATGGACAACCTTGAATTTCTGTTTAACAGACAGTACATTTTGAAGAATCATTTAACTTTGATTGAGAAGAGTGATTTGCTGGATTCCTTTTATTTGAAATGTCTGCTTCATTCCGACGATGTTTATGTTCCGGAAGAAGCAATGAGTGTGAAGATTCCTGTTGAGGAAAATGAGGAAACAGCTGTTGAGAGCGAGGAAACAGCTGCTGAGAATGAGGAAACAGCTGCTGAGAACGAGGAAACAACTGTTGAAAATGAGGAAACAGCTGCTGAAAACGAGGAAACAACTGTTGAAAATGAGGAAACAACGGTTGAGAGCGAGGAAACAGCTGTTGAGAATGAGGAAAATCAGGAGACCGTTACCGATACCGAAGAAAATACGGATTCCCGAATTATTTATTCCGATATTACCAAGACAAATGTGGGAATGATGACTCACAGATTATTTTCTCTGATTGAAATCAGAAATCTTTTGGTACAGTATAGCGGGGCGGAAATGGCCAAATGCTACGGAACATTAACGAAGTATTTTAATACCTATCAGAGAAACTGTATTGATGAATTCAGTAACTTAAAGAGAGTTGAGAAAAATATTCTGTTTTTGTTGGGAAAGAAAGTTAAAATTGATTTCATTTCGCTGATTCATAATCCGTATAGTTCAAAGGGTAACTTAATAGCTGCGGAAAGAATGAACTATATACATAGAAATCAGCTGTTAGAGTACCGTTCAACGGTGTTGGGAGATAAACTGAATAAACTTCGCGAAGACAGTACGATGTACTGGAATCGTGTAAAATTGCTGGAAGAGCGTGAAATGCAGTACAAAGAGGACCTCAAACAGACGAAAGAAACCGGTACCCAGTATTGGAAACGTGCGAAACTGTTGGAAGAACGGGAAGTGCAGTACAAAGCAGATCTCAAGCAGACGAAAGAGCTCAGTACGCAGTACTGGAACCGCGTGAAACTGTTGGAAGAGAGGGAAAAGCAGAACAAAGAGGACCTCAGGAAGACGAAAGAGCTCAGTACGCAGTACTGGAACCGCGTGAAACTGTTGGAAGAGAGAGAAAAGCAGACGAAAGCGGACCTCAAGCAGACGAAAGAACTCAGTACGCAGTACTGGAACCGTACGAAGCTGCTGGAAGAACGGGAAATACAGTATAAAGCGGACCTCAAGCAGACGAAAGCGGACCTCAAGCAGACGAAAGAACTCAGTACGCAGTACTGGAACCGCGTGAAACTGTTGGAAGAACGGGAAATACAGTACAAAGAGGACCTCAAGCAGTCGAAAGAGACCGGTACACTGTACTGGAACCGAGTAAAGCTGCTGGAAGCCCGTGAAGTCCAGTATAAGGCGGATCTCAAGCAGACGAAAGAGGAAAATTCCAAGTACTGGAATCGCATTAAACTGTTGGAAGAACGCGAACGCCAATATAAAAATGAAATCGCAGAAATGCAAGAAGACCTCAATGCAAAAAATCGCATCCTGAGCGGATTCTTCGTTCGGATCGCAACAAAAATTCAGAACCTTTGGTGGAAGATTAAGAAACCGAAGGATTGATTGCAGTCTGCGCTGAGAACATTGTATGTACGGTTTGAGTTGAATGATTGAATGAGTTTCATAAGCACATTGAAATGAACGCTTTGGAATGAACGAAAATTCCCGAACCGTTCGACAGCGGAACCGAAGTGCATCGTATACTGCGACGGGAAGTACAAATTGAAAAGAACAGGAGGAAATCCGAATGAAAGAAAAACGACCGATCGAAGAAATTCGAAAAGAGCGGGAAGAAAAACGACAGGCATTATTGCAGGAATCGGAAGAAAAAGCAAGGCTGTCGGAATATAAGAAGAAACGCTCCAACTGTTGCTGGAACTGGATTATGATGATTTCCTCTACGGTATTTGTAATTTGTATCATCGAACTCGGCTGGTATTATTACAAGGGTGCTCAATACAAGAAAGATATGGATAAAATCGAGGAACTGGTTGTGGGCGGCTCAATTGCGGGAAACGGAGTGATTGAATTTGATCCAAACAACGGAGATGTTCTCATTTTTCCGGATGAAGAGGAATATGTTGTCAGTGCCGGAATCCGGAAGTACAAGAATGTAATTTCCGACCGATGGAAGGAGTCCTATCAGTATTTGTCGGAAGCGAACCCGGACTGTTTCGGATTTATTGAAATTCCGGATACCGTTATCAAGTTCCCGGTTATGTTTACCCCGGACCGTTATGATTACTACTGCTGGAAGAATTTCAGCGGAACGTATGAAACGCGCGGTACGCCGTTTATGGATGCCGCAACGCGACTCGGAGAAAGTCAGAATTATATTATTTATGCTCATAATATGTATGACGGTAGTGCGTTCGGAACTTTGCCCAAATATTTGGATGAGTCATACTACGAAAAGCACAAATACATTTATTTTAATACGGCCATGAGTGAGGGCATTTACGAAGTGATGGCGGTATGTCAGTCTCAGCTGTATAATCAGAACGAAAATGTCTTCAAATATTACAAATACGGCGGAAAACTGAATCAGCAGCAATTTTCGACATTTGTAACAGAAGTGAAAAACATGGCTAAGTATGATACCGGAATTACGGCGGACTGGGGAGATGAGCTGATTACTCTGTCGACGTGCTATCATATTAAGGAAAATGATAACGGACGGTTGTTCGTTGTCGCAAAACGAATTAAGTAGGTTGAATCGGTATGGCGGTTGAAATTATCCGACCCAAGCTGGATGAGTCCAGACGGGTCATTATCATCAGTGATATTTTCGGACATTATGATACGTTTCGAAGATTACTGAAAAAGGTCCGGTATAATCGGGAAGATTACCTGATTATTCTCGGAAATTGCATTGAAAAAGGACCGGAAAGCCTGAAAACTCTAAGATATATAATGGAGTTAAGCGAGAATAAAAGAGTGTTTGTTCTTTCGGGAGATTACGATCCGATTTGTAAAGAAGTATTTCGAATTGACCGTAATCGGGAGCTTTTGCAATACACCCTGAAAAATCGGACGATTATCCGGGATATGTGCAGGGAACAGGGAATTCCGTTGTCACCGGAGACCAATATGCATCAGATAAAGCTGGCTCTGCGTGATTATTATCAGGACGAATTGGGATTTATCACAACCCGTCCGCATATCATGGAATTGCCGAATATGATTTTGGCACATGCACAGATTTTGCCGGGTGAACTGACGGATATGAAAGTCAATGAAGTGATTCGGGCCGATGCCTTTCTGGAAAAGGGATTTTCATTTGAGAAGTACATTGTGGTCGGACACTGGCCGACGCTTCGATATCCGGAATATAAGCGAAACGCCAATCCGATTATACACAAAGGACGACGCATCATTTGCATTGACGGAGGAATGGAACGGGTACGGGACGGACAGTTAAATGCGCTGATTTTAAATCCCGGCAAAGCGGATTCTCCGGAATTTGCTTCGGAAGACGATTTTCCGAAAAAGGTGGCATTGAACAGTCAGGTTGCGGGAATGGAACGCAATATTATTCAGTGGCCGGACAATCGTGTCAAGGTACTGAAGTTGTCCGGAGATATGGCGTATTGCCGACATGAATCCACAGAACGGAATTACTGGATTCCGAAGCAGTTTTTGTCGGAAACGGAAGACGGGTGGATTACGGAGGATTATACCGATTATCAAATTAAAGTGACCTGTGATGACATTGTATCACCGGTGCTGGAAACGTCAAGGGGGACGTTAATCAAGAAAAACGG
>JAZLJJ010000074.1:0-74352 GCA_045597325.1 Lachnospiraceae bacterium
GCTTTGTATTGTTCCTAAATCATCGGATATCACATCATAAAATCTTATATTTACCAATTCGTGTTAAATTTTCAAGGTACAAAAATAAATATAATATTAGAATGTGTCTTTTGACACCCTAATCCTATGAGATAAAAAAACTGCTTTTGGAAAAATCCTACTTTCCAAAAGCAGTTATTTTTTAATTCATATACCTTGCCTTACCGGCTCGGGCTGTCTGTCCGTATCAATCAGTTGAACAAATCCGGCAACGGATTCAGCTTACGGGGCTTCTTCGTATAGGTACGAATGAACATGATTTCAGTCGGGTTAAAGTTCAATGTGGTTGCTTTCATCTGTTCTTCGGTGATGTCTACGGAAGGAACCAGAATGAAGTTGAAAATTTCAACATTGTCCTTGTTATTCATCGGCTCTACTTTATCATTTCTCAATTCGAAAGTAACCGGTGTTCCGTCAACAACCAAATCACTTGTCAACTCACGGAAAAATCCCTGCATCGAATAGCAGGACGCATCTTCAAACGTATTAACGCCGGTGCAGCGAAGCTTGATATTGAAACGTCCGCTGCGTTCTGCCGTACATTCAATAAACTCTGCTTTAATTCCGAGTTCTTTGTCCTCTGCCAGCGTCTGCGGAATCGTTTCTCTCATGTTGCCTGCCTTAATTTGCACAGGTTGTTCGCATGTAAATTCCGCATCCGTATAATCATATTTATTGTCGTTAAATCCGGAAATGCCATACAGCTTTGCTTTTGCCATATCAATGACTTCAAAGTACAGAACCGCATATGCACCGCCGAGAATAATCAACAATACAACCAGTGTGATAATGAATTTTTTCATCTTGTTACTCCTCTTCCTTTCTCATTTTTCATTTCTCATATATATCAATACCCGGCTGTCGGATATTGTTATACATCATACCCCTTCAGCAACTTCGCACGGCTCGGATGACGAAGCTTTCGAAGTGCCTTAGCTTCAATCTGTCGAATACGCTCACGGGTAACGTTAAATTCCTTACCGACCTCCTCAAGCGTTCTCTGACGGCCGTCAATCAAGCCAAAACGAAGTTTCAATACCCGTCTCTCACGGTCGGTCAGCGTATCCAGCAGTTTTTCAATCTGTTCCTGCAGCATCATATATGACGTTGCTTCCTCCGGTCCCGGAGTCTGATCGTCTTTGATGAAGTCACCCAAATGACTGTCATCCTCTTCACCGATCGGAGTATCCATGGAAATCGGATCCGCACTGATCTTCAGCACCTCGCGAACCTTTTCAATCGGCATATTCATTGCTTCCGCCAATTCGGTTTCCGTAGGTTCCCGTCCCAATTCCTGAAGCAGATTTCTGCTGACACGATAGGTCTTGTTAATCACTTCGGACATGTGAACCGGAATTCGAATCGTTCTGGACTGGTCTGCGATGGAACGGGTAATTGCCTGACGAATCCACCACGTTGCGTAAGTTGAGAATTTGTATCCTTTGGAATAATCAAACTTATCAACTGCCTTAATCAAACCGAGATTTCCTTCCTGAATCAAATCCAAAAAGGACAGTCCCCGTCCGACATATCTCTTGGCGATGCTGACAACGAGACGAAGGTTCGCTTCCGTCAGCTGTTTCTTGGCTTCCTTGTCACCGTCCAGAATTCTGGTCGCCAATTCGATTTCCTTATCAATACTGAGCAATTCGTAACTGCCGATTTCGCGTAAATACTGCTTTACCGGGTCATCCGACATGGCATTTGCGATTTCATTCAGTTCATCATTATCCGCCGGCAAAATGTCGTCGTCGGTATCCAGCAGTCCGTCGTCACCGAACATATCCATATCGTCCAGTGCTCCGATATCCGCTTCCAGTTTTTTCAGTGTCTGTTCATCGGGATCGGCATCCGGTTCCGGCTCCTGTTCTTCTTCGAGCTTCAGTAAAACCGATATTCCTTTCCCTTCCAAATAATCGTACACACGTTCAATCTGATCTTCCGTTTTGCAAACGGATTTCATGACTTCACACACCTGTTCCGCTTCGATTGTACCGTTATGTTCATTGCCAAATTGCACCAACTCTTCGAGTTTTGCCTCAAATGTTGCTACTTTTTCATCCATTCAGAAAGCCTCCGTTTATATCTCTTTCTCGGGTGCCTGCTGTCTTATCTTCTTAAAACAGTAGTCCATGATATCGCTTCGTTTAACGATACCGATAAAAATGTCATTGTCATCCGTTACCGGGACAAAGTTCTGCGTCATTGCCACCTTAATCAGGCTTTCAACCTCCGCATTGACATTGACTGCAGTGTTATGAATCCTGCGCGGGATCTTGGTAATCGGAATCCTCTCCGCATCACGCATATTCATTTCTGCTTCATTCTTAATACCCCAAAGAAGGTCTCCCTCAGTAATTGTTCCCACATACCGACCGTTTTTGTCCAGCATCGGGATTGCCGAATATCTGTGAAACTCCATCTTCTCGAGTACCTGACGTAAGCTGTACTCGTTCGTCACATACGCGACTTCACTCTTCGGCGTTAAAAAAAACAAAATGTTCAAGTCGGCTTCCACCTCTTTCTTTCTGCAGCACGGATTTTCGTTATCCCTGATTTCTGATTTCGTTCGGCTCATTTTCCTGCCGCTGTATTATGGATTTGACGAAAAGCACATACCGTTTTAATTATAGCATTTTCTCTTTCGCCGTGTCAACACTTTTTCCGGGTATAAAAATCCTGAATTTCTTGACAAATGCATTTCCTTGTTCTATCATAGTTTTTATCTTTTCTTATCAATCGCGCAGTCCCGCAGCATGCGCTTTGTCACGGAATGCGGCTGCCAAATTTGGAGGTAACAGTATTATGAAAATTCGTACAAGATATGCCCCGAGTCCGACCGGACGTATGCATGTCGGCAACCTTCGTACCGCTTTGTACGAGTACCTGATTGCCAAGCATGAGGGCGGAGATTTCATTTTAAGAATCGAGGACACCGACCAGGAACGTTATGTGGAAGGTGCTACCGAAATTATATATCGCACGCTTGCCGAAACCGGACTGATTCATGACGAAGGACCCGACAAAGACAAGGGCTTCGGTCCGTATGTTCAGAGTGAGCGAATGGCCAGCGGCATTTACATGGACTATGCCAAGCTGCTCGTGGAAAAAGGCGAAGCATACTACTGTTTCTGCACGAAAGAGCGTTTGGAGAGCATGAAGGGCGTTGTCGACAGCGAGGGAAATGAGATTACCAAATACGACAAGCACTGCCTGTCTCTGTCCAAAGAGGAAGTGGAGGCCAATCTCGCCAAAGGAATGCCGTTTGTCATTCGGCAGAACATTCCCACGGAAGGAACCACAACCTTTACCGACGCCATTTACGGTGATATTACCGTCAATAACGATGATTTGGACGATATGGTTCTGATCAAGAGCGACGGATACCCGACTTACAATTTTGCCAATGTTATCGATGATCATTTGATGAACATCACGCATGTGGTTCGCGGAAATGAGTATTTGTCTTCGACTCCGAAATACACCCGTCTGTACAACGCATTCGGCTGGCAGGAGCCCGTTTACATTCACTGCCCTCTGATTACCAACGAGGAGCATCAGAAGCTGTCCAAGAGAAGCGGTCACTCGTCCTTCGAAGATTTGCTTGAGCAGGGTTTTGTCACGGAAGCCATTGTCAATTTCATTGCGCTTCTCGGCTGGAGCCCCGTGGACAACACCGAGATTTTCTCTCTTCCGGAGCTTGTGGAGCAGTTTGATTACCGTCACATCAGCAAATCTCCCGCGGTTTTCGACATGACGAAGCTTCGCTGGATGAACGGTGAGTATGTGAAGAAGATGGATAACGAGCGTTACTATAAGCTCGCACTTCCGTATATTCAGGAAGTCATTCATAAGGATTACGACCTGACCAAGATTGCCGATTTGGTAAAGACCCGAATCGAAATCTTCCCCGATATCGCCGAGAAGATTGACTTCTTCGAGGAACTTCCGGACTACGATATCGAGATGTATACACATAAGAAAATGAAGACCGATTCCGAGAACTCTCTTGCGGTTCTCAAGGATCTGCTTCCCCGTTTTGAGGCTCTCGACGATTACTCGACGGAGGGCATCGAAGCGGTTTGCGCCGACTACATTGCCGAGAAGGAAATCAAGAACGGACTTTGCCTGTGGCCGCTCCGTACTGCTGTTTCCGGTAAGCAAATGACCCCCGGCGGTGCTTATGAAATCATGAATATCCTCGGCAAAGAGGAAAGTCTCCGCCGTATCCGTATCGGTATCGACAAGTTGTCCGCCGCTCTGTAACGGACCGCTCCCAGGCTTCTTCGGAAGCCTGTCCGAACGATTCGGTCCGCGCCGCCGTTCGATGTGCCGAGCCCGTTTCGTAAGATGTACTGCTATTTCCCCGGCAGCCGACGTCTGTCGGGGATTTTTTTCAAAATGAGGTATTTCGATGAACAGCAATCCCATACAGGCAGAAGCAATCTGCCACAACGAGGGACCGATGCTTGTTCTTGCCGGCCCCGGTTCCGGTAAAACCTATGTCATTACCAATCGGGTCCGTCATTTAATTGAACATCATAGTGTCCGCCCCGAGCAGATTCTGGTAATCACCTTCTCGAAAACCGCTGCCCGGGAAATGAAGAACCGCTTCGGCGTTCTTACGGCGGAAGCCTATCCTTCCGTCACCTTTGGCACATTTCATGCCGTTTTTTTCCATATGCTGCAGTATGCATACAATTACAAAGTGAACGATATTCTGAAGGAAACCGATGCCATTTCCATTGTTTGCGGTATCCTCGGAGAAACCCGACCGGATTATGCGGAGGACCGCGAACTCGTGTGCGACATTTACGAAGAGCTTCTTCGGCTGAAAGGAAGCGGTGTCGGTTCTACTTCTGTAGAATTGAGTGAATACAAGCCTTTGTCGTGTGACAAGGCAACCTTCGTCCGCGTGTATCGTCAATACAATGAGGAGCTTCGTGCCCGTCGCAAAGTGGATTTTGAAGACATGCTTCTTCTGACTTACGAACTTTTGAGCCGGGACAAAACCGTTCTCGCGTTCTGGCAGTCGCGCTACCGCTATCTCCTGATTGACGAATTTCAGGACATCAACCGACTTCAGTACAAAATCGTACAGCTGTTGGCCGGTCCCGCGGGAAATGTTTTTGCGGTCGGCGATGATGATCAGTCCATTTACGCATTCCGTGGCTCGGCCCCGTCGCTGATGTTGTCATTTCCGAATGATTTTCCCGGATGCAAAATGCTGCAGCTTCCGATCAACTACCGAAGCACCCCGGAAATCATCCGCGCGGCATCTTCGCTCATTTCCGTCAATGCGGACCGGTATGAAAAGACCTATACCCCCGAACACGCCTCGGGCGATGCGGTTCGGATACTCCGGTATGACAGCATTGCCAAGGAAAATGAGTTTCTCATTTCCGAAATCAACGCGTTGAAAAATTCCGGCTGCCCGGATTACGAAATTGCAATTCTGTACCGGACCAATCTGCAAATGCGCAGTCTGTGCAACACACTGTCCAAGGCCGGCATTTCCTATCGGGTGCGCGGCTTCGTTCCGTGCCTTTACGAAAATACGTACGTCCATGTTGTGCTGTCGTACCTGCGGGCCGCATACGGCGACACCGGACGGACGACGCTTTTGACCATCGCCAACCAGCCCAAACGGTATATCGAGCGGCGGATGCTGACCACTCCGTCCGTCAGCCTGGATTCCATGAAGCAGCAGGCTCTCAAAGAAGGAAAAGAGTATCTTGCCAACAATATTGACCGGCTTCAATATGACCTGTCCATGCTGTCCAAAATGAACCCGTTTGCCGCCGTTCACTATGTGCGAAATGTCATCGGATACGATAAGCATATCGAAGAGAACTGCCTGCGCAGTGAAGAAACACTCGAAATTCTGGAAGAGCTGTCGGAAGCCGCCTCGGAATTTCCGACCGTTCCTCTGTTTCTTGCGGAAGTCGAAAAAGCGATTGCGGAGTCGAAGGAACATCCTGCCCGTGACGACAATGACACCGACGGAATTCAGCTTCTGACGTTGCACGCTTCCAAAGGGCTGGAATACAATCATGTCTATATCTGCGACTGCAACGAAACACTGATTCCGCATAAAAAAGCGCTGTTTCCGGCGTCCATCGAAGAAGAACGCCGCCTCTTCTATGTCGGCTTAACAAGGGCCCGCCGCAATCTCACCCTGACCTATGTGGCCAAACGGTTCGGTCATGAGCTGAAGCCGTCCCGTTTTCTCGGTGAAATCCTGATGCCGATTGATGACCTGCGTCCCGGTGTCTCGGTTGTCCATCGTCAGTTCGGCCCCGGCGTCATCACATCCGTCAAAGGGGATCGTATGGAAATCCGGTTTGAACAGTTCCGACTGCCCAAAACCCTGTCCCGTTCCTACTGCATCGAATCCATGGTATTGACCGTGGTCAATGAGTAGTCGTGTGAATCAAAAAACGAAAGGGCCTTTTCGGCGGTACAAATTAGGGATTTTTAATTCTTAAGAAAATCGGCATAGTTTAGTGATTACGATTACTGGACTATGCCGTTTTTATTGATGTGATGTCGGTGTTTGAAATTCACCGATACAATTCCAGATGATTTTGATTTTCTGTACTCTATGACCATCCACACGTTCTGCCTTGTATAGAATATCTTTTTGTTGCAATGAATCCTCTATCTGAAGAGTTAGTTTATCCAAATGAAGATGAAGAATACTATAATCTGTTTATTCGGAATATTGAGAAAGGTATGAAGTGTAGAGGAGTCAGAATAAAATATGGAAAAGGCGAATTTAAAATAAATCACGAAATACCTATTATTTTTATTTAAAACAGCCGATGTGGTAACCTTCCGTTACTCCATCGGCTGCATTTTGTCGTGTTACATATATATCATGGTAGGTATATCACATGCATATTGGGGATATTTCTAATATCCTCACGCTTTTCATTTCTTGCAAGAAAGTGTATTTTATTTGCAACAATGTCAGCTGCTCTTACTAATAATTTTGAAGCAGAGTTGCAATATTCTAAATGCACATCCTTCATCTTATTGAAAATCGGAGGATAATAGGTATCATATCGGTAGTTGTATGTACCAAGCTTAAACTCTTGTTCTAATGCCTCTTGCAGTTCATAACATCCATTTGTAGCGGTGGTATGCTCGTCTACATAGAAATATATTCTCTCAATTTCATCAGGATTGATAATACCATCATGGATTAAATTTTCAAATGCACGTTTAACCGCAATTTTGTATGCATAATCCAAATATCTCTGTTTATCCTTTTTGCTCTGATAAATACGATCAAGGACATTTTTCTCTCTGATGACAACGCCAAATTTATAGCAGCCATTTAATGATCTGAAGATCTTACCCTTTTCACTATTTGTAATTTGTGTTGCCTTTAGCTCGTAATCAGTAGCTACACCTTTATTTTTCCGGAGTACCTTTTCAACACTGGAATATTTTCTTGACCAGTTTTCTTTTTCTTCTGTTCCCAGAAGAATCAGTCCTCCAAAAACAAAATAATCATTATGCTCTTTATCAAATACTCCGGATTCATCTGAATAGACATAAATATTCATCTAAATCCGCTCCTTCATAAAGTAAAAAAGCCACCTTAAAGGTGGCCTCATGATCGACGATATTACATATCGCTTAAACGTTAATTCGATATCATGAGTATACAGCGTATCTCTACCTGCAAAATTATTATATGCTGGAACCACAAAAAATGCAATCCCCAAAATCAAAAATTTTCTAAAAATCCCTTAGTAGCACCAGCTTTTCGGTCCCTTCGTTTGTATTCTTCTGTACGTTACAATTTTTTTTGCACATTACAAGGTTCTTCTGTACATTACAAAGTTCTTCTGTCCATTACAAAATTCACCTGCAATTTACCAATTACTCATTTTCGTCATCGGCATCAAGTAAAAACTCATCGGCCATGAAATCGTCATACGCTTTGGACGCCTGCTCGAATTCCTCGTCAGTTTCGATATCGTCCAGTTTGATATCATTTTCATCGTCGGGATTCTGCCAGAACCGATACAAATATACCGGCGGCTCTTCATTCTCCCACTCCTGCGGCGTAACCGCGATATATTCCAAATCATTTTCCTCGCACGGGAAAATACCGATTACGTCACAGCGCAGCTCGACATCATTGTCCAAATACAAGGTTACTTCATCTTTTGTAAAAAGGTTATCCAATTCGCCCATAAAAGCCTCCATAAAAATGTCAATCTTACGACTTACGTCATGCCCCTATTGTATCTGATTCTCGAAAAATGTGCAACTATATCTTTCGGAATCCTTCGTTTTATAAAAATGATGTGATATAATAATATATCGTCACCTGAAAGGTGACGATCTGCGTGCCGCCATCTGCGAAGCAGATTTTTCATGGCGGTGCTACCCGTATATATCGTCACTCGCAGGGTGACATGGGAAAGGAGGTCTCATGGATACCGAATATTCTGACGGTTCGACCGACGAAACGTTTGTTCCGCCTGTCGAAGTTCGTATTTCCGTTCGTGATTTTGTCGAATTTCTGACACGCAGCGGCGACATCGACAACCGGTCTTCGGGACGGGATGCCGACGCGATGCTGGAAGGCGCCCGACTCCACCGAAAAATTCAAAAAGCGCAGCCGGTCGGATATCGTGCCGAGGTTTCCATGCAGCACACCGAATTTCTGACCTACGAAGGGCAGGCATTTGCCATTACGGTCGAAGGCCGTGCCGACGGCATTTATGAAGATGAAACCTACGGCAATACGATTGATGAAATCAAATGCCTTCTGCGCGACGTCAACTCGCTGACAGAACCGGTCCCGGTTCATTTGGCTCAGGCACGATGCTACGCGTATATGGAAGCCGTTCACAAGGAGTACGACAGCATTTCCGTCCGCATGACATACTGTCATATCGAAACCGGAGCAATCCGGTATTTTTATGAAACCGACACGATTTCGGAACTGACCGAGTGGTATCACGACCTCTGCCGCGCCTACTGCCGGTTTGCAAAATGGGAGCACGACCACCGAATTGCGCGAAACGCCACCGTGTCCGGTCTGGCATTTCCGTTCCCGTACCGACCGGGTCAAAAGGAGCTGGTGACCAACGTATATCGTACCGTGCTGCGAAAGCGCAAACTGTTCATCGAGGCCCCGACCGGTGTCGGCAAAACCATTTCCACCGTATATCCGACCGTTCGTTCCATGGCGGAAGGACTGACCGAGAAAATCTTTTACCTGACAGCCAAAACCATTGCGCGCACCGTCGCCGAAGAAAGCTTTGACACTCTGATTCAGAGCGGCGCATCTCTTCTGACGATTACACTGACCGCAAAGGAAAAGCTGTGCATTTTGGATAAACCGAACTGCAACCCGGCCGCCTGCGCCCGCGCCAAAGGTCATTTTGACCGGGTCAACGAGGCGCTGTTTGACATGCTTTCATCCGTTGTCGGGCAGACCGGCGACACCCCGGTGCACCGCGGCGGTTCCATCAAACGTGAGACGATTCTGCAATACGCAGAGGCCCACTGCGTCTGTCCCTACGAACTGAGTCTGGATTTGGCGCTCTTTGCGGACGCCGTCATTTGCGACTATAATTATGTGTTCGATCCGACCGCGTACCTTCGCCGGTTTTTCGGCAGCGAGGGTGTCACGCACGACTATGTCTTTTTGATTGATGAAGCGCATAATCTGGTGGACCGTTCGCGCGAAATGTATTCCGCCACGCTGGTCAAGGAAGAATTTCTTGCCTGCAAGCGGGCCCTCGAGGACCATTTTCCGTACGCCGCCAAAGCATGCAACGCGACCAACAAGGTGTTGCTCAATTACAAGCACCAGTGCGACGGATTCACGGTCATCGGCGATCCCGGCGACCTGATTTTGAGTGTCATGCGCTGCTCTTCCGCGCTCGAGGATGTCCTTGCATCGCGAACTCATCCGATTCCCGACGAAGCACCGGATTTGTATTTTAAAATGCAGCATTTTATGGCCATGTACGAACAGCAGGAGGACAACTACACGACCTACTGTGACTTTACGGAAAATAATGATTTCTTCCTTCGTCTGCAATGCATGGATGCTTCCGCACCGCTCTCCCGCTGTCTGGAAAAAGGCCGGAGCGCCGTATTTTTCTCGGCCACACTGCTCCCCATCGCCTACTACAAAGAGCAGCTTGGCGGTGCTCCCGATGATTACGCGGTCTATGCGCCGAGCCCGTTCCGCCCCGAGAATCGCCTTGTGATGATTGCAAATGATGTCAGCACACGCTACAAGCACCGCACCGACGATTCCTACGACAAAATTGCCGACTACATCCGCACCTTCTGCGAAGCCAAATGCGGCAATTACATGGCATTTTTCCCGTCGTACCGCTTTGCGGAACAGGTTGCCGAACGGCTCACCGATTTCCGCGGAACCCTGCTTGTCCAAAAGACCAATATGACCGAAACGGAACGGGAAGAATTCCTGAACACATTTCGTCAGACCGGCCCCGAAACGCTGCTCGGTTTTTGCGTCATGGGCGGCATTTTCAGCGAAGGAATCGACCTTCGTAACGACAGCCTGATTGGCGCCGTTGTGGTCGGTCCGGGCCTGCCGATGGTCTGCAATGAAAATGAGCTGTTCCGGAACTACTATGAATCCCATACGGACCGGGGCTTCGAATATGCCTATTTATATCCGGGAATGAACAAGGTTCTTCAGGCGGCCGGACGTGTCATTCGTACCGTCGACGACGTCGGAAGCATCCTGCTTCTTGACGACCGCTTCACAAGCCCGGCATACCGCTCGCTCTTCCCGAACGAATGGACCGAGACCAAACGGGTTACCGTGTCAACCGTATCCGATACGCTGAATACATTCTGGAACCGGCACCGGAATTCCGCAGATTCCCCGGCGGACACCTGCAAGAATTCCCCGGCGGACACTCTCGCAGATTCCGCGTCCCTTTCCGATTCCGCAACAAAAAACCGGCAGGATTAACATCGCTACCCGGGAGCATTCTCTCAAGCGATGTCCGTCCTGCCGGTCATTTTCATTATTACTCGGTCGCAGTCTCCGCAACCGTTTCTTTTTCCTGTGCCCGGCCCTCAAAATCTGTTCCGCACGCCGGCATCGTCATTTGCCATTCTTTGCGGGTAATCATAAAATGATTGTTGCAGGCCTTCACATCACCGTCCGTGTGCAAATACTGCTTGCGGTCGGTAATGACCTCGATTTCCCTGCAGTTCCACTCCTGCACATGACTGTTCTTCACATGCGTTCCGCGAAGCAGCTTCGGAAGCATCCACAACACGCGAAGCGGGCGTATGCCGTATGCCATCACACAGCTCAGCTCTCCGTCACACGGATTGGCTTTCGGTGCCATTTTCAATCCGCCGCCCTCGTAACAGTTATTCATAAAACACATGAAAATAACATCACTGTAGGTTCGGGATACGCCGTTCACAATGACCGTTGCCCGGAACCGCGGATTGACAAATACCTGCCTAAATGCAATCAGCAAATATGTCAGTTTTCCGAGATGCAGCTTGTTCAGCACCTTCTTCAGTTTCGACGCTTCGACTTCATTGCAGACCTTGGCGTCGTACCCGATTCCGCAGCTTCCCGCGAACCGAACCGTCCCGGGAGTTCCGTAAACCATCACCTCACCGACATCGTACCGTTTCTTTTTCTTCTCGGCAATCAGCTTTCTGGCACATTCCTCTGCCTTCAACGGAAATCCGATTCCACGCACATAATCATTTCCGGAACCGCCGGGCAAAAACGCCATCGTAATCCGGTCCGTTCCCGTCAGGCCGTTGACCGCTTCATTAATCGTTCCGTCGCCGCCCAAGACCCAGATATCCGCCTCTTCGCCGCTTTGGCAAAGTGCACGTACCGTTTCTGTCGTATCTCCGGTTTTGTTCATGCGATGAAGCGTAAACGGAATCGATTTCTTTGTCAGCAAATCCGTCACAGGCTTCTCCGGTCCTGCTTCCCGTCCCGATTTTGCCGAATTGTTTACCAGTAAATGAATCATTGTTGTATCCCCAATAGACTGTTCGCGTCGGCCCGGTTACTGCTCCGAATCATCCGCCTTTTTCATCAGTTTCTTCTCACGCGCCACATAAATCGGTCTGTGTTTGCCTTCCAGATAACTTCTCGAGAGGTATTGCCCCAAAACACCAATCATGAGAAGCTGCAAACCGCTCATCAGCAAAATGAGTGTGACAATTGTCGGATATCCGCTGACCGAATTTCCGAACAGCAATGTCTTAATAATCAGCCAGATAATCATGACAAATGCAATCGCACAGGATATCACACCCAAAAACGACGATACTGCCAGCGGAACCGTGGAAAATGAGACAATTCCGTTGATGGAATATTTGACCAGACTGCTGAACGACCATTTGGTTTCTCCGGCCACACGCTCAACATTGTGATATCCGATCCATTTGGTTTTAAATCCGACCCAGGCGAAAATGCCTTTGGTAAAGCGGTTGTATTCCTGCATATCCAAAACCGCATCCACCATTTGTCTCGTCATCATCCGGTAATCGGTCGCGCCTTCCACGATATCGACACCGGAAATTTTCTTATTGAATTTATAAAACATGCGGGAAAAGAAGGAACGGATTTTGCCCTCGCCTTCCCGGTCCACACGCTTCATGGCAACACTGTCGTATTCCCCTTCCAACAGCGTGTCCAGCATTTCCGGAATATATTCCGGCGGATGCTGCAGGTCCGCATCCATCAAAACGACATAATCGCCGATGGCATTGGACAACCCCGCATAGATTCCGGCCTCTTTTCCGAAATTTCGGGAAAATGAAATATATGAAACTCTCTCATCCTTCTCCGCAAGGCGTTTCAGAATCGAAAGTGTTTGATCCTTGGAACCGTCATCAATAAATAAAAACTGACAGTTGACTTTTTCGCGAACCTGTTCCGCAATCTGAATAATCACATCATAGAATGCGTCCAGTACCTGTTCTTCGTTGTAGCAGGGAACCACAACGGACAAATAGGGTTTTGAATTTTCCATAACAATCCTTCCTTTAAAACAAAATCTGCTTCTGCGTTCACAGACAAATTCATTTTACCATACCTGCGGCCTCAATACAAGCCATAACTGTTGCCGTGGGTATGGGCTGACGGGTGCCGGCTCTGTCGCACTCGCGATTCCGGGATTACGGCTGTCGGGTGCCGGCATTTCGGCTGTTCGGTGCTGCGATTCTACAGTAGTAGAACCGTTACAATGCTCAATCCGACCAGTGCCGCAAGAATCGCAGGTATTGCGATGCGGACACCGTAGGAAACAAATTTTCCGAACGAAAAATCCACATTTACCGATTTCAAAAGAGACATCCACATGATTCCCGCAAGCGCGCCGATTGGTGTCAGATACGCTCCGAGATTCGACCCGATGACCGTTGCATACACTGCCGAAATCGGCACCTCCGCAGGCAACAGCGACGTGTACAGAACACTCATCGGAATATTATTGATAACGTTGCATGCCAGAGAAGACGTGATTCCGTAAATCCAAATCGGATTTCCGTGGCTGAGAATCGCTGCGATTTTTCCGGACAATCCGCTTTCGTTCATGGCCAACACCAGGCCAAACATCGACAGTACAAACGGAATCAAAAGCCAAGGAATTCGATGAATGCTTCGGAACAGAAGACGCGGTCCGCGGTGTGTCACCAAATTCATGATAACCGTGCAAATCAGCAGGCTTCCCGCCGCACAAACCGCCACAATCCACATTGGCAGATTGATATAGGAAGAAACCGCAAGCAACAGTGTACAGGCGCCCAAATGCACCAGTCCGAGCACAACCGTCGGACGATGTTTGATTTCCACCGGCTCCGATGTTCCGTGCATCGGTATCGCAAGTTCCTTTCGGAACAGAAACCGCATCACAAGGTATACCGTGCAACCCGCCAGCAGCGTCGGGAGCAGCATCACCGCCGCATACCCGAGGAACGAAATTCCGGCCCCGCTGGCCAGATAAATGTTAGTCGGATTTCCGATAATCAACACCATACTGAACGTATTTGCCGCAATAAACTCGGTCACCAGATACGGAATCGGATTAATTTTCGCAGCCTTGGTAAAATAACCGATAAATGGGGTAAACGTCAAAACAACGATATCATTTGACGTAAAGACCGTTAAAATCGAGACGGTCATAAATAACGAACGAAGCAGTTTTCTCTGGTCACTTCCGGCCTTCATCAGCGTTTTCCCCGCAAGGTAATGGAAAAATCCCGCCTCATCCAGATACACCGACAGAAACGTCATCGAGAAAAACAACAGAAGAATCTTAATCGGATTGACCGCGGTATCCGCCGTAAGTCCCGACACAAACTGACGTCCCGTCAGACTTCCGCTCAGCAAAATCCCAATCAGCCCCGCCAACGCAACAATCGGATACGTATCAAACATCACCCCGCCGATTGTTATTTTCGGTTTTCGAATAATCGCAATCATCATCACAAGACATGTCACCAAACAAATGATTCCAGCCTTAACCATACCGTTTCCGCCTTTCCTATCGCACCGTGCGCCGCATTTTCCTGCCGTTTCGCACACCGGTTTCTGTGCTGTCCTTTCGCATGCCGGTTTTCATCCCTGCCGCTTCGCACGCCGCATTTTCCTGCCGCTTCGCGCGCCGCATTTTCCTGCCGCTTCGTGCGCCGCATTTTCCTGCCGTTTCGCGCGCCGGTGCTTTCTGACCATACGCATTATAGTGAGTTTATACTCATTTTGCAATAAGAAAATGAATGCATTCGTTTTTTTCGCCATGGATTGTTATTTGGGCGGTTCTGTGGTACGATATCATCGAATCCACAAACGGAGGACATCAATATGAAATTTAATGCTGAACAAATGAAAAATGAATGCATCGCCTGGATCCGCGACTGGTTTGCCGAAAACGGTCCGGATTGCAATGCGGTTGTCGGAATCAGCGGCGGTAAGGACAGTTCCATCGTGGCTGCCATGTGCGTGGAAGCGCTCGGCCGGGACCGCGTTATCGGTGTTTTGATGCCGAACAGCGAGCAGCCTGATATTGCCTATTCATACAAACTCGTGGAGCATCTCGGAATTCGATATTATGTCATCAATATCAAAGACGCCTACGAAGGACTTTTGAGTGCACTGCCGGAAGGCCTCGAGCTGACCGATCAGGCGCGCACCAATCTGCCGCCCCGTCTTCGTATGTCCACACTGTACTGCGTTTCCCAGTGCTGCAACGGACGGGTTGCCAACACCTGCAATCTCTCCGAAGACTGGATTGGGTATTCAACCCGATACGGTGATTCGGTCGGAGACTTCAGCCCGTTAAGTCATTTTACGGTTCAGGAAGTCAAGGAAATGGCCCGGCTCATCGGTGTTCCCGAAGACCTGATTGAGAAAAAACCGTCGGACGGTCTGTGCGGAAAGACCGATGAAGACAATCTCGGCTTCACCTACAAAACGCTGGATCGCTATATTCGAACCGGCCAGATTGACAGCCTTGAGGATAAGGCCAAAATCGACCGTCTTCACAAGCGCAATCTTTTCAAACTTTCCGTAATGCCATCCTTCGATCCCGGAATTGATATATATCATCAATCGCAAGATTGATGATCTGCGCACCGCCATCGCGTCAGCGATTTTTCATGGCGGTGCTACCCGTACTTATCATCACCTGTCAAGGTGATGATCTGCGCACTGCCATCTGCGAAGCAGATTTTGCATGGCAGTGCTACCAAATATCATAAGGTGGGACCCGTTGCGTAGCAATGGGAGGATTCCTTATGATCTGCGCACCGCCATCGCGTCAGCGATTTTTCATGGCGGTGCTTCTCGTATTATCATCAATCGCAAGATTGATGATAAGTACACAAAAAATAAGAGGTCCTCTTTCCGATTTTTCCTGCCGGCTCATCCGGTACAGCGAATCATCGGTCAGACGACCTCTTTTATTTTGTTTCTTCAAAATGATTTTCCGAACTGCGAATTACTGTTGCCGGGAATCATTTTTCACAATTTCTGATTTATTGCTCTTCTTCGGAGTTCTGTTCTTTCGGAGCATCTGATTTGCCCAAAACAGCATTGGTAAGGATACCGAGAATCAATGCACAGGCAACTTCGGTAATAGTAATATTGTCACCGATCTTCATTGTCAAAGCACCGATACCTGCAATCAGGATAACCGATGCAACAAAGAGATTGCGATCGGTTCCGAGATCAACTTTCTGAAGCATCTTCAAACCACTGACAGCGATAAAGCCATACAGTGCAAAGCATACACCACCCATAACGCATCCCGGAATCGTTGCCAGGAAAGTTACGAACGGAGAAATAAAGGAGGCTACAATCGCCATAATTGCCGTTACAATAATTGTGATAACAGACGCATTACCGGAAATTGCAACACAACCGATGGACTCACCATAGGTCGTATTCGGGCAGCCGCCGAAGAGTGCACCGGCCATGGAACCGACACCATCTCCAAGCAGTGTGCGATCCAATCCGGGATCTTCGAGCAAATCCTTCTCGATAATCGAGGACAGGTTCTTATGGTCGGCAAGGTGCTCTGCAAATACTACAAATGCAACCGGAACATATGCGGCAACCAGTGTCGTGAAATACTCCAGACTGAATGCCTTAATTGCTTTTCCGCCCACGAATGCCTTATAGACAGTAAACTCTTTTACGGTATTCACGGGATTCCATGACATATCATTAAATTTGCTGAAATCAATGATCTTCATTGCTTCCACTCCGGCGCCTTTACCAATCAGAGTGAGAATTGTTGCCAATACATATCCGGACAAAATACCGATGATAAACGGAATCATCTTGGTCATCTTTTTGCCGTATGCGGATGCGATCATAGTGACAAACAACGTAACCAGACCGCAAAGAAGGCAAAGGTATGTATGAACATTAAATGCAACACCGCCGTTGGTCAAATCGGAAACCGCATTTCCCGCAAGAGTAAGTCCGATAACCGCTACCGTCGGTCCGATTACAACCGGAGGCATTAATATGGAAACCCATTTAACACCAAAACGCTTTACCAAAATTGCCAAAACAACATAAACCATGCCGGCCAGCACAGCACCGATAATCAAACCCAGGAAACCGAGGGCCGAAGCTGCTGCTCCTTCAAATGCGAATACAACTCCCATGGGTTTCAAAAACGCGAACGAGGAACCAAGGAACACCGGGCTTTTCTTTTTCGTAAACAGAACATAAACTAACGTTCCAACGCCGGCACCAAACAATGCCGCTGCCTGTGACATTCCGTTTCCGATATTTGCCGGGACCGCGATTGTTGCTGCAAGAATTGCAAGTAACTGCTGGAACGCAAACACCAGCACTTTACCGGTTGACGGTCTGTCGGAAACATTGTAAGTAAGTTTCATAAGGGCCTCCAAATGTGATTTTTTACAAAAAAAAATACATTCTGCTTACGCGAAAAGGATTGTTTTAACGTCCGTTTCTCTCTGCAAAGAGTATTTTTTCTCTTCATTTTATGATATCATTCCCGAATTTATTTGTAAATGGGAAAATGCCCTTTTCCGTTAAAAAATACAATATATTGTGTTGCTCTATTGTTGCAGTACAACAATATGTGGTTAAATGTCAATTTGTTTTTACCTGCAGACGTCTTTTCTGTTTTCCTTGTGTAGCCGCGTGAAAATAAAGCAGGTTGTGTATCTCTACACAACCTGCTCTGTATCATCAATCATTAACAATCGATGCTCATATATCTGCCAAATCAGACTCGGAATCAATTAGCAAACGCCCTGTGCAAGCATAGCGTCAACAACCTTCTCGAAGCCTGCGATATTAGCACCTGCAACATAGTTGCCTGCCATACCGTACTTCTTAGCTGCATTGTCTGCTGCGTGGAAGATATTAACCATAATACCCTGCAGTTTAGCATCTACTTCTTCGAAGCTCCAGGAAAGTCTCTCGGAGTTCTGGCTCATCTCAAGACCGGATGTTGCTACACCGCCTGCATTACTTGCCTTGCCGGGTGCGAAGATAACACCGTTAGCCTGGAAGTACTTGGTAGCTTCAATGGATGTAGGCATGTTAGCGCCTTCAGCAACTGCGATAACACCGTTGGCAACAAGCTTCTTCGCATCATCGAGGTTCAGCTCGTTCTGGGTTGCGCAAGGAAGTGCGATGTCAACCTTAACCTGCCACTGATTGGTGCCTTCGGCAGCCTTGTCATGATACTCTGCACTCTTTCTTGCAGCAGCGTACTCGGTAAGACGTGCTCTCTTAACTTCCTTAACTTCACGAAGCAGATCAACGTCAATACCTTCGGGATCGTAAATCCAGCCGGTGGAATCAGAACAGGTTACAACCTTTGCACCCATCTGCTGTGCCTTCTGGATAGCGTAGATTGCTACGTTACCTGCACCGGAAACAGCTACGGTCTTGCCGGCAATATCAATGCCGTTGCAGCTGAGCATTTCCTTTGTAAAGTAAAGGAGACCGTATCCGGTAGCTTCCTTTCTTGCAAGGGAACCGCCGTAGGAAAGACCCTTACCGGTAAGAACACCTTCGTATACGCCGCGAATTCTCTTATACTGACCGAACATGTAACCAATCTCACGAGCGCCGGTACCGATATCGCCTGCGGGAACGTCGGTGTCAGCACCGATGTACTTGCAAAGCTCGGTCATAAAGCTCTGGCAGAATGCCATAATCTCACGGTCGCTCTTGCCCTTGGGATCGAAGTCGGAACCACCCTTACCGCCGCCCATAGGAAGGGTTGTAAGAGAGTTCTTAAATACCTGCTCGAATCCGAGGAACTTAATAATACCGATATTTACGGAAGGATGAAGGCGGATACCACCCTTGAACGGTCCGATAGCGGAGTTGAACTGAACACGGTAACCAACGTTCACCTGAACCTGGCCATTGTCATCAACCCACGGAACACGGAACTTGAACTGACGTTCAGGCTCGGTAATTCTCTCAAGAATTGCTTCTTTTCTGTACTTCTCCTCATTTGCTTCAATAACAGGCTTCAGAGACTCAAAAACCTCCGTTACGGCCTGAATGAACTCGGGCTCGCTTGCGTTCTTCTTTTTTACGAGCTCCAATACTTCATCAACGTAAGACATGGAAATAACCTCCTAAAATATAAATATATACTGAATTGCCCGATTCTTGCGAACCGACAGAATCCGCTGTCGGGACGCCGTCCCCGTGCAGTACATTCCGCGTTAAATTATACATAAAAACATAGCACGTTGCAAGAAAAAAATATATTTTTTTCAGACCCTGTTTCAATACGGCAGGACAAAAACCTCTTCCGAAGAAATCTGACAAAAACTGCAAGTCCTTCCGTTCCTTACTCTTCGTTCAACGGGCGGAAATTTCATTTTTTCCGTTTGTCGGTTTGATGGTCCGGATTCTTATAAATTCCGTCTGCACCGTACTTTGCCAGTTTATGGATTCGTCTCTTCATTTCCATTTTTCCGATGTATACATATCCGGCGTATCCGATTCCGGCAAATACAAGTCCCAGTATCGTCATCCAAAGCCCGATTTTCATTCGGGACGAATAATCTTTTTCTTCCATAATCTGCAAATAACAATCACAGAACATGCTCGCATAATCATTAAGAGAATTCGGATCATTTTCGTAAATCAGTTCAATCACCTGGTCCAGCTGTTTCTGAATCTCCGGCGGGTTTTTCACAATCTTTCCGCGTACCGAAAATGATGCGTTCTGTTCTTCCGAAGTTGCGTTCATTGTCAGAATATGACTGCCGTTTCCGGCTGCAACCACCTTGTCAAACCGTTCAAAATATTCTTCGGGAGCTTCCACCAGAATAAACCGGGGATCGTCAATACCGAAATTAACCGGATAATAGCGAAGCTTTTCTTTATCGCCCTTTCCGATTGCATAAATACTGTCCAGTGCTTTCTCCACCGTAATTGCACGGGAATCCCCCTCTTTGATATCGTAAATGGGCGCACCTTTCAGGTCCTTGGAAGCATGCATGTAGTCATTGGATTCATTATTTGTTTTGATCCAAATAATCACTCCGGTAAGAAGCAATACTGTTGAAATAATTCCCAAAATCAAGCTCAGGTTTCTCTTGCTGAATTCGAACTTCATCCTTGTTGCTCCTTTCCCGCAAATACACGTCTTCAATTATTCTACAGTTGTAGATTATTACTGTTTGTTATAATTCTCATCGTTCATGACGGTCTTCATTTGTTCCGCAACGAATGCATCTTCCTGTTGCAGAATTTCCGACAATTCATCCGTTTGTCCCGTTGTCTCGGTATTTACCGGGCGGAACCCATCGGAATCCGTCGGATTATTATACTCTGTCGGCATTGACGTATCCGACATCGAATTCGCTGCATTGTATCCGTATGCACTGTTGTTTGGCGTATAATACGGCATTGATGTATTCGACATATCGGCAACCGGCATAACATAATCGGAACCGGAACCGGTACGTCTTCCAAACAAAATCAAAACCAGGAAAATGACTCCGCCGAGTGCAGCGAAAATGCAACCGAGAATAATATTGGAATTACCGTTTTTGGTCGAATTCAGAACAATATAATAGTCCGGAACATCAAACTGATCCCGGAATTTGAAGCCTGTGCCGTATTCTGTCTGTAACTCTTTCTCCCAATTATTCAGTGCCGAGTCGCGAAACTTTAAAACTTCCTTCGTCTCGCCCTTATACGCGCTAATCTTTCCCTGAAGAGTCAGCTGCTTGTTTCCTGTTATATCATTGGCCAATTGCTCGTAAATGTCATAATTTTTCTTCATGACCTTAACTGCGATTGCCACCGGTTTTCCATCCTCGCCTGTATTTTCTTTCGGGGAATATATAATCAGATAAAAACGATACGATTCGTCTTTTGATTTATCACTGCTGGAAAAGTAAGCAAATGACCCGCAACACCAATCTATGGTTCCTTTTACCCATTGTCCCTCATGAAATGAATCGACATATTTCAAATCCTCTGCATTTCGAATTCCGCGTTTGGTGGAAATCCCCCATCCGATGCAGAAAACACCACCTACAAAAAGCACAATTGCAATAATATATACACGAAGTTTAGCCATAGTTCCTCCAAAAAAGAATCCGTCGTACTATTTGTTTTTTGTATCATTGAAGGCTGTTTCAAACGTACAAAAAAGCAAGTGTATTATAGCACGCACCAATTTTAAATGCAAGTATAAAAGACGGCTTTCCGGGCCTTCGGGCAGTCCCGGAAAGCATGTTTCATACAGGAACAAAGCATATCGCTTGCGATATGCTCGCGCCGCCTGTGCGTCGCGAAGCGACATTTTTCCTCTGCACAGGCGTGTGCATCCTCGCGGAGCGTTTTTTATCTCATAGGAGCTTTCCTATGAGATAAAAAATGCCCGTACAACGCGGGTTCCGTCGTACAGGCATCAGTGTTTCAATCTGTTTTTTAGTGGAAGAAAACTCCTTCTTCATCCAAATCGGAGAAGTCATCAAATTCCTTTGCCTGATTCTTTCTTCGAATCTGATCCAGTTTTTCCTGAAGCATCTTTCTTCTTGCTTCCAGTTTTGCTCTCTCATCTTCTTCCGCATCGGCTTCCGAAGCTTTCATCGGTTCTGCTGCCGGTTCCTCAAAATCGGATTCTGTCTCGGGAAGTTCCGGTTCTTCGAATTCTGCTTCCATCATCGGAAGATCCGGTTCTGCAAATTCTTCATCCGATTCCTCTTCCTTCGAAACCATTCCAAAAACATCCTTGTGTCTTGCATTAAATGCATCACCGAAGCTGAACTCATCATCTTCTTCGGCCTGTGCAGGTGTTTCTGCTGCGGTTGCTTCTTCACCGTTTTTCTTAAAGGAGAACGGCTTCATCTTATACGTGCTGTACATCGAATCGTCCACTTCTTCCTCCGGCTCATCGGAATATCCGAATCCGCGGAATGTAGGCATTACAAAACCTTCAATAATACCGTTGTCCTCATCGCTCGGTTCCGGGCGACTGATTGTCGGTGTTTCAATAACCGGCATTTCGGTTTCCGCATTGATACCGGCGCCGATGGAATCCGAATCATAAATGGATTTCCGGTACGCTGTAGTAGTATTCTCCGTATCCGCTTTCGAAGCATTGCGATTATTATTTAACTCATATCCGAAGGTTGGTAAAATCGGCGTTTCGTTATCTTCCGTACCGTCATAACCGAACAGGGAATTATCCGGCTCCGGTTCCTTTTCCTCCAAATGATATCCGAAGGTCGGAAGAATCGGTGTTTCATCATCACTTGCATTAATTTCATCGATGGTGTTTTCCGTTACTTCCGAAGCAGCCTCGACAACTTCTGTAAATTCCTCTGCTGCAGTTTCTGCAACTTCCGTAATTTCCTCGGTTACAGTCTCCGTGACTTCTTCGGTTACAGCTTCCGCAGCTTCCGTAACTTCCTCGGCTACAGTCTCCGTAACTTCCTCGGCTACAGCTTCCGTTACCTCTTCTGCGGCTTCCGCAGCACCCTCGGTAATTTCTTCTGCAGTTTCTGTCACTTCCTCGACTGCAACTTCCGCATTCTCAACAGGCTTTCTGGTAAACAGTGTGGAAATCAGATAATCATTATAATTTGCGGTTGTCTCCGGTTGTTTTTGCTCTTCTTCGGGTTCTTCCGTTTTGGTTTCTTCCGGAGTCTCTTCCGCAGTATCCTGATATTTACCGGCGAATAACGCAGAAAGCAAGTCCGCATTTGCATTCGCAGATTCTTCTGCAACCGGTTCTTCCGGTACAGCTTCCTGCTCTTCCTCAATCGGTGTATTCTCATCGAATGTCGGTTCTCCATCGGTCTTGTACGGAAGCTCTTCTTCATAAACCGGTGCGGTTTCGTATGCAGGCTCTTCCGTAGCTGCCGGTGCGTCATCGGAAATCACTTCCGAAATCGCTGACTGCATCATTTCCTCAAAGGAAAATGTCGAAGCGGTTTCTGTTTCCGGCACTTCTGCCGAACCATCGTCCGTCGTTTCCTTCGTCTCGTATGCAGGTTCCTCAAATGCAGGCTGTGCATATTCCGTTGCCGCAGGTGCTTCATAGGCCTTGTCATACGGTGCATCATAAGGAACATTATAAGCTGCGGCTTCCTCTTCATTCCACTCTGCTTTCTCCGGCAGTGCTGTCGTCGGAACGGTACCGAGTGCCTTCATGCTATTGGTAAGCTCTGTTGTGGTCTCCAGCAAATGACCGTACATTTCCGTCATTCGTACATAATTGGAGGTCAACATTGCAATATTCTTCTCATTGTCATCCAGACGTCCGGAAATATATTCTTCCCAGTTGTCTTCTTCACGGGTAACCTTCCGGTCATTTGTCACAATCTTGGTTGTGTACTCGCGGTCAAACAGTCTTGCCGCAGTCAGGAAGAACAAAATCACGCCGGATGCCAAAATCATAAAGCAGGTGGTCTCATTTTCTTCCAGGCGCGGGATGGTAATCAGTTTGAACGTCGTCATGATACCAAGTGCAACCGCTGCCACACCGACCAGCATTCCAATCAGAGATACCACATTCAGTTTCTTCTGAACACTGAGTTTCTGTTCCCGATCGGTCACAATTTCTTCTTTCAGAACCTTTCGGGGTCCGTTGTCCGATGTCGATGTTACCGGAACGGTCCGTACCGGTTCGTCGGAGCGAATCGCCTCGGCCGCCTCCCGGACTTTGTCTCCGCTCGGCTTTGCCGTTACCACCGAATCGTCTTCCGGAACGGATACCGGCTTCGATGTTTTGGTCACCGTCGTCGGAATGGCTTCTCCCAAAATATCTTCCAAAGACGGTGCGCTCTTCTCCTCTGTCGGAGCTTCCGTCTCAATCTTCGGTTCTTCCGAAACAACTTCCGCCGGAGCCTTTGCTTCCTCGGTCTTCTTCGCCGTGCTTCCCGAACCGGACAAGCCGCGCTCGGCCAAAAGTTCAGCCAGCGTTTTCTCCCTCGGAGCCTCATTTTGCTTCTCCGTTACATCCTCAACAACCGTTTCCACCGTGTCGGAAACCGCATCGGTAACCGTATCGATATGTCCCTGTTCCTGCGCTTCCACCTCACGAATTACTTCATCAAAAGTTGCTACATGTTCGTCATCATTCATAGTGAATTCTCCGAGAATATTCATTTCTTCTTCAAAAGAAGGACCCTGTTCCGTCATCATTGCAATCTTCTTATTGGTTTCATCCAAATCATCCAGTGCGCCGGCTTCCTCGGTTTGATTCGTTGCTTCGGCAGTACTGTCGGCAGCTTCCGGAACACGGAACAAATCCTGTCCGTCTTTTTCCACCGTGGTATCCATCGGACGAAGCAGCTCTTCTCCGGCGTCCTCACCGTTTGCCGCTTTTCCGTTTGTTGCGTCCTTGCCGTCCGCACCGTTCTTTCCGCTTTCGCCTGACTTCTTCGTATCAATTTCCGTCTGATACGTATCCGTCAGTGAAAATGAGAAAATCGCAAGTGTCAGATAATACCCGAGATTCTGAATCAGATTGGTTACCGACAGGCACACCCCGTTCGACATGGTAAAGCCGTCATCCTTCAAAATAAACGGTTCCTGCTTCAGCACGGTCATAATAATGATGCCCGCAACCGCCAGCAAACCCGGGATAATAACAATTTCCTTCATCTGCAGCAGGTTGGTCACAACCATGATAAAAATCCATGAGAAAACGATGACCGCCGCCAGTAAACCGATCTGTGTGGCCGTTGCTGTTTTGTCCATCAGTGCATCCAGATTACTGAGAACACATCCCGCCACATATAACACAACCGGAATGACCATCAGCACCAACTGCGTTTTGGACAGGAACAGCATCAGAATCATCACAAGCATTCCGCCTGCCATCAGCGCCCAGCCAATATTGGCATACATGGACTCCGACGCCATCAGCTGCGGAATTTCAAACCGATTCTGTTTTAACGAGATTCGAAATACCAGCAGAAATGAGGCTGTCGTGACAAGTGCCAGCAGAGCCATCAGACTGGGAATCAGGGATTCCGGTGATACGCGAAGCTTCTTCTTTATCATGTGAAGTACCTCCTTTTATGGGTATCGGCATGACCTGTTATATATTTCAATATGTCTGCCTTGTTGACCATCCATCGCCTACGGAAAGGTCCGTAAAGCCGTTTTTTTGTCAAATGGGTACACTACTCCCATAGTAAAATTATATTATAAGTTATTATAACACATCTCATTTCGGAATGTCACTATTTTTCTTGCAGAAATCATCGTGTTCTTTCCGCAATCGCAGAATATCCGAATTTTTGTCAATAATATTGTAAAACAACGCTTGCACCGGTAATTTTGGAACAAAGCATATCGCTTGCGATATGCTCGCGCCGCCTGTGCGTCGCGAAGCGACATTTTTCCTCTGCACAGGCGTGTGCATCCTCGCGGAGCGTTTTTTTGTCTCATAGGACGAACTTTCCTATGAGACAAAAAAGGTGCCCCCGAAGAGACACCTTTTCATCCGTTTCTTTTGTAATCATACACCCGTCCGATTGACGGGGTCCCGAACGCACCGGGGCTGACTCATTTGACATATGCAATATTATAAATTTTGGCAAGCATATCATTCTCGTCGGTCACCTTGTGGCCACTGTAGAAACAGGTCTTGCTGTACGGAATGCATCCGGAATTCGCCAGACTTGCACCGTTGTCAACATACGTAAAGGAATACGTTCCGTTAGTCTTCGTATAACCGACAACAAGCATCGCACGGCTCGTCGTCTTTCCGCTGTTGTTCGCACTCGAATAAATGAAGACACCCTCCGGATGAGTATTCAGCAGGGTAACCGGTTCCGAGATTTTCTTATCGGTACTCCAGCTCTTTACACCTTCAAATACAACATCATAGCTTGCCGCCGATTTTCCGCAGCTGCCGTATGTATTTTTGAATTTCTTCGTATAGGTTCCGGATGTGTAATTACACCACTCACCGCCGCCGTTTGAAAATTCTCCGCTTTCATTTGCCTTATTGACCGTACTGAAAATGTCGGTTGCACCGTAAATGCTGATGCAGGCTGTTTTGCCGTTGGACTTCTCCGCTATACCGGTAAGGATGTCTCAATTAAAAAAAGATTTTCATGAGGAAAAATATAGCTATTAAATGAACCGGATAAAACATGTAATAAAATGCTTTCGGTAGTTGCTTCCCCTTCTTCTTACTATAGAAAAATATCAAAATCAAAGCTACCAAAATACCGGGCATGGTTTGGTAAAATCTTCTTTCAAAATTCACCTTTGTAATCACCGACATTTCATCCCATGAAAACAAATATATTCCTGAACCTTCTCTTATCATTTCCCGGTTTATAGTCACGAGGTTATGAACAAAATCATTTACAAGATGACCTATAAAGCATTCTACAAGTATCACAGGATAGAGAACCTTCTTCCCCCTTAAGCAGTAAAATGCCACTATAAGGCCAATCCCCATAACTCCATATTCACAGCATATAATCTCAGACAACACCAGCCCCAAAAGAACAGCCAGCACTTTTACAAAAATGCTGTTTTCCTTTATTGAGTCTAAGATCCAGATAATACAGAATCCAAGCAGAAGCGTAAAAAAAATATTCTGGGCCCAGATATTGACAATCTCTCCTGATTCCACCAAATCATATGGAATTTCAGAAATAACAGCACCTGCGCAAAGGCGTAACGCATATTTCTTTTTACTTGATGTATAGACAAAACCTTCCGTCAATAAAAAAGCAAACAATACAAAAGCTATACGACCTATAATACGCATCCACATCGAAGCAAAGCCATCTATCCCGACATCTTGAAAGTTTCTTTGCTCAAATTCATATACCAGTGTCGCGCCCAAGTGATCGATAACCATTGTAATCACGGCTATATTCTTTAGGGTTCCTGCCGATAATATTTTTTTATTTGTTAGCATCTCTTTGTTACTCTCCCTTGGATACAAAGCCACTCAGTAAAGCAAGGACAAATAAGGCCACCCTTTACAATCAAGACTTATTATGTCTCCTCTTCACAAAAGTAAATGATTATCTCCGCTTTATTCGATATCAGCGTTGTTGGTTTTCTATTCCAAGCAATACTCACTCATCAATTCGATAAGCTTACCATAAAGTTTCTGCTCGGTTTCAGCATTGAACACTCCGAGAATATACTCCATTCCTTCTCCGTTGCATACGTGCATCAGCATGCAATACCCGGCATAAGGCGTCGTTCCGGTCTTGCTTCCGAGAATCGTTACCCCGTCCGGACACTCATACCGATGTTCCGGTGTGCCAAACAAGAAACAGTTTGTACTCTCTACTGTTCGGGTATGACTCTCACCGTCTTTATCCGTATAGGAATAAGTGGTTTTCTCCAAGCCCTCCAGCTCGCAAAACGCCGGATACTTCCGACATTCCACATAGATTCGATACATATCATAAGGTGTCGCGAAGTGTCTCCCATTATGAAGTCCGCTGGCATTGACGAAATGAGACCCGCTTCCTCCAAGGCGGTCCATCTCCCAGTTCATCATATTGGCAAATGCCGCCTCACTCCCTGCCACATAAATTGCGAGCGATAGTGCCGCATTGTTTGCCGACTCCACAAGCATGCAGGAAAGCAAATCCTGCACTGTCAGAACATCACCTTCTCTTAATTCCGTAACAGATCCCCTTGTGAATTCAGCGACTTCCTTGGAAATCACAACTTCTTCCGACATCTCACAGTGTTCCAGAACAATCAATGCCGTCATCAGTTTTGTCACGCTTGCCGGATAACAAGCGTCCAGCATGCGAAATCCGAATACCAGCCTGCTCTCCGTCTGATTAATGACAAACACACTGCCCGGTCGTTCCGGATTCTGCTCGTCAAAATCATACACCGTCGCCATCATATCGTAGGTCACGGCACAAATACTATCACTAAACGACGAAGCAAGATCCGCATCTTCTTGCAAAGTCGAGGCACTTTCTGTCGGTTCAGAATCCCCAACCGACTCTCGACCATCTTTCGTATTTTGTGAATGCTCTTCCCTCTTTTGATAGGCTGACGTCTTTCCGCATCCGGCAACTCCCCAGCACAAGACTGCGAAAACCAACAACATAAGAATTCTTTTTTTCATGTTGATATGCCTCGCAAAGAATTTACTTCTCAGGTTTCGGCGTTACAAGTGCCATCCCTGCGGTAAAGCCTTCGAAATCGTCATAGCATTTCATCCGGTGCTCTACGCCCTGCGCATCCGTTACAAAGAGTTGATCTCCTTCCACACGGAACGATACTCCCTGAAGCACCATCGGGTCATAGGTCACCACGGTAAGAGAATTTCCGGTCTTTTCGTCCTGGGCATATCCGACATAAATGGTTTTTCCCTGGGAATCTTTTTCTTCTCTAAATGTTATCTCCTGGTTTTCCGAGGAGTTAAATGCAACCAAGATTCGCCCGATCCACCCTGTTCCGGTTGCTGCATAGGCAATCAGATTACTTCCGAAAACAATAACCATAAAGGCAGCAATAACGACAGCAATCTTACGAATTACCCCTATCGGTCTTCTGCTTCTTCCCGTATTGCATCTCATATCGGTTACTGCATCATAGAGTTCCTTCGGCGCTCGCACTTCATCACACGCATTCGAGTATAATTCCGTGATACGGATTTCTTCGTTTTCCGTAAATACCTTTTCGTTCATAATTTCATATCTCCCTTTAAGAGAATTTCCTTAAGTTTCTTCCGCCCGCGGCAAAGCCGAACGGAAACATTCTGGTAGGATTGTCCGAGAATTTCTGCAATTTCATCCACGCTGTAACCTTCCTTGTAATGCAGATGCAAAACAATACTGTACTTTGACGGGAGTTTTGTAACGGCTTCCCACACATCATATGCCGGTTCGCTTAAGTAATCGTCCGCTTCCCGGAATTCCGGTTCATCGCCTGTCTCCCGCATCACATCAAGGCTTACAATGTTGCGATGCCAGAACGACCGCCAGAATCCCTTGCATTCATTGATAGTCACACGAATCAGCCACCGATGAATGTGCTCATTATCGGAGAACACCGTCTCCGTCATCATCAGCTTGAGAAACGCATTCTGTACCGCATCCTTTGCATCTTCCGTGTCCTTGCAATAATTCAAGGCAATTCGATACACGGAATCCAGATACCGTACGGCTATAGTTTCCATTTGCTTCTTTTCCATGGCTTTCCTTCCTTAGGTTGAAAGATCTTTCACAAATATAATGCATGAAGCAGGAAAAATATTACAAAAATTTTTCTATATTGAATACAAAAGTTGAATACAAGGTTGAATTCAAAAGTTGAAAACAAACGATTTTTCCGTTTTCGCGAATTCATACCGAACAGGGACTGTCATTTCACAGAGATAACACTCCCTTTGTTCTCCGCCTTATTCGGAATTATACGTACTAAAAAGATGCCTTTTTTCTCCAAAATATTCTTTCCAAACTGTTAATATTTTGTAAGTATTATGTGACTGCGTATCCCTTCCGCTTTCATTCCCGTTTCTGTTTCCATGATTGCTCTTTTTCGAGCCTATGTGAAACAAGAATAGAACAAAGCATATCGCTTGCGATATGCTCGCGCCGCCTGTGCGTCGCAAAGCGACATTTTTCCTCTGCACAGGTGTGTGCATCCTCGCGGAGCGTTTTTTTATCTCATAGGACGAACTTTCCTATGAGACAAAAAAGCTCAAATCGCGTAAATCCACGCTTCCCCAACGCAAAACACACTGTATTTCATAGTCAAAACAAACGAGGGGGCTATCGCCCAGCAAAAACTATTTGCTAATGCGACAGCCCCCTCGTTTTCCTATTGTTTACTCTGCGTAATCAAAGCCCATTCTGATTGCCTTCGCATTCAGTTCCTTCAGGTCCTGATGACGTGCACTGACAATCTTGTCGATAATCTTATCGATATTCTCGGTGGAAATAACACCGGTTTCCTTAATCATCTTGCCGACAAGAATCATGTTGGCAAGTGTCGGCATACCGTTGTCGGCAGCAAGTTTGGTTGCCGGAACGCCGAATGCCTGAACATCGGTACGGGCAACCGGGCGACCGATCAGAGTGGAATCGTAGAAAATCTTTCCGCCCGGAACAACCGCCGACTCGTATTTGTCGAGAGAAGGAAGGTTCATAACAACCAGAATATCCGGATTTGTAACAATCGGGGATCCGATAATTTCATCGCTGAATACAACGCTGCAGCTTGCGGTACCGCCACGCATCTCGGGACCGTAGGAAGGAAGCCAGCTGACCTGCTTATCGGAAATCAATCCGTCATACGCAACAAATTTTCCGGAGAACAGAATACCCTGTCCGCCAAAACCTGCAAATAACATACCGGTCTGTGCCATGATTATTTGTCCTCCTTTTCTGCGTATTTATCCTTGTAAACGCCGAGAGGATAGTACGGAAGCATATTCTCTTCCAGCCACTCCATTGCCTTCTCGGGAGTCTTTCCCCAGTTGGTAGGACAGGTGGAAACGATTTCAATCAAAGAGAATCCTTTGCCTTCAATCTGATTCTGGAATGCCTTCTTGATTGCCTTCTTGGCAGCCTTGACATTCTTCACATTGTTAACGGCAACTCTCTCCAGATAGGAAGCACCTTCCAGTTCGGAAAGCATCTCACAGATGCGAACCGGATATCCTACGGTGTTTACATCACGACCGTAAGGAGAGGTCTGAGTAACCTGTCCCGGAAGAGATGTCGGAGCCATCTGTCCACCGGTCATACCGTAAATTGCATTGTTGATGAAAATGATTGTGATATTCTCGTTTCTTGCAGCCGCATGAACGGTTTCTGCAGTACCGATGGAAGCGAGGTCACCGTCACCCTGATAGGTAAATACGATGTTGTTCGGGTCGCTTCTCTTAACACCGGTAGCAACGGCCGGAGCACGTCCGTGAGCAGCCTGTACCATATCACATTCAAAATAATTGTAGGTAAATACGGAGCAGCCTACGCTGGCTACGCCGATTGTTCTGCCCTCGATACCGAGTTCGTCAATTGCTTCCGCAACCAGACGGTGAACGATACCGTGTGTACATCCGGGGCAATAATGAAGCGGTACGTCACAAAGTGACTTCGGTTTCTGGAATACGATTTCACCCATTACTGCTCACCTCCTAACTTATTTGCCTCAATAATCTGAGCGAGAACCTGCTCGGGAGTCGGAATACATCCGCCGACACGATTTGCCATCAGGACCGGTTTCTTGCAACGGGTTGCAAGCTCGACATCCTCAACCATCTGACCCATGTTCAGCTCTACGGTAACAAAGGATTTCACCTTATCCGCAGCTGCTGCCAAAGGCTTCTTCGGGAACGGCCAAAGAGTAATCGGACGAATCATACCAACCTTAATACCCTGAGCACGGGCAGCCTTGATTGCGTTCCGGCTGACACGGGATGCGATACCGAATGCAACAACGCAAATGTCGGCATCGTCCATCATGAATTCCTCCCACATCGGCTCCTCTTCTTCCATCTTGGCATATCTCTGATAACGTTCCAGGTTCCACTGCTCCAATTCTTCCGGAAGCAGGGACAGGGAGTTGATAATATTGTGCTTTCTTTCGCATTTGGTTCCGGTCAGAGCCCACGACTTATCATGGTCTTCTACCGTAATGCCTTCGATGGAAACCGGCTCCATCATCTGGCCGAGAGTACCGTCGGCAAGAAGCATTGCGGGAACGCGGTACTTTTCTGCCACGTTAAATGCATGTGCCGTCAGGCTGACCATTTCCTGTACGCTTGCGGGAGCAACAACGAACAAATGATAATCACCGTGTCCGCCGCCCCTCGTAGCCTGGAAATAATCGGACTGAGAAGGCTGAATACCGCCGAGTCCGGGGCCGCCACGCTGTACATTAACAATCAAAGCAGGAAGATCGCAACCTGCCATATAACTGATTCCCTCACTCTTCAGAGAAACTCCCGGGCTACTGGAGCTGGTCATAACTCTCTTACCGGTGGAAGAAACACCGATACACATATTAATTGCCGCAATTTCGCTTTCTGCCTGAAGGAACGTTCCGCCGATTTTCGGCATACGCTTTGCCATATATGCTGCGACCTCAGTCTGAGGCGTAATCGGATAACCGAAATAGAACCGGCATCCGGCCATGATGGCTGCTTCGGCAATGGCTTCATTTCCTTTCATCAAAACCTTGTCTGCCATGTTGTCCTTAACCCCTTTCTACCGTAATTACACAATCCGGGCACATCGTCGCGCAAAATGCACATGCGATACACTGGGACTGGTCTGTCATTTCTGCCGGATGATGACCTTTTGCGTTAATCACCGTTTCCGACATTTTCAGGATCTTCTTCGGGCAGGCCGAAACGCAGAGTCCGCAGCCTTTACAAAGGTCCGTGTTAAATGTTACTTTGTTCATAACATACCTCCTGTGTACTTAATCGTTCCAAAGTCGTTTGTTCTGAAGGTGTAACGGCATTACGTTCGGAATCACTTTCGCAACTTCCTCCGCAATGTCGTCCTTTACGGTCGTCATCCGAAGAGTCAGACCGGTCGCGGCCGCCATTTCCCTCGCATAGGCATCCGTAGCAATAACATCCTGTGCCGTGGTGTCTCTGCCAAGGTTGGAATTGTTCACAATACCCGTGAACGGGATTCCACCGGCTGCTTCTATCTCACGCATAACCTCAAGAGTGCTCTGCAAATCCCGAGTCAGCGGACGATACTGATTGATTACGAGGAACATTTCATAATTGTCCTCGTCCTTAATATACGGTGCATACCGCCCGAGCGCCAGTGCCCCGCGGTCGTCTCCGCCGATATCCAAAACTCCGTACCGGTCCTTTTGATCCACCAGCGAATACAGGGCCTGCGGAAGTGCCGGAACATCCACATTGGAGTTGGCATATTCCGAGCTGATTAACGGAATGCCCGCTTCTTCCAGTTCCTTTTCGCTGTCCTTGGTTCGATAATACGGATTTACGATATCCAAATCGGCAATCACCACCGACTCCCCGTTCCGTTTCAAATCCATGGCAACGTTGACGGCGATGTTGGTTTTGCCGCTGCCGTAATGTCCGGCAAAAAGCAATAATCGTTTAAATTTCATAGATTCCTACCTAACCCTATAACTATACCCCTATTTTTATAAAAATGCAACCTGCGCCCGGGGGATTTCTCAAAATGAAACCGTTTTACAGTTTATTTCGCTGAATCTTTCCGCTGATGGTCTTCGGAAGTTCTTCCATAAATACCACAATTCGCGGATACTTGTACGGTGCCGTATGCTTCTTGACGTAATCCTGAATTTCCTTCTTCAGTTCCTCGGTCGGCTCGGTTCCCTTGGTCAGAACGATGCTGGCCTTTACCACCTGACCGCGAACCGGGTCCGGAGCGGCGCTGACACCGCATTCGAGGACATACGGAAGTTCCATAATGACGCTCTCGATTTCAAACGGTCCGATTCGGTAACCGGACGATTTGATGACATCGTCGATTCGTCCGACATACCAGTAGAATCCGTCCTCATCCTTCCATGCCACATCGCCGGTATGATAAATTCCGTCATGCCATGCTTCCCTGGTCAAATCCGGATTGTTGTAATATCCGCGGAACAGACCGCACGGCACCTTGTCCTTCGTGTAAATACAGATTTCTCCGTTTTCGCCGACCGGAACGGGACGTCCGTCCGGATCGAGAATATCCACATGGAACTGCGGCGTCGGCTTGCCCATGGAACCTTTCTTTCTCTTCTCCCCGAAGAGGTTGGCAATCACAAGCGTTGTTTCGGTCTGGCCGAAGCCCTCGTGAATCCGGAGGCCGGTCTTCTCCTTAAATACGTTGTACACTTCCGGGTTCAAAGCCTCACCGGCCGTTGTCGCATGAGTGACAGAGGACAAATCATATTTGCTGATATCCTCCTTAATCAGCATACGATACATCGTCGGCGGTGCGCAGAACGTCGTAATATGATACTGTGCAAACAGAGGCAAAATATCCTCGGCACGGAATCGGTCAAAATTATATACGAAAATCGGTGCCTCACACAGCCACTGTCCGTAGAGCTTGCCCCAGAGAGCCTTGCCCCAGCCGGTATCCGAAATGGTCAGATGCAGTCCGTCCGGATCCACCTGATGCCAGTACTTTGCCGTGACGTAATGGCCGAGTGCGTATTTGTAGCTGTGGCATGCGATCTTCGGATATCCCGTGGTTCCGGAAGTAAAGAACATAATCATCCGGTCATCGCCCGCCGGGCTGTCTTCGGTGCGGTCAAAATGAGAACTGAACATCGAGTATTCGGCATCGAAATTTCTCCAGCCGTCTCTTGGTTCTCCGACCACAATCCGATACTGCAGCGTTTCACAGCGCGGTGCCGCCAAATCCACCTGATTTGCCGTATCCCCGTCTCCCGTGCACACAATGGCCTTCACACCGGCCGCATTGAACCGATATTCAAAATCGTGCTCGACAAGCTGGTTCGTTGCCGGAATGGCAATCGCACCGATTTTATGCAGTGCAAGAATGCTGATCCAGAACTGATAATGACGCTTTAACACCAGCATTACACGGTCCCCTTTCCCGATACCGAGAGAGCGGAAATAATTGGCACACTGCGCACTCTTCTTGCTGAGTTCGAGGAATGTAAACCGGCGTTCCCGTTTGTCGCCGTCCAAATGAACCATGGCCAGCTTATCCGGGCTCTTGCGACCGATGGCATCCACAATATCAAATGCAAAATTAAACTTGTCTTCATTAATGAATTCGATGTTCTGCAGACGACCCTGCTCATCTTCCGTCGTATGGATGAACTTGTCGCTGACAAAGCTTCTCTTGGCCGTATGCCCGGTTACCAGCGTATCCGTAACGTCCTTTTCCGCCGTTTCCGAATCCGGCAAAACAACCGCCAGGAACGTCACATCTTCTTCATTGATGGCAATCATTCCGTGAGGCGTCGAACTCTTATAGAAAATGCTGTCGCCTTCGTGAAGAATTTCCACATGATCGCCGACCTGCACCTTCATGCAGCCCTTCAGAACGATATCAAACTCCTGCCCGCTGTGCGTGGTGGTATGAATCGGACGTCTCTGCTGCTCGGCGGAATATTCGTACCGAACCCAGTACGGCTCCGCCAGTTTATTTTTAAACATCGGAGCAAGGTTCTTAATCAAAATGCCTTCCTCCTCCGCGGTCACCTGTCCCTTTCCGTTTCTGGTCACGGTATAGGAGGACAATTTTGCGGAATGTCCTTCCGTAATCGCAGACAGCTCCACGTTAAATGCCTGCGTACATTTATGAATAAAGGTAAACGGCAAATCGGCCTTTCCTTCCTCATAAATACGGTACTGTTCCTCGCTGACCTCCGTCAGATTAGCCATTTCCGATACCGTCAAGCCGGAAATTTCACGCAGCTCGCGAATACGCTGAGCCACCTCCTGAAGCTTGCTGTCAATCGTTTCACTCATACTGGCTTTACCTCCTGTCACGTTTGCAGACCCAAGATGTCCTGCATTCTCACGCTGCCCTCCCGGGCATTTAGCGAAATGAAAAAAAGAGACTCGTCTCAAAACTGCTTTGAGACGAGTCATAATAACCCGCGGTACCACTCAATTTGTGCTTTCGCACCACTCACGGACTCCATCAAGTCCTTTGCCTTGACGCGGCATAACGGAAGTTCTTACTTATCCTGAGATGTTGGGACCTTCAGCTCGGAAGGGATACGTCCTACGGCTTCACCATTACCGGTTCGCACCAAACACCGGCTCTCTGAAAATGAGAAAACCCGACAGTCTTCGTCATCGCTTTTCAAACAATATTCAATAATTGACCGAATTGTATATCAAATTTTTCCTCTTGTCAATATAAAATCGACGAACTTTCCCGAAAAATTACGTAAACCTCCGTGTCGGCTCATTTTCACTATCGAACGAGTGAATCGGTTTCCTTCCGCAAAAAGCCGGAAAAATGCTATTCGTTATTCATATGGAATTACTTTGTTTAAGCAATTCTACTCATGTAGAATTTTCTTCGGATTAACCTCCAGAATCTGCTTTTCTTCATCCGCCGTCAGCCCGAGTGCATAAAACCGTTCCAGTTCCTCCTTCGGATTCCACATCGGGAAATCCGAACCGAACAAAAACCGGTCCGCCCCGTAAATGCGAATCAGCTCACGGGACCGTTCCCGTCCGAGGTACATCATGGAGCTACTGCAATCCAGATAGCAGTCGGTATCTTTTAGATATTCAAGTGCCAAATCCGGCACGCTCCAGCCGCCGAAGTGAGCCGCCACAAACGTCAGCCCCGGAAACAGATCCAGTACCCGGCGAACTCTCTGCGGATTGTCGTAATCGTACCGGTAATCACCGCAGTGAACCAGTATCGGCATTTTCCCGCGAATGGCATCATACACCTCAAACATTCTCGGATCGTCAACGGCGAACAGCTGCGAATCGGGATGAATTTTCACGCCCTTCAGTCCGAGCGTCTGCATTCTCTCAATCTCTGCCGCCTTATTCTCGTAATCGGCATGCATCGTCCCGAAACCGTGCAATCCGGGATGTGCCTTGGCCGTTTCCGCTATAAAATCGTTGACACGCTCCACCTGTTTGGCACCCGTTGCCACCGAATGAACCACAAAGTCGGTAATCCCGGCTTCCTTTCCGTATTGAAGCAGGCTGTTCACGGTGCCGTCGCAGTTCATCGGAATATGATAGAATTCCCCGACACTTTCCACGGCCCTTGCCGCAACCTTTTCCGGATAAATATGTGCATGAAAATCAAATACCGTCATTCTTATTCTTCCTCTTCCCGTACCGATTTCAAATACTCCGCATATGCGATGTATTCCGAAACGTCCTTCATGGCCGACATCAGTGCCGCATCCGGCAATGCAAACCGGCTGTATTTCCGATAGCCCTTCAAAAATGCTTTCCGGGCCGTAATATAAGTATCCTCATCCATCATTTGGATCAGTTCTTCGCAAATCGTCATCACATCGTAGGCATACCAGCCGAGCATCATTTTCCCGAAGCCGGTCAAATGACAAATGCCCGCATTTTCATCGAAAAATGCCCGACCGCAGGAAGGATTTCCGTGAATGAGCCCGAACGTATCCTCATCCTTTTTCAGGCTCATAATCTGCATGCGAAGCTGGAAAAAGTCTTCTTTGGTTTCTTCCGGAACCGATGCGTCATTTTTCAGAATCCCGTCGATTTCCGCCAGAATATCCGTAATGTCGGTTGCCGTTTCCTTCGGCTGAAACTCCTTGCTTAAGCGGTGCAGGCGTCCCAGTGTCTCACCGTACGCTTCCATAATATCATTATTAAAATCCGTTTCGAGAACCGGGTAACCGACCACGGATTCCTCCGAAACGGCCAGATAATCGCAACCGTCCTCTGCGGTAAAGCGAACCATATCGCGTCCGTCTGCGGCCGATACTCTGCGGTTGGCCGGAAACTCCCGTTCCTTCAGATACGACAGCCATTCACCCTCCGCCTTCAGCGACGCTTCCGCTTTTTCGCTGTACGGAAGGACCCGCAGCGTATGCAAAATCAGTTCCTTCGTATACGGCATTTCCGCTTCGTTCGGAAAACGCGGATTCATTACGGCATACCGTTCCTCCGCCTCGTATCCTTCATAGGCCGTATCCTCATCATGTTCAAAAAAAGTCAGAGCCTGACGCCCGACAGAATTCCAGTCTCTCATATAATCCTCCGCAAAATTTAAGACAAATGCCTGCTCCCCGTTCCGTAACCCGACAAAGTATTCTCCGCGTCGTTACCGGTTTCCGTTTCCGATATAGCATCCGCTGCCGGAATCGGTTCTTCCGTTTCGTTTCCGCTATAGCATCCGCTGCCGGAATCGGTTCTTCCGTTTCGTTTCCGATATAACGTCCGCTGCCGGAATCGGTTCTTCCGTTTCCGAACGGTTTGGGGTGCAACCGACTTCAAGTGTAGCACATTTGATTCGCAAAGTATAGCATAAAAAGCACGTTTTTGCGGTTCGTTATGCTTTGTTTTTTGTATTGTTTCCATACAAATGAGGCACGAAATTTTTTTATTTTTCCTCTTGAAATCGAACATATGTTCGTGTATAATGCAGTTACGATGAAATCAACAACTACCGACAATCACATCCGGCGGCTCATTTTTCATATTGATGTGAACAGTGCTTTTCTCAGTTGGGAGGCGGCCTATCGTCTGCACCATTTGGGAGAAACGCTGGATTTACGAACCGTTCCGGCCATTATCGGCGGGAATCAGGCTTCCCGGCACGGAATCGTGCTGGCCGCTTCCATTCCGGCCAAACGTTTAGGGGTGAAGACTGCCATGGCGGTTGCCGAAGTACGAAGAATGTGCCCGGATATTATTGTTGCCCCACCGAGATATGAATTATATGTACAGTGTTCGGAAGCATTTATCGGGATTCTGAAGGAGGTTTGCCCGATTGTCGAACAGTACTCGATTGACGAAGCCTTTTGCGAGATGACCGGCATTGCCGAAGCCGAAAACGATCCCGTCGGATTTGCGAACAGGCTTCGGATACGGATTCGCGAGGAGCTCGGATTTACCGTCAATATCGGCATTTCCGTAAACAGGTTGCTGGCCAAGATGGCATCGGATTTTCGAAAGCCGGATTTGGTTCATACTCTTTGGCCGACCGAGATTCCCGACAAGATGTGGCCCCTTCCCGCAAAGGATTTATTCTTTATCGGACATGCAACGGAGAAAAAACTGGCCGATATGGGAATCCATACTATCGGCGAGGTTGCGTCAACGCCGCCCGAGATATTGCAGAGCTCAATGAAGCTTCAGGGACTGACCGTCTGGCAATTTGCCAACGGAATCGATTCCTCTCCGGTGATTGACAACCCTCCGCCCAATAAAGGATACGGGAATTCGACCACCGTTTCCCACGACGTCACAACCGCTTCGGAAGCCCGCCGGATTCTTCTGTCCCTGTGCGAAACCGTCTCGGCGAGATTACGTGCCGACGGAGTCCGCATTCAAGTCGTTTCGGTGAGCATTCGTTCGTTTGATTTGTCCTGCTACAGTCATCAGACCGTTCTGTCGACACCGACCGACATTACCAAGGAATTACATGCCTGTGCCTGCCGTCTGTTTGACGCCTGCTGGACCTCCGTACCGATTCGCAGCCTCGGAGTTCATACTTCACGCATTTCCCATGACCGGGCTCCTCGTCAGCTTTGTCTGTTTGATACCGATGATTACGAGAAGCTTTCAAGAGTCGATCAAACCGTTGACAGCATACGCAAACGATACGGCAATGCCGCCCTCGTTCGTGCCTCGCTGCTGCCCGAACCGTCCTACCGTAAGAAAGAAGGTGATACCCGTGCCGATGATGGGCTTTGATGAGAAGATTCAGAAAACCGATGCCGGTCCGTTAACCGGGCGAACCTGCCCGATTGCCTGTGCCGTATGGTTCACCAGTACCGGCCGGATTATCCCCATCAGCATCAAATGGCAGGATTCCGACCGTTCCGTTCATATGCTTCATAATATTCATGTTCTCACCGTGAATGAACAGAATTACTGTGGCATTCCTTCTGTCGAATACGACTGTGAAGCCGTTTCCCACGGCCGCATTTTCTGTTTTCGCCTTCTTTATTATGTCCGGCGAAACGAATGGAAGCTTTGGTGGAAACCAACCGATGAAGCTCCGTCCCCAACGGACGATTCCTATATTACCCAATAATAAGACAATTGCCCTGCCGGGCAGATTTTTCCTTCTGCCCGGTGAGCCGTTGCCTTGCAAGAACAAAAAGGGGCGCTTGCAAAACTCTCACCGCCTATAAAGCAAAAAGCAACCACATCGTTTTGATATGATTGCCTTTTCTCTGTATCATCTTACATTTTCAATATATTAAAAGATATTTTCTCATACGGAATCGCGAAGATTGTATCACTTTCTTCACCTTTTATTATGTGATTACGATTTTGGATGAATTAATTCATACGGTGTTTTTCTGGACAGGTTAAAAACCGGCCAAAGTCCGGAAACCATACACAATATCACACTTCCGACTAATACACCGATTGTAATCCATGGTGATAATACCAATATTCTGTATGGAGTATCAGGTATGCCTTTTGCAAACGAACTATTCGCATACTTTTGAATCGCCGTAAACATCAATGAGGCAACCGCTACTGCCATTAATCCGATAAGAATTGCTTCACTTGCAAAAATTCCGCACATATCCTTTCCGGTATATCCAACCGTTCGCATAATACCGATACTTCGACTTTGATCTTTAATCGTATAACTGATTTGCAATGCACAGATAATCACAATTGCCAGTAAGAGCATTCCTGTCATAATCAGAAAATATTCGCTCAGGCTATTCACAATCTCAGCAAATTGGCTGATATTTTGAGCGTAGGGATCTGACCATATCAGATTCGCTTTTTCAATTTCTGCAAAAAAATTCTCATCCGACCTCGTATTTCGAACAAAATATTCGCCAAAGCAGTACGTAGAATAATAACTTTCCTTTATCTCATCAAAAACCTCGTCTGTCACAATAACCTCAGGCGAATAATATTCTCCATCCGATTCCTGCCCATAATATGTGCCGTCATATACTCCGACAATTGTAAATCCTTCCGGAAACACCTTTGCAATAGGAAGATCGGCAGAGTATACATCATGATATTTCGGATTATTAACATCAAGAAACTTTCCCGAATATCCGATTACATCACCTCCCATGAAATCTTCCGTAGAGCTGTCAATCAATATCTCATTTCGCTTTTGCGGCATTCGTCCTTTTATAAGCCGGTCCTGCGAAACTCCCTCAGACTTTCCGTACACAGTGTTCTCATTGAAAAAATCTCGTTCACTGGAATGAGACAAAACGCTTGCACTTCTTAATTTCAATTGTTTACTTGTAAGTTTAAAAGCATCAATGTATTCCTTTGAAACATAACCGATGCAGTATCTGTTTTCAATTCTGTAATCGGTTTCTTTCGTAAGTTCTTCTCTCTGTTCCAATCGTTCTTCTACCCGGTATTCTTTATAATCTGTTTGCGATATTCCGACAACCGTAACTGCATTTTCCTTATGATTCGTTTCGGTAAATACAATATCTCCCACTGATACTCCAAGAATATGAGCGAGATAATCGGTAATCACAATCTCATTATCCTTTTCCGGATTCTTTCCTTCTATCAAAGGAATCGAAAAATCCGACGTCCCGTTTCCGAGTACAATCAACTTAATTGCAGAATACTGCTCGTTCTTTGTTTGTATGCTTTCATCATTCAGTACAGGTACAACGTTATCCTCACCAACAACATCTGTCAGCATCTTATAAAAGAGTTCTCCCCTGACGAGCCTTGCCTGAACCAAATCAAAAAAGCGCGTTTTATATTCTTTTTCCGTATAAAAAGATAAAAAATCGGGCGAATATTGTTCATTATATTCCGCCATTGCCGCATTTGGTGAATAACGCAACAAATGAACTCCGGCCAAACCAAGCGTGACAATTACAGAGAGCAGCACAAATAACATTACCGTTCGTTTCTTCTTCGCCAGAACATACCCCTTTGCAATCTTTATTCCATCCCGCAACGATAGTTTTTGAGCTTGCAATTTTAACTTTTGATTACTTTCTGCCGAAGGTGCTTCATTCAACTTTTCGCCATCCGATTCTTCCTTTATGGTATCGGAACGAATCCGCATCGAAACCAACACTTCATTTCCTTCATGAGCTGCGAGCAGTTGTTTGCGTAGATATTCGGTCATAGAAGAAAGAATAGCCTCTCTTGTTCCTTCCTCTGTGTCTGATATTCCTTGAGCCTCACAGTTTACCTCATATTTTCTGCGTTCAACCGCACTTAATTCCAGTTTACCGTCTCCGACATGAAAAATCATATCTCCGTATTCATATGCGTTTTCTCTGTCATGCGTAGCCACTATAACCAGGCAACTCTTCGACAGTTCCTTTAACAAAGAGAACAAAGTAATTGCCGTTGCACCGTCAAGATTGCCTGTCGGTTCATCTGCCAAAAGAATTCCGGGATTTCGAATAATCGCTCTTGCAATTGCAACCCGTTGCTTTTGACCGCCGCTCAACCGTGATACAATCTGATATTTGTATTCGGATAATCCGACACTTTGTAAGGCATTATCAATTAGAAGCTCACAGGTTTCTTTATCTGCATTTGTTATTTTGAGCGGTAGCAATAAATTTTCAAAAACGCTGTCCTCTTCCAACAGATTGTAATCCTGAAATACAATACCGATATTACTGCCGCGAAAATGATCCCATTCCGGTTCCGTTAATTTGGATACATCAATATCCTGTACTCGTACTTTTCCGGAATAATCACCGATAATTCCACCCAAAATATTCAAAAGGGTACTTTTCCCACTTCCGCTTTTTCCGAGAAAAATGCAAAGTCCCCTTTTCGGGAACTCTGCATTTATTTCATCGAATATCATTCTTTGTTCTACATCCGTTTTATACTTTTTGGAAAGAGACCGTATCGAAATCAACGAAATCCTCCTTCTGCCTCCGGTTGCTGAATCTCCAGCAGGCAAATCATCGTAGATTGCAAACCTGCAAAAATCCGGTAATCATTAAGTGCATGATCTACCTCTGCGTAATCTTTTTTTGTATAATCTCCACACATACCGTTTACCCATAGTGTCGGCTCACTGTTTCCCAAAAATGCAAAAGAAAGATTATCATTTGATTTTATATCACTGGTAGCACTATCAATCTTTCTCGCTTGAAATTCCCGAAGATTATACCCTCCGAGATACGCAAAAAATATATTGGAGCGTTTCGTCATCTGCTCAATCAGTTCAAAATCGTCACTTGTCAGATGTGCATTCCCTAATACATCATTAACAACAATCATCAGGTATTCGTTTTCGGAATCAACCGAGTCCAGCAGATTCTCTGTCAATCCATTGATATAGGTTGCTTCAACCCCATACGGCAATGCCATTTGATCTCCGTAAATATAAACCGTTGTCGGAAAGCTTTCGGTCAATATCTGCGTGTTTCGGTGAATCACCGGTCCATCTTCCGGTTTTTGTCGTAACATCAACCTAAGAATTACCGCTATCACTGCTAAAACGGCAACAACTGCAATAATTTTTACTTTTCCTAATTGTTTCAATCGTTTTTCCCCTTTCAATCCCTAAATTTCATTTCTGTATACAGTCTCTTACCGAACCGTGATCGACATACTGGATTTTTTTGCAGCACTCAACACATCCCAGGTTCCACCATCCCATTGACTCGGTGTCGTCTTACCCCCAACAGATGCCATCCGAAAACTGAAGTTAATCTTCAACGTCATTGGATATCCATACCCATTATAAGAAGTTGGTGTGTTATAATACGTCACAGGAGTGGTATACATATATGCATAAAAGCAATTATGTTTATTCGTTAACCATTGATTCGCTGCTCTTTTTGCCTTTGACAGAACAAAGCATATCGCTTGCGATATGCTCGCGCCGCCTGTGCGTCGCGAAGCGACATTTTTCCTCTGCACAGGCGTGTGCATCCTCGCGGAGCGTTTTTTTATCTCATAGGACGAACTTTCCTATGAGATAAAAAAATCGTTGTGTACGCTATATATGTATTCAGCATTAAGTTCTTTACTTTTATAAAAACTCGAATGTGTTTTAACACAATTATCCTGTATTGTACTGGACCAGCCCGTATTTACAGAGAATTTAAATTTGTCTGATCCACCCAAATCTGCACCTGCGCCAAAAGATACCGTGGTCTGGCTGTTTGGCATAGTTCCTTCCGGTGCCATATCAACATATCTTCTGTTTCCATTGAGCGTTAAAACAGCCTGATTATATTCATTCATCCCGATATATGTTGTTCCTTTTTCAACGCAAAAATCAGGTGCCATTTGTGTCTTTACAAGTAACGTTTCATAATATTTCCGAACTCCGTCCGTATCAAGAAAAGTCTGCTTCGATCTTGCCTTGATAACCCAATAATACATTATTCCAATTACTTTTTTAGAATCTTGGAACACCTCTTTCCCTTGTTTTATTATTTCATAATTATATTCATCCGAAACCTTAAACCCATACTCTGTCACCGCATTTTTGCTTATTGTAGTTCCTGCCTTAACAGGCTCGGGAACGATTGATATAATCAGGATTACTGCCAACAATAAAGAACATATTTTTTTCATAAAATACAAAACCCTCCGCAAAATGGTATTGTTAGCAGAGGGCATATTGGCACACTTTTTCTATATCAGCCTGTCAATTCCTCCCCTAACACTAATAGTATATATATGTTTTGTCAACAAAAAAGTAGAAAATATATCACATTCTGTGTTCTGAAATCATTTCCGATTTTTAATTACAAACATAACCGATAGAATTGTAAATACTATTATATTACTTTATCGACATATAGGTTGCTTCAACCCCATACGGCAATGCCATTTGATCTCCGAAAATATAAACCATTGTAGGAAAGCGTTCGGTCAACATCTGCGTGTTTTTGGAAATCAACGGTCCCTCTTCTCGCGCGAGTACACCTCCTGCGGAGCGTTTTTATCATGGAAAATGCAACGCAATTTCCTTACGCGGTCGCTTGATGCGAAGCATCTAAATTCCTTACGCGGTCGCTTGATGCGAAGCATCTAAATTCCTTACGCGGTCGCTTGATGCGAATCATCTAAATTCCTTACGCATCCGTGAGAACGCAAAAAGGCTGTCCCGGATTTCGAGACAGCCCTTGATTACAACAATCTGTTTTACATTGTCGGAAGTTCCGACACACCGAATTCCTTTACCGCATTTTACGAATAATGCCCTGCTTTACACCGTTCATGAGATCCTGATACATTTTTTCATATTCTGCCAACAATTCCGGATGTGCCTGAAGATACAATTCCGCAGCAACCGACAATGCCAAAAATACAATCAGGAACAATAATGCACCCTTTGCCATTTCACGGGTTCGTGCATCGGCTCTCTGACCGAACGCATTCGCCAGCGTAATCACCAGAAACGCAATCCAGCCAAACGGCGGGACCAACAGAAGTCCGAAGAATAACATCCACTTCCATTTGGATGTTACCGTCTGTTTCGGTTGTTCCTCTGCTAAGTTGTCCGATTCCGACGCTACCTTTGCCGCAACCGTTTCCGGTTCTTCACCCTCTCGAAAGGATGTTCCGCAATAATAACAAAAGTTAGCCTCTTCAATTGGGTTTTTACGCCCGCAAACCTTACAAATGTCCATTTTGTCCTCTCATCATGAGAGCCCGAACTGAAGTACACGAATAATCAGATTATACGATGCTTCATGCAATTTACCGATATTGTCAAGCACATCGGTGCGCGCCTTTTTCGCATCTTCTCCGTTAATAGACAGAGCAGCGAGAATCGTATCAATCAAATATAACAACTGCTGCTTTTCATCTGCCAATCCAAATCCGTACACATCCCCGACAATCAAACTTCTCAATATACTGAAGCACATTGTCGAACGGGTAAGGGTCTCATTTTCAGTTTCATTTTTGCCATATTTTTTGAGGATATCACCGATATCACCGGTCATCTGTCCCGCAATATCCTGTAATGTATTGGAATCCTCATATGCGTAATAATACACTTCTCGTATTTTTTCGTTAAGACGGCAAATTTCATAACCTAACGCGTAAAAGTAAATCAGTTGCATCAAAGGAGCCTCTGCGTCCTTTGCAAGTTTACCTGCTTCATCATAATTCACATGCACCAGTTTTTCAACAAGCAGGCGAAGCATCTCGGGTTTTCCGGTAAAGTTGCTGTAAAATTTACCGGTTGTACAGCCGGCTTCATCGGACAATGCTTTCATTGTCGTATTCGCATATCCGTCTCTAAAAAAGATTGTTGCACAGACTGAAATCAGATCGTCTTTTACAGCCTGTTCTTCCTCAGGGGTTCTTGCAATTGCCATAAACCAAACTACCTCCTATCTCTAATATTCATGGAATATTTCGTTATTTCGGTATCTTTAGTTTAGACAATTTCAAAGCCAAAGTCAATTACGGTTGACAACTTTATAATAATATGAGAATACGTTATCTCGAAAGTTCAAAAATGACTTGTTTTTTTGCGTAAAGAGCTGTGTTTTTACTATTCTTCACCATTCCAGCAGTATGTGCACATGCTCTCGGCAGGCAGTCCGACTGCTGCCAGCATGTCATCCAAACGATGGAATCGAAGGGTTGTGAATTTCAGTTTTTTGCCGATTAAATCAACCATTTGGGCGTATTTTTCGGAATCCGGATCGGAATACTCCTTCAGTACCTCGGGAGCTACCTCCTCGGTTCCTTCCAGCTCTGCGATGCAGCGTCTGGTAATCAGTTCCATTTCACTCTTGGAACGTGAAAAATTCAAATATTTACAACCGTAAATCAAAGGCGGACAAGCCGGTCTGACATGCACTTCACGGGCTCCGCTCCGGAACAGAAATTCGGCTGTTTCACGCAGCTGAGTGCCTCGAACGATGGAATCATCGATTATCAAAAGGCTCTTGTCCTTAACCAGTTCCGGTACGGCAATCAGTTTCATTTTGGCAATCAGATCACGTTTTTCCTGCATAGTCGGCATAAACGATCTCGGCCAGGTCGGTGTATATTTGATTAACGGTCTTGTAAACGGAATTCCCGCCGCATTGGAATATCCGATTGCATGCGGTGTTCCGGAATCGGGTACACCTGCAACGACATCCGGTTTCACGGTATCCCGTTTTGCGAGATATTCTCCGCAGCGATATCTTGCATACTCCACACTGATTCCTTCATACGAAGACGACGGATACCCGTAATAAATCCAAAGGAATGTACAAATCTTCATCTTGGTTCCGGGCTTTACCAGCGTTCGGATTCCCTCGGCATCAAATACTACAATTTCTCCCGGTCCGAGTTCGCGAACCGGCTGATAGCCCAGGTTATGATACGCAAAGCATTCCAAAGATGCACAATAAGCACCGTCTTTTTTTCCGATTGCAATCGGTGTACGGCCGAGCAAATCACGTGCCGCATAAATGCCCTTATCGGTCAGGACCAGCATGGAAACGGAACCGTCAATTACTTCCTGTGCATAACGAATACCGTCAATCAAATTCTCTTTCTGATTAATCAGTGCGGCGACAAGCTCTGTCGGGTTCACCTCTCCGTTACTCATTACGAAGAAATGGTCATTGTTCTTCAATATGGTATCAACAATCTCATCCTTGTTGTTAATCTTTCCGACTGTCGTTACCGCAAAGGTTCCGTGGTGAGAACGAACCAGCATCGGCTGAGGTTCAAAATCGGAAATGCAGCCGATTCCCATTTGACCGTGCATCGTGTTTGCTTCTTTTTCAAATTTTGTACGGAACGGTGAATTGTCAATTTTGTGTATGGCTTTCTGAAATCCGTTTTCTCCATGCACTGCCAATCCGGCCCGTCTGGTTCCGAGATGAGAATGATAATCGACTCCAAAAAACAAATCAAACACACAATCTTCTTTCGAAGCAACACCAAAAAAGCCGCCCATGTCAAGTCCTCCTATCGTAATCGTGACAGTTCTCACGATTTCATATCAATAACCATTGTACTCTCCGCAATTTTTTGTTGCAAGTGTAAGCTTATCTTTTATTACTTATCAGAACAATAAGTTATACTTATATTTTTATGCAATTTATTGCAAAAAGAGCTTTTTTACAGCCAAAATTCAGACTCTTCTCCGTTTTTTTCCGTTGTATCTTGTTTTTTTTATTATTATATGATAGTTTGAAGAAAATTTGCCTTTTATATAAAGAGCAGATTTCAATGCCCGGATACGGATATCCGGCAGTTTTTACGGCATACCGGTCAATGATATCTCAATCATCGCCGGGACATTACAATTAACACCGGACAATGTCATTACAATTATTGCCGGGACATTACAATTAACACCGGACAATGTCATTACAATTATTGCCGGTCAAACGACATTACAATCATCGGGAGGTACTGACATGGACAAACAGCAAAAAGAATCCAAAAACGGATTCGCAAAACGGTATTTCATCGACACTCTGAGCGCAATGGCTCAGGGCTTGTTTGCTTCTCTCCTTATCGGAACCATTATAAAGACACTCGGCACTCAGCTTGGGCCGATTTGCACCGACATTTCATGGCTTCACAAATTCTGTGAATGGATGACCTTCATCGGTTCCAAAGCCACCGAAGTTGCCGGTCCCGCAATGGCCATAGCGATTGCATATGCACTTCAGGCTTCTCCTTTGGTTCTCTTCTCTGCCGCAGCCGTTGGTTATATTGCCAACATCGAAGGTGGCGCCGGCGGCCCGTTTGCAGTTTGGATTGTAACGATTTTCGCCGTAATTGCCGGTCAGATGGTTTCCAAAAAAACCAAAGTAGATATCCTTCTGACCCCATTTGTCACCATTATCGCCGGCGGCATTTTATCTGTTCTCGGCGCTCCTTATATCGGTAAAGCCGCAACATGGTGCGGCGACCTGATTATCTATGCAACCAATCGTCAGCCGTTCCTGATGGGAATTCTCGTTTCCGTCATTGTCGGCATGCTTCTGACGCTTCCCGTCAGCAGTGCGGCAATCTGTGCCGGTCTCGGTCTGGTCGGACTTGCAGGCGGTGCCGCAGTTGCCGGATGCTCCGCTCAAATGATTGGTTTTGCCATCATGAGTTTCCGTGAAAACGGTGTCGGCGGACTTCTTTCCCAGGGTCTCGGAACCAGTATGCTTCAAATGGGAAATATTGTGCGAAAACCGATTATCTGGGTTCCTCCGATTATTGCTTCCGCTATTACCGGTCCGATTGCGACCTGTGTTTTCAAAATGCAAATGAACGGTCCCGCCGTTTCCTCCGGAATGGGAACCTGCGGACTCGTCGGCCAAATCGGAGTCGTTACCGGTTGGAACGGATCCGCCGGCTGGTTTGACTGGCTCGGTCTCATTCTGATTTGCTTCGTTCTTCCGGCTTTTCTTTGCGCCTTTATCGGAAATGCATTCCGCAAACTCGGCTGGATCAAAGACGGCGACCTCAAGCTTCCGGAATAAAGTGATTCCGCATCCGGCTGTATCACAACGTTTTGCCGGTTCCGAATAATTTTCTTGCTTTTTTGTGGCATTATGGTATAATGTATTTACCATGTGGCTTTTTGGTAAATATAACGTACTTGTTAAGGGAGGTTGTTTTACAATGAAATTTTTCAAGAAGTTTGACTACAATGCGCCCGTCACTTTGACATTTGCACTGCTCTGTCTGATTCTGACCGGTGCCGGTGCCGCTTTCGGCTATAACAGAATAGCCAATATTTTCGCCGTACAAAACGGCAGTTCCTGGCTGAATCCGATGACGTATGTTCGGTTCTTCACTCAGGTAATTACCCACGGCAGCTGGGCTCATTTTTCCGGCAATATCATGTTGATTCTTGTTCTCGGTCCGATTTTGGAAGAGAAATACGGCAGCAAGACCATTTTGGAGATGATTTGCTTAACCGCTTTGATTTCCGGTCTTTCCTTCCGTTTCTTCTATCCGGCCAACACCATTCTTCTCGGTGCCAGCGGTATCGTATTCATGTTCATCCTTCTGGCATCCGTTACCAACGTAAAGGAAGGAACCATTCCGATTACGCTCATTTTGATTCTGGTTCTTTATGTCGGCGGTGAAATCATCGACATTGCCAAGAATGACAATGTTTCTCAGGTTGCTCACATTGTCGGTGGTATTCTCGGTGCTGTTTTCGGTATGTTTATTGCCAAGACCGGCGGTGTCAATGCAGACAAAGACAAGAGCTCGTCATCCGGAAGTTATCTTGATATGTAAATGCCGTACCTCACGCATATCAGTAGTGTTGCGTACCGCATATATCACGTGCCGTACCGCACAATAATCCCCGGAATGACATTTCCGAAACAAACAAATAAAGCTGTCGGATTCACAGGAAATTCCTGCAAGTCCGGCAGCTCTTTTTTCTGTATTTTTTGTTGTATTCACACGGATACCTTTTCCGTTCCGCGAAGTTCTTTACTGTTTCGCGAAGTTCTTTACCGTTCCGCGATGTTCTTACCGTTCCGCGAGATTCTTTTCCGTTCCGCGAAGTTCTTTACTGTTTCGCGAAGTTCTTTACCGTTCCGCGAGATTCTTACTGTTCCAAACGATTCATCAGTTCCGCACGAAGTTCTTCGTAACCGGGCTTACCGAGAAGTGCAAACATGTTCTTCTTGTAGCTCTCGACACCGGGCTGATTGAACGGATTCACAGCCAGCATATAGCCGCTGACACCGCATGCAAATTCAAAGAAGTAGAACAACTGTCCGAGATAGAATTCATTCTGCTCCGGAATCGATACCACAAGGTTCGGAACACCGCCGTCCACGTGCGCGAGCTGGGTTCCCTTCATGGCACTCTTATTGACAAATTCGACCGTCTTTCCGGCAAGATAATTCATACCGTCGAGATCCACCGGTTCTGCTTCCAGAACGATTTCGTCGCGGCTCTTCTCAAGTTCCAGGACGGTTTCATACATAATCCGGGCACCATCCTGAATGAACTGTCCCATCGAATGAAGATCGGTGGTCAAATCCACGCTGGCCGGGAAAATACCCTTCTGGTCCTTTCCTTCACTTTCTCCGTACAGCTGCTTCCACCATTCACTGATGAAATGCATGGAAGGTTCATAATTGGCAAGCACTTCAACACTCTTGCCCTTGCGATACAAAATGTTACGGATTGCCGCATAACGAACCGCATCATTTTCCTCAAACGGCTTATTGATACAGGTCTCGCGCATACTTGCCGCGCCCTGCATCAGAGCATCGATATCGGCACCGCTGACTGCGATGGGCAAAAGGCCGACTGCAGTCAAAACGGAGAACCGTCCGCCGACGTCATCCGGTACTACGAAGCTCTCGTAACCCTCTTCGTTGGCAACCTTCTTCAATGCGCCTCTGGCCTTATCGGTCGTTGCGTAAATACGCTTATTTGCTTCCTCTTTACCGTATTTGTCAATGAGCATTTTCTTGAAAACGCGGAATGCAATGGCCGGTTCGGTTGTTGTGCCGGACTTGCTGATCATGTTAATGGAGAAGTCACGGTCGCCGATTACCTGTTTCAAATGAGCAATATATGTTGTGCTGATGCTGTTTCCGACATAGTAGATTTCCGGAGTCTTGCGAAGTTCCTTCGGAATATTGTTGTAAAAACTGTGACGAAGAAATTCAATGGCTGCCCGTGCTCCGAGATAGGAACCACCGATACCGATTACGAGCAAAACCTCGGAATCCGACTGGATTTTTGCAGCCGCTTTCTTGATTCGTGCAAATTCTTCCTTATCGTATGCAACCGGAAGGTCGATCCAACCGAGGAAATCATTGCCGGCTCCTTCTCTGGAAAGAAGTTCCGCCTTCGCTGCCTCAGCCTGACGACGAATCTGTGCAACCTCATTGTCGTTGACAAATTTGGAAGCCAGTGTTGCCTGAAATGCAACATTTTTCATAATACTTACCTCACTTTTCTTTCTGCCGATTTCGGATGATCTTCATTTTCCGATCATCCCTACGTCATCTCCGCGATTTGGGGAGACGGCCCAAAAATAATAGTCTGTTTCGGTTCGGTTGCGGGTGCCTCCGCGTTTTGTGAAGGCGACCCTTTTTTGAGCCTACCGCACATCATCATATCACACCGCATTTTACAATTCAAGATGAAAATAAGGCAATCTCTCCGCCACTTCTCTGTCATTTTCGATTGTATTCCCATTCCGTTTATGATACACTGTTACAGCAACGGATTTCCGACGCGAACCATTGTTTTCGGTGCGGGCGATTCGTATCTTTTCTTTAGGAAAATGAGGTTACTTATGGACTCTTCCAACAACGTGACAAACCGTTCTCTGCACGGCTTCATCAATCGACATTTTACGATAGTACTGATTTGTATGCTATTGCTGACTGCAATCCTTGTCGGATTGCTCATTTGGTCTTACGGTACTTCCTCCGGTTCAAACCCGTCGGACGCTGCGCCGACATCGACCGCGGTACCGACACCGACCGCAGTGCCGACGCCGATTGTGGCACCGTCTCCGACTCCATCCCCGACGCCGAGTCCTACTCCGACGCCGACTCCGAGTCCCACTCCGACACCGTCTCCGACTCCGTTCGGATATTGTGACAGTGTCACCGACGATCTTGATGCGGAACCGATTGCACAGGACGGCTGGCCCATCGACTATCTGATGCTCGTGAACTGGGACCATCATTTGAAATATTCCGGCGAGCCGGAAAATCTGGTACGGGTGGATTCCGTGCTGGATCCTTCTCTGTATCACATTCAGGACCCCATTTCCGTCAGCGCATCCAAACGGGATTATGTCATCGAATCGGATATCGACAACTACAGCCGCGGCAATGCGGTTGCATTGGAAGCCCTGAACCAAATGTGCCTCGATGTGATGAACAACGGATGTTCCTATGTGAAGATTTCACAAACCGGTGCTTATCGGAATTTTGCGACTCAGGACCGGTTCTGGCAAAATCGATTAAAGAGCGATCCCCATTACGGCGACAATCCATACAAAACATTGCCGCGAAGCGTTCCCGGAAATGTCAGTGAGCATCGGACCGGTCTCGGTTTCGACATTTGGCTCGGAGAAGGCGGCGATGACCAGGCATCGTATGAATGGCTTTCCGCCAATTCCTATCGGTACGGATTTATCGTTCGTTATCCGGCCAACAAAACCAAAATCACGGGAATTCAGTACGAGCGCTGGCATTTCCGTTATGTCGGTGTGGACGCCGCAACCGAAATGCACAACCTCGGATACTGTCTGGAAGAATATATCGCATATAAAAACGGCGAGGATATTGCAGCACTCGTTCACCAATAAGCTGCCCGGCAAAGCAGCCCTGCCAAACTGCCGGCAATACTGCCGGAAGCTCTGCCCGGCAAAACAGCAAGAAAAGCTGCCCGGCAAAAACTCCTGAAAAGCTGCCCGACAGGCTTGTGACACAATTTCTCATAAATTGAAAATAAGGTTCTGCACCCGTTATCCGGTGCAGAACCTTTCTTGTTTTTAATATCTTGCGCGGTACATCAGGATTGCCGCTGCTACGGCCGCATTCAGGGATTCCACCTGTCCGTCCATCGGGATTCGGACACGAACGTCCGCTTGTTCCGCTGCCTCATCGGTCAACCCGTTTGCCTCATTTCCGATCATAATTCCGTAACGGCTGCCGTACTCTGCTTCCGTATACGGAACAGAGCCCTGCAAATGTGCCGCAAACAGCGTTACGCGTCTGTCTTTCAACTTTTTCAGCGTTTCCGTAAAATTCTCCGTATAAACAAACGGAACACGCAAAATCGCGCCCATGGTTGCCCGTACGACCTTCGGGTTAAACATATCAACCGAATCACCGGACAAAATCACTCCGTTCATCCCGGCGGCCTCCGCCGTCCGAATGACCGTTCCGAGATTTCCGGGGTCGCGCAGACTTTCCAGCAGAAGCAACCGTGCCTCCGGTCCGGAAATCATGCTCTCAATCGAATATTCCGGCATCTCCACAACAGCCAGAACGCCTTGCGGTGTCACTGTTTCCGCAACACTGTCAAAGGCCTCGTCGCTGACGGTTTCATAGTCAAAGCCGGCCAAACATTCGGCCTCTTCTTCGCTCAGCCCGGCCAGCCCTTTTTGCGACCAGTACGTTTTCCGGATTCGCTCCGGTGCCTGCGCCAGAATCTCAAAAAACATCTTTCGTCCTTCGCAGACAAACACCCTGTCCTCTTCCCGGGCACTTCGTTTTTTCAACAGTGTGGAAATATATTTCAACTGTGGATTGGTTTTTGCTGTTATCATAGTTCCTCCGATATTCGAAAATACCGTCTTCTGTTCCGTCACGTTTTCCGGTCGCCCGCATTCCGTCGCATCATGCCTTCAACGACTGTCACCCGCATTCCGTCGCATTATGCCTTCGTCGACTGTTTTCCGGAATACCGTCTGGCCAGTTTTTTGGACAACTGCTGCTTCGGTTCTTTCCGGTTCGGCCGATGCGCGGTCCGCTTCTCGGCGATAAAAATACAGTATCCGTTCGACTCCGTGACCTTCACTCCGCCAAATACCGTTGTCAGTTTGTTGCAGTACCAGTCCAAACGTTTCGTCACCATAATCATTTTCCCGCCGACGACAAGTTTCCGAAAACCGGTCTCGATAAATTCCTTTGCAACGGAAAAATCCGTATGATACGGCGGGTTGGACGCAATGATTGTAAAGTCTTTCTCCGGAACCTGTTCATATGCATTTCCGCATCTCACATCCGGTTCCGAAAGTCCGTTTTGCAAGGCATTTCTGTGTGTCAGGGTAACCGCCTGTTCCGAAACATCGGTAAAAATCACCCTGCCGGCGCCGCGTTTTGCCAGAACAATTCCGACAATTCCGCAACCACAGCCGAGGTCCAGCACCGTATCCGAATCGGTTACCGAAATGAGCGACAACATCGCCATAGTTCCCGGATCGGCATGCGACGGGGAAAAGACCCCCTCCTCCGTCTGCAATTCCAATGTTCCGGCCTCTGTCTCAACGGAAATCATGCTTTACTGCTCCTCCTGATTCATCAGCTTTGCCGACTGATCGGCAGCAATCAGGCTGTCGATAATCTCCTGAATATCTCCGTTCATAATCTTGTCCAGCTTGTACAGTGTCAAACCGATTCTGTGATCGGTCACACGGCTCTGCGGAAAATTATACGTTCGAATTTTCTCCGAGCGGTCACCGGTTCCGATTTGGCTTCTGCGGTTTGCTGCTTCGGCATCATGCGCCTTCTGCATTTCCAAATCGTACAGCTTTGCACGAAGCAGTGCAAATGCCTTGTCACGGTTCTGCAGCTGGGATTTTTCGGTCTGTGAGTACACCACGATTCCGGACGGAAAATGAGTCAGACGAACCGCCGAGTCCGTTGTGTTGACACACTGGCCACCGTTTCCGCTCGCACGCATTACATCGATTCGAATATCCTTTTCGTCAATGACAACGTCCACTTCCTCCGCTTCGGGCATTACGGCAACCGATGCGGTCGAGGTGTGAATCCGTCCGCCGGATTCGGTCTCCGGCACACGCTGAACACGATGCACGCCACTTTCGTATTTCAATACGGAATAGGCCCCCTGGCCCTTGACCATAAACTGTACTTCCTTCATTCCGCCGATTCCTGTTTCATCGACGTTGACAAGCTCTGCCTTCCAGCGTTTCTCATCAATATAATGCATATACATGCGATACAGCTCCGCAGCAAACAGTGCCGCTTCCTCGCCGCCCGCACCGGCACGGATTTCCACGATAACATTTTTATCATCCATCGGGTCCTTCGGAATCAGCAGAATTTTCAGCTTTTGCTCATATTCCTCAATCTGACTCTTCGCCTCGTTCATCTCTTCTTTCAGCATTTCCCTCATTTCCTCATCGCTTTCGCTCTCGAGAAGTTCAATGCTGTCAGCAACGGTCTGCTTTGCCTTTTTATATGCTGTATACGTTTCCACAAGCGGCTCGCAGTCGCTCTGCTCCTTCATCAGCTTACGGAACCGGTTCTGATCCGACGTGACGTTCGGATCTGCCAGCTCCAGCTGGATTTCCTCATATCGTTTTACGACATCATCCAATTTATCAAACATTTTCAATACCTGTTCCTTTCCCGTTTCGTCAGTCCATATGCAAATGCCTCAGACCGCTACAAATGCCCCATGACGACACGATCCAGTCCGGCATAATCTTTGCTTACACGGACATCGCGAAATCCGGCGTTCAGGAACAGTTCCGATACACGGCGTCCCTGATCAAATCCGATTTCCACAATCATATATCCTCCGTTTTCCGTTTCCGTTCGCGGGGTCAGATGCTTCCGCCCCTCCGCGACCAGAATTCTGTAAAAGTCCAAACCGTCCTCTCCGCCGTACAATGCGGTACGGGGTTCAAACTTCCGCACCTCCGGTTCCAGCTCTGCCAGCTGTTCCGGCGGAATATAAGGCGGATTGGATACAATCAAATCAAAATTACCCGGGACCTGCGAAAACATATCGCTTCGCACCCAGGTTACATCGGCGCCCAACCTCGTTCCGTTATCCGCAGCAATCCGAAGCGCCTGTTCGGAAATGTCCGCTGCCGTAACCGATAAAGGATGCCCCAGCAGAGCAACGGAAACAGCAATGCACCCGGAACCGGTGCACATATCCAGCACACGTTTTCCGTCACAATGTTTCAATGCTTCCTCCACCAGATGCTCCGTGTCCTGGCGCGGAATCAGCACACCGTCACCGACATGAAACAGAAGCCCCATAAAGCCCTGTTCCCCGGTAATATACTGCAGCGGCTTACGGCGGCAACGCTCTTCAATGACCCGGTCATACCGGTCCCGTTCGTCCTGCGAAATAAGTTCATCCCGTTTCATGAGCCATTCTGCCGGACTCATGTCGCAGACATAGAGCATCAGCTGACGTGCCTGCAATTCGGCCTCGTCGCAAATCCCTGCCTTTGTCAGGGCCTCACAGCCCTCTTTTGCACACTGCCGGTACGTACACTGCCGGTACGTCTTGCTGTCTGACGACTGAATCATTTTTCGTCTTCTCCGCTTTTTCCGTTATCATAACCGCTTACCGTAGCGGTATAGGTTCCGTCTTCTTCTATCAAAAATTCACCGACGCCCAACTCGGTTCCGCAGTTTTCGGCCTTTTCCCCGTCCAAAAACTGCTTCCAGTCAAATACCGCTTCCACGGAAGCGATTGCGGTTTCCAGCATGGAATCGTCCGGTTCCTTGGTGGTCAGGGCCTGCATCCACATTCCGGGACGGCTCAAAATATCCACCAGCCTGCTCTCACTGCGTCCGGCGAGTTTCAAAAACTCATAGCTGACACCTGCAACAAGCGGCAACAGCAGCAAGCGCACTCCGAAACGAACCAGAAAGCGCAAAATACGGGAAGAGCCCGTATACATCGGAATCAGGTTGACCAGCGAGAAAATCAAAATACTGATCACCATGACAATAATCATAAAACTGGTTCCGCAGCGTTTGTGCTCTTTCGATGAGTTGCGGGCATTTTCCACCGTTAACGGCAAACCATGCTCAATACAGTTAATGGTTTTATGCTCGGCACCGTGATACCGGAATACTCTCTTGATATCCGGTGTCAGCGAAATGAGTGCCACATATCCGACGAAAATCAGGATTCGAAGAACACCTTCCACCAGACTGGAAAACCAGGCTGCCTGAAATCCCGTCAGCCGCTCCACAAATGATGTAATGGCAAGCGGAAGGAACATGAAGAGTACAATCGTCATACCAAGTGCCAAAATGACCGTCAGTGCAATCATTCCCGGCGTCATCAGCGGTCCGTCATCCTTTTTCGGTTCTTTCGCTTCCTTCGCCGTTGTGCTTTCCTCATCGGTCGATGACGATGCTTCATTCTTTGCATCGTTCTTCGATTTCTTCGGTTCCTCCTCAACGTCCGCGAAGTTTGCTGAATACATCAGCGTTTTCATGCCGACAACCATGGATTCGATTAAATTCACCGCACCACGGATGAACGGCCATCCCAAAAACTTATACTTTTCCGAAACGCTGTGATATTCTTTCACGTTCAAAATCATCTGACCGTCTGTTTTTCTGATTGCAACCGCGTATTTGCTGCGGTTTCTCATCATAACGCCTTCCATCACGGCCTGTCCGCCGATTCCGGACGGTTTCAGTCCTTCACCCATACATTTGCCCATCCTTCTTGCAAAATATTCCTTTATAGAAGAAATGCCTTGACAAGTTGATTGTCAAGGCATGTATACACATTTCATTCAGATTAGAAGCCGTACTTCTTATTGAACTTCTCAATCGCACCGCGTGCGGTAGCTGCTTTCTTCTGACCTGTGTAGAAGGTGTGGCACTTGGAGCAGATTTCTACGTGAATTTCAGACTTCGTAGAACCTGTTACAAACTCATTACCACAGTTACATGTAACCTTTGCCTGATAGTATTTCGGCTGAATTGCTTCCTGCATGACGTTCACCTCACAAATTATAATAATCAATCGGCCGGCCGAGACCAGTCGACCTAACACTCTATAGAACAGCTTTTACAGTATATCATAGCATTTTCGCAAATGCAACTGTTATTTTGAACATCTTTCAAAAAATTTTGATTTTCGATTTCTGTTTTACTGAAACTTCATTTTGGACATCATTTGCATAAATTCCACGTTGTTTCTCGTGCGCGTAAACAGATTGATAATCTGCTCAATCGATTCCTCTGATTTATTTCCGTTAAATGCCCTTCGCATCAGATTGTTGGCCGTCTGTTCCGCCGTATTGAGGAGCAGGTCCTCGCGTCGTGTGCTGGATCTCTGCAAATCGATTGCCGGGAAAATGCGACGCTCCGACAGATTGCGGTCCAGTACCAGTTCCATGTTGCCGGTTCCCTTGAATTCCTCAAACACAACGTCGTCCATTCGGCTTCCCGTCTCCACCAGCGCGGTTGCCAGAATCGTCATACTGCCGCCTTCTTTCATGCAACGTGCGGCTCCGAAGAATTTCTTCGGCATAAATAAAGCATTCGGATCCAGACCTCCGGACAACGTGCGTCCGCTGGATACACAAATCAGATTGTACGCGCGTGCCAGGCGTGTGATGCTGTCCAACAGAATCACCACATCCTCACCGTATTCCACAAGTCTCTTTGCACGCTCCAGCGTCATTTCCGAAACGCGGCGATGCTGCTCCGGTTCCTCATCAAACGTGGAATAAATCACTTCCGCATTGGTCCCGCTGACATAATCCTTGAAGTCGGTTACCTCTTCCGGTCGCTCATCAATCAGCAAAATGATCAGATGAACCGATTTGTGATTGGTTAAAATCGATTTTGCAATTTGTTTCAATAGCGTTGTTTTTCCGGCCTTCGGCTGGGATACGATCATTCCTCTCTGTCCCTTACCGATTGGCGAAAACATATCGGTAATTCGCATGGACACATCACAGCCGGGATATTCCAGATGTAAGCGCTCATGAGGGAATACCGGTGTCAATCGGTCAAATCTGCGGCGTTTCATGGCCAGTTCCGGATCCTGGTCGTTGATTTTCGTAATATGATGAAGCGGCGGATATTTTTCATTCGGCTGCTGAACCCGCAGAGTTCCCGTAATCACGTCTCCGGTGGAAAGATTGTACGTACGAATCATTGCCGGACTGATATACACGTCCTTCTCACTCGGAAGATAATTGTCATTTCGCAAAAATCCGAAATTCTGATCGGCCGGAATTTCCAGAATACCCTTTCGAATAATTCCGGAATCCATTCCCATATCTCCTTGAGCCGAAGTCTGTCTGCGACCGGCATCTCTCTGCTGCCGGTTGTCTCTGAACATATTGTCCCGATTTCCCTGTGCGGCGTCACGGTCCGGGCGGTTCTCGGTGCGGTTGTCGGTACGATTCTCCCGGCGGTTATCCTGGCGATTCTCGGTACGATTCTCCGGACGGTTGTCGGCACGGTTGTCGGTGCGGTTGTCCGGGCGATTCTCGGTGCGGTTGTCGGTACGATTCTCCGGACGGTTCTCGGTGCGATTCTCCCGGCGGTTATCCTGGCGATTCTCGGTACGGTTCTCCGGACGGTTGTCCGGGCGATTCTCGGTGCGGTTCTCCGGACGTGAGTTCGTCGCAGCAACCACCCGTCTCACAATCCGTCGTTCTTCCGGACGAGTCTGTTTCTCCGTTTCCGGACGAACCTGCTTCCCGATTTCCGGAGATTCGGACTTCCGGGAATTATCGGTCTGCAGTTCTGCCGGCTGTGCCGGACGATTGCCGATTGTCTGCGCCGGCTTTTCTTTCGCTGTCGCCTTTTCGCTTTCTTTCACAACCGCTTTTTCAGTTTCTTTCGCTGTCGCGTTTTCGCCTTCCTTCACTGCTTTCACCGTTTTTTTCGGTGCGACGGTCTTGTCTGTCGTTTCGGATTTCTTTGCGGATTGTTGTTCTACTTTTGTAGAATCATTTGTTTCTTTACTCAGTATATCAACCAGTTCCTGTTTCCGCAAAGCACTGTAGCCACTTATTTTCTTTTCTTTGGCCAAAAGACGAAGTTCCGCCAAAGACATATCGGAGTAGTTTCCCATATAAGCTCCATTCTGTATATTCGATTTATTTCAATTGGAAAATTTCATGATGTCGGCACAAAAGAGTCTTCGGACATGTCATCCGTGTACCGTTTTGATTTGGCAGGAAATGCCACATAAGAAAAAACAGAGGGGCGAAGAAGCTTCGCCCCTTCTGCTTCAAATTACTGCTTATTTGTCCTCTTCGGACTCCTCATATTCCAATTCATCCGCAAATTCCAGATCACTGTACTCTGCGTCTTCATTAAGGAATTCGTCATCCTCGAAGTCTTCATTTTCAAATGCTTCTTCGGCTGCAATCGTATCGGTATCCATCAGGTCGTCCCGACGATTTACGATGCTTGTACGGAACTCGTCTTCAAACGGTGTTTCCGGATTCAGAATTTCATTATCCGTATCCAGTCTGACGTTGCGATATTCCTTCATACCGGTTCCGGCAGGAATCAGCTTACCGAGAATAACATTTTCCTTCAAGCCAACCAACGGATCGATCTTACCCTTGATAGCTGCATCGGTAAGAATCTTGGTTGTTTCCTGGAAGGATGCTGCAGACAGGAAGGAGTTGGTTGCCAATGCGGCCTTGGTAATACCAAGCATTACACGGCTGCCTTCTGCAGGCTTCTTTCCTTCTGCAATCAGACGCTCGTTGTTCTCTTCGAAATCCAGAACATCAACGCTTGTTCCCGGAAGGAACTCGCTGTCGCCGCCCTCTTCTACATGAACCTTCTTCAGCATCTGACGAACGATAATTTCAATATGTTTATCATTGATATCAACACCCTGACGACGATATACACTCTGAACTTCCTTCAGCATGTAATCCTGAACGGCACGAAGACCGTTGATCTTCAGAATGTCATGAGGATTCATGGAACCTTCGGTCAATGCTTCACCGGCACCAACCTCCTGTCCTTCCTCAACCTTCAAACGGGAACCGAACGGAATCAAGTATGCCTTGCTCTCGCCGGTCTCGGCATTGGTTACTACAGCTTCACGCTTAACCATCGTGTTCTTGGTCGTTTCACGGATGGAAACCTTGCCTGCGAACTCGGAAATAATCGCAAGTCCCTTCGGCTTTCTGGCCTCGAACAATTCCTCTACTCGAGGAAGACCCTGTGTAATATCATCACCTGCAACACCACCGGTATGGAAGGTTCTCATGGTCAACTGAGTACCGGGCTCACCGATAGACTGTGCAGCGATAATACCGACTGCCTCACCAACCTGTACCGGCTCACCGGTTGCCATGTTAGCGCCGTAGCACTTCGCACATACACCCAAATGAGAACGGCATGTCAATGCGGTACGAATCTTAATGGATGCTGCATTTCCTGCTTCGGAAATTGCCTTGGTTGCCATAATTCTTGCCGCACGCTTCGGAGTAATCATCTGGTTCTTGCGAACAATCAGATCTCCGTTATCATCATAGTAATCTTCACAGGAGAAACGACCGGTAATACGATCTTCCAGTTTCTCGATGATTTCCTGTCTTGCATCCGTCTTCTTACCGATTGTGAAGGTGGAAACGTCCATACCCGGAATTTCTTCCGCATCCGGACAGCAGTCCATTTCACGAATAATCAGTTCCTGAGAAACATCAACCAGACGACGTGTCAGGTAACCGGAGTCCGCGGTACGAAGTGCGGTATCGGACAGACCCTTACGGGCACCGTGTGCGGAAATGAAGTACTCGAGTACGTCAAGACCTTCACGGAGGTTTGCCTTAATCGGCAATTCAATTGCTTTACCGGATGTATCGGCCATCAAACCACGCATACCGGCCAACTGCTTAATCTGAGAGTTGGAACCACGCGCACCGGAATCCGCCATCATCTTGATGTTGTTGTAGGTATCCAGACCTGCCAACAGCTTATCCTTGATGATATCATCGGTTTCTTTCCAGGTTTCGATAACAGCCTTGTAACGCTCTTCTTCGCTCATAAGACCTTCACTGTAGGTCTCGAAAATGAGCTCAATCTTCTCTTCCGCCTGCTTGATCATTTCTTTCTTCTCGGCCGGAACGGTCATATCGGAAATGGAAACGGTCATTGCTGCTCTGGTGGAATACTTATAACCGATTGCCTTAATGGCATCCAGTGTTTCAGCAGTCTTGATTGCACCGTGAGTATTGATGCAACGCTGCAAAATCTTCTTCAATTCACCCTTCTTAACAAGGAAATCGATTTCCAGCTTCAGGAAGTTCTCCGGTCTGGTACGATCGACGAAACCGAGATCCTGGCTGATGATTTCATTGAAAAGGAAACGTCCGAGTGTCGACGTAATGGTACGGGACTCTTCCTTGCCTTCGGCATTGATTCCGGTTCTGCGGACATGAATCTTGGAATGAAGCGTAATGTAGCCGTTCTCATATGCAAGAATTGCCTCATTTTCATTCTTGAAGAACATGCCTTCACCCTTATCGCCGGGCTTTTCCATGGTCAGGTAGTAGATACCGAGGACCATATCCTGGGTAGGAACCGCAACCGGAGCACCGTCGGACGGCTTCAACAGGTTGTTCGGAGACAGCAACAGGAAGCGGCATTCTGCCTGAGCTTCTACGGACAAAGGCAAATGCACAGCCATCTGGTCACCGTCGAAGTCGGCGTTGAACGCGGTACATGCAAGCGGATGAAGCTTAATTGCTTTACCTTCTACAAGAATCGGTTCAAATGCCTGAATACCGAGACGGTGAAGGGTAGGTGCACGGTTCAGCATTACCGGGTGCTCCTGAATAACCTTCTCGAGAACATCCCAAACGCTGGGCTCCAAACGCTCAACCATCTTCTTGGCTGCCTTAATATTGTGTGCAAGACCGTCGGCAATCAGTTCTTTCATTACGAACGGCTTGAACAATTCAATTGCCATCTCCTTCGGGAGACCGCACTGATAAATCTTCAATTCGGGACCTACGACGATAACGGAACGACCGGAATAGTCGACACGCTTACCAAGGAGGTTCTGACGGAAACGACCCTGCTTACCCTTTAACAAATCGGACAGGGACTTCAGTGCACGGTTACCGGGGCCGGTTACCGCGCGACCGCGACGGCCGTTATCATTTAATGCATCGACTGCTTCCTGAAGCATACGCTTTTCATTCCGGATAATAATCTCCGGTGCACCCAGGTTAATCAGTCTCTGCAGACGGTTATTTCTGTTAATAATACGACGATACAAATCATTCAAATCGGATGTTGCGAAACGTCCGCCATCCAGCTGAACCATAGGACGCAAATCCGGCGGAATAACCGGAATACATTTCAGAATCATCCATTCCGGACGGTTTCCGGACTCGCGGAATGCCTCTACAACCTCCAGACGCTTGATCAGCTTCGCACGCTTCTGTCCGTTGCTGTGAAGCAGCTCGTCCTTCAGGCTCTCTGCCAGCTCATCCAGGTTGATGTCTGCCAGGAGCTTCTGAATTGCTTCCGCACCCATCTGAGCGGTAAAGCTGTCTGCTCCAAACTCCTCGCAAGCCTTTGCATACTCGGCATCACTCAGAACGTCCTTCTGCTTCAGGTTTGTGGTTCCGGGATCCAAAACAACATATGCGGAGAAATACAGAATCTTCTCCAGATTCTTCGGATTGATATCGAGAATCATTGCCATACGGCTCGGAATTCCCTTGAAATACCAGATATGGGAAACCGGCGCTGCCAGTTCGATATAACCCATTCTCTCACGACGAACCTTTGCATCCGTAACTTCGACACCGCAACGGTCGCAAATGAAGTTTTTGGCGCGAACCTTCTGCTTCTTATACTTACCGCAATGACACTCGAATTTCTTCGTGGGTCCGAAAATCTTCTCGCAGAACAGACCACCGGTTTCCGGTTTCAGAGTTCTGTAGTTGATTGTCTCCGGCTTTTTAACCTCATAATCGGTAACCTCACCCGGTCTTCCGGCTCTTGCCCACTCTCTGATTTTCTCAGGGGATGCAAGACCGATACGGATGGCATCATATGTAATTTCTTTTACATCATCATTAAGCTTATCCATTGACATTAATGTTGCTCCTTCCATTTATTCAATCCAATAAATGCATTTCTTCGGACACTTATCAGAACTCATCATCCGACAGACCGTCATCGATCGGTTCCAGCTCATCGAAATCATCGAAAGAATCATCCTCGACAACCGAGCCGTACATATCACCGGTGGACTCGTCAGGAGAAATCTCCTGGAAACCGTTCTGAGACATCTCGTCATTTGCCATACTCAGATAGTAATCGTTCTGATCGTCATAAATATCGGAGAAATCATCATCACCGCTGGTGAATTTTTCTGTCATCTGAACTTCGTTGCCGTCCTCATCGAGAACAGTAACATCCAGAGCCAATGCCTGTAATTCTTTCAGCAATACCTTGAAGGATTCCGGAATACCGGGCTCGGAAATGTTTTCACCCTTCGTAATTGCCTTGTAGGTTCTGTCACGACCTTCCACATCATCGGACTTCACAGTAAGGATTTCCTGCAAAATGTGTGCCGCACCGTAAGCCTCCAGTGCCCAAACCTCCATTTCACCGAAACGCTGGCCACCAAACTGTGCTTTACCGCCGAGAGGCTGCTGCGTTACCAGAGAGTAAGGACCGGTGGAACGTGCATGAATCTTATCGTCAACCAAATGATGCAGTTTCAGGTAGTGCATGAAACCGATTGTTACTTCGTTATCGAACGGCTCACCCGTACGACCGTCACGAAGCTGAACCTTACCGGATGCCTTAATCGGAACACCCGCCCATTCCTTACGGTACTCCTGATTCTGAACCAGGTAATCCATAACTTCGGGATTCAGCTTATTCGAATATTTCTTCTTGAAGTCCTCCAGATCGGTGTTGACATAATCGTTAGCCAACTCCAGAGTCTCCAAAATATCAACCTCATTTGCACCGTCAAATACCGGAGTGGATACCTTGAATCCCAAAACCTGGGATGCAAGACTCAAATGAATCTCCAGAATCTGACCGATGTTCATTCGGGACGGAACGCCGAGAGGATTCAATACGATATCCAGCGGACGTCCGTTCGGAAGGAACGGCATATCTTCAACCGGCAATACACGGGAAACAACACCCTTGTTACCGTGACGACCGGCCATCTTATCGCCGACCTGAATCTTTCTCTTCTGAGCAATGTATACGCGAACGTTTTCATTGACTCCCGGATTCAGCTCATCGCCGTTTTCTCTTGTAAATACCTTAACATCAACAATAATACCGAATTCACCGTGCGGAACCTTCAGGGAAGTATCACGAACTTCCTTCGCCTTCTCACCGAAAATGGCACGAAGAAGACGCTCTTCTGCGGTCAGTTCGGTTTCTCCCTTCGGAGTTACCTTTCCGACCAGAATATCTCCGGCACGAACCTCGGCACCGATACGAATGATACCGCGCTCATCCAAATCCTTCAGCGCATCTTCGCCGACGCCCGGAATATCTCTTGTAATCTCTTCCGGTCCGAGCTTGGTTTCTCTTGCTTCGGTCTCATATTCCTCAATATGGATGGAGGTAAAGACATCGTCACGTACCAGACGTTCGGAAAGCAAAACCGCATCCTCGTAGTTGTAACCTTCCCAGGTCATGAATCCGATCAACGGGTTCTTACCGAGTGCAAGTTCACCGCCGGAAGTGGACGGACCGTCTGCAATTACCTGACCGGCCTTAATCTCTTCGCCCTTCTTAACAATCGGACGCTGATTAATGCTGGTACCCTGGTTGCTTCTCGCAAATTTCAGAAGCTTATATTCATCACGTTCGCCATCCTTATTGCGGATTACAATCCGGTTGGATTCGGAACGCTCTACAACGCCGTCATTCTTTGCAACAACGCAAACACCGGAGTCAACCGCGGTCTTCAGTGCCATACCGGTATCAACAACCGGAGACTCGGTGAAGAGCAACGGAACGGCCTGACGCTGCATGTTGGAACCCATAAGAGCACGGTTCGCATCGTCGTTCTGCAGGAACGGAATCATGGCTGTCGCTACGGAGAATACCATCTTCGGAGATACATCCATCAAATCGATACGCTTCTTCTCGTACTGGGAAATTTCTGTACGGTAACGTCCGGAAACCTTACTGTTAACGAACTGATTGTTCTCGTCGAGAGGCTCATTTGCCTGTGCAACAACGAACTTGTCTTCTTCGTCTGCGGTCAGATATACAACCTCATCGGTAACGATGGGATTTTCCGGATTGGATTTGTCGAGTTTTCTGTAAGGAGCCTCAACAAAACCGTATTCATTAATTCTTGCATAGGATGCAAGAGAGTTAATCAAACCGATGTTCGGACCTTCGGGGGTCTCAATCGGGCACATTCTGCCGTAATGGGTATAATGTACGTCTCGAACAACGAAACCTGCACGGTCTCTGGACAAACCGCCGGGACCGAGGGCGGACAAACGTCTCTTATGAGTCAGCTCACCGAGAGGGTTGTGCTGATCCATAAACTGAGACAGCTGGGAGCTTCCGAAGAATTCCTTCACAGCCGCCGTAACAGGCTTAATATTAATCAGGGCCTGAGGGGAAATGGTCTCCTGGTCCAGGGTATTCATACGCTCGCGAACAACACGCTCCATTCTGGACATACCGATACGGTACTGGTTCTGAAGCAGCTCGCCGACCGCACGGATACGACGGTTTCCGAGGTGGTCGATATCATCGGTATTGCCGACATTCCAGAAAATATGCATATTGTAGTTAATGGAAGCAAGAATATCTTCCTTCGTAATATGCTTCGGAATCAGTTCGGTAATGTTCTTGCGAATCGCATCTTCGATTTCTTCCTGAGTCGTATTGTTGTCCAAAATCTCACGAAGTGCAGGATAATATACCAGCTCGGTAACTCCGAGAGCTTCTTTATCACAATCCACAAAATTGCTGATCTCAACCATCAGGTTGGACAGAACCTTGCAGCTGTGTTTTCTGATCTGCTTATCAATCATCTTCTCCGTTACAACGTAAATGAACGGAACGGCAGCGTTCTGAATCTCATCAGCCAGCTGCTCGGTAATCAGAGTTCCCTCTGTTGCCAGAACTTCACCGGTCGTCTGATCGATAACATCTTCCGCAAGCTTGTATCCGGTTACACGGTTCTTCAGCAACAGCTTCTTATTGAACTTGTAACGGCCAACCTTGGCAAGATCGTATCTCTTCGGATCAAAGAACATACCGTGAAGAAGGCTCTCTGCGCTCTCAACCGACAGCGGCTCGCCCGGACGAAGCTTCTTGTACAATTCCAAAAGACCGTCCTGATAATTCTCCGTGGTATCCTTCTTCAACGTTGCTTCCAACGCTTCTTCATCACCGAAAATGTCACGAATTTCTTCATTGGTACCAAATCCGAGAGCACGAATAAATACGGTAATCGGAACTTTACGGTTTCTATCCACGCGAACATAGAACACGTCATTGGCATCCGTCTCGTACTCCAACCATGCGCCACGGTTCGGAATTACGGTAGCGGAATACAGTTCCTTACCGATCTTATCGTGAGTCATTGCATAATAAATACCGGGGGAACGAACCAGCTGGCTTACGATTACACGCTCTGCTCCATTGATAACGAAGGTTCCGGTTTCCGTCATAAGAGGAAAATCACCCATGAAAATATCATGCTCGTTGATTTCACCGGTATCATTGTTGTGAAGACGAACCTTGACCTTTAACGGTGCCGCATAGGTCGCATCACGTTCCTTACATTCCTCAATTGAATACTTGGCGTCATCCTTACAAAGCTGATAGTCCACGAACTCCAAACTTAACCGACCGTCGTGATCGGTAATCGGAGAAATGTCTGTGAACACCTCATAAAGTCCCTTTTCAAGGAACCAGCGATAAGAATCCTTCTGAACTTCAATCAGATTCGGCATCTCAAGGATATCCTTCTGCTTCGCGAAGCTCATTCGCAAATTCTTACCAACTTTCACTGGACGAATTCTGTTTTTATCCATTGATGTTTCACCCCTTGATAAATTTTTTACCTATTTGTGTTGCGGCAAAGAACGCCGAACACCGTTACGGCTCGATATTTCTCGCGTGAAATATGAGAAAGCACGGTTCAAAAAGTCTTGCAACAAATTCGAAATCATGCTATAATACAAGCGAACAGGCATACAACACCACAATAGTGCATTTTTCATTTTATCACAACATTTTCAATAAGTCAAACAAAATTTATATACAAATCCACCCACAAAAAAAGCGGCGTTTTCGTCATGATTACCTTCCGGAGTCATCTCCGTACTGCGAAAACTACCGTTTCTTTTTTTATGTCAACTGCCTTCTTCGACCGCGAAAACCTTTTTATGTCAACTGCCTTCTTCGACCAAAAAAGCCCAAAATGTAAATATGACCGATGCTCTCGCATCGGTCATATTTTTCAGAAACATTTAGGGGGGGAAAAAAATATGTTTCTTAGCCAGCTATATAAAATTACAAATTGTAAGGAGGATCTTTTCTCTTTTCTTTTCTGTTGACCACATCATAACACACAAAGTGTCACAAAAGTGTTGCAAAAAATTAACAATTTCATAATTTTTTCAAATTTTTTTCATTTTTTTTAAACAGCCCCCCCTGAAACCAACCTGACGTCGGTATTTTTTCATCTGTAATTACTTGAAAACGATATTCTCGGCAATTTCCATCAGCTGCTCTCTCAACTCCGGTGCATCAATCGGTGCTTTAACCGTAATCTGATAAACAACCCCGTTGATATCCGCATATATCCGATCCTCCGTTGCGAACTGACGGAATTCGTATTCATAACAGAATTGCATCGTACATGCTTCCACTCCGTACAATTCCCGAATTTCAAAAATCGGTTTGCCCAGTCTGGAATCCTGTGCCAGGAAATCGGCATCGCTATGATCCGACGTAACCTTCATGTATTCCGACACGACATACCGGTAGAGTTCCTCGTTCCCGATATCAATTTCTTCAATCTGCATATAGGAATCTCTCGCACAATAATTGTCATAGTTCATCGGAGCAACCAGCGCCTCATACTGTCTGCCCTCGTCATTTGCATAATACGAGAAATTGACCGGCACGGTAAACGCAAGCACGGCATCCCCATATTCCCGTTTTTCTTTGTACAGAAGCGTAACCGGGTTCCAGCTCATGGAATCGATAATCGCTTCGGCCGCCTGAATTGCCTCCGCCTTCTCTTCATAGACCTCGGAAATCGTAATCCTGTACCGTGCAAGATCATTTCCCATACAGTATTCGGTATAATGAACCGTCAAACCGCTCAGGCTCGGATCCGCCATATACTGCATAGAATATGATTTGGAATAGGACAGGATAAACGTTTCTTTCCCTTCCACGGTCTTTTGCTGTAACGGCTTCAAATTCGACACCGTCACATATTTTTCCTCTTTGTTCTCCAGGCAAAACTGTTCGTACTCCGCCCAGGATTTCACCGTACAGAGTATATAATCGCTCGGCATTTCCCGAACGCAGATTGTATACATACCGTCGGAAACGGTTACCGAATCCTCCGTTACCGTATCCTTTCTGTTGCCGCCTTGAAAATCCGTTTCCCGCACCTGAAATCTGACATGGGGCAGCGAAAATGAGGAATTCCCCTTATTCGATTCAATCAATTTATTCTCCCCGTCAGAATCTTTCGTTCCGCAACCGGTCATGCAAATGAGTCCGAACATCACGATTATCAGTAAAATTTTCTTTGGCATCATATTCTTCACTCTGTACTTTCTTATTTATTTCGCGCAAAAAGCGTTTCCGGCAATCCGACGGTTCCGTTCCCGCATACCGGCACGGGCGGAGTGGCTCGCCATTTGCGGAGGTCTCCGTTCGGAATTGCACCGCCTCATTATACAAAAAAACAGATATACATGCAAGCAAATGTATGTATATCTGTTTCTGTTTTCACATAACGTTCAGAATCAGAACTCACAGGATCTCGGAGTTCTCGGGAACGGAATCACGTCACGGATATTTTCCACACCGGTCAGATACATAATCAGACGTTCAAATCCCATACCGAAACCGGAATGAACACAACCGCCGAAGCGTCTGGTATCGAGGTACCAGTCAATGGACTCCTTGTCCACACCCATTTCTTCCATACGTTCCAAAAGCTTATCCAGATTCTCCTCACGCTGGCTTCCGCCCATCAGCTCACCGGCCTGCGGAACAAGCAAATCGACTGCCGCAACCGTCTTGTTATCCGGATTTACCTTCATATAATATGCCTTGATTTCCTTCGGCCAATCGGTTACAAAAACGGGGCCGTGGAAATAATCCACGATATACTTCTCATGCTCCTTCGCAATATCCTCACCGTAATCGGGCCGGAATTCCCACTTCACATCCGCCTTCTTCAGGATATCAACAACTTCCCGGTGCGTCACTCTTGTGAAGTCGGAATCAACCAGTGCGGTCAATTTGTCTTTCAATCCCCTGGATACAAACTTGTCGCAGAAATCAATTTCCTCCGGGCAATTTTCCAGCACGTAGGAAACGACATATTTGAGCATTTCTTCCTCGACATCCATCAATCCCTGCAAATCGCAGAATGCCATCTCGGGTTCAATCATCCAGAACTCATTTGCATGAGTCTGTGTGTTGGAGTTCTCGGTTCGGAAGGTCGGTCCGAACGTGTAAATGTCGCCGAATGCCATTGCAAAGGTTTCTCCCTGCAGCTGACCGGAACCGGTAATGAAGGACTGCTTTCCGAACAGGTCCTTGGAGAAATCCACCTTGCCGTCCTGCGTCATCGGCAGCTCGTTCATATTCAGCGTCGTAATCTTGAACATCTGGTCGGAACCTTCGCAATCCGCGCCGGTAATCAGCGGGGTATGAACATACAGATATCCTCTGTCCTGAAAATATTTGTGAATCGCCATGGCAGCCACACTGCGGACACGGAATACTGCGGAGAACAGGTTTGTTCTCGGACGCAAATGAGCCACGGTACGAAGATATTCTCTCGTATGACGCTTCGGCTGAATCGGGTAATCTTCCGGACAATCGCCGAGAAGCGTCACCTTGCTTGCCTTGATTTCAAACGGCTGCTGGTTTTCGGGTGTCAGTATCAGCGTACCGACAACTTCCACACTCGCGCCGACACGAATTTTGGAAATATCATTAAAATTATCCAGATTCTGCTCATAAACAACCTGCAGATTCTCAAAGAACGAACCGTCATTTATATTCAAGAAACCGAACTGTGCCTGTGCCCGATTGGTACGTACCCAAGCGCAAACGGTAACCTCTTTTGATGCATACTCCGATGTGTTGCGAAACAACTGCTTGATTCTAGTTCTCATCTCATGAACCTCCTGAAGTAATTATTCTAAATAGAATACCATAAAATGCCGATTTGTCAACATCTTTCGTTACTTCGGGGGTCTTGCGATTTCGCCCACACACCGATTCCGCGCCACGCACTTATTCCGGGTCACGCACCGATTCCGGGTCACGCACTTATTCCGCGCCACGCACCGATTCCGATTCACACACTTATTCCGGGTCACGTTCAAATGCCTCCAGCATTTTCCGAAGCAGCGTCCGTTCCCGGTCATTGGCATTATCGTATAAATTGCAAAGGCATGACACCAGATAGTCCCGTTCTCTCCGCTGTTCCGTATGCTCGGCAAAAAAGAACGTAATATCGACATGAAACACATCGGACAAACGTTCCATCGTATCCACGGACGGGTACCCGCTTTCATCGCGGTAAAACAGATTATTATACGTTGCCCTTGCCAGCCCGGATTCTTCCAATTGCTTTGACGTCAGCCCCTTGGTTTCCTTCAGATACTTAATGTTCTTTAAAATTCTGTCCTGCAACGACGATTCCGAAAACACCACACTCACCTCCCAATGTCTCCCCCCCATTGTTCAGTACAATTCAAGTCTACCATATCCGGTTTACAAAACACAAGTCCGGTGTTGTAGACATTTCTGTTCGGTTTGTCGACCTCTGTTCGCAATCGTTGCACAAAAAAAGACCCACGGCCGGAATGATATTAATATGTACCTTTTATCCGGACATCCGGAAAAAGGCGGTCATATCAAACGACAATCCGCTTTGGGTCTTGGTTTCATTTTGATTTCGGAAATGCTTCCAACAGAGATTTTATCAGACGGCGGTCCCGTTCATCGGAGCGGTCGTACAACGCTGCCGTATAGGAAATCAGATAATCCCGTTCACGATTGACAAACTCATGCTCTTCAAAAAAATAGGTTATCGGAACGTCAAATGCCGTGGCCAGTTTTTCCAGCGTTTCAATCGACGGAAATCCGTTCTTGTTGCGGTTCACCATATCGTTCAACGTCGTTTTTCCGATCCCGACCTCTTCCATTTGTTTGGCCGTCAGTCCCTTTTCCTGTTTCAAACAACGATAATTGTTCTGAATGATTTCCGATAACGACAACGAAGACATCGTATCTTCTCCCTCCGTCAAGCTAAAATAAGTATCTGAACCTCGGTCGGGTCACATATTATTTTCAATATGCAACCTGACTTTTTTATTGTAGCTTAACGAAACCCGATATTACAGTTCGGTGATACGACCGTATCAGGTCGCATTTCCGACCGTCTTCTGTTCCTTTACGAAAATCCAAATGATGATACTTCCGGCCAGTGAAACCGCAGTTCCGCTCAACAGCATCACATTGACCGAGAAGGTATCGATCAGCCAGCCGCCGATCAGATTACCGAGGACACTCGCAATCGTAAATGCCATACCGGCGTAAGCCTGTCCCTGAGCTTTATCGTGCTCCCCGACAAGGTTATTCACGTAATAGACGATTCCGACCCAAAGCAGGCCCCATCCGAACATTTGCAGGCCCTGAATCAGGAAAAATGAAATCACATCCGTCACCAGATAACTGAAGAAAATTTTCAACGTAAAAAAGATGCAGGACAGCTTCAGCAGCCGGTGCAGTTTGATTTTTCTCATGTAAAAGGAAAATAAAAACGTAGTAATCAGTTCACACAACGCCGCGATGGACGCCGCCGTGCCCATGTCCTTACTGTTGCCGCCCTTCGGTTCCAGAATTTGCAACGCATAGGTGTTAATCAGTCCGTGTCCGTAATAAATCAGAATCAGACCAAGCAAAATAACCGCAAACCGCTTATACCGAAACAAAAACAGAAACGGATTGTTCCGTTCGGCAGCGACATTCCGGGGTTGTTCCGTTCTGACCGGTGTCCCCGTTTCCGGCTTTCCTGCTTCCGGCTTCCGGACCGGATACAGCGCAAGCGGAATCCCCAAAATAAAAAAAGCAATCACAAACGCAAACGGAATGCTTTTGGGACCGACCGATGCCGACACGTAACCGAACGCGTAGGAACCGAGGGCATACCCGAGCGAACCGATACTGTGTCCGACTCCGAAATTGAGCGGATATCCATAATTTATCGCATCCATTCCGAGCGAATTCAGAAACGGCTGTGCGAGCATCATCAGAAAAATGGCCGCCCCGTACAAAAGTATCGTGCATAAAACCGTTTTCGTCGGAAGAACGATAATCACGATTCCGACCGCCACAATCAGTCCTGCCATCACCAGCATGAATTTTCGGCTTGTCACCTTCGGATTTCGATCGATCAGCCCACCGATAACCGGCTGTACGAGCACCGACAATAACGAACCGATGGCCAGCAGACTTCCGATTTGCGAATTACTGAGCCCCGCATCCAGCAGAAATACGCTGGAAAATGCCCACATCGTCACATATCCTATCGAAAAGACCGCCAACACCAGTCCGTAGCACAACGTAACATTTTTCTTCATAAATAAATTTCCTGCCTGTATAGGCGTCCCCTCTGCCTGCCGGTGTCGGGGAACGGACATCACAAGTCCTTTTGTTATATACCAAGCCCGGTTCGCGTTCCAACCGCCGGAACCGGAAATTCTGTTTTGAACCGTCGAGCCCACTATAGCACCGACAGAACCGGTTAACAATGTTCAAAAATGCCGTACCGCAGCAAAATGATGTTACATTTTTTCCAATGCAGAAAAAAAACATACAGGCAAAATATCATGTGCCATAATTTCATATGCCGCAATATCATACAGGGAACAAAGCATATCGCTTGCGATATGCTCGCGCCGCCTGTGCGTCGCGAAGCGACATTTTTCCTCTGCACAGGCGTGTGCATCCTCGCGGAGCGTTTTTTATCTCATAGGACGAACTTCCTATGAGACAAAAAACTCCGC
>JAZLJJ010000075.1:0-44317 GCA_045597325.1 Lachnospiraceae bacterium
CTTTACCGATACGACAACCGAGAGCGGTGTGGTTTACTACTACGCCATCAAGAGCTTCGTAAAGGTCGGCACGGAGACGGTGACCAGTGCGTCGAGCTCGGCAAAGAATACGATTTACCTGAAGAATAACTTCATTTCCAAACTGTCCAATCAGTATTCGGGTGTTTTGAAAGTTGAGTTTACACAGACGCCGGCATGCACCGGATATGAAATCGTATACGGAACCGAGGCAGATCTCAGCGACGGACTCACCGTACCGGTGAAGATGGCTGCTGCAACCGATAAGAGCATTACCGACCTGAAGAAGGGAACCACGTATTATGTTAAGATTCGTGCGTACAAGACAATGGGCGGATACACCTTCTACAGCAACTGGAGTGCAATTAAGAACCTGACGCTGACAAAATAAACGGCAGAGAATACTGCGAAGAAAGGAATTTTATGAAGAAGAAAATTGTAATGCTGCTGTTGCTTCTGACAACGTTCGTTTTGATGGGAACAATGTCCGCAATGGCAGATTCAGAGCCCACGAAACCGACGGTGCGGGTGCAAGGAAGAACAGTCGGAGAATACGAAGGAAAAATAGACCTCGAAAGGGACTTAGTAGGGAAAACAGAACAGGGAACCCTGGAAGTTGCAGGCAATAGGATTTGTTTGTACGACGCGCTCCTTATAGAGACGGAAGAGGTGGCTGACGGGATTTCGGCGGCATTGTATATTCAGTCGGACGAGCCGGTAAGGCTTTTCCTGTCCGGTGACTGCAGGTTTGAGGTGGATGACTATTCGGAAAAATCAGCCGTGGCGATTTATGCGGATTGCCCGAAATTGACCGTATATGGTAGCGGAAGTTTGACCGTAATGTTTTCCGGAACCGAGGATACCTACGGAATCATGGCCAGCCAACAGTTGGTCATCGATCGTATGACGGTGATTGGAGACAATGTGGACAAGATTCTCAGCTGCGATACACTGGGGCTTGAATATGCCACTTTGGAAGGTGCGCTGGATTATGCGGACATCGACGAATGGACGTTTGACGAGACTGCGGTTCTGAAGGGCGGCGAGACGAAAGACACCATGCACGACTGCGAAACGGCAGACGATTTGCTTTCTTGCAGCTATGTGAAAATCAAAAATCCGCAGTATTACGGTGTTATTGTAAACGGTGTGGAACTGTCGGAGAAGGCTCCTTCCGTGAAATGCGGAAACGGTAAGGCATATGTGGAATGGGATCCTTACGCAGTGACACAAACATTGTATCTGGACAATGCGACGATTACAAAGGGTACCATGGATAAGACGGGTTCCGTTTACGCCGGTATTATTTTTCGGAATAAGTACAGTGTTGCGTTAACCGGTACCAATGTAATCAATCTGAAGAGCGAAGATATCGACGTTTACGGCATTTATGCCATGAATGAAATAGATTTGCATTCGAAAAAATATTATGAAACTCAGAAGTATTACGTTACGAAACTGGATATTCGTACCAAGGCATCGAAAGGGTATCGTTCGACAGGCTGTTATGTCATGGGCTTCATGGAACTAACTGCAGTGGATGTCACAATGCAGGGCGATATCGGCCTTTTTTCCAATGGTCTTACCTGCATAACCAGCCGGTTGGAAATGAGCGGAGATGTAACAGCGTTTGACTCCGGTGAGACGGACGATATTTCAGTTGTGAATTCGAAATACGGCAAATATTACATTGATACCAAGAACTCCGACGGAAGCAGCAAACAGGAACTGTCGGAAGAGGATTTTGCAAGACGGTGGAAAAATCGTTGTAAATACCTGCTGATTGATGAAGTAATCCGTTCCGAAGTTTTTGTTAACGGGGAAGAGTTCATGCCGGACAGAACGGTGATTCCGTGCGGAGAAGGAACGGCAACCTATAATTTTGAAAAACAGGAACTGACGTTGGAGAACGCAACCATTACTCTTGACGGAACGGCAAATTTGCATCCGGATTTTTCCATGATATTTAACTATGACCTTCCGATGGATCTGGATTGCGGTATATTCGGAGTATTTAAAACATTGGTATTGAAAGGAAACAATACCATTACGGTGAGCCCGGAAAAGGCAATCAAAGACGGTAATCATTACGGTATCCTGATCCCTGAATACTATATATATGACGAATGGCCGTTTACTGTCAAGGGAACCGGTACGCTGGCAATTACTTTGACGGATGTAGGAGATTATGAGACTAATCCCTCGTATGGAATTCGCATAGGATTAGGCGAGAACCTTCATCGGCTGATACTTCGGGATTCGGTATGCCTGACTGCGGATAACAACCAAGGAGGGGCATTGTATTCCGGTGATTTGACATTGGTCCTGAATGATGTGGTTTGCATGGGGCTGAGCGGATATCCGGCATGTATGGAAGGAGCTGCCGTAGATTTGGACGGCATGGCAATCGACGGTATATCAATGGCAGATTATGAGAGTGCGTATGGCGGAAACGCTGATACACTTCAGGGGGACCTTAACGGAGACGAATTGTATTATTTGTTTTGGTCAATGGATGACGTCGAGGATACGGTCGATGTTATTCATGCAAATATTGCACGGGAAGGTCTGACCGTGACCTGGGAGAAGGCAAACGACAAGTGCGGATATACCACTTATCGTATACTTCGCAGAGTTCTTGGTGGAAATGGGTGGACCGTTCTGGCAGACCGATTGAACGCAACCGGTTATTATGACAAGACGGTGGAACCCGGTATCCAATATGAATACGCAGTACAGGTCGGACGCGGTATGGCCAACGGAGAGAACGGAAAATCCGCAAGCGGCTGTTATTCGGTACCTCCGACCATTACAAGCGTTGAAAACCGGTCCGGCTCGGTTCGCGTAGCATGGACCGCCGTTGACGGAGCAGACGGATATTATGTATATCGGAAGGATACGCAGGCAGGTACCTGGCATTTCATCGGCTCGACACAGAAAAATCTGTATTTCAACGATACCGACGTGGAAGGTGGAACGGTTTACTATTACGCGATTAAGAGCTTTATGAAAGTCGACGGGAACACTGTCGCAAGTGCGTCCGGCCCGGCGAAGAATACGATTTACCTGAAGAACAACTTCATTTCCAAGCTGTCCAATCAGTACAGCGGTATTTTGAAGGTGGAATTCAGTCCGTCTCCGAACTGTACCGGTTATGAAATCGTATACGGAACCGAGGCAGATCTCAGCGACGGACTCACCGTACCGGTGAAGATGGCTGCTGCAACCGATAAGAGCATTACCGGTCTTGAGAAGGGTACAATGTACTACGTTAAGATTCGTGCATACAAGACGATGGGCGGATATACCTTCTACAGCAACTGGAGTGCGATTAAGAGTCTGACGCTGACAAAATAGATCATCGCGCAGGTTGAAAAATGATTTGAAATTTTGGGAATGCCCATAGGACCGTTCTGCAGAAGGCCGGAAACAACGACCTTTTGCAGAAGAGGCCCGGTGTTCGGGAGGAGAACTCAAATGAAAAAGACTGATGTGCTGCAAACCGGATTACGATTGATTTTGCTGGTCCTCGGAATGGCTGTGTGCATGCCGTGGACGGCGGGGAAGGCATTTGCCTCATCGGAACGGTCTGCGATTGAAGAAAACGGGGAATCGGCATATGCGGAAACCGAAGGAGAAACCCGTGATGCGGGCATTGTTGCGGCCGGAGAAGGCTGGATGCTGGATACCGACGGATGTCTGCATATTCTTGGAAATGTGACCAATACAAGCAACTATGCGGCAGGCAGCGGCGTACAGGACGGAACCCCGTGGGCCCGTTACAAATCGCAGATTATTTCGGTTGATGCGGCACCGGGAGCCAAGGTGGTGAACGGCACAGCCCTGTTTTACCGGTGTCCGAATCTGGAAACGGCGGATTTGACCAATCTGGACACATCCGAAGTTACGGACATGTCATTTATGTTTTATTATTGTGAGTCTTTGAAATCGGTCAATGTCAGTACACTTTCCACGGCCCGCGTGAAGACAATGGAATATATGTTTTACCGGTGCGCGAATTTGGAGGAAATCGACATCAACAATTGGGATACGTCTTCCGTAGAAAATATGGGAAGCATGTTTTCCTATTGCACAGCCGTAAAACGAATCGGCATTGACAAGATTGAGACCCCCGTTTTGACAAACATGGAATATATGTTTGAGGACTGCTATGAATTGGAAGCTCTGGATCTCGGGAATTTTACGACATCCGGTATCACAAGCATGCGATATCTTTTCGGTTACTGCAGAAATCTGACCAGTCTTGATCTCGGCAATTTTGATACTTCGCAGGTTACGGATATGTATGCCATGTTTACCGACTGTAAAAAGCTGGAAACGGTGAACCTCAGCAGCTTTGATACGCATAACGTAAGAAACATGGGATTTATGTTCGATAACTGTAAAAGGCTGAAGTTCCTGGATTTGAGTAATTTCAAAATTCAGAACGGTGCGGCGGTGTATGATATGTTTTGCGATTGCACATCGCTGGAGGAAGTGGATATTTCGGGATTTGATGTAACAGAGGCGGAAACAACGCGGATATTCGAAAATTGTAACAACCTGTGTCGCATTGAGATGAAGGCAAGTTTTCTTGCATTGTCGGCGGACGAGGTGCTGTATGTCGTGCCTCAGTGGCTTTGCATGGCCGACGGGAAGATTTACTCCGATGCGGAATCGCTCGCGAAACTGAAGGGCACTGTAAAGCTGTATGCCAACACCTGTAAAATCGACAGGCTGACCAACGCATGGTACGGAATTACCGTGAAATGGTCCGGTACGGACGGAAAACCGGTTACTTTGTACCGACGGGATGACCGGGATTTGAATTGGGTTGAAGTGGCGACGGTGACCGGAAACGGTTATTATGATAAATCAGTCCAAAACAATACAGCGTATACGTATGCTTTGGCTTACGCGGACAGGAAGATTACGAGAGAAGGAACGACAAAGACTCAGTATTATATCGAATCTCCGAAGATTCAGACGGTAGAAAACCGAAGCGGGTCCGTGAAGGTTATTTGGGACAAAATATACGGTGCGGAAGGATATTTCGTATATCGGAAGGATACCGGGGACGGCACCTGGCATATGATCGGTTCCACAAAAAGAAATCTGTATTTTATCGATGATACGGTGGAAAACGGTGTCGTTTATTACTATGCGGTCAAGTCATTTGTAAAAGACCGGGAGACTTCGGAATACATTACGAGTGCATCGGGTTCGGCGGTGAATACGATTTATGTGAAAAATAACTTCATTTCCGAAATGACGGAGCCGGAACCCGGTACGCTGCAGGTCAAATACACGAAAATACCGGGATGCAGCGGATATGAAGTGGTGTACGGAACGGACGAAGCACTGGCGGACGGGATTACCGTTACGGTACCGAATCCGGCTGAGGCAATCGCGAAAATTCCGGACCTGACGGCCGGCCGGACGTATTATGCGAAGGTTCGTGCATACAAAACAGTGGCCGGTTACACCTTCTTCAGTAACTGGAGTGCGGTGAAGAATCTGGCGCTCGAGCCGGATGAAGAACCGATAACGACGAAGGTGTAAAATGACGAAATAATGTATGAGAGGATGAATGCCGGACAGACGGTTTCGTCCTCTTTTTTTGCGTTAAAAGGTATTGCAAAGCAACGGATTCCGCTTGACGGATATCGAAGAATCTTCTATACTTTGAAGAGGCTGATTGGGAAAAAATATGTTGCGGGAAGAGTTTGGACGAATCCGCTCATTTGCTCAGAAAAGGAGAACACAATGAACAAAAAAGTTACGTTACGAACCGGATTTCGGTTGATGCTGTGTCTGTTTGGCATGGTTGTCTGCATGTCCCGGATGGTGATGCGGGCATCGGCCGCATCGGAACAGTCGAAGAACGATGAGAAAGGTGTATCGGCCAATACGGAGACGGAAGCCGCGACTTCCGAGTCGAAAATGATTGCCGGCGGAGATTGCTGGGTGTTGGATGCAGACGGATGCCTGCATATTGTTGGGAATGTAAGTAATACCAGTTACTATGAACCCGGTGTCAGCCTGTATGACGGGACTCCGTGGGCAGCTTATAAAAGCCGGATTGTATCGGTTGATGTTGCTCCGGGAACCGTAATTGATAATTGTGCTGCTCTGTTTAACGATTGTACAAACCTGAAAACGGTGGATTTGACGAATCTGGATACAGAGTATGTTTCGGACATGTCGTTCATGTTTGCATTCTGTAAGTCATTGGAAACAGTAAATCTCGATATGCTTTCCATGTCTAACGTATGCTCGATGGACAGTATGTTTTATTTTTGCACGAATTTGCAGGAAATGAATCTTAACAGCTGGGACACTTCGAGTGTGGGAAACATGGACTGCATGTTTTCGGGCTGCGAATCCATAAAGACGATTGAACTGGATAAAATTGACACGCAGTACCTGAACTCTATGAGGGGTATGTTTGAACGCTGCGATTCGCTGGAATCGTTAAATCTCAGTAATTTTTTGACATTCGGTGTGACAAATATGAAGGAAGTCTTTGCGGGTTGCAAAAGCCTGACCGAACTGGATCTTGGCAATTTTGATACTTCGAATGTTACAAATATGTTTGAAATGTTTGCCAAATGCGAGAAACTGCAGAAAGTGAATCTCAGCAGCTTCGATACGTCGCAGGTGAAAAACATGAAATACATGTTTGAAGCCTGCAGAAGTCTGGAATTTCTGGATATAAGCAATTTTATGCTTAACGATGAGTGCGAGATGGACTTAATGTTCAGCGGTTGCAAGTCTCTGAAAGAACTTGATATTTCGGGATTTAACAACAGCAACCATCCGAAGGTGAGATCCGTTTTCTGGAAGTGCGATAATCTGTCATATATTGAGCTGCATTCCGAATTTCTTGCTTTGATTGCGGAAGATGTGATGAGGCTGACACCTCAATGGTATTGCATGACAAATGGAAAAGTATATTCGGATGCGGAGTCTTTGACGAAACTGTCGGGAAAAGTGAAACTGTATGCCAACACCTGTGCCATTGAAAGTGCGACCAGTGCATGGGAAGGAATTACTCTGAAATGGTCCAATCCGGAAGGAAAAAAGATGACCGTTTACCGTATGGCAGACGGAAATCCGGAATGGGAAGTTTTGGCAACGGTATCCGGAAGCGGCTATTATGACAAAGATACCTACAACGGTACGGAATATGCGTATGTGCTGCTCTATGAGGATCAGACATTTACACGGCAGGGTTCCGTAATGCGGAAGAGGTATGTCCCCTCTCCGAAGATACAATCGGTGGAGAATCGAAGCGGATCCGTGAAGGTTACATGGGGGCCGGAACATATGGCAGAAGGATATTTCGTATATCGTAAGGAAACCCGGAACGGAACCTGGCATATGATCGGTTCCACCAAAAAAAATCTGTATTTTATCGATGATACGGTGGAAAACGGCGTCGTTTATTACTATGCAGTCAAGTCATTTGTAAAAGACCGGGAGACTTCGGAATACTGCATGAGTGCATCGAGTTCGGCGGTGAATACGATTTATGTGAAAAATAACTTCATTTCCGAAATGACGGAGCCGAACCCCGGTACGCTGCAGGTCAAATACACGAAAACAGCAGAATGCAGCGGTTACGAAGTGGTGTACGGAACGGACGAAGCACTGACGGACGGGGTTACCGTTACGGTACCGAATCCGGCTACGGCAATCGTGAGAATTCCGGACCTGACGGCCGGAGGGACGTATTATGCAAAGGTTCGCGCATACAAAACAGTGGCCGGTTACACCTTCTTCAGTAACTGGAGTGCAGTGAAGAATCTGACGCTCGAGCCGTAGGAAGAATCCTAAAAATAACGCAGACAATCCGATTGGGTTGCCTGCGTTTTTTTTATCTCATAGAAAGTTCGTCCTATGAGATAAAAAACGCTCCGCGAGGCTGCACACGCCTGTGCAGAGGAAAAATGTCGCTTCGCGACGCACAGGCGGCGCGAGCATATCGCAAGCGATATGCTTTGTTCTCTCATAGGAAAGTTCGTCCTATGAGATAAAAAAACGCTCCGCGAGGATGCACACGCCTGTGCAGAGGAAAACTGTCGCTTTGCGACGCACAGGCGGCGCGGGCATATCGCAAGCGATATGCTTTGTTCTCTGATTACGTAGTCCGCATTATATGCGATAATCGAATGCGGCGAATGTCGTCATTTTCCTGCGGATGACATGCGGCGAATGTCGTCATATGCAATCCGAAGTATCGTGTCGGTTATTCGGCCGTTTCGGGAAACAGTTCGGCACACTGCTTTTTCAGAGCCTTTCGCTGAAACATGGTCAGTGCAAATCCGATGGGAAGCGCAACCGCCATGGAAATCAGGAAGAACAGAAATCCGGGACTGATGTACGCAATACAGGTCAGAAAGCTCGGGAAGGCAAATGAGGTGCAATGTACACCGGCGGCACCGGCAATCGCACCGCCGACCGCACCGGCAAGACAGGCGGAAAGCATGGCTCGCGGAGAGCGAAGCGTAACCCCGTACAACGACGGCTCGGTGACGCCCAGGCCGGCGGACAGAGCCGCCTGCAACGCAATTCGACGCTGCTCCTTCAGGCGCTTATCGTAAATCAGGGACATCGCAAGGCAGGCACCGCACTGGCCGTAAACCGCACCGCCGAGAAGCGGAAGCAGAATATCGTAACCCTGCGTGCTGATATTTCCCATGCTGACCGGAACGACGCTCCACTGTGCTCCGATGGCGACCATCGGCTGAATCAGAAAGCCCATGAAACCGCCCGCAACAAGGGAATTCCAGTCATATAACAGATTGAAAATGTGCGTCAGAAAGTTCCCAATCCAGGAACCGATCGGACCAAACAGGAGAAATGTGGCCGGCAGAACAATCAGGGCGCAAAGCATCGGCTTCAGAAAGCCGCGAATGGCTTCGGGAATATACCGGTCGCACGGTTTCTCCACAAAATACAGAAGACCGACCGCCAGCAGAACCGGAATTACGCTGGAATGATAAATGGCCGGCTGAATTTTGATGCCGAGAAAGGAAATCGTCTGCTCGTGTTCGAGAATCGCAAGAATGTCCGGATACAACATGGCAACCGGAATGAACAGCGACAGATACAAATCGGTTTTCCACTGCCTGGAAGCGGTAATCGCCAAAAAGAACGGAAGGAAATAGAAAAATCCGTCCGATACGGCAAAAAAGATTTTGTACACACCGCTTGCTTCGGAAATGACATGAAACTGCGCCAGCAAAATGACAACGCATTTTATCAGACTGGCGGCCGTCAGGTAATTGATAATCGGTACGAAAAGGCCGGAAATTTGTTCCGTAATCCGTTGATAAGGTTTCTTTTTCTCATTCATAGAAAGCTCCGTTTCGCAGAAAACTGCGGTGAAAACAGAAAATGTAGGGGGTCGTCCGAATCGGCAGGTAATGCTGCTGGCTTGTCCGTGTATCGTTCGGGCAGGCAATGCTGCCGGCTTGTCCCGGGATTGTCCGGGCAGGTAATGCTGCCGGCCTGTCCGTGGATTGTTCGAATCGGCGGCAAACCGGAGAACGAACCTATAAGAATATAGCACAGCGGCGGCACCTTGTCACGAGAAATATGTTGAAAATTTCGTGTCGCAACCGGCGGCCGGAAAATTCACCGGCCGTATTGCTTTTGTTGTGTCGTATTGTATTAATTGTGCCGTATTGCATTCGCCGGCCGTATTGCATTAATTGTGCCGTATTGTTTTCGTTGTGCTGCCGCCGTGCTGTTCCGGCTTTTGCGGTGCATTTTGGGACGAAGAGGAACTTTTACAAAGACTTAACATGCCAACCGGAAAAATCTGTTGAAACAACGGAAACAAGGTGATATAATAACTTTGATTGACCTGCTTGCCGGAAAGGACGATTTATGCAAGCAACAAATAACAAAAAACAACGAAAAACGATTGCCAAATCATTGTTTTTGGTAACACAGTTGGGACTGTGCATGGTCGCAGCACTGGCTGTCGGAGGAGTCATTGGGTATTTAGCAGACCGATTATTGGGGACAAAACCGATTTTTACAATTTTGTTTTTAGTGTTAGGCATGGTAGCAGGTTATCGCAGCGGATGGTCCATGGTGAGTGAATATACAAAGGAGCCGAAAGAAGAAACGGCCCCGGCACGGGATCCGAAGCTGGAGGAGGCGGAACAGGAATTTCGCCGTTGGAAAGAACAGCAGTCCCGGAGCTGATGCAATGGGAATGACAAGATGGAGCTGACGATGTTTGGACGGAAACGAGAACGAAAACATTATCTGCTTCGGCTTCCGGAGGAAATTGACCGCGAACTGGCGGCCGAGGATGAGGAAGCGGAAGAAGAAAACCGCATCATGGATCCGATTGAAGAGGGCAGCGCTCGTGCGGCAGAGGAACTGCGGGAAGCAGAGAATATTATGCACGATATGATGTTCGGATGTGTTGTAATCGGTCTGTTGCCGCTGATCGGTCTTATTTGGGCAAGACCGATGTGGAAATATGCGGTCGGTGTTCTGGTCGGCATCGGAGTGGCTCTGTATCTGGTCTTTCATTTGTACCGTTCGGTCAGTCGTGAGGTGGAACTGGAACCGAAACAGGCGGAACGGTATGCAAAAGGACGGTCGGCCCTGCGCTATGCGATTGTGTTATTGGCATGGGTGGCCGTCATGATGGGAATCGGACGAACTGCGGGCATCGGGTGCATTTTCTCGGTAATGTCCGTAAAGTTCTCGGCATATACGCAACCGGTCATGCGACGGATTCGAAAGCGGTTCGTCAGGCGGTTGTAGGAACCCGCTCAGGCGGGGACCGTTAACGGAAGGAAGGTGGTTTAGTGAGTTTCGGAAGCGCACTGCTTCTGGTAAATCCAAGAGGTGTTTCGGTAGTCCCGAAAACCATGAGCAATGATATCGGTGAGAAGATCGGTATTAACGGATTCGCACATGTCGATATCGGCGAAACCCGGTTCTGGTTTACGTCGACACATGTTGCCGTTTTGATTGTGGTACTGGCACTGACGGTTCTGGCGATTCTGGCAAACCGCGTGATTCGAAAGGCGGACCCTTACGGAAAACCGGGCATTTGTATGACGATTATTGAAGCATTGGTGGAATTCATCGACAACACGACGATTTCCAACATGGGAGAAAAGCACGGCAGATCGTTTGCCAATTACATCGGAACGTTATTGATTTTTATCTTCGTATCCAACATTTCCGGTGTGTTCGGACTTCGACCTCCGACGGCGGATTACGGCATCACCTTCGGTCTGGCGATGATTACATTTTTCCTGATTCATATCAACGGATTCCGATACCAGAAGATGAAACACATTACCGGTTTGTTTGACCCGATTCCGTTGACGCCGATTAATATTATCGGAGAGGTTTCGACCCCGATTTCCATGTCGTTGCGTCTGTTCGGAAATGTGCTTTGCGGTACGGTTATCATGGGACTTCTGTATAACCTGCTGCCAAAGTTCTTACTGTTCTTCTGGCCCGGCGCACTGCATGTTTATTTTGACCTGTTCTCCGGAGCCATTCAGGCATATGTATTTGCGATGCTGACGATGGTATTCATTTCCAAGAACTTCGAGGAATAGCGGCGGGACGAAACCGGATACCGCGGAACGGGACTTTGACGGTCGCGGGACGGGACTTTGACGGCCGCGGGACGATGAAGAAGAACCGGGAAAATGCCGGTCGGATTTATCGGAAACAGCCATACGGCTGAGAACCGGATTATGCCTGAGAACCGGTTCCGAAGAGAAATCAGGCATCTGCCGGATTCGGCGGATTGATATTTGTGAATGAACCGTCACGGATGACGGAAGAAATCAATATAACTTAGGAGGAATTTTTAAGATGGACGGAATTTTTAACGACAGTTTTGTGGCAGGTTGCTCCGCAATCGGTGCAGGTATCGCTATGATCGCAGGTCTCGGCCCCGGTATCGGCCAGGGTATTGCTGCCGGTCAGGGTGCTGCTGCGGTAGGCCGTAACCCCGGTGCAAGAGGTACCGTAATGGGTACCATGATTTTGGGACAGGCCGTTGCCGAAACAACCGGTTTGTACTCCCTGATTGTCGCAATTCTGCTGATTTTCGTAAACCCTTGGGTAAAATAAATAACGGCAACGTTGCGATTAAGTGATTTCGACAGTCCCACGGAGTGTCGAAAGGGAGGTAACAGTGAACGAATTAACAGCACAATTGCCGTTTTTGGCGGAAGACAGTCTGATCGGTAAGATTTTCGGACTGGATCTTCAGATTCTGTTTGATGCACTGATTCTCGGATGTGCCGTATTTTTCCTGTTTTTCCTGCTGTCGTATCTGGTGTTCAACCCGGCGCGTGAGTTTCTGAAGAAGCGCCAGGAGCGAATCGCATCGGATTTGGAGCAGGCAGCTGCGGAGAAAAAGGATGCCATGGAATTTAAGGCGGAATACGATGCACGGCTGAAGGATGCGGATGCCGAAGTGGACAGAATTATCAGCGAAGGCAAGAAGAAGGCAAAGCGTCGTGAAAATGAAATCATTGACGAAGCCAATGCCGAGTCCGCACGTATTATGGAACGTACCAGACGTGAGGCGGAGCTTGAAAAGAGCAAGATGAAGGACGAAGTCAAGAACGAAATGATTTCGATTGCCACGGAAATGGCGGGCCGTTTTATTGCGGAGTCCATGGATGAGGCAAAGCAGGCTCAAATGGTTGAGGATGTTTTGAAGGAAATGGGTGACACGACATGGCAACAGTAAGCAAGTCATACGGACATGCCCTGGTAGAGCTCGCGATTGAACAGAATCGTGCGGAGTATCTGCTGGAAGAGGCAAAAACCGTAGATACGGTGTTGCAGGAAAATCCGGAGCTTCTTCGGCTGTACAATCATCCGAAGATTACGATGGAAGAAAAACAGGAATTTACCGAAACCTGTTTTTTGAACAAGGTCAGTGATGAAATGACCGGATTTCTGGTGCTGGCAGTCAAAAACGGCCGTCAGAACGAACTGAGAAACATACTGGCCGAGGTCATTTCCGAATTAAAGGAATATCTACGGATCGGAATCGTTTGGGTAACGACGCCGTATCTGCTTCCGTTTGAACAAAGGAAACGACTGGAAGAGAAGCTTCTTGCGACAACGTCATATAAGACGCTGGAGATGAATTTTATAATGGATGCCTCACTCATCGGAGGCATTGTAATCCGTATCGGAGACCGCGTGGTGGATTCGAGCATTCGAACGCAGCTGAGCGGACTTCAGAAGGAACTGAAGCAGGTACGGATTTAGTCAGATAGATTACAGGAAAGGGTAGGTACTGAGTTTTGAGTATTAAACCGGAAGAAATCAGCTCGGTAATCAAAGAGCAGATCAACAGATACAGAACAAAGCTCGTGGTATCGGATGTGGGCACCGTAATTCAGGTCGCTGACGGAATTGCGCGTATCCATGGTTTGGAAAATGCAATGCAGGGCGAGTTGCTGGAATTCCCCAAGGACGAAACCGTTTTGGGCGAATCCACCAGCGTATACGGCATGGTTATGAACCTGGAACAGGACAACGTCGGTGCCGTATTGCTCGGCGATGCGTCGGCAATTCGCGAAGGCGATACGGTCAGAACGACCGGTCGTGTTGTTGAGGTTCCCGTCGGGGACTGCATGCTGGGACGTGTTGTCAATGCCCTCGGACAGCCGATTGACGGTAAAGGACCGATTGTTACGGACCGTTATCGTCAGATTGAACGTGTGGCAAGCGGTGTTATCAGCCGTAAGAGCGTGGATACACCTTTGCAGACGGGTATTAAGGCAATCGACTCCATGGTGCCGATCGGACGCGGTCAGCGTGAGTTGATTATCGGAGACCGTCAGACCGGTAAGACTGCCATTGCAATCGATACCATCATTAATCAGAAGAACGAAAATGTTCTCTGCATTTACGTTGCCATCGGTCAGAAGGCTTCGACCGTTGCCAACATTGTAAAAACACTGAATGAATACGGTGCCATGGACTATACGACTATCGTAGCGGCTACGGCAAGTGAACAGGCACCGTTGCAGTATATCGCACCGTATGCGGGCTGTGCAATCGGTGAGGAATGGATGGAACAGGGCAAGGACGTCCTGATTGTGTACGATGATTTGAGTAAGCATGCAACCGCTTACCGTACCCTGTCCCTGCTTCTGAAGAGACCGCCGGGACGAGAAGCATACCCCGGTGACGTATTCTATCTTCACAGCCGTTTGCTGGAGCGTGCCGCGCGTCTGTCCGAGAAGCTCGGAGGCGGTTCTCTGACCGCACTGCCGATTATCGAAACGCAGGCCGGCGACGTATCCGCATATATCCCGACGAACGTCATTTCCATTACGGACGGTCAGATTTATCTGGAAACGGAAATGTTCAACTCCGGATTCCGCCCGGCGATTAATGCCGGTTTGTCCGTATCGCGAGTAGGTGGTGCGGCACAGATTAAGGCCATGAAGAAGATTGCCGGTCCGATTCGAATTGAGTTGGCACAGTATCGTGAGCTTGCGGCGTTCAGCCAGTTCGGTTCCGATTTGGATGCCGATACCAAGGAAAAGCTGGCACAGGGCGAGCGGATTCGTGAGGTTCTGAAACAGCCGCAGTATCAGCCGATGGCGGTTGAAAAGCAGGTTGTTATGATTTATGCGGCAACGAAGAAATATCTTCTGGATATTGCCGTTTCGGAAATTGCGGAATTTGAGAAGGCACTGTTTGAGCTGATTGAGAGTAAATTCCCTGAGGTGTTCAGCTCGATTCGTCAGCAGAAGGTTCTGTCGGACGAGGCGGAAGCACAGCTGATTGAGGCAATCAAACAGGCAAAAGCTACATTTAAGGAGTAATGTTCTATGGCCTCGATGAGAGATATCAAAAGGCGTAAGAGCAGTATTCAGAGTACCGGACAGATTACCAAAGCCATGAAGCTGGTTTCCACCGTGAAACTGCAGAAGGCCAGAGGGAAGGCGGAAGAGGCAAAGCCGTATTTCAACCATCTGTACCAGACCATTGTGACGATTTTCAACCGTGCGACACCGGAGGTGCGCGAGCACTATTCCAAAGGGGATGCCGTTACGAAGAAGGCAATCATTGTGATTACGTCCAACCGCGGACTGGCGGGCGGATATAATTCCAATGTTGTGAAAATGGTCCTGGGCTGCGGTATTCCGAAGGAAGAACTGCTGATTTACGCGGTAGGGCGAAAGGGACGCGATGCGCTGAAAATGCGCGGATACGAAATTGCCGCGGACTATTCCGAGACAATGAACAATCCGCTGTACAGTGATGCTTCGACCATCAGCAAAGATGTTATGGAAGCATTTGAAAACGGCACCATCGGCGAAATTTACATCGCATTTACCGTGTTTAAGAATACGGTCAGTCAGATTCCGACCATGTTGAAGCTGTTGCCGGCCGATATCGGAACCGATGATGACGGGACCGAAGGCGCAGAGGCATTGATGAATTTCGAGCCGGAGCCGGAGGAAGCTTTGAAAATGATTATTCCGAAGTACGTCAGCGGCGAAGTGTACGGAGCCATTATGGAGGCATTTGCCAGTGAAAACGGCGCCCGTATGCAGGCAATGGACAATGCGACGAATAATGCAAATGACATGATTTCCAATCTGGAGCTTGCTTATAACCGTGCCCGTCAGAGCTCGATTACGCAGGAACTGACAGAGATTATTGCCGGTGCCAATGCACTGGAAGATTAAAGTAGGAAGACGAAAATAAGGAGTTACCATGGAGACAAATACAGGTAAAATCACGCAGATTATCGGCGCCGTACTGGATATCCGATTCCCGGAAGGAGCACTCCCGGAAATTTATGATGCCATTCGGATTCGCCGTCAAAACGGTGAGATTCTGGTTGTGGAGGTTGCCCAGCATTTGGGTGATGACACGGTACGCTGTATCGCAATGGGCCCGACCGACGGATTGAAGCGCGGAATGGATGCGGAAGCAACCGGCGCTCCGATTACCGTACCGGTAGGAGAGGCAACACTCGGACGTATGTTCAATGTCCTCGGACAGCCGATTGACGAGAAGGAAGCACCGACCGAAGTGGAATATTACCCGATTCACAGACCCGCTCCGAAATTTGAAGAGCAGTCGACGGAAACGGAGATTCTGGAAACCGGAATCAAGGTTGTCGATCTTCTTTGCCCTTATCAGAAGGGTGGAAAAATCGGTCTGTTCGGAGGTGCCGGTGTCGGTAAAACGGTTCTGATTCAGGAATTGATTACGAATATTGCGACCGAGCACGGCGGATATTCCGTATTTACCGGTGTTGGTGAACGTACCCGTGAGGGAAATGACCTTTATTATGAAATGATTGATTCCGGCGTTATCAACAAGACGACCATGATTTTCGGTCAGATGAATGAGCCGCCGGGAGCTCGTATGAGAGTCGGTCTGACCGGACTGACGATGGCAGAATATTTCCGTGACAAGGGCGGAAAAGACGTTCTTTTGTTCATTGACAACATTTTCCGATTCACACAGGCCGGTTCCGAGGTGTCCGCACTGTTGGGCCGTATGCCTTCCGCAGTTGGTTATCAGCCGACACTGCAGACGGAAATGGGTGCGTTGCAGGAACGTATTACATCGACCAAGAACGGTTCCATTACGTCCGTTCAGGCGGTTTACGTACCGGCCGATGACCTGACAGACCCTGCTCCGGCGACAACTTTCGCACATTTGGATGCCACAACCGTATTGTCCCGTTCCATCGTGGAACTCGGTATTTATCCGGCAGTGGATCCGCTTGAGTCAACCTCCCGTATTCTGGATCCCCGTGTTGTCGGAGACGAGCATTACAAGGTTGCCCGCGGTGTGCAGGAAATTCTTCAGAGATACAAGGAACTTCAGGATATTATCGCAATTCTCGGTATGGACGAATTGTCCGAGGATGAGAAGCTTTTGGTTGCGAGAGCACGTAAGGTACAGCGTTTCCTGTCTCAGCCGTTCCATGTTGCCGAGCAGTTTACCGGTTTGCCGGGACGCTATGTTCCGCTGTCGGAAACCATTCAGGGCTTCAAGGAAATTCTGGAAGGAAAGCATGATGATATTCCCGAGAGTATGTTCTTAAATGCCGGAGGTATCGACGACGTTCTTTTGCGTATGCGGAACAGAGAGTGAGTAACGTATGGCAGATGACAAATACATGATGCTTCGTGTGTATTCTCCCTCCCGTATTTTCTTTGAAGGAGAAGCGGATTTTGTGGAGTTTACCACGACAGAAGGTGAAATCGGCGTATATCGGAATCATGTTCCGACAACGGTTGTTGTAGCGCCGGGCGTTTTACGGATTACGAAGGACGGAGAAACGAAGGAAGCCACTCTTTTGGAAGGGTTTGCGACGATTTTGCAGGATGAAATCGTGGTTCTTTCGGAAGCCTGCGAATGGCCGGATGAAATCGATATTCACCGTGCCGAAGAAGCGAAAATTCGTGCCGAACGCCGATTGCAGGGCGATTCGGAAGTCAATTATTCCCGTGCCGAACTGGCATTGCGGAGAGCGCTGATACGACTTCAGCTGGCAGAAAAACAGTAACGCCGGAGGAAACGGTGTTACAGGAAAATGTCGACATCACCGGCGGAAACGGTGTTACAGGAAAATGCCGGCTCACCGGAGGAAACTGTGTTGCAGGAAAATGCCGGCTTACCGGAGGAAACGGTGTTACAGAAAAATGCCGGCATCACCGGAGGAATGACAGTAACAGTACGGATTTTGCAGGACAAAGACCCGTCTTGTCGGGCAGAACGGAGCAGGTATGGCACTTGTGGTTGTTACCGGGTTATCGGGAGCAGGAAAATCTGTTGCAATCAACGCCCTGGAAGACATGGGATATTATTGCGTAGATAATCTGCCCGCAAAATTTCTTGTCAGTTTTGCCGATTTGTACGGCATGACGGAGAAGAAAGAAGAGAAGAAAATCGCCACGGTTGTCGATATCCGCGGCAAAGATAATTTTGATTATTTTTATCAGGCGATGGAAGAACTGAAACAGCGCCGGTATCCGTATCATATTTTGTTTCTGGAATGTGATTCGCAGGTGCTGATTCAGCGATTCAAATTCACAAGACGTCGTCATCCGTTGATGGAGGGAAGCAATCTGTCCATGGAGCAGGCCATTATGCATGAGCGGGAATGGCTGAAACGGATTCGGAGCGAGTCGGATTTTCTGATTGATACCACAACCCTGAAGCCGGCTCTTCTTCGGGAACGCATCATGACGATGCTGTCGGAGGAACCGGATATGGATGCGCTGCTTCTGCGGTGCATGTCATTTGGCTTTAAGGAAGGGATTGCGGTCGATGCGGATCTGGTGTTTGACGTGAGATGTCTGCCCAATCCGTATTATGTGGAAGAACTGAAAAATCATACCGGTTTGGAAGCATGCGTCAGCGAGTATGTTATGAGCTTTCCGGAAAGTAAGGAGATGCTTTCCAAAATTCAGGAACTGATTCAATTTCTGATTCCCTATTATCGAAAAGAAGGAAAACGGGAACTGGTTGTGGCATTCGGCTGCACCGGAGGACGGCATCGTTCGGTGTGCTTTACGGAGGCGCTGGCGGAGTATTTGAAAAATAACGGTCATCGTGTCGTAATCAGCCACCGGGAACTGGAAAAGAACGGCAACTGATGACGGACCGGATATATGGGGAAGTTGCACGAAATTGCGAAAATGACTCGCTTTCGGGCAAAACAGGAGGTTTACATGGCAATTTTGTTGACAGGCGGAGCCGGATTTATTGGATCTCATACTGCGGTGGAATTTTTACAGGCAGGCTATGAGGTGGTGATTGCGGACGGGTTGTTCAATGCAAAACGCGGTGTTATTGACCGAATCGAACAGATTACCGGGAAACCGGTTTCATTTTATAAGGTGGATGTGACGGATACGGATCGGCTTCGCACGATTTTTCGCGAGAACACGATTGATACGGTTGTTCATTTTGCGGGATTGAAAGCGGTCGGTGAATCGGTGAGAAATCCGAATATGTATTACCGGAATAACCTCAATGCGGCACTTTCGGTTTTGAATGTGATGCAGGAATTCGGTTGCCACCGGTTCATATTCAGCTCCTCGGCAACGGTTTACGGATTTCGGAATCCGATGCCGTTGAAGGAAACCATGCCTCTCGGCGAGTGTACCAATCCGTATGGCTGGACCAAATGGTTTATCGAGCAGATTTTGCGTGACACGGCAACGTCGGATCCGGACTTTTCGTGTGTGCTGCTTCGTTATTTTAATCCGATCGGCGCACATCCGAGCGGTCTGATCGGTGAAGACCCTTGCGGAGTCCCGAACAATGTATTTCCGTACATTACGCAGGTGGCGGTCGGACGGCGGCCGGAGCTGGTCATTTACGGAAATGATTACAATACCAAGGACGGAACCTGTGTCCGGGACTATATCCATGTCGTGGATTTGGCGAAGGGGCATGTGGCAGCAGTTCGATATGCGGAAAAGAATGCCGGGCTTCAGACGGTCAATCTCGGAACCGGAGACGGAGTCAGTCTGTTGGACCTGGTGGAAACCTTTGAACGGGTGAACAATATCAAATTACCGCATCGATTCGGGGAGAGACGTCCCGGAGATGTGGACACGTGCTATTCCAACGCGGACAAAGCATATGACCTGCTTGGATGGAAAACGGAGTACACGCTGGAGGATATGTGCCGCGACGGATATCGCTGGCAGATACAAAATCCGAACGGATATCCGGACTGATAACCGGACTGATTTTTACCGATGTCAAAAACAGGGACGAAAATTTTGGCAGAATGCCGAAATTCCCCGGGAAAATGAATTTCATAGGCAATGAAGATTGTGGAAGATGCTTCCTGCAGAGGGGCGTTTTCCACATTTTTTTTGTTTGTAATCTGATATGATTGTTATACATCCAAAATCGGTTGCGGGAAGCCGTTCGGCAAACCCGTGACTCATCTTGACGGACCGGTCGCCAACCCTTTTCTTGCAACTCCTAAATTCATCCATAATATCCCCGGCGGCCGGCCCGTATCTTTGTCTGACGACAGTTGGAAATTTGTAAAATCAGAAAGGAATTCAATATGAAACAAGTGATAAAATTCCGGATTCTGCCGATTGTTCTGGCAGGTCTTCTTGTTGTGACTTCATTTTTGGAAAAGACGGGGCCGGATGCGGTAACGGCGCATGCCAAAGAAAGCGGTTATGTCGGCAGTTCGTCATCGACGCCGCCGTATCTGCTGGTATGCCCCGATGCGACGAAACCGAATGAATGGTCGGATTCGTGGAATGATATTCATTTTTTGACATCGGAGGGACGTTCGTATACGGCGTATTGTCTGGAATCGCATAAGACAAGTCCGAGGGGCCAGTCCTATTACGAAATGAAAGATGCGGACTATTCGAAAGAAACGGAAGAGGGACTGAAGGCCCTGCTCCGGCTGGGGTATCCGTACAATACGACATGGAACGGAATCATTTTGACGGACGAGCAGGCTCAGGCGGCGACGCAGATTGCAATCCGGTTTTATATGGCGTATCGGCAAAGCATTGACAGCGAATGGGATTATCATGTCATCGGCGCACTGAATCCGGAGCGGAAACGAGTCCGTCCGGGCAGTGCAAAAGGGGCACAGGATGTCTTTGATGCCGCCATGTGGCTGTATGAACAGGCAAAAAGTGCCGTGAAACCGTCATTTTCCGTTACGGCAACGATTTCGAATGTGGTCGGGCCCAAGCCGTCGGTCAATCCGACCGGGGAATATGCAATGACGGTAACATTTTCGCTGTCCGGACAGGAGCATACCGTGCCCTGTGATTATGTCGTGCTGACCGGAGTTACGGTGTGCGATGAAAATGGGCATGTGCGAACGCTGCCCTGTCAATCGGTTACGTATCCGAACGGAAGAGAAAAGAAGGGCATTTCAGAGGGACTCGGTGCGGTGACGGACGGAGGAAGCATGCGACTTTCCTGGCCGGTGTCCGAAAACCTGAACGGTGCCACGGTGACGATTCATGCCAAGGCATGGTCCGATCGGGCGGATTTGTCTATGAGATATATGGAAACATCGGGTTCTGCCATGCAGAAACTGTATATGACGACATTGAGTGAGGAAGTGGTGGCAGAGACGGAAGCGAGTACTGCGTGGGAATCCTTTTCGGAAGGAAATCTGCAGATACGGAAGACGGACAACGACAGCGGGAAAGTTCTGTCCGGGGCGGAATTTACGCTGTATGAATGGCAGGACGAAAAGGGAACTTATGAGGTATGCCGGGATTTGGCAATTGTTGAGCGAACCGATGCGCCCGGCCTGTATCATTGTGTGAAGAAGGCACAGCCGAAACAAGCGGCCAATCTGATTTATACGGCGGCCAATCGGGGCCGGTTCCGTGTCGTTGAAACGAAGGCACCGAAATATCATGATAATACGGACCCGAAAACCGGAAAGCCGTTTCAGTGGGATGTGCAAATCAAGGATAATCATACCGTAAACGATATTTTTATCGAAGATGAGAATTCGATGATCGGCAGCCTGCGTGTGAAGAAAATACTGGAGCGGGCGCTGCCTGAGGACAGGACGTTCTGGCTGATGGTAAGCGGCGGAAAGGACGGACAAACGAAATCGTCGCAATGGATTGAGATGACCGTACCGGCGGGAAAAACCGAGGCGGTTGAGCAGATTGACGGATTGCCGTGTGACGAGGAAGGACGGTATCACTATACGGTGAAGGAAGTGACGGGAAATCACAGTACGAAACCGGTATCTGTGAGCAATGCCTTTCCGTGGATTCCGGATGACAGCCGCAGTACCGTAACGCTGGTACCGGAAACGATTGCAACGGCGGAGGTGACCAATACCGTGGAATACGGCAGTCTGGTATTGCACAAATCGATTGATATTCCGATGCGGGCAAATCGTACGTTCTGGTTTCTGATTGAGAGCCGGGAAGGGAATCCGTATCCGATAGAACGGTGGGTCTCGGTGACGGTAGAAGCCGGGGCAAAGGATTCCGCAAAAACCGTAGAAAATCTTCCGAGAGGAATTTACTCGATTCGGGAGGTTACAGGAAACGGAAGCACGGAGTCGGCGGAACTGTCCGACCGGTTTCCGTTTGTTGCAACCGGAGATGTTGTGGTACAGATTGCGCAGGGAATCGACGTGAAAACGGAGCATTCCAATAAGGCGGCAGGGTCCTTGCGAATCCGCAAAATGATTTCCGAACCGTTAAATCGCGATATGACGGTATGGTTTCGCATAAGTCCGGAAACCGTTTGGCCGTTTGACCAGAGCGACCGTTGGGTGTCTTTGACGGTTCGGAAGGGGCAGACCGTTGCTTCGACGGTTGTAAGCGGTCTGGCTCCCGGTACCTGGCGGGTTACGGAGGTTACGGGCAATCAGTCAACCACACCGGCAGTGCCGCGAAATGAATTTCCGTTTCATGCGGAAGGAGACAGCACGGTTACGGTTTCTCCGGGAGCAACATCGGATATCGATAAAAAGAATGTTCCCGAAACGGGTCGTTTAACAATTCAGAAACGAATTGATTTGCCGACGGTACAGCCGGTAACCTTTACTTTTCGAATTCAGGGCGGACCGGAGCTGCGACCGGTGGATCAGCTGGTCAGCCTGACGCTTCAGCCGGGCGAAGTATCCGGCTCGGTTTCGGTTGACGGACTGTACCGCGGAGTTTATTCCATTGTGGAAATAACGGGGAAAACCGACCTTTGGAAGTCCACGCCGGGGCAGTGTACGGTTCAGATTTTGGAAAATGAGCCGAAGACGGTTCTGTTTCGAAATGATGCGGAAGTTTCCTTGCGACTGACTAAAAATGCACAGCGACCGCTGACAGAGGATGCCTCATTTTGGTTCCGTATTATTCCGATTGATACCGCCCCGTTTGAACAGAAGGACCGTTGGGTGGAGATTCGGATGCGGGCCGGTTGCAGCGAGGCGTCGGTGGAAGTGACGGGGTTGGCACCCGGAACGTATCATCTGGACGAAGTTCTCGGAAACGGAAGTACGGAACCGGTGAGGACGAATAGCGAATTTCCGTGGATTCCGGAAAGTTCACTGCAGAAAACCGAGACGGAACTGATACCGCAGAAGGGAGCGGATCAAACGATAATAAATATGCCGGCGTACGGAAGTCTGCATCTGACGAAAAATATTATCGGACCGGCGATGGCAGCAGACCGGACGTTTTATTTTCATATTTACGGCGGAAATTCGCAGTATACGGCCGATTTTATGACTTCGGTTACGGTGCCGGCGGGGCAGGTGTCCGGAGAAACGGAGCTGTTTGATTTGCCGATCGGCATGTTTCATGTAACGGAAACCGACCGGGACGGCAATCCGGTGTCGGTATCGGAAGCATTTCCGTACGAAGTGAGCGGAGATGACATCATCGAGATTGAGTACGGGACGGAAAGTGAAATCATTTGGGTGAATGCGTATATGCGGGATATTTCGCTTCATAAGGTGGATGATGAAACCGGCGAAGCTCTGAAGGGCGCGGAATTCAAAGTATACGAATGGAATGGGAAAGAATATGAAATCTGCCTCGGCAAAATGGAGGAAGAGGAGGACGGATATCATTTTTACGGCCTTCGTGCAAATGAACGGAACATGGGGAAATTCAAAATTGTGGAGACAGTCTGTCCGGAAGGGTATATGGGACGGTTTGAGGAAGAATTTCTTCTGACGGACGAGAGCCTGACATTTACGGCGGAGAATACGAAGATTCGGGCATTTATTCGTAAGATCAACGAGAACGGCGAAGATTTGCCCGGTGCGGTTCTGCAGGTTTGCCTCGGCGATGAGGTGCTGGAGGAATGGGTGACGGACGGAAAGACTCATGTGCTCGAAGACCGGCTGTGTGAAAATGTAGTGTACCGGTTGCATGAGAAGGAAGCACCCCAGGGGTATCTGAGAGCGGAAGACATGGAATTTCAGATACAATACGGAGAGGAAACGGTTATTATGATGCTCGATCCGAAGGAACCGGCGAAGGAACCGGAACCGACAGCAACACCGAGTCCGACTGCGACACCAAGCCCGACGGCGACACCAACACCGACGGCGACGCCAAGTCCGACAGTGACGTCAGGTCCGACGGCAACACCGAGTCCGACGGCGACGCCAAGCCCGACAGTGACACCAAGCCCGACAGTGACACCGAGTCCGACGGCGACGCCAAGCCCGACAGCAACACCAAGCCCCACGGCGACACCAACACCGACGGTGACACCAAGTCCGACGGCGACACCGAGTCCGATTCCGACGGCAACACCAGGTCCGACTGCGACACCAAGCCCGACAGCAACACCAGGTCCGACAGCGACACCAGGTCCGACCACAACGCCGAGTCCGACAGTGACACCAAGTCCGACAGTGACACCAGGTCCGACAGTGACACCGAGTCCGACGGCGACGCCGATTCCGACGGCGACACCAACACCGACGGCGACACCAAGCCCGACAGCAACGCCAAGCCCGACGGCGACACCAAGCCCGACAGTGACACCGAGTCCGACCGCAACGCCGAGTCCGGACGATCAGCCGAAAACCGGAGATCATTTTCGTAAAGAAATATGGGGAATCTGCGCAGCAGGTATGGTGTTGCTTGTAATGACGGGAATGCTTCAAAGAAGAAAAAGACGCTGATGAGAATGTTGCACATAATATGAGAGATATGATATAATCGGGTGAATGAAGACAAAGGCCTGATTCTGCGGAAGAAGCCTGTATGCAGAGGCGTCTTCCGGCGTCCTGTGCGGAAACGGCGGATACGAAACAGGGAGACGGCCAATCATTTAACAAGGGGAGTTTGGCGATGAATTTTAAGGTACTGGCGCTGATTTTACTCGGGGTGTATTATGCTTACAAGGTATTGACGGAACTGCTGAAGCAACGTTCACTGAAACGACCGATTCCCGATAATGTCAAGGATGTGTATAGTGAGGATGATTATATCCGTTGGAAGAACTATACCGCCGAAACGTATCGATGGAACCGGATTCGCAGCATTGCGGAGGGAGTGATTACGGTTTTACTCCTTGTCTTTGATGTATTTGCCAAGGTGGAAGGACTGGTTTCAACGAGCAATATATATGTTCGCTCACTGGTTGTCCTTGCCTTCATACTGCTGTATTCGGAAGTTGTGGACATGCCGTTTTCTTATATATCGAATTTTAAGGTAGAGCAGAAGTACGGTTTTAACCGAATGACCAAAAAGACATTTATCACGGATTGTATTCGGGATTTGCTGATTTCGGCGGTTCTGTTCGGCGGATTGCTGTCTCTGTTTATGCTGATTCACAGAAGTCTCGGAAATCAGGTGCTTCCGATCTTTTTTGTAATTGTTATGGCACTGGTTGTGCTGATTGCTTTTTTGGCACCGTCGATTGTGAAGATTTCGAATTCGTTTAAGCCTCTTCCGGACGGTGAACTTCGTACCCGGCTGACGGAACTTCTGGAACAGAACGGATGCAAGGTCAAGGCCATCAATGTTATGGACGGTTCCAAACGTTCAACCAAGGCCAATGCGTTTTTCAGCGGCTTTGGCGCGTCAAAGACAATCGGACTTTATGACACACTGCTGGAACAGATGACCGATGATGAGATTTTGGCGGTATTTGCTCATGAGATGGGGCATAACAAACATAAAGATATTCAGAAAATGATGATTTTTTCCTGCCTGAGAGTGGCAATGGTTGTTGGTGCAGCCTTTTTACTGGTTTCCTTCCCGGGTATATACAAAGACTTTGGATTTTCCGGTTTGAATTACGGAATGGCACTGGAATTGCTGATGGAGGTTTGTCTTTCCCTGATGTCACCGATTGTGGACGGTATTTCGTCCGCGTTCAGCAGGCGGCAGGAATATGCAGCCGACCGTTTTGCCAGGGAGTGCGGATACCGGGATGAACTGATTGTGAGCCTGAAAAAGCTGTCCGGATCGACGATGTCTCATTTGAATCCGGATCCGCTTCTGGTCCGGATTTCATACAGTCATCCCACGTTATCGCAGCGAATTGCGGCATTGGAATCCGAACGCTGATTTGTAAAAAGTGAAATCCGTGTAAAAATACGGAAATCGAATAGACACACCGATTGATTTATGATAGAATGTCGATTGTGGAGGAATTCCGGGAACGGCGATAAGGAAGAGCCGGACACGGAATAGTGAAAATGCGGGACAAATGTGCCCGGTAACAGAGAAGTAATCAGAATACGGAGGTTACCAATGATTTACAGAACAAAAGGTGTTTGTGCGTCTCAGATTACATTTGATGTAGAGACGGAAAACGGCGTACAGGTGGTTAAGAATGTCGCTATTATCGGTGGCTGCGACGGGAACCACAAAGGTCTTTCAAAGCTTGTTGACGGCATGCCGGTGGATTTTGTGATTGATCGGCTGCAGGGAATTCAGTGCGGATATAAATCCTCTTCCTGCCCGGATCAGCTGGCACAGGCGTTGCTCGAGTATAAGAAAGAACAGCAATAAAATGAAATGACAGAAAGGGATGGCAAATGCGAGAGCATTTGCCATTTTGACGAAACATGAAACGAATCGTACTTACCGGCGGCGGAACGGCCGGACATGTAACACCCAATATTGCTTTGATCGATCGACTGAAGGAAGAAGGGTTTGAAATTTCCTATATCGGCTCCAAGACGGGAATTGAAAAAACATTGATTGAAGAGCAGGGAATTCCGTATTACAGCATTTCCACGGGAAAACTGAGACGGTATTTTTCTCTGAAGAATCTGACGGACCCGTTTCGCGTTTTGAAGGGGTGCCGAGAGGCGAAAAAGCTGATGAAGCAGTTGAAGCCGTCAGTGGTTTTCTCCAAGGGAGGATTCGTTTCGGTTCCGGTTGTTCGAGCTTCCGGAAAAGCGAAAATACCGACGGTTATCCATGAATCGGATATGACGCCGGGCCTGGCCAATAAGTTGAGCTTACGGTATGCGACCAATATTTGCTGCAATTTTGTCGAAACGCTGGAGCATGTGAAGGGTAAGGGGATTCACACCGGAACCCCGATTCGCAAGGAACTGTTTACGGGAACCCGGGAAGCGGGTTTGGCATATGCCGGATTTACCGATGACAAGCCGGTGATTCTGGTGGTCGGAGGAAGTACCGGAGCGGTTCGTGTCAATGAAGCGGTACGACAGATTCTGCCGACGCTGCTGACACGGTTTAATGTGCTTCATTTATGCGGTAAAGGGAAACTTGACGAGTCGGTTTCGTATCCGGGATATGTTCAGAAAGAATACTGCGATAAAGAAATGAAGGATGTTTTGGCGATGGCCGATGTGGTTGTGTCCCGCGCCGGAGCCAATGCAATCTGTGAACTGCTGGCATTGCATAAACCCAATTTGCTGATTCCGTTGTCTGCGGAAGCAAGCCGCGGAGATCAGATTCTGAATGCGGCGTCCTTTGAAAAGCAGGGATTCAGTATGGTTTTGCAGGAATCCGATATTACACAGGAATCGCTGCTTGAGGCAATATACAAGCTTTATGAACAGCGTACCGTATTTTCGGAGACTATGTCGAAGAGCAGCTCTTCTGATGCTACCGAAACGATTGTGAAGCTGCTTTGCGAATTGGCAAATCAATGAGAAACTGTAAGGTACCGAAGTGAATACTTGCGGTACCTTTTACGTATAGGAGCGGGAAAATGGCAGAAATACTGATTGTTGATGATGACCAGAACATTAATAATTTGCTTTGCGAAGCACTTACCAAAGAGCATTACTCCTGCATTCAGGCGTACTCCGGAACGGAGGCAATGCTTGTGCTCGGAAACAAAATGCCGGATCTTGTAATCCTCGATTTGATGATTCCGGGTCTTTCGGGAGAAGACGTACTGGCGAAACTCCGCGAACAGAGCGACGTTCCGGTTCTTGTGCTTTCCGCAAAGGACTCGCTGGATTCCAAGGTGGACGTACTTTCCGCAGGAGCGGACGATTACGTTACGAAACCGTTTGAAATCAAGGAAATTCTTGCACGGATTCAGGTACAGCTGCGAAAGAAGGGGAAGGCTTCGGGCGGAGCCGAACGGACGTCGTACCGGAACCTGACGATGGACAGGGAATCATTTTCCGTATTCGTAGGCGAACGGGAGACACCGAAATTTACGAAGCAGGAATTTGCAATCCTGGAACTTCTCGTGCAGAATCCTTCCCGCGTATTTTCGAAAGAAGCAATTTTCTCCTACGCGTGGGAGGAAGCGTATATGGGCGAAACCAAAACGCTTGACGTGCATATCAGCAACATACGAAAGAAACTCAAAACCGTTTCGACGGAAGAATATATCGAAACGGTCTGGGGAATCGGCTATCGGATAGCACGCGAGAATTAAGTAAACAGGGCAGTACACCGTGATTGCACCGGGGTGCGCGGAAGCGACATTTTCCGATTCTAAAGAAGGATTCGATGATTCTTTACGATTTCTTTACTTTTCCTTTGCGAGGAATTAGGAATCCTGCCGTAGGATAAAGTCATAGAACGAAGGAGCACACGCTGAATGGACATCGGCTGCACCGATAAGCGTGTGCGCAGGTCGAACTTTTACTGCGTAAAAGTTCGACAAGATACGGGAGGTTTCCAATGAGCGAATTTATTTTGCAAACAGAAGGATTGACGAAGATTTACGGCAAACAGCATGCGGTCGATAATCTGAATCTTTCGATTGAAAAGGGCGCTATCTACGGATTAATCGGAAAGAACGGCGCAGGAAAAACAACAACACTGAAAATGATTTCGGGACTTGCGGCTCCGACGAAGGGAAGCGTTGTCCTGTTCGGCAAGTCGGGGCGTGAACTGGCCGATGTTCGGGACAGAGTCAGTTGCCTGATTGAGGATCCCGGCCTTTACAAGAGCATGACGGCGTATGAAAATCTGAAAGCCAAATGTCTCGGCGTCGGAATCGGTTCCGAGCAGTATATCAGGGAAATTCTCGAAATCGTAGGACTTGCGGATACCGCAAAGAAGAAGACGGGAGAGTTTTCTCTCGGAATGAAACAGCGTCTCGGTATCGGACTGGCACTTGTCGGGGACCCCGATCTTCTGATTCTCGATGAACCGATTAACGGTCTTGACCCGAAGGGAATTCTGGAAATCCGGAATCTCTTAACAACCATTAATAAAGAGAAAGGCATTACCATTTTAATTTCCAGTCATATTCTGGAAGAACTCTCCAAGGTGGCAACCCACTACGGAATTATGAACAAAGGTCGTCTTATTGAACAGCTTACGGCGGAGGAACTGAACGTTGCCTGCAGTCTGCGGATTGAAGCCACAGTCAGCAATCCGGCTCTTGCGACACCGATACTGGACCGTATGGGTATTACGGAATACAAGGTACTGGATCGCGAGAACATCGCTATTTTCGAGCGTCTTTCCGACATCGAACTGATTACGCGTGAACTTGTTATGGCGGGTGTCGGTGTGAAGAAAATCGGTGTAAACAACGAGAACCTGGAAACTTATTTCTTAGAGCGCACGGAGGAGAAAAGGTAATGTTGAAACTGTTTCGTATGGATCTGTACCGTATGGTACGGATGAAGAGTTTTTATATCATTTTAGTAATTTTGGCGGCATTGAATATTGTGACATTTCTGCTGGACGCTCCGGGCAACCCGGAAACGGAGCACCCGGAAACGGAGCAGGCGGAAGCGGAGCAGATGCCCGATAACGGGCTCAGTGATTTCATGGCAGGCCTTGAGGACGCCGCAACAGAGGAATCGGATTCGAACGCGGTGGTAGGGCTGAGTATTATCCTGTCTGCGGATGAGCAGGGTCGTTACCATCTTGAGGAATGCCTTCAGGAAATCTTCAAAGGCATGCTTGTGGCAGTCTTTATCGTTATCTTTACGGTCATATTTACTACGGCCGATTTCAACAACGGTTTCATCAAGAATTACGGCGGACAGCTCGACAGACGATACAAAATCGTACTCGCCAAGGCAATGTCGATTGCGGTATATACGGCAGCGGCTTTTGTGATGAATATCGCAAGTTTTGTTCTCGGAGCGTATATTTCCGGAAAGAGCGTTACCGTTGACAGCTGGGGCGACCTGTTTCTTGTGATTGGCGTTCAGTACGCCCTGCATGTGGCATTTGCCCTGTTCATCATGGCACTCTGTTTCATCATTCGGAACAACCTGATTACGATGATTCTTGCGAATCTGATCTGCTTCCATGTGTTATCGGCTCTTTACATGATTATTGAGAAAGGGCTTGAGAAACTGGGCTGCGGGAAAATCGAACTGCTCAAATTCAGTCCGAGCGGACGGATTATGTTATACGATTATGCGGCGGGGAAGAACGGAAGCGCCCTGCTTGTTGGGGGAGTTTTTATAATCATTTCACTGTTGGCTTCCGGACTGTATATTTCCAGGAAGGATTTGGCCTGACAGTGGGACAATGCATTACAACGGCTTGATTCGTTCTGCGATTCGAGCATAAAGTAGGAGGAAGGATTATGAAAATCCTGCTTGCCATTTGCCTTATTTTGATTGCGGTGCTTGCGGTACTGCTGATTTCCATATGGCGACAGAACAAAACGTTCTGCCGCCGATTGGCGTTTAAAGAAAATGAGAACTCCAGAGCGCTTCTGGCAGCAGACCTGAAAGCATTCGGTGAGGGAGAACTGGCGGAGGCGGTTAACCGGATACTCGGTCAGATGTCGGAGGAGCGTTCTTCGATGGAAATGAGGGAACGCCTTGTGGCGGATACTTATACGAACCTGTCACACGACATCAGGACACCGCTTACCTCGCTTGACGGATATTTTCAGCTTCTGCAGGAAACGGACAGCAAAGAGGAGCAGGAACGCTATCTGGCTATTATCCGTGAGCGAATCGGAACGATGAAAATGATACTCGAGGACCTCTTCACCTTCACCAAGCTGGAAAGCCGTTCGTATCGACTGAACATGGAGAGAATTGAGCTTGTAAGAATTGTTATGGACACACTTCTTTCCTTTTGCGACGACTGGAAGGCGGCCGGAATCGCGCCGGAGATTCAACTGTGTGACGGTCGGATAATGGTTCAGGGAAATGAAACCGCAATCAAACGGATTATTCAGAATATTGCAAAAAATGCGCTTGTGCACGGGGAAAAGGCAATCAGGATTTCGCTGCAGCCGACGGATGATGGATTTGCAGAGCTTCGGATTGCAAACCGTGTGCCCAATCCGGAAGAAATCGACGTTTCGAGAGTGTTCGAGCGGTTTTACACGGCAGACGTGACCAGAACGAAAGCATCCAGCGGCCTTGGTCTTGCAATAGCAAGAGACTTTGCCGAGAAAATGAACGGTACGACGGAAGCGTCTCTGTGCGGAGAGGAATTTGTCGTCACCGTGCGGCTTCCGATTGAGGAATAGCAGGTTCGGGAACGGCAGTTTTTTCAGCTGCGCTTATGAAGCGGCATTTATGAAACTGCGCTTACGGAACGGCATTTATGAGGCGGTATTTATGAAGCTGCGCTTATGAAATTACATTTATGAAACGAAATAAGAAGGTGCTGTCGCATTGCGTTGGAATCGTAATGCGGCAGCACCTTTTCGATTTTCTTACCTTTTTGCGGGACCGGAGGCAGAACGCCCCAAATACGGTTATGCCATTTTGGAACGAATTTGTTCAGCCAGCACGGCAGCTTCTCCGTCGGCGTATTCACCCTGCGGCCAAACCGGAAGAATTCCGTCGCCTTCGAAACGGGGAATGATATGAATATGAAGATGGAATACGGACTGGCCGGCAGCGGTTCCGTTGTTCTGAAGAATGTTGATGCCGTCACAGCCGGTGGCTTCTTTGACAGCCAAAGCAATCTTGCGAACAATCGGCAATGCCTTTGCGGCAACGTCGTCGCTGACGGCAAAGAGGTTGTCGGCGTGCTGCTTCGGGAGCAGAATTACATGTCCCTTGTGTGCGGGCGCAATGTCCAGAATAGCCCGAAAATCCTCATCTTCGTATACGGTAGCGGAGGGAATTTCTCCGTTTGCAATCATACAAAAAATACAATTATCCATAGTATCGTTGTCCTTTCCTTGGTTTCCGTTGGAACTGTCGCTTCGCTCCGCGAGGATGCACACGCCTGCGCAGAGGAAAACTGTCGCTTCGCGACGCACAGGCGGCGCGAGCATATCGCAAGCGATATGCGTTGTTCCGACAAAAAAAGTATAACACGGAATGACGGAACCTGCAAGAAGCGGAAGGAACTTCCGAAAAGTCGTTGCGGTTTATCGGAAAATGAGATAAAATAAATATGTATCGGCGAAACGAAAGAAAGGACATTTTCGAGTGCCGATTCCATTTTGGAGGACATATGAAGCTTCGATTTAGAATTCTGATCTTGTCCGGCATTTTCCTGCTGGCGCTGATTGTTTTTTACAGTCGTGTCCGCATTCATTCCTACAACACGGAACTGCAGACGGTAAAAGCATCTCAGGCGACACTGCCGACAATCAGTTTTCGGGTGAATGGCGTGGAAATCAACCAGACACTCGGATATACATTTGCACCGCAGGCCCAGCTTCTTCGCGAAAGCATTACGCCGATCGGATCCGACCTGACGTTTGAAGTGCTGATTTCCGAACACGAAAGCGTTATCAAACGATTGGTTTGCGAGGTGACGGAGGTGGCGACCGGAACGCCGGTCGAGAAGAAGGAAGTCAAAGCCTTAAAGAAGATGAAAGACGGACGCCTGTCTGCAGGGGTCATTTTAACGGCCAATTATGCAGATGATACGGAATACACGGCGAAGATCACACTGACGACCAATGACGGCCGCGACATTTTCTTCTATACCAGAATCATTGAGACAAATATTTCCACGCTTGCGAAAAACATGGATTTTGTGGCTTATTTTCATAGCACGCTGCTCAATCCGAACAAGCGTAACGAATTGGAAAAATACCTGGAAACGTCGGATTCCGCGACCGGAGCCGACTATGCGCATGTGACGATTACCGATTCGATTGAAACGGTGGGGTACGGAGACATGAATCCCCGGGAAATCGCCAGCTGCGTTCCGACGATAACCGAATACAATTCCATCTATGTCTGCACGTCGCTCGATTACCGGCTTCAGGTGTTCAGCAACGATGCCGAGGAGCAGTACCACTGCAATGAGAAAATGCGGTTCCGGTGCCAAAGCAAGAACAACATTCTGTTCAATTATGACCGGACCATGCAGGTGGAATTTGACGGAACGCTGGTGAGCATCAACAAAAACCAGATAAAAATGGGGCTGATGACCGACACGGACCTGAAGTATCTGCTGAGCGACAACAAAAAATACCTGATGTATGTTTGTGACGGGGATTTGTGGGAATACGACATGAAGCGGAATGTGATGGTGAAGATTTTCAGCTTCGATAGCAAAAACGGCGATTTCCTGCGGTATCAGAATTACCGTCATGATTATCATTTGATTTCCATTGAAGATAACGGGGACGCGGATTTCGTGTTCTACGGATATATTACGAGAGGCCAGTACGAGGGCCGCGTCGGAATTCTGTATTACCGGTATTTCGCGGAAGAAGGCCGAATCGCGGAAATGATGTTCGTGCCCGTTGATGTCAGCTACGACATTCTGAAGGAAGAATTCGGGAAAATCTGCTACATGAATGAATATGACGAGTTTTATTTTACGTTATATGACTCGTTGTATCTGTATCGAACGCTGGTTCATGATTTCTCCGTTGTGGCGGAACATTTGCCGAAAAATTACGTTTTGTTTGAAGAGGAAGGAATTCTGGTATATCAGAAGGAATACTCGGATGCAAACAATACGGCTGTGTATTATTATGATTTGGAAAACCGGAAGGCCGGAATCGTGGAAACCGATAACGGAGACCGGGAACTGCTGCTCGGAACGATTGACGGGGAGCTGATTTACGGGTTGGCACACAAAGACGATGTCACATTCCGGGACAACGGAACGGACCATGTGCCGATGTACGAGATTATTATTGAGAAACTGGACGGAACGGTTGTCAAGAGATACCAAAGCGGCGATGTTTATTTCTCGTCGGCAGAGGTAATCGATAATGCGATTAATATTTTGCGCTGCCGGAAAATCGGTGAGGTTGAGGTAGAGCATGCGAACGGGACCAAAACCGTCCGGCCGCTGTATGAAAATACGGACAATTACAATATTTTGAAGAGTACGAAACAGACGACGGAAACCATTACGCTGTCCGGACGTACGACCAATCTGATGCACCGGGAATATTACATGAATTTGCCGGAAGGATTTAAACTGCAGAATATTCCGGAAACGGAAACGACGGTATTTACGGTACTGACCGGCAATACGTCCGTGCGTGTCGGCAGTTGGATCGATACCCGGTATTATGTGGAATCGTACGGCCGAATTATTATGGTTTCGGGCAACCTCGGAAGCTGTATCGCCAAGGCTGACGAAACAAACGGTGCGGTGATGGACGGCAAAGGAACGGTTTTGTGGAAACGCGGTATCAAAGCCGAGGTCGCAACCGTCAAGAATCTGAAACGATACTATGTCGCCGATGATATGAGTGACAAACAGGCCATTTTGCAAATGTTCCTCTCGTACAAGGGTGCTGCGGTCGATGCACGTGACTGCAATATGAACGAGAAGGCGCTGCTGACATGGCTGACGGAAAATATCCTGGGAACCGGAGTGGATCTGGCCGGCGCGACACTTTCGGAAGTGCTGTATTTCGTGTCCGAAGGACGCCCGGTTTGTGTCAAATACAACAATGAGTGGGCGTTGATTACCGGATATGCGGCGTCCCGAATCGATCTTGCGATTCCGGCCCGCGGGCGAAACCTGAATATCTCCGTTTCGGAGGCAAAGGCGACCATTGAAAAGACGGGAGTGTATTACAGTTACATCGATTGACCGGAAACGGGCAGTCGGGAAAGGGAACGTATGGGGCGAGTATTTTTAATAGTCCTGGACAGCTGCGGAGTCGGTGAAATGCCGGATGCGGCAGAGTTTGGAGACGAAGGAAGCTTTACGCTGCGAAGCGCGGCAACGTCACCGGCATTTTCCATGCCAAATGCGGAAAAACTCGGGTTGTTCCACATTGACGGGGTTCGCGGAACGGTTTGCGGCAGCGGGATCGGAAGCGTGACCGGGGAACGGTTCGACGGAGTGGTTTGCCGATTGTCGGAACGCTCCAAAGGAAAAGATACGACAACCGGACACTGGGAAATCGCGGGATTGCCGCTTGCGAAGGCATTTCCGACGTTTCCAAAGGGATTTCCGAAAACGCTTTTGAAGAAGCTGGAAGCAGCGACGGGACGAGGCATTTTGTGCAACAAGCCGTATTCCGGGACGGATGTTATCCGGGATTACGGAAAGGAACATTTGGAAAGCGGAAAGCTGATTGTATATACGTCGGCGGACAGCGTGCTGCAGATTGCGGCACACGATGCGCTGATACCGACCGAAACCCTGTACGAGTACTGCGAGGCGGCACGGGCCATTTGTCAGGGCAAATGGGGTGTCGGACGAATTATCGCAAGACCGTTCACGGGAGAATGGCCGTATACGAGAACGTCGAAACGGCATGATTTTTCGCTGGAACCGACCGGAGAAACCGTATTGGACGTGCTGAAGAAGGCCGGAAAGGAAGTCCGCTCGGTCGGAAAAATCGTGGACATTTTCGCAGGACGCGGAATCACATCCTTTACGAGAACCGTGGATAACGTCGATGGTATCGAAACCACACTGCGGATGATGAAGGACGATTTTGACGGACTCTGCTTTACCAATCTGGTGGATTTCGATATGCAGTACGGACATCGAAATGACATCGAAGGGTACGCGAAGGCACTGACGTATTTTGACAGTCGTCTTCCGGAACTGATGGCAGGATTGCGGGACGAGGATTTGCTGCTGGTGACGGCCGACCACGGATGTGACCCGGCAACGGAATCCACGGATCATTCCAGAGAGTATATTCCGCTGATTGCCTACGGACCGAAACTGGCGGGGGGAAGAAACCTCGGAACGCGAGACGGCTTTTCCGATATCGGCAAGACGGTTGCGGCGATCTTCGGTGCGGACAATGAACTGGCCGGAACGGTTATTCCGGAATTACTGGAAAATCGATAATGATAACAAACGATGCAGAAAGGGGCACACACAATGAACAATAAAATTCGGGCTTTGATTATCGCGGGAGTCGTACTGATTATGGCTGTTTTTCTGGTTGTTAAGCCGAAAAACAACGGAGAGGATGTCAAACTGAACAGCCGCTATTCCGAAACCAAATATGTTTTGGAGGGCGTTGCAAAGCGGATTATTGCGGAAAATAAAAACTATCTGACACGATTCCAGCTGAAGAAACCGGACAAGTTCTACAAGAGCTTTATTGATGGCAATGATGAATACGTATATTCGGTTGATAAGCAGAACAAAAAATCGAGCGGAGATACCGGCCGGTACCTGATGAAGAAGGACAACCGCCTGTATTTTATCGACATGGATACCAAGGATAAGGGAACCATGTATGAGTTGTGCTGCAGTATGGTTGTGGACAATCGATACCTGTATGTGATTCTTCCGTATTACGGAGAGCTGAGCGGGGAGGAAACCAACATCCTTCCGGCCGAGACACTTCTGGGTGCCGCTGCGGAATTCAGTGAGCTGAAGGAATTCTACTCCTCGATTATGTACGGTAAGGGCGGAAAGTCCAATATGGCGCAGTTCGACGAGGGTGCGAAGGCGATTCATTTGTCGGTTTGGAACGGCTCAAGCTGGGTTCAGGACGGAGTATTATTGAAAATAATGGACGGAGAAATCCAGGTTTCCGTAACGGAAGCCGGTCATGCAGCGGTTGCACAATGACCGAAGTCGGAGTCGCGGAATCCGTTCGCAGAACTCCGGATACAATGAAAATGACGGAAACGGGTTCCTTTTTCTGCGAAAGCGGATTGAGGAACCCTTTGATTATCGGACAGAGAAATGAGGACAGTATAGCATGGCGGATAAGGATGATTTGGTCCGTGATAAGAAAACGGGACGGGGGCGTCGTATTGCTCTGGTGACGGTTGCGGCGGTCATTTTGGCAGCACTGCTCGGCGGTTTTGCGTTGTTAATTAAGGTCAAAGGAAATATCCGGTATCTGAGGAATTTCTTCCTGAAGACTCAGGGTGAAATGCCGACGGAACGGCATACGGAGGCCATCGCCGGTGCAGATTCCGAAACTCCGTACAGTACGGCGCAGACCGACCCGAAAAAATGGTTGAGCGAAACGAAACTGCAGCGAAACGGAGAACCTGTGACGGCGTATGAGCGGCCGCTGAAAATTCGGTTCACCGACGAGTGGCTCAACGCATTTCCCTCTCACGAAGGAATTATTACATATCGGGGAAGCTATCGGCGCGACCGGAGCGCTTACGGAACACCGGAACTTACGGAACATCGCTTTGCGGACGATACCTGGCGGTTTCAAACGGGTAAATTCCTGAAATGCGACGGAGTCAATTACTGGTCGGGAAACGGCTGGACGGGGCAACCGCTTGCGGTTCGCTGGACCGACGAAGAAAAGGCGATGATGAATCTGTATTCCGAAGCAAAGGAAAAGGAAGGGCTGACGGAACTGATTTATCCGGGAATGGACGGGAAAATTCATTTTTTGGATATGGAAACGGGTGCGGAAACGAGACCGGCCATTAATGTCGGCATGACATTTAAAGGAACCGCATCGCTTCATCCGGAGCTGCCGATGCTGATTTGCGGTTCGGGTGATTCGGCGACAGGGCCGTTCGGAGAACAGGTCAGCGCCCGGATTTTTCTGTATAATCTGATTGATGGGACCAAACTGTATGAATTTGCGGCGGATGACGAGTTCGCCCCGCGAACCTGGCACGGATTTGACAGTTCGCCGGTGTACAGTCCCGAAACGGACACCGTCATTTGCCCGGGAGAAAACGGAGTTTTGTACACGGTTCATCTGAATACCGAGTATCATCCCGAAACCGGGGAACTGAGCGTTCATCCGGATGACATCGTGAAATATGTATATACGTCGTTCAGCGCGGGAGAGCGCTATGAGGCAACGGAGAAGGGCAACGGCTCGGGCTCGGAGTCGAGCGCGGTGGTTCATGACGGATACCTGTTCTTCGGGGACAACGGCGGAATTTTTCAATGCCTGGATTTGAACACGATGCAGCCGGTTTGGGTACAGGATTTGATGGAGGACATCAATTCCAGCCCGATTTGGGAAACCACAGAGCGGGGGGAGCAGTTCATTTACGTGGCGACAACGCTGAAATTTCATTATAACAAGCATAATACGGGTGAGGCGGCGCTTTATAAGCTCAATGCCATGACCGGGGAAATCATTTGGAAGAAGCCGTACGAGGTGCATACTGTGCTCGGACTGGCCGGCGGGTTTCTGTCCTCCGGCGCGTGCGGAACGGGAGCGCTTCAAAATGTGCTGTATTATACCGTGTCCAAGGTGCCGTCCGTCGATTCCTCCTATCTGATTGCCATTCGGAAGGATACGGGGGAGGAACTCTGGCGGAGGGAAATGAACTGCGACGCATGGAGTTCACCGGCATTGATTACGGATGCGGGCGGAACGCAAATGCTGTTACAGTGCTGCGGAAACGGGGAAATGCTGTTGCTGGATGCGGCAACGGGAGAACTGTTGGATTCCCTGTCGTTCGGGTCCAATATCGAATCTACGCCGGTTGTCTTCGGAAACCGGATCGCCGTCGGACTTCGGAGCGAATATATTGTCGGAGCGGAGCTTCGCTGAGCGGACCGGTGCACACAAATTGAAAAATGTAATGGATTTGTAACAAATAAAGCGATAAATGTAATACTTTTGTAACCAAAAAAGAAATGCTTTGTGATACTCTTAAAAAGGTGTCGGGAAATCGACGCTCAGAATTCGATGAAGCGGTGAAGGAGCAGGCAAAATGAGAAAGCAGTCCCATCAATGGATTTCGGTATTGGCATTTCTGATGTTCGGAATGCTTCTTTGCGTCTGGAACCGACCGGTCGAGCGGAAAGAGGATTTTATGGTGCCGCAGGAACTGTCGGAACTGGAGGGACAACAAATTTCCGGAGTAACGGCAAAATCACCCGACGGGTCCATGACCATTTTCCTGAATTCGTATTTCGGAACGGACTTTGGCGAGTATCAGTCATTTGACCGGTTTGACGAAGCATTTGCCGCATTGATGAACCGAAAGGTATTGGCCATGTGGGTTACGGACGTTACGGCGGAGTATCTGAAACAGAAAGAGCCGGTTGCCGTGCTTCGGCCGAAAGAACAGCCGGGACAGGGGAAGGACCGATTTTCCTTTGCGTTTGCGTTCCGACCGGACAGTGAGGAATTGTTGGAACAGGCCAACGACCTGATTCGAAGCAGTCGGGACAGCGGACAGCTGGCAGCGATGACGACGGAATGGATGAGCGGAAGGGGTGTTTCCTCCGAAGTTGCGGATTCCGACCGGGAGCCTCTGTATATCGGGGTTACGGGTACAGTACCGCCGTTGGAAACGGTTTCTCCGGACGGAACGGTCTCGGGTATGGCAGTGGAACTGGCAAAGCAGCTGGCGGAACGGACGAATCGCCGGCCGGTTTTCCTCGTGCTGAACAACGAAACCGCATTTGCCCGGCTGATGGCGGGAAAGGTGGATCTGATTGCCTGTTACGGAACGAGCGAGAATCATTCGTCGGAGTTTCCGGAATATCGGATGTCCGAAGGATATATCGGCGTGACCGGATACAGTGTTCTGGTTCCGGATTATGGTGCAAAGGATACGGTGGATAACAGAATGATGACGATGATTAAAGACAATTTGATTTCCGGGGGAGCGTACAGCCTGATTTTGAAATCCGTGCTGGTGACTGCGGTCATTTTTCTGGGTGCGGTTTTGGTGAGCGGCGCCGTCGGAATTCTTCTGAATCGTGCCATGCACAGTCGGCATTCGGTGCCGGCCGGAATTGCGGCGGGAATCGGATTTTTGTTCCGCAGTACACCGGTTTTGCTCGGAATGTTACTGCTTGATTTCGGCATTTTCGGGGCATCACACGGACCGCAGCTGATTCTTGCGGTACTGGCAATCGGTCTGTACGGTGCGGGATGTATGACGGACGTGCTGAAGGATGCCGAAGAGACCGCAATTTCCAAACTTCTCGTGACGTACCGCAAAGACTGGAAACGCCTGTTGCTGCAGCTTTTGCAGTGGACAACCGTGACCGGATATATCGGTTTGAACGATTTGACGGCGGTTATGCAGGGCATCGGAAACAGGACCATGTACCCGACATTTTCGATTGTGTTTACGATTGTGATGTATTTGCTGGCAGTGCTTGTTATCGAACTCGCATTTCGCCTGTGGGAGAAAAAGTCGGAAAAATGAGAAATCGTACGACAACGTAGAAGGAGGGGACGGGAAATGGCAAGGCGATTATTTTGCACGCTGAGCCCGACATGTTATAAAATTTCGCTGGAAAAAGAAATTCTGAAGCGGAAACTGAAAAATTTATTGGGACGGGAAAAAATAGCAAAAAGCAGACAGACGGAAAATCTTCCGAATATTGTGAAAAGCCACAGCTCCGTTTTGCTGCGTAAACTGAACGGCGTGGATATGCGGCTTCAGGAAAATAAAGCGGCCAACATTGAACTTGCGTGCAGACAGTTGGACGGGTTGATTATCCGGCCCGGAGAAACGTTTTCGTTCTGGTCGGCAATCGGCCGCCCGACGGAGAAAAAAGGATATCGGGAAGGTCTGGTGATTACCCACGGCAAGCTGACCTCCGGAAACGGCGGCGGATTGTGCCAAATGGGCAACATGGTGCACTGGCTCGTATTGAACAGTCCTTTGACGGTGACGGAACTGCATCATCATTCGGATGCCCTGTTCCCGGATGAACGGCGCCGCGTGCCGTTCGGAACCGGAACGTCCGTCAGCTACAATAGGGTGGATTATCGGTTCTGCAATACGACAAATCAGCCGGTACAGATTCGCGTCTGGTGTCAGGACGGGGAACTGTGCGGGGAATTGCGAAGTGAGCGGGAGTTCCCCGAGAGATACCGACTGGTGGAAGAAAATCATCATTTTCAAAAAGAAGGCGAGAAGTTTTTCCGCATTTCCCGGGTGTATCGAACGGTGATTGACCGAAAGAGCGGACAGGAACTGCGGAAGGAACTGATTTTGGATAATCACTCGGAGGTTTTGTATGATTACAGCCTCATCCCGCAAAATGAGATAAGGAATGAACAATGATACTGGAACGACTGAAACAGGCAGCGTTTGACAATGCCGAATGCATTGCTTACAAATCCGGCGGGGAGACGCTGACATACAGAGAATTATGGGCACGCGCCGCACGTTCGGCAGAGCTGCTTCTGCGGCAGGGAACGTCACCGGTTTTGTTGTGTGCGGATAAGCAGGCGGATATGCCGGTCAGCATGCTGGCCTGTCTGATGGCCGGGCGGGCGTACGTTCCGGTAAGCGGCTCGATTCCGACGGAGCGACTTCAAAACATTGCAAAGCAGACCGGCGCAGAGTTGTGCCTGACGGTGCCCGAGCTGAAAGAGAAAGCCTGCAAATGCTGTGAAAATGCCGAGGTGAATACCTTTTCGGAATGGAACGCACAGGCTGCGGAACTCGGGGGCTGCGACGGGCGGGAAGCCTGCGACAGACGGGAATCCAGCGACGGACGGGAAACCTGTGACGGACGGGAAACGGACCGTACGGAAGCCTGTGACAACATTGCATACATCATTTTCACATCGGGAAGTACGGGAGAACCGAAGGGAGTCCCGATTTCCAAAGCAAATCTGGACAATTTTGCGGAATGGATCGGCAATTTGGCACCGCTATCGGAATATCGGCACTGCGCGGTACTGAATCAGGCATCGTTCAGTTTTGATTTGAGCGTTGCGGATTTGTATTATGCGCTTTGCAACGGGCACACGCTGGTTGCCGGACAGACCGATGTACGAAGCGATTATACGCAGATTTTTACACAGTTATCGCAGGAACACATTCGGGTTGCGGTCATGACACCGACCTGCATGAATCTGTGCCTGACCGAGCCGACGTTTACGGCGGAGAACTATCCGGACCTGCGCTGTGTGTATTTTTGCGGGGAACGGTTGGAAAAGAGAACCGCGGCAACGCTTCTGCGTCGATTCCCGGGAATTGCGATATTGAACGCATACGGCCCGACCGAGGCAACATCGGCGGTGTCCGCAATACGGATTACGGAAAGCATGACAGAGTCGGACGACATGCTTCCTGTTGGGGAAATCGGCACTGCGGCAACGGATATCTCGGTTGAGAACGGAGAACTGGTCTTACGCGGGAAAAGCGTTTTCGGAGGTTACATGGGCGGACAGACCGGCGGATGGTTTTCGGAAAACGGACAGAACGGGTATCGGACCGGAGACCTCGGAGAAATCCGAAACGGCCTGATTTACTGCCTCGGAAGAAAAGACAGTCAGATTAAATGGAAAGGGTACCGAATCGAGCCGGGAGAAATCGAAGCGGGAATTGCAGCGATTCCGGGTGTACTGGGATGTGCGGTTATTCCGACCGAAACACCGGGCGGAGCAGTTCGCAATCTGAAAGCCTATGTGCTTGGCACCATAGATGCCGAATACATTCGGGAAACACTGCGAAAACGCCTTCCGGACTATATGATACCGGCCCATATTACAATTGTGGAGCAGCTGCCGGTTACGGTGAACGGCAAGCTCGACAGACGGGGTCTGAAGAACATGCAGAAGGAGGAAAATTATGCTGGATGTCAGACAACTGGTTTGTGAAATTTGCGACGATGAAACGGCCTGCGATGACGGAGTGGATTTGCTGGAAAGCGGTCTTTTGGATTCGCTGGCATTTATTGAATTGTTTGCACGACTGGAGGATGAGGGCATTTTCCTGCAGCCGACGCAGATTGACAGAAACCGGCTTCGTACGGCGAAAGGAATCGAAGAACTGATTCGGGAGTATGAGGAACAGAACTGCGGTTCAGAGAATGGACAAATCTGCAAGTAAATAAAATTGACATTTTGCCGCGGCTATGATAGAATAAGAATATCCTTAGGAAAATGGAAATCGGTCCGAAGAACGCTTCGGAAGAAAGAAGGGGAAAGCGATGTTTCAAATTGGTGCGGCCAGAAAAGAAGAAAGACGGATTTCGATTGTTGCGGAAACGGAAATTATTTCCAATCAAAAATACAATCTGATTCTTTGCGGAACCGTTTTGTGGGGATTGGTATTTAATTACGTGATTTGCCGTTCCGGTATTAATGCATTTGATTATGTGAATCCGCTTACGTTTTATATCGGATACATAGTTTGTGCGATTGTGGGAATTCTGATGTCGGCGAAATCCAAAAATCCGGTAGTTTCCTTTATCGGGTATAATTTGGTTGTCGTTCCGTTCGGTCTGGTTGTTTCCTGCACCGTTGACATGGTTGGCGGAATGAATTCGTCGATTGTTTCACAGGCATTTTTGATTACGATGTGTATCGTTGGTATGATGCTGCTGGTTGCCATGTATTTTCCGGATATGTGTGCGAAATTCGGTCGGCTTTTGCTGATCGGCCTGTGCGGTGTTGTACTGGCCGGAATTCTGTCTTTCGCATTGAATCTCCCGAACAGTTGGATTTCGTGGGCCAGCGCACTGATTTTCAGCGGCTACATCGCGTACGACGTGTACCGTGCTCAGGAATACGAAAAGACGGTTGATAATGCGGTGGACAGCGCGGTTGATATTTATATTGATATTGTCAATCTGTTCCTTAATATTCTGGAAATTGTCGCAAGAAACAGCAAGAGCAGCCGCGACTGATGAAAATCGGATGAACGGCAGGCAAACAGAAATGGAACGACTGAAAAAATGTCCTTGACTTTCACAAAAAGTGATGGTAATATAGTCGTTGCTTGCAGTTGTGGCGGAATTGGCATACGCGCATGATTCAGGTTCATGTCCATGTACTTGGGTGTGGGTTCAAGTCCCATCAACTGCAGATTTCCGGGTAGTGAATGCTACCCGGTTTTTTTATCTCATAGGAAAGTTCGTCCTATGAGATAAAAAAACGCTCCGCGAGGATGCACACGCCTGTGCAGAGGAAAAATGTCGCTTCGCGACGCACAGGCGGCGCGAGCATATCGCAAGCGATATGCTTTGTTCCTCTCATAGGAAAGTTCGTCCTATGAGATAAAAAAACGCTCCGCGAGGATGCACACGCCTGTGCAGAGGAAAAATGTCGCTTCGCGACGCACAGGCGGCGCGAGCATGTCGAAAAT
>JAZLJJ010000076.1:0-17980 GCA_045597325.1 Lachnospiraceae bacterium
TCTCATAGGAAAGTTCGTCCTATGAGATAAAAAAACGCTCCGCGAGGATGCACACGCCTGTGCAGAGGAAAAATGTCGCTTCGCGACGCACAGGCGGCGCGAGCATATCGCAAGCGATATGCATTGTTCCTTGCCGGGAATTTGTTGCCCGGAATTTGTTGCCGGGAATTTGCTGCCGGGAATTTTTGTCCCGGGCAAACTGCATCGGAACAGCAACAAAAAAGGCGACGTAACAGCATCGGAACGGCAACAAAAAGGGCAACGGAACAGCATCGGAACGGCAACAAAAAAAGCGATGGAACAGCATTGGAACGGCAACAAAAAAGGCAACGGAAAAGTCCCTGAAAAGGGTGTCGAAAAGGGTGCCGAAACATCGTTAAAAAAGTACAAAAAATTTTTTTTATTTTTCTATTGCAAAAGGAAATATTTTATGTATAATATGTATCAGTTTGCTTGTTTGTTTAGTAAACCTAATCTTTTTGTTTAGTATTACAGAACCGAAACAAACCGGTGCGGGCAGGGCATCAGAAGACGTTTTGGACGCACCCGGAAGGTCGGAAAAAGGGGTATTTATGGATATCGGTCATAAATTAAAGCAACTGCGGGTCCGAAAGAATCTGACCCTCGAGGAGCTTGCTTCGCGAAGTGAGTTGTCCAAAGGTTTTTTGTCCCAGGTGGAGCGCGATCTGACATCGCCGTCCATTTCCACGCTGGTGGATATTTTGGAAGCACTCGGAAGTTCCCCGGCAGAATTTTTCAGAGACGAACAGAAAGACCAGATTGTATTTCAGAAAAAAGACTTTTTTGTCGATACCAAGGATGATTATACCATCCACTGGATTGTACCGAATACGCAAAAGAATGAGATGGAGCCGATTCTTTTGGAAATTCCCGGACACAGCGAATCGTTCCGCGTGGATCCTCACGGCGGCGAAGAATTCGGATATTGTCTGGAGGGCTCCGTAATCCTGCAGGTCGGGGAGGAACGCTATCCGGTCAGAAAGGGAGAAACCTTTTACCTGAAGGGCAAAGAATTTCACTGCATTTCCAATGAGAATGCAAAAGCAGCAAAAGTCTTGTGGATTTCCACACCGCCGATTTTTTGACGGAACAGAACCATATTTTTCGGAGGGCAGAACATGAAGAAATTGATTCAGTTTCAGAACATTGTAAAGAATTTTGACGGCCAGCTTGTTCTTAAGGGAATTAATCTGGATATTTATGAAAATGAGTTTGTTACCCTGCTGGGACCGTCCGGCTGCGGAAAAACCACACTGTTGCGAATTTTGGGAGGCTTTTTGGAACCCGATGAAGGAACCGTCATTTTCGATGGGGAAGATATTTCCAAACTGCCGCCGCACAAACGTGATTTGAATACGGTCTTTCAGAAATACGCGTTGTTCCCGCACATGAACGTGTTTGACAACGTTGCGTTCGGTCTGAAGATTAAGAAAGAACCGAAGGATATTATATATCAGAAAGTAACCCGAATGCTGAAACTGGTCGGCCTTGAGGATTTCGGCCGACGCGCGGTTCACGAAATGTCCGGCGGACAGCAGCAGCGGGTTGCCATTGCCCGTGCACTTGTCAACGAACCGAAGGTGCTGCTTCTGGATGAGCCGCTCGGTGCACTGGATGCGAAGCTCCGCAAGGAGATGCAGCACGAGCTGAAAAAGATTCAAAAGGAAGTCGGCATCACCTTCATTTTCGTAACGCACGATCAGGAAGAGGCACTGACGATGTCCGATAAGATTGTAATTATGAAGGATGGCAACATCCAGCAAATCGGCACGCCGACCGACATTTACAATGAGCCGGTAAACCGCTATGTTGCAAACTTTATCGGTGAAAGCAATATTGTGGACGGCGTCATGATTCGCGACCGCCGCGTCATGTTCGAGGACAAGCAGTTCGACTGCGTCGATGCCGGATTCGGAGAAAATGTTCCGGTCGACGTCGTAATCCGTCCCGAGGATTTGGATATCGTACCTGCCGGTCAGGGCAAGCTTCGCGGAATCGTTCGTTCCGTTCTGTTCAAGGGCGTACATTATGAGACGGTTGTCGAGACCAAGCTGGGTGCCTCCATTACCGTTGAAATGATTGTTTCCGAGGATAAGCCGGTTGTCAATGAAGCGGCCGGGGAAATGATGAGTGCCAACGATTTTTATCTGGATGCCGACGACGTTCGGGAGATTCAGGAACGTTCCGAAACGGATGCCATGTTCCGCGCGGATGCCTTTATTATTGACCGTGCCGATGCACAGGCCTGGAAGCCGGAAACGGAAGAGCGAATTTCCATTACCCGTCTGGATTATAAACTGGAACAGGAAAACGGACGCTATCCGGTAACGTTCCATACGGCAGCGGGAACATCCGTTACGGTGGATATGATTGTACAGAGTCAGAACCGCAGCGTCGATGAAGAGCACGGAGAAGAAATTTACGCCGTTAACTTCTTCAAGAAAGCCGACGAAATTACGGAAAGTGTTGCGCTCAAGACCGATTTGAAGATTTGGGCCAATGCGCAGGCATTTGACATCGAAGACGAGAGTCCGGTTGAAATCGTCGATGTCGAATATGATTTCAATCCGGCCGAGATCACTCCGGGAACGTATCCGGTAACGTTCAAAACCCGCGGTTACGAATATCGCGTGGACACCACCAGAGAGTGCCATGTCGGAGAAACTGTGGGATTGACATTTGATGCGGAAGATATTCACATTATGGAGAAGCAGATCGGAGAATAACGATGAAACAATTTCGAAAAATGACGTATCCGTACGTTTTATGGATTGCCATTATGATTGTGGCACCGATGATACTGATTGTCCTGTATGCATTTACCACCAAGGGAAATGATGTTGTAACCACGAAATTTACCCTGAGCAACTTCGCCAAGTTCTTCAGCGACAGCGTGTTTGCGGAAGTGCTTCTGGAATCCCTGAAGGTGGCCTTTATAACAACGGTGCTCTGTGTTTTGCTCGGATATTATCCGGCATATTACATTGCCAAAAGCAGCGAAGGCCTGAAAATGAAATGGGTGCTGATCATTACTTTTCCGACCTGGATTAACATGCTGGTACGTACTTATGCCTGGGTTGGTATTTTGCAGGATGACGGTATTATCAATACGATTCTGGGATGGTTCGGAATCGCACCGCAACAGATTATGTACACGGAGTTTGCGGTTATTCTCGGAATGGTTTATAACTTCATCCCATTCATGATTTTGCAGATTTATACATCGCTGACCAAGATGGACAACAGTTTGTTGGAAGCGGCGGCAGACCTCGGTGCAAACCGGTTCAAGCGTTTTTTGAAAATCACCCTTCCGTTGTCTTTGCCGGGTGTCATCAGCGGAATCACGCTTGTCTTTTTGCCGGCGGTATCCAGCTTCTATATTCCGAATATGCTGGGCGGCGGACAGTACGTGCTGGTCGGAAACCTGATTGAATCGTATTTCCAGACGGCCGGTGACTGGAACTTCGGTAGTGCGATTTCCATGATTATGGCAGTCATTATCATCATTTCGATGTATATAACGAAAAAAGTGGATACCACGGAACAGGGGGAGAAGAATAACGCATGAAACAGAAAAAACGTATTTTCGGAACCCTGCTGATGGTGCTGCTGGTTATTTTCTTCTATGCACCGATTGTGTATATGGTTATTTTCTCCTTTAACGACAGTAAATCACTGACGATGTTTAAAGGATTTTCGATGCGGTGGTATAAGAAACTGTTTAATGACCGTACGATGCTGACCGCAATCGGTTACACGGTTCTGATTGCCGTACTTGCAACCGTGATTTCCACGATTGTCGGTACAATTACCGCAATCGGTCTGTCAAAATCCAGACGGCTTTTAAGGGCGGTTGTGGAACAGGTCAACGAATTCCCGATGATGAATCCCGAAATTGTAACGGCAATCGGGCTGTTGATGTTCTACAGCGCACTGCATATTGAAAGGGGCTTTGTGACACTGCTTCTGGCGCATATCATGTTCTGTATTCCGTACGTGATACTCAGTATTATGCCGAAGCTGCGGTCACTGGACCCGAACCTCGCCGATGCGGCCATGGATCTCGGTGCGACACCATGGCAGGCAATGACGAAAGTCATCGTTCCGCAGATTATGCCCGGTATTGTGTCCGGTGCATTAATCGCATTTACCATGTCGTTCGATGACTTTGTAATTTCCTACTTTTCGACCGGTAACGGCGTGAGCAATATTTCTATTTTGGTTTATTCGATGCGGAAGCGTGTCAATCCGTCCATTAACGCACTGTCCACCGTTGTGGTTGCAATTATTACGTTGTTCCTGATTATTTACAACGTGGCATCGGCGGTTGCGGCAAAGAAGAAGGCACGTCAGGAAGCAGCGGCAAAACAAATCTGAATCGGAGGAAATGAGAATGAAGAAAGTAACAAAGGTAATCGCAGGCCTCGCATTGATGGTCTGCATGGCAGCAACACTGTGCGGCTGCGGCAACAAGGAAACACTGAAACTGTTCCTGCCCGGAGAGTATCTCGGCGAGAACGTAATCAGTGATTTTGAGGATGAGTACAACTGCAAGGTAATCGTTGAAACATTTGACTCCAACGAGGCAATGATGACCAAGGTTCAGGCAGGCGACAAGTACGATGTACTGATTCCGTCCGACTATATGATTGAGCGTCTTCTGAAGGAAAATATGCTTCAGAAAATTGACAAATCGGTAGTGACCCAGATGGATGTTCTGGTAGATCAGGTAAAGAATGCCGGTTACGACCCGAACAACGACTATTCCGTTCCGTATTTCTGGGGAAATGCCGGAATTGTTTACAACAACAAGAAGGTAACGCTGGAAGAACTGGAAGAGCAGGGCTACGACATTTTCGCAAATCCGAAATACAAGGATCGCGTGTATATGTACGATTCCGAGCGTGACGGTTTCATGATTGCACTGAAGCAGCTCGGCTACTCCTGCAATACCGAAAATGATGCGGAAATCGAAGAGGCATATCAGTGGCTTCTTGCAATGAACAAGGCAACGAACCCGGTTTATAATACCGATGAGATTATCGATAACATGATTCACGGTCTGAAGGATCTGGCTCTGATGTATTCCGGTGACGCCGTTACAATCACCATGGAAAATGAGGACATGAGCTATTACGTTCCGGAATGCGGAACCAACCTGTGGATTGATGCCATGGTAATTCCGGCCAACGCCGAGAATCCGAAGCTGGCAAATAAATTCCTGAACTTCCTGTTGAACTATGACCAGTGCGAGGATGGTGCCGTAACGGTATGTTACACCACACCGAACAAGGACGTTCTGGCTGATCTGACAAAAGAGGGCGGCGAATTCGAAGGTATCGATTCGTATGTTCCCCGTGTCAATGCGGAAAATGATGAGCTGTATCATGATAACGAGCATCTTCGTAAGAAGCTTGCTGAGTTGTGGATTAAAGTAAAAGCAAAATAATCGCAGCAGGGAGTCTGTTGCGTACAACAAATTCGGGCGCCGGTATTTTGCCGGCACCCGTTTTGTGCTTTTCGGGAGAACCGTGTGCCGGGAACATTCGGGAGAACCGTATGCCGGGAACATTCGGGAGAACCGTGTGCCGGGAGCAGTCGGGAGAACCGTGTGCCGGGAGCAGTCGGGAGAACCGTGTGTTGAAACATTACGAAGGAACGATTCCGGGTGCCGGCGGGCAGGCACCGGATATGGGAGGTTTGGATGAGATTTTACATCGCGGATTTGCATTTTTACCATCAGAATCTGAATACGCAAATGGATATGAGAGGGTTTGCCGATGAAACGGAAATGAACGAGTACATGATTGCACAGTGGAATTCGAGAGTCGGTAAAAAGGACGAGGTGGAAATCCTGGGAGATTTTTCACTCGGAACGGTAGAGCAGACGGAAGAACTGTTGCGCCGTCTGAACGGGAAGAAAAATCTGATTGTCGGCAATCACGATACGTTTGCGGAACGGTCCCGATTTGACAGGAGCCTGTTCGGCTGGATTCATTCCTACAAAGAAATGCATGACGATGGGCGGAAGGTGATTCTCAGTCATTATCCGATGATGTGTTACAACGATCAGTATCATTTGAATAAAGAGAACCGGCCGAAGACGTATATGCTGTACGGACACGTGCATGATACGCCGGATGAAAAGCTGATTCGACGGTTTGTAAAAGAAACCCGGGAGACGATGAGAACGGTTCGCGGCGAGGACCGGGAATCGCATATTCCTTGTCAAATGCTGAATTGTTTTTGCATGTATTCGGATTATGTTCCGTGGACGCTGGACGAATGGGTGGATTTCACGGAAAAACGCGAAAAAACCTTGTTTCAAGACGACGGAAATGGGGCAGATGCTTTACTTTTGACGTGATTTGAAGTATGATATATTGTATTCATCGAGGCAATTGTGACGGGGGACGGGAACAGTTGCAAATCATTTAGCGGAGAAATTATGAGCGAGAAGACAGAGACACAGACAAAAGAAACCGGAGCCGCCGATGCGGCAGCCGACAAGAAGGCCCGAAACCGTGAAAAGGAAAAGAAGCGACAGCTTCGCAAGGAACGTCGAGCCATGCGACGATACCGGTTTGTATTTTGGTTTTTTGGGCTGGTTATGAGGCCGTTCATGCGATGGAAACTGAATTATTCCTGCGACGATATCAGCGGAGTGGAGGGACCGTATCTTCTGCTGGCCAATCATAACATGGAACTCGATCCGGTTCTGGTCGGTCTGGCAACCCGCAGGCAGCTGTTTTTTGTCGCAAGCGAGCATGTCATGAGAAAGGGATTGAAGACACGCCTGTTGATGCGCTATTTCAATCCGATTATTCATCAGAAGGGCAAAGCCGGTACGAAATCGGTCATGGCCATTTTGAAGCATTTGAAAAAAGGAAATAACGTGTGTCTGTTCGCAGAGGGCAACCGCTCCTTTAACGGATTAACCGGCGAGATTTCTCCGGCTACCGGGAAAATGGCACGGCACTCCGGGGCAGCACTTGTGACATATCGGTTTACGGGCGGTTTTCTGACGCAGCCGAGATTTTCCACGACATTGCGAAAAGGGAAACTGGTTGGTCATTTGGTTCATGTATATAAGCCGGACGAGCTTCGGGCAATGACCGAGGATGAGGTCAATGAAGCAATCCGACGGGATTTATTTGAGGATGCATACGAAGCACAAACGAAGGAACGGGTCGCATACCGGGGAAAAAAGTTGGCATACGGTCTGGAAAGCACGTTGTTCTGGTGCCCGGCCTGCGGACGGTTTCAAACTCTTCGCAGTACGGAAAAGGAACTGATTTGCGATGCATGCGGAGATACATCCGTGTATAATGAATACGGAGAAACGGAACGCTCTGACGGAACGGTACTGACACTGACAGAGTGGGATAAGGCGCAACGGGATGCACTGATTGCACGAGCGGGCGAGGCGTCGGAGGAAGAGATTTTGTTTGAGGATTCCGTTCAGATTCGGGAAGTGGATGCCGAGCATCGCTTTGGCGAATGTCGGACGGAACGCTGTGTTGCGTATCGGAACCGCATTGTTATCGGTGACCGGACGCTGACCGATGAGGATATCGACGGAATGGCTGTTTATTCGAGGAACTTTATCGTAGCGCATATCGGAAATCCGATGGTGCAGTATGATGTTCGGGGGGATGAGCGGTTCTGTGCGCTGAAATACCGATATCTTTTGGATACATGGAAGACAACCGAAATAAACGACGGCAGTTTATAACGGAACGGACAATAACGGGAAAAACAGTTTGAGATTCAGGCAGGAAAAAAATGACTAAGCAACAAGATGGATAATTCCTTACTGGCTGTAAGGTTTATTAACCATAAATATATTGTAGTAGAACGGAGAGAAAATGTTATGCAACTGATTGATTATTCGACCAGAACAACATGGAATGCAATCGTTATTTTGGGTATTCTTGCAGTTATGATTCTGGTGGCCAATCTGCTGAGAAAACGGGTTCGGATTATTCGCAAAACCCTTATGCCGACAGCGGTTATCGGAGGATTTCTGCTGCTGGTTATCAAGCTTCTCGGGGTCCGTATCGGTATATTTCATACCGACAGCAACGCCTATATCAGATTTAACGAATTTCTTCAGATTCTGACCTATCACGGAATTGCGGTCGGATTTATCGCAATGTCCCTTCGGGTTCCGGAGAATACCGGAAAGAAGGGTTCCAAACTGGTCGGACTGAAGAGCGGAGCCGTTATCGTCAGCTCCTATATGATTCAGGGAATTTTCGGTCTCGGCATTTCCCTTCTTCTTGCATATACCTGTATGCCGAAGCTGTTCAAGGCATCCGGCATTTTGCTTCCGATGGGATACGGACAGGGCCCCGGACAGGCAAATAATTTCGGAACGACGTTTGAAAATCAGTACGGCTTTGTCGGAGGACATTCGTTCGGATTGGCATTGGCGGCTGCGGGATATTTGTCCGCCTGCATTGTCGGAATCATTTTTATTAATTATCTGATTCGCAAGGGAAAAGTGGTGCGCGTCGAAAATGCGGCAGTGTCCGGTTCGGCCGTAACGGTGGACCCGTCGCCGAAGGATGAGGAAGTATCGGAGTCGCTGGACCGCCTGTCTCTGCAGGTGGCACTCGTAATCGGAATTTATCTGCTGACGTATGTCCTGACACTCGGTACGACAAAGACGCTTTCGTCCATTAGCGAAGGCCTCGGAAATACGCTGAACAGTCTGCTGTGGGGCTTCAATTTCATGGTTGGTTCCGGCCTTGCGATTGCGGTACGAAACATTTTACAGGTACAGCACCATCACAAAATGATGGATGTGCAGTTACAGGACAATTATCTGCTGAACCGGATTTCCGGAATGGCATTTGATATTATGATTTTGGCCGGTATCGGCTCGATTGAGGTGGAGGAACTGTCCGGCCTCTGGATTCCGTTCCTTCTGATGGCGGTCGGCGGCGCAATCGTGACGCTGATTCATTTGATGTTTGTTTGCCGTCATGTGTACAGGGATTACTATTACGAAGGTGTTTTGTCCATGTACGGAATGATGACGGGAACCATCAGCTCCGGCGTTCTGCTGCTTCGCGAGATTGACCCGAAGCTGAAAACTCCGGCGGCAAATAACCTGATTGTCGGCAGCAGTTACGCCATTTTGCTCGGCGCGCTGATGCTGGTATTTGTCGGGATGGCACCGAAATCCACAAAGATGACATTGATTACGTTTGGTTTGGTCATCGCATATTATCTGGTTCTGATCGGAATTGTGCGAATCAAAGAGAAGAATAACAAAGAGTTGGAACAGGAATGTCCGGCGGAGGATGTAAAATGAATGCAGTAACCTCAAGAAAAGGCATGAACATCATTATCGTAGGCTGCGGAAATGTAGGAACTACTCTTGTAGAACAGCTTTCCGGAGAAGGCCATGATATTACGATTATCGATCTCAGTGCCAGGAAAATTCAAATGATTACCGACGCCTATGATGTCATGGGAATCAACGGGAACGGAGCAAGCTACAGCGTGTTGAAAGAAGCGGGAATCGACAAGGCGGATCTGATGATCGCCGTAACCGAATCCGACGAGCTGAATCTGCTGTGCTGTACCGTAGCCAAACGTGTCGGTCATTGTGCGGCCATAGCACGAATCCGAACTCCCGACTACAGTAAGGAAACACAATATTTGCAGGAACAGCTGGGCCTGGCGATGGTTATCAATCCGGAAATGGAAACCGCAATGGAAATTGCGCGAATTCTCGCCATGCCGAACGCGCTGGAGGTGAACTCTTTTGCACACGGACAGGCGGAAATGATTAAGATTTCCATCCCCGAAGGGAACCGGATTGCCGGCATGTCTCTGGCGGAAATTTCCAAGAGCCTGACAGTCAGCGCACTGGTCTGTGCGGTTGAACGAAAAGGAGAGGTATATATCCCGTCCGGTGCTTTTCGCCTGGAAGCGGGAGATACCCTGTCATTTGTTGCACCCCGTAAAAATATCCGTGTCTTTATGGACACCTTCGGATTTAAGAGTAAGAAAGTTCACGACACATTGATTGTCGGAGGAAGCAAGGCGGCATATTACCTCGCTCAGGAACTCATCCACGCCGGTGTCAGCGTCAAAATTATCGAGCAGAATACCGAGCGCTGTGAAACGTTGAGCGTGCTGCTTCCGAAGGCGGTTATTATCAATGCGGACGGCACGGAGGAAAGCCTGCTGAAGGAAGAAGGAATCGAAAGCGCCGAATCCTTTGTTCCGTTGACCGGAATTGATGAGGTGAACATCATTTTAACGTTGTACGCAAAGAAGAAATCGGCAGCAAAGATTGTTACGAAGATCAACCGGATGAATTTCCGAAGCGTTGTCAACAGTATGGAACTCGGCAGTGTCATTTATCCGAGATATATTACAACGGAAGCGATTATCGCATATGTACGTGCGAAGAGCGAATCCCGTAACAGCAATATCGAAACCCTCTATCATTTGTTTGATCATCGGGTTGAAGCAATCGAATTTGAGGTTGAGAAGGAGTCGGCGGTGACCGGAAAGCCGCTGAAGGAATTGAAACTGAAGAAGGAAATACTGATTGCGTTTATCAATCGTGACGGTAAAATCATTATCCCCAGCGGTCTTGACAGTATTGAAGTCGGGGACACGGTCATGATTGTTACAAAGCATTCCGGATTCCAGAGCATTCTGGAAATTTTGGCATAAACGGTAAGAGAGGACATTTTCGGCATGAACAATGCAATGATATGCTTTATCCTGGGAGCGGTTCTGAAAATAGAGGGCGCACTGATGCTGGGTCCTTGTGTAATTGCGCTCTATTTTCATGAAAATAACGGGTGGCAGTATCTGATTGCGGCATTAATCTGCGAAGCGGCCGGTTTTCTGGCATCCCATAAGCGACCGGAAAATCAGGTCTTTTATCTGAAGGAAGGTTGTGTTGCGACCGCACTGAGCTGGCTTTTGTTGAGTTTGTTCGGAGGACTCCCGATGTATCTGACGGGAGAAATCGCACATCCGATTGATGCGGTGTTTGAGGCGGCTTCCGGATTTACGACAACCGGTGCTTCGATTTTGAGCGAAGTGGAAAGTCTGAGCCATGCGACGCTGATTTGGAGAAGTATGACGCACTGGGTCGGCGGTATGGGAATTCTGGTTTTCCTGCTTGCGATTATTCCGCTGAGCGGCGGAACCCATATGAATATTATGAGGGCGGAAAGCCCCGGACCGTCTGTCGGAAAACTGGTTCCGAAAGCACGGTATACCGCCCGGATTCTGTATCTGATTTATATCGGTCTGACTCTGATTGAACTGCTGTTTCTGGTATTTGGCGGAATGGGTCTGTTTGAGTCGGTCAATACGGCACTGTCCACGGCGGGAACCGGCGGTTTCGGCTTCCGAAATGACAGCATGGGCTCATTTTCCCCGTATATACAATGGGTTGTGGCCGTTTTTATGCTGCTGTTCGGTGCCAATTTCAACGTGTATTATTTCCTGATTTTCCGGCAGTTCCGGAAAGCGGTTAAGATTGAGGAAGTACGGAATTATTTTCTGATTGTGCTCGTCGCGATAGGGTTCATTTTCATGAATATCCGGACAATGTATTCCGCGTCGGATGCCATTCGTCACGCGACGTTCCAGGTTGGGTCCATTATGTCGACAACGGGATTTTCCTCGGTGGACTTCGATTTGTGGCCACAGGCAGCCAAGACGATGCTGGTGCTGCTGACCTTTATCGGAGGCTGCGCGGGAAGTACGGCGGGCGGCATGAAGGTGTCCCGAATCGTGATTGCCATCAAGACGATGCTGAAAGAGCTGAATGCGTATCTGCATCCGAAGAGTGTTAAGAAGATTCAGTATGAAGACAAGCCGGTCGAACACGAAGTGGTTCGCTCCATCAATGTATATTTTATCACGTTTGTTTTGCTGTTTACGGCGTCGGTGCTGCTGATTTCCTTTGACGGAAAAGACTTCACAACGAATTTTACGGCCGTTGCGGCAACCATAAATGATGTCGGCCCCGGACTGGGTTTGGTCGGACCGACACAGAATTTCGGTCATTTTTCGGTATTTTCCAAATGCGTTCTGATTTTTGACATGATTGCCGGACGACTGGAACTGTTCCCTCTGTTGTTGCTGTTCCATCCGGGTATCTGGAAAGAAGCGATGAAGAAAAACCGCAAGCGGGTTGACGAGTCCGGGGACTGATCGGAGCGAAAATGCTATCACCGGAACGATTCAGGAACTTTGGTTAATGAGTCCGGGGACTGACCGGAGCGAAAATGCAGGGACGGGCAGTTCCCGAAGGCAAGGCTCGGAAAGGAGGCAGATATGAAGAAATACAAGAAGCGGGTTTATGATATTATTCAAATCGGAAACCGTAACGATATTCCGAGTACCGTATTTGACATCTTTATCGTAACGATGATTTTTCTGAATCTGTTTGTCACGTTTGCCGATACCTTCGACGAGTGCGAACCGTTATACGGATTGTTTGATGTTCTCGAACTGATTACGATTATCATTTTTACGATTGAATATCTGCTGCGAATTTGGACTGCGGAATATGCGTATCCGAGAAAAACAAAGTACAAAAGCGTACTTTGTTACATGCTGTCATTTTACGGATTGATTGATCTGTTTACCATCTTTCCGTATTTCCTGCCGTATGTGGTTCCGAACGGACTTGTGGCATTTCGGATTTTGCGGGTCTTCCGAATTTTCCGACTGTTCAAAATCAATGCACAGTACGATGCCTTCAATGTCATCACGGATGTTTTGTATGAGAAGAAAAATCAGTTGTTTTCGTCTTTGTGCCTCATTTTGATGCTGATGATTGCATCGTCTCTGGGAATGTACGGACTGGAACATAATGAACAGCCGGAAACGTTCAAAAATGCCTTTTCCGGAATCTGGTGGGCGACGTCGACGCTGTTGACCGTAGGGTACGGCGACATTTATCCCGTTACGTATGCGGGACGTGTGCTGGCCATTTTCATATCCTTCCTCGGGGTTGGAATGGTGGCGGTTCCGACCGGTATTATTTCCGCAGGATTTGTGGAACAATACACGAAAATCAAAACCATGATGACCAAGGGAACCGAGAAGGATGTTCAGTTCCTGACATCTGTTCTGGATGAAAATCATGTCTGGAACGGAAAAATGATTCGCGACCTTGTACTGCCGCCGCAGCTTCTTCTGGTGGTTATTAATCGCGGAGAAGAAAATATTGTGCCGAGCGGAACAACGGTATTGCAAACGGGAGATGTTCTGATTTTGGCCGGAAAACACTATGACGGCCACGAAGAATTGAACCTTTCGGTGCATAAAATCGGAAAGGAACATGATTGGGAAGGGCTGAAAATCAAGGATTTGGACATTTCCAGACAGGAATTGATTGTTTCCATTGAACGAAAAGGAAAACTGGTCATTCCGAACGGCTCTACGGTGATTCGTAAGGATGACCAGGTGCTTGTTTATCGGCGTTCGGTGAAGGACGAACGGTAAGTTGCAGACAGTTTATTTGGCTGTAATATCAGCGAAACTGCCCCGAATGATGCCGGCCAGTTCGTTCGGATTGACATAGACGGAGGCTCCGATGCGACCCGCACTGACGTAAATTGCGGGATACCGGAGAGCGGACTCGTCGATGACGGTCGGAAATTGCTTCTTCATACCGATCGGGCTGCAGCCGCCGCGAATATATCCGGTGAGTGCCGTCAAATCCTTGAGGGGAAGCAGCTCCACGGATTTCTCATTGCAGGCACGGGCAGCGGCTTTCATATCGATTTCGGCCGCAACGGGAATGACACAGACATAGTAATGCCCGGATTTTCCGACAAGAACCAGCGTCTTATAGGTAAGCTCGGCAGGGCGTCCGGCCAGTTCGGCGGAGTGGACACCGTCAATAAATTCGTCGCATTCATAGGTGATATATTCGTATTTGATTTTGTTGCGCTCCAGAATACGCGCAACATTTGTTTTTTCTTCTTTTGCCATAGTGAGATGCTCTGTACTTTCTTATTTATTTTTCGCAAAAAGCTCTGCTTTCGAAAATTTCGGAGCTTCGTTTTCGGAAATTTCGGAGAGTGCGGATTGGCCTCCCGGAACTTCGGATTTATTATATCAAAATTATCAAAATGAGTGAAAAAAGCCGGCATCCGATGATTGGGTGCCGGCTTCGTTGTTTCATTTCCGATTACATGGTTGTGTAGTTATCGAAATAACCCTGAATCAGGATAACCGGTGTTCCCTTGTCTCCGGAACCGGAGGTAAGGTCGCAGAGGGATCCGATCAGGTCGGTCAACTGACGGGGAGTGGTTCCCTGAGATGCCATGTTACCAACGAGGTTGCCACCCTTTGCCTTGATGCTTTCGGAAATCGCTTCTTTCAGTGCAGCACCGGAAAGGTTTGCGTAATCGTTATCGGCAAGGTACTTCAGCTTCAGTTCGTTCGGGGTACCGATCAAACCGTCGGTAAATGCGGGGCTGACAACCGGATCGGCGAGCTCCCAAATCTTTCCCTGAGGATCCTTGAATGCACCGTCGCCGTAAACCATAACTTCAACAAGTTTGCCGGTTTTTTTCAGAATCTCGGACTGGATTGCGAGAACCAGTTCTTTGGCACCTTCGGTCTGAGGGAAGAGCTTTACTTTGTCTTCGGTCGATTTGTTGGAACCGAGAAGACCGTAGTTTGCATTGAAGCCGCTTCCGTTTACGGAAGATGTCATCAAATCATCGAGACCGCATACGACCTTGGCACCTGCTTCACGAAGAATTCTCTTGGTGCGCATACGGGTGTGAATATCACAGTTGATGATGCAGTCGGTGTAGTTCAAAATAGTCTTGGCCTGATTTGCAAATACAACTTCAACCTCAGCACCGCACTCGGTAATCAGGTTGGAATAGTACTCGACATAATCAACACCGGTGAATTCGTGCTTACGATAGCCGAACAATTCACGATATTTTGCAAGGTCCAGCACATCCGAATACGGATTTACGCCGGCTTCGTCAATCTGATCGAGAGTAACAAGTGCGTTGCCGACTTCATCGCTCGGATAGCTGAGCATCAGAACAACCTTCTTGCAACCCTTTGCGATACCGCGAAGGACGATGGCAAATCTGTTTCTGGAAAGAATCGGGAAAATAACACCAACGGTTCCGCCGCCGAGCTTTGCCTTGACATCGGCAGCAATGTCGTCAACACTTGCATAGTTGCCCTGTGCACGTGCGACAATAGACTCTGTTAAAGCAATAACATCGCGATTGCGAAGTTCAAAGCCTTCGCTCTCGGTAGCACCGAGAACGCTGTCTACAGTAATATCAACGAGGTTGTCGCCTTCACGAATGATAGGACAACGAATACCTCTGGAAACGGTACCAACTCTTCTTTCCATTGTGTGGACTCCTTTTTATATTTGAAGATTAGCTGTTTTGTCGGAGAAATGAATCTCACAAAAAAACCACGAAGTAGTATAGCATAAACAATACAAAAAAACAATAAAACGTTGATTTAAATGAAAAAAAATTTTTGTGCATATTGCATATTTTGAGTGGAATATGATACTCTTCGAGAGGAAGCAGTCGAAGAGTTCGAACGTGGGGCGGACTCATTTTCGAAAAGAAACAGGTGGACAATATGGACGAAACAGAGCAAATGAAAAAACGATACCGGGAATTGGCGGAGCGTTGCCGGACCCGGAACCAGTATACGATTACGGGATTTCTCGGGCTGGCGGAACTGTCGGAATGGTATGAAACGGAGACGGGGCTGGCGTATGTGCCGTACGAACTGTTCGGCGGATATGACGGGGCGGAACGGGTGCGACTCCGGTTCGGCTCGGAGGACATGCTCGGGTACGCGGAACCCTGGCCGATATCCGTACTGCATATCAGGCCGCTTTCCGAGAAGTTTTCGGATGATCTGACGCACCGGGATGTACTCGGCGCGATGATGAATCTGGGCATTGAGAGAAGTGTGCTCGGAGATATTGTAATGGATGGAAACAATGCGTGGGCGCTCTGCGATTCTACAATAGTAGAATACATAGCTGACAGCCTTGTCACGATAAAGCATACCAATGTTTCCTGCTCGGTTACGGAGACTTTGCCGGAGGTTGCGGTGCCGGAACCGGAGGAATTTTCCGTCGGAGTGGCATCGGAACGGATTGACGGAATGATTGCCGCAATTTATAAACTGTCCCGAAATGAGGCGGCGGAATTGTTTCGCAGGAAGCTCATTTTCCGAAACGGACGTCTGTGTGAAAATACATCCGCGATTGTCAAACAGGGAGACTGCGTGACGGTGCGCGGATACGGTCGGTTTACGTACGAAGGCATTTCCGGACAGAGCCGTAAGGGAAGACTGTATGCGCAGGTTCGGATTGTCGGTCGAAGACGATGACTGTGTGCGGTTATGGAAATCGAAAAAGCGGGAACCGTAGGGACATGGGAATTGTGGAGTGCGGGAAACCGAAGAAATTTCCATAATAAAAAGTTGAAAAAGTGCATAATGAAAGGGCGCCTTTTGCGCATAATTTTGGAGGGCATTTCCGCATACTTTTTCTTGACAAGGAAATACATTCGATTTATTCTTATGTATATTAAAAAAACAAATACGGAGGTTTCTATATGGATCCCAATAAACGTCCCGACGCTATGAAACGTATCAATACACCCGAACTTGCCGATGCATTTATCGCAGAGCAGGTTGAGGCTGTTCAGAAGCAGGTAGGAAATCAAAAAGTGCTGCTGGCTCTTTCCGGCGGAGTTGATTCGTCTGTTGTTGCGGCATTGCTGATTAAAGCAATCGGTAAGCAGCTGGTATGTGTTCACGTTAACCACGGTCTTCTTCGAAAAGGAGAGGCAGAGCAGGTTATCGAGGTATTCGGGAAGGAACTGGATGCAAACCTCGTTTATGTAGATGCAACCGATCGATTCCTTGACAAATTGGCAGGAGTATCCGATCCCGAGACAAAGAGAAAGATTATCGGCGGAGAATTTATCGAAGTATTCGCAGAAGAAGCAGGAAAGCAGGAAGGAATCAAATTCCTGGCACAGGGAACCATTTATCCCGATATTCTGGAATCTCACGGCGTAAAGGCTCATCACAATGTCGGCGGACTTCCCGAGAAGCTCGGCTTTGAACTTGTAGAGCCGATTAAGCTGTTGTATAAGGATGAAGTTCGTATGGTTGGTAAACAGCTGGGACTTCCTGACAACATGGTATTCCGTCAGCCGTTCCCGGGTCCCGGACTCGGAGTTCGTTGCGTCGGCGCAATCACTCGTGACCGTCTGGAAGCACTTCGCGAGGCGGATGCAATCGTTCGCGAAGAAATCGGTAAACTTCCCGAAACACCTTGGCAGTACTTCTGCGTAATTCCGGATATGCAGTCCACCGGTATCAAGTATGTGGACGGTGTCGGACAGAGATATATGGGTTGGGCTTGTGTAATCCGTGCCGTAAATACAACCGATGCAGTGCTGGTAACTGTTCCGGAGATTCCGTTCGACGTGCTTTGCAAGATGAGAGATCAGATTGTTAAGATCCCCGGCATCAACCGTGTCCTTTGGGATATCAGTGAGAAGCCGGTTGCCACAATCGAGTGGGAGTAGTACATTCGTGTTATCTCGTCCACGTGGTACATATAGTGTTAATAGATTGCAGGTAATCCTTGTGGTTACCTGCAGTTTTTGTTTTATAGAGTAAATAATGTACCCAATCTATAAATACAATATTAGTGTTAGCGTCGGGCAGAAATCGCCATCTTTTGTCGGGTGAAATTGACCAATAATCGTCGGAAAAGAATAACCAATTTCAGCCGAAAGAAAAAAGCCATTGCCTTTTCGTTCGTTTACTGTAAACTGTTGAGTGTCAATGCATCAGTTTAAGGTATGTGCAGGGGGATGATTAAATGAAGAAGATAGATGTACGTTTTTCAGCTGCTGAGATGGCTGAAGTTCAG
>JAZLJJ010000077.1:0-10541 GCA_045597325.1 Lachnospiraceae bacterium
TTAGTATGTTCCTCACATCCAGCTTCCTTCAGATTCGAGGTCGCCCTCGACACCCTTGCCTTCGGCTATATCCTTCCCACTACCGGGCGGATTCGGGACTTTAACCCGTTAGAAACGTGCGCCGCTAGGCGCACAACAGAATGGGACGCAGGCATGCCTGCGTCCCATTTTTCGTTAACAGTTCATTTGTTTTGTTCGTAAATCTGTTTCGGACTTCGTTTCGTTTGTTTCCGACTTCATCTCATTTGCCTCGGAACCCGTTCTTATTCTTCGGAACCCGTTCTTATTCTTCGAAATCCGTTCCGTTATTCCTGTATCTCCGAATCGTCCGGAAGATCTTCTTCGTCCCAACTGTTCGGATACAGAATCAGAACAACAATTTCGCAAACGGTTGTAATTCCGACCGCAATATAATACGCCAGTGCCACACCGCGCAAACCCCAGAAAGTTGCCAGGTCATGCACGCAACCGACTGCAACGGTCAGAATCAGGAACAGATACACAATCATCGTTTTTCGATGATTTCGGTATGTATCACATTCGCGCAAGAAACACAAAACCGAAAACAGAACACTTGCTCCCGTCAAAAATGCCAGTGCAAAAGTTCCGAGATATCCGATGGCATACCGGTTCATTCCGTTTGTGAAAAAGGGCGCAACAAGATTCAGAACGCTGAGAACAACGCCGGCCAGCGGAATCAAAAGCATCACGCCGCGAAATCTCGGCGGTTTCCAAAGCCGTTCCATCAGTTTTTTCGGAGCTGCCGTCGGAACCGTTTCCTCTGACTCGGGCTTTCGGATTTTCCATATCAGAATCATCGCTGCGAACAACAACAGATAACCGAGAATATCCGGTATCACGTCCGGTGTCACAGTCAGCCCGACCACGTCTTCGACAATCATTTTCTGCGTCAGTTTTCCCGTATTATCAACCAGCTCATAATCGGGATACGCGATTCCCGTAGCCACGCGAACATCGGCATACAGAAATATCATACCCAAAATCAGCAATACCGGAATCGCGATTTTTCGTTTTCTTACAGAATCGACTGCTGTTTCCATATTTCGTCTTCTTCTCCCATACAGACATTTCCCAAGGATTACTGCTCGTTCTTGGTAAACTCTACCGCTTCATCGAACCAGTCGCGAACCTTCTGGTTCGAAGCGCCGGTCAATACGGTAACAAGGATGCTGACAATCAGGCATACCAGGAAACCGGGGATAATCTCATACAATCCGCCGAGTGCAGCCACACTCTTGGTAGTGCTCTTCGCCAATGCCGGTGCAATTCCGTACAGCCAGCCGTAGTTTACGACAAAGCCGGACACAATACCTGCAATGGCACCCTTGTAATTGAACTTCTTCCAATACAGAGCAAGCAAAATAACCGGTCCGAACGCCGAACCGAATCCGCTCCATGCGGTCGATACCAAATCCATAATGGACTTATTTCCGACAATGGCGATAACTGCTGCCACTGCGCAAATAGCGATTACAACCATCTTGCCGACCCATGCAACCTGCTTGTCATTTGCTTTCTTCACCAGCGGTTTGAAAATGTCACTGGCCGCAGCCGACGACGATGCCAACAGCTGGGAATCCGCCGTACTCATGGATGCCGCCAAAATTGCGGACAACAGTACGCCGGCCAAAACACCGGGGAAAATCGCCGGAACCAGCTTAATAAATATCATCTGCTCCGTTCCTGCCGCAGCAAGGTCATCACCGAGATATGTTCTTCCGACAAGGGCAACAACGGTTGCCATAACCAGAATCAAAAATGTCCAGGAGGTACCGATAATCTGAGAGCGTTTCATTTCCTTCTTCGACTTAATGGACATATAACGAACAAGAATATGAGGCATTCCGAAATATCCGAGACCCCAGCCGAGACCGGTCAGAATCGTAACAACGGATTCCGTATTCCATTTTCCTGTCGACAGGAGGCTGTAGAAATGTTTCTTCTCCGTCAGAACCGGTGCCGTGAAATCAGCACCGTTAATAATAAACGTTGCAACAATCGGCGCTGCCATCAATGCCGCCAGCATCAGAAGTCCCTGGAAAAAGTCGGTCCAGCAAACCGCATTGAAACCGCCGAGGAACGTATATACAACAATAACCACAGCAGCGATAATCATCGTCCACCGTCTGCCTTCGTTGCTCAGGTCAAAAACATTCTGGAACAAATCACCGCAGGCCGAAATACTGGATGCGGTATAAATGCAATATGCTACAAGGAATACGACCGCACAGATAATCTGCAGGCTGATATCTTCGGTCATGAAACGGTTCTTCAGGAACTGAGGAATCGTAATGGAATCATTTGCCTTAATGGAAAATGTACGAAGACGGGGTGCCACAAAAATCCATGCCAATGCCGTTCCGATGAACAGACCGACACTGATCCAGATCTGGCCCAAACCATATGCGTAAATGGCTCCCGGCAATCCCATCAATACCCATGCGCTCATATCGGATGCGCCGGCACTCAATGCGGCTACGGCACCGTTCATGCCACGTCCGCCGAGGAAATATTCCTTTTCTCCGTTGTTCTTTCTGGACTTCAGGAAGAACCAGATGCCAACGCCCAATACAATTGCAAAATAGACGATAAATGCAATGACTTCTGCTTTCATATGCAATACTCCATTCCTTTGTTATTTTCCTATACACCGTGCGGAAACTCCGACACCGCTTTTTTACTTTACTTGAAGAAAAGGGAAAATGCAAGCAAAAACTGCATTTTCCCCTTGAAAATTCATCTGTTGTTCAAATCGGACAGCATCCCTTTTGCCCTTGCGAGCAACGTGTCCCGATTATTTTGTTCCGGATTTTCTACGACAATCTCTAGCAGGGTATCCAGGACGGTTCCGAGTTCCGGACCCGGCTGATAACCGATTTCCAGCAAATCCCGTCCTTTCACCGCCAAATCCTTCAAAGACACACACTGATTTTCGTCAACAATAACGCGGTACGCTTCTTCCATGATGTCCATGACGGCGTATCCGGATTCGTGATACTTCTCCGCCTGTGCCCAAATATCCGCCCGTTGAATCGGAAACAGATACGGCAGATTGTCAAGACCGACCCGACCGGCAATCCTGCGCACGCTCCGAACCGCCTCATCCCCGGTTTGCACCTGAAAGCGGCAGTCATGATACAGCACAAGGCGGCTGACCAGATCAATCATATCATTATCGAATTTTAATCGCCGAAGAACCGTTTTTGCAAGCTCGGCCGACCGTTCCGGATGTCCGTAAAAATGATCCGTGCCGTTCTCTGACGTGGTCTTACATATCGGCTTTCCGCTGTCGTGCAGAAGCATGGTCAGGTTCATTACCGTCCGGTCGTGCTCCTCTGCTTCACAATAGGCAGGTTCCCGATGCAGGGCTTCAATCCCCTTCATCGTATGCATTCCGACATTGTAGCAGTGATGCTTATTATTCTGCCCGGTTGCCATCATGGCATCCCATTCCGGAAGAACTACCGCTGTAATTCCCGCTTCCCAGGCCGTCACCAGCAATTCCGGATGAGCTCCGTTCAGCAGCTTCACAAGCTCCGTCCGAACACGCTCCGCACTGACCTTCGCAAGGTTCGGTGCCAGCTTCTTCATGGCCGTCGCCGTTTCGTCTTCGATGGTAAATCCAAGCTGTGACGCAAAGCGCACGGCGCGCATGATTCGCAGCGCATCCTCCGCAAAGCGTTCGTACGGATTTCCTACGCAGCGGATGCAGGCATTTTGCATGTCCGACACGCCGCCGAACAAATCCACCAGCCCCACCGTCCGGTTATAGGCCATCGCATTGATGGTAAAATCCCTGCGTTTCAGGTCTTCTTCCAGACTGGTCGTGAAACTGACTTCCTTCGGGTGTCTGCAGTCCTCGTATTCACCGTCAACCCGGTATGTCGTCACCTCGTAGCCGACCCGGTTTATCATAACCGTTACGGTTCCGTGTGCGATTCCGGTATCAATTGTTTTATTGAAAAGTTCTTTGACCTGTTCCGGAGACGCCGAAGTGGTAATGTCCCAGTCGTCCGGTATTCTGCCGAGAATCATGTCACGTACGCAACCCCCGACAATAAATGCTTCATATCCGTTGTCCGTCAGAACCGAAAGAATCTTTTCCGCTTCCCAGGGCAGCTCCCATTCGACATTACACAGTTCCATGTCCGTCCTCCATACCGGTCCCAAACCCGTTACGAAACCGATTTCGTAACGTCCGGCTTCGTCCGTTCCTTCTTCGGCTCCGTCCGTGCCCGGTTTCATCCGTTCCTTCTCCGGCTCCGTCCGTGCCTTCTCCGGTTTCGTCCGTTCCTTCTTCGGCTCCGTCCGTGACCGGCTTCGTCCGTTCCTTCTCCGGCTCCGTCCGTGACCGCTTCCGTTGCCGATTACAGCTCGACCGTTACCTTTTCCAAATGCCAGATATCCCGAACGTACTCTTCAATGGTACGGTCGGAAGAGAATTTGCCGGACTTGGCAACGTTCAAAATCGCCATCTTCGCCCAACGTGCCTCATCGCGATACGCTTCTTCCACACGCTTCTGAGCCTGTTCATACGAACGGAAATCCTTCAAAATGAAGTACTGGTCCGCACGCTCGCCGCCGTTCGAATCCAGAAGTGAATTGTACAGTTCGCGGAACAGTTCGGGATCTTCGGGCGAATAGAAGCCGTTGATCAGCTGCGTCAGTACCAGGCGGATATCCTGGTCGGTGTTGTAAATTTCACGCGGGTTGTAACCGCCGTTATTTTCAAAATGAATAACTTCATCCGAGCTCAAGCCGAAGATAAATGCGTTTTCGCTGCCGACTTCCTCGACAATCTCGACGTTGGCACCGTCCATGGTTCCGAGGGTAACGGCACCGTTCAGCATGAACTTCATGTTACCGGTTCCGGATGCCTCCTTGCTGGCTGTGGAAATCTGCTCGGATACATCGGACGCGGCAAAAATCCACTCAGCGTTGGAAACGCGGTAATTTTCGATAAAGACAACCTTCAGTTTGCCCTTAATGCTCTTATCGTTGTTAATCACATCCGCCACGCTGTTAATCAGCTTAATAATAGCCTTGGCGCGACGATATCCGGCACTGGCCTTGGCGCCGAAAATGAACGTTCTCGGGTAGAAATCCATATCCGGATTCATCCGCAGCTGGTTGTACAAATGCATTACATGCAAAATGTTCAGCAGCTGGCGCTTGTATTCATGCAGTCTCTTAACCTGAACATCGAAAATGGAGCGCGGGTCCACTTCAATTCCGTTGTGCTCGCGGATGTAGTTGACCAGACGGAGTTTGTTCTGATACTTGATATTCATAAACTCCTTCTGGCACTTGCTGTCATCGGCATATACCGCCAGCTCATCGATACGGGGCAAATCGGTAATCCACTCGTCACCGATTTTTCCGGTCACCCAGGAAGCCAGCAACGGGTTGCCGTGAAGCAGGAATCGTCTCTGTGTGATTCCGTTGGTCTTATTGTTGAATTTCTCCGGCCAGTATTCATAAAAATCAGGAAGCTGCTCCTTCTTGAGAATCTCGGTATGAAGACGGGCTACACCGTTTACGGAGAATCCTGCCACAATGGCCAGATTTGCCATGCGGACCTGTCCGTCCATGACAATTGCCATTTTCTGAATCTTGTCATAGCTGTTCGGATACCGGATTTGCAAATCATTGACAAACCGGCGGTTAATCTCTTCAACAATCTGATAAACACGGGGAAGCAGACGGGAGAACAGCTCGATCGGCCATTTTTCCAGAGCCTCCGCCATAATGGTATGGTTGGTGTACGCACAGCAACGGTTGGTGATGGACCATGCCTCATCCCAGGAGAGATAATACTCATCCATCAGGATACGCATCAGCTCGGGAACCGTTACGGTCGGATGGGTGTCGTTCATCTGGAACACAACCTTATCCGGAAGACCGTGAATATCGTCATGCATGGACATATACTTCTTAACGGCACGCTGAACACTTGCGGAAACAAAGAAATACTGCTGCTTCAGACGAAGCTCTTTGCCGGCATAATGGTTGTCATTCGGATACAGTACTTCGCAAATGAGTCGCGCCAGGTTCTGCTGTTCCACCGCCTTATGATAATCGCCGCGGTCAAAGCTTTCCAGATTGAAATTGTCGATTGCCTCGGCATCCCAGATTCGAAGCGTGTTGACAACATTGTTGCCGTAGCCGACAATCGGCAAATCATACGGGATTGCCATTACGGACTGATAATTTTCCTGAGTAAAATGCTCTCCCGCCTCATCTTTGGAATACCGGACATATCCGCCGAATTTGACCTCGCATGCGTACTCGGGACGTTTGATTTCAAAGGGATTGCCTTCCTTTAACCAGTCATCCGGCTTTTCCACCTGAAATCCGTCGCGAATCTGCTGACGGAACATTCCGTATTTGTAACGGATACCGCAGCCGTAAGCCGGATATCCGAGTGTTGCCAGGGAATCCAGGAAGCAGGCAGCGAGACGTCCGAGACCGCCGTTTCCGAGTGCTGCATCGGGTTCCTCGTCCTCGATGGCATCCAGATTCAGTCCCAGTTCTTCCAACGCCTTGCGAATCTCTTTGTCTGCTTTCAGATTGATAATATTATTGCCGAGCGCACGTCCCATCAGGAATTCCATCGACAGATAATATACGGTCTTGGCATCCTGTTTTTCAAATTCGTTCTGACTTGCCGCCCAGCGGTCCACAATATAGTCTTTAACCGCAAAGGCAACCGCGGTATAAATCTGCTGCTGTGTCGCATCATCCACGGTTCTGCGGTAAAATGTCTTCAAATAATCCTGAACATCCTTCTTGAACTCTTTCTTGTTGATAATCATTTATGAAAATCCTTTCGTTCTGACGTGTTGCAACGGAGATTTCGGCCTGTTGTGCCGAATCCGCATCACGCGTAATCCTTCTGCGTATGACCCGCTTCACGGTATACGCCGTATCAGTATATCACAAGAAGTTGCAAGTAACCATACAAATTTTTTTGAATCCGCAAACATTTTTTGTTTATTGTGATGCAAATGTCCGATTTTACGACCGTTTCTTTTAAAAACGCATGGCACTTGCGACATGTCGCGCCATTTATGCGCCTCGCAGGCGACAGTCTTCCTCTGCAAAAGCGTGTGCATCCCCGCGGAGCGTTTTTTTCTCATAGGACGAACTTTCCTATGAGAAGAAAAAACACGGCTCCGCATCGCTGCGAAGCCGTCCCGGTTTCCTCATTTTCCGTTCGCCGTATCCGAAATACGGAAGAGCGTTTGCTTATACCAGTTTTCCGACAACGGCATTAATCACCTTGCCGTCTGCCTTGCCCTTCAGTTCCGCCATTACGGATTTCATGATTGCACCCTTGTTGCCCGTTGCCAGAACATCGGCAAATTTCTCGCGAATGACCGCTTCTACCTCTTCGGCAGACAGCATCTTCGGTGCGTACTCTTCAAATACGGCAAGTCTTGCTTCATATTCCGCCTTCAGCTCCGCACGGGATTCCGGACAGGTTTCAATCTGTTCCTTCACGCTCTTGATTTCCTTCAAAATGGCCTGGTCGGTCATGTCATCCGGAATATTGTCACGGCAGCCGGCATCAATGGCCAGTTTCTTGGTTGCCGAAACCAGTGTGGAAATGGCATCTTTGCGGACCTTGTTCCGATCCTTCATTGCCTGAATCATATCTTTTTGTAACGTCTCAAACTGCATTGTCAGTTTCCTCCTTGTTTTGTCCCGCTGTACAGTCGTTCCTTGTCCGGACCGCCGTTTCCCGCTTCCGTTTTCTGCGGTGTCCGTACTCTCGCGTCCCGTGCAGAACATCTGCTCAGGTTTCCCTCAGGACACCGGCCCGTTTTTTGCAAAACACCGGTCGAATCTCCGCAGAGCGCTTACAGCCGGGCTTTATACTGTTTCATAAATGCCTCGCAGCCGGCAACCTCATTCGGATCCGGATTCTGCGTAACGGCCTTCATATCCGCGAAAATCTCGCCGTCCAGGAATTCCTGCAGCGTTGCGGACGAACCGTTCCTGCAAAATGTCATATACCGTGCCAGCAGGCCGATTCCCCAGGCGCCGCCCTCACCGGCCGTCTCCATCACGGAAATCGGTGCGTTGACCATGGCTGCCGCAATTTTCTGTCCGACCAGCGGAGTCTTGAAATATCCGCCGTGTCCGAGCATTTTATCCACCTTCACGCCCTCTTCCTTCAGCATCAGGTCCAAGCCGACCTTCAATGCTCCGAGTGCGGAATACATATTCATTCTCATAAAGTTTGCAAGCGTAAAGCGGTTCTCGGCCGTTCTGTGGAAAGACACCTCACCGTTCTCGACGCCGACAACCGGCTCACCGGAAACAAAATTGTAAGACAGCAATCCGCCGCAATCCGGCTCGCCCTCCAGGGCCTTGCCGTACATTTTCGTAAAGAGTTCACCCATGTCGAAGGACACGCCCATCTCGGCGCCGACCTCCGCAAACAGGTTGACCCATGCGTTGATATCGGACGTGCAGTTGTTGCAGTGAACCATTCCGACAAGCGCACCGTCCGGAGTTGTTACAAGGTCAATCTGAGGATATACCTTCGACAGCGGTTTTTCCAGAACAACCATTGCAAATACCGATGTTCCTGCGGAAATATTACCGGTCCGAACGCCGACACTGTTGGTTGCCACCATACCGGTTCCCGCATCGCCCTCGGGAGGACAGAACGGAATTCCCGCCTTCAGATTGCCGCTGACATCCAAAAACTTAGCTCCGTCCCCGGTCAGATATCCGGCATTTTCACCGGCACTCAGAACCTTCGGCAAAATATCGCGAAGCTTCCACGGTACTCCCGCCGCAGCCGGCAGCGAGTCAAACGTGCGAAGCATTTCCGCATCGTAATCGCCCGTCGTCATATCAATCGGGAACATACCGGACGCATCGCCAACACCGAGTACCTTCTCCCCGGTCAGTTCCGCATGAACCCAGCCTGCCAGTGTTGTGAAAAATGCCACCTCGGGAATATGCGCTTCCCCGTTCAGCATTGCCTGATACAGGTGAGCAATGCTCCATCGCTGCGGAATATTATAGTTAAATGCCTTCGTCAAATCACGGGATGCCTGCTCCGTAATGGTATTTCTCCAGGTCCGAAACGGAACGAGCAGCCGGTTCGAACTGTCAAATGCAAGATAACCGTGCATCATGGCCGAAATTCCGATTGCCGCAAAGCCCGTCAGCTCCACACCGTATTCCTTCTTAACATTGGCACGAAGATCCGCATAGCAGTCCTGCAGACCGGTGCGGATATCTTCTTCCGTATAGGTCCATACTCCGTTGTCAAACCGGTTTTCCCAGCCGTGACCGCCCTGAGCCAAAACCGTTCCCTTATCGTCAATCGCAACGGCCTTGATTCTCGTAGAACCGAATTCAATTCCGAGAGTTGCCGCTCCCTGTTCCAAAATCTCTTTATTTGTCATATTACACGCCTCCGTAAAACAGTTCGGACGCCCTTCTCTGCGTCCGAACTTTGATTTCCCGGCGTTACCCGCCGCATCTTTCATTGTATCACATCTGAACATGATTTCAAGCCCTTTTCCGGCATCTTTCCGGCTTCCCGGTCGTCCGGGCTTTCGCCCCCGCCGGATTTGCCGGGCTGTCCGATTCTCCCATGCCGGTTAACCGAGCTTCAGCACAATCGGAATTTCCGGATCCACCAGCGTTTTCAGAATTCCTCCGTCCTCAGGATGTCCGACAATACTTCCGTAATGTGTCGGCACAACATACTTCGGCCGAATCAAATGAATATATGTTGCGGCATTCAGCGGGTCCATCGTATAGGTTCCGCCGATCGGAATCAGCAGCACATCGCAGCGAAGCTTTCGGATATCGGGATTTTCATCGGTATCGCCCATCACATAATAGGTTGTCCCGTCCATGGTCACCAGATATCCGACCCATCCGCGTTCCTTCGTATGGAACGGTTTTCCGACATTGTACGCAGGAACCGCCGAAACGGTAATGCCGTCCGTTTCCACGCAGTCACCGGGCGTTACGAACGTAATCGCCGTCTCGTCTGCCCCGGGCAACGCTTCCGTCAGCTTGTCCTTCATGGATTCCGGCGCAAAGAGCCGGGTTCCGGCCTTTCGAAGTTTGCCGATGTCCGTCGGAGAAAAATGATCGTAATGTTCATGCGTAATAAAAATCATATCCGCATCGTGCGGTTCTGCCGGAATTTCCAACGGGTCAAAATACAAAACCCGACTTCCCGCGATTCGAATACTGCTCTGTTTGTTAACCGTAATCTGTTCCAACATATACTACCTCCCAAGATTATAAAGAACAAAGCATATCGCTTGCGATATGCCCGCGCCGCCTGTGCGTCGCGAAGCGACATTTTTCCTCTGCACAGGCGTGTGCATCCTCGCGGAGCGTTTTATTATCTCATAGGACGAACTTTCCTATGAGAATGAACAAAGCATATCGCTTGCGATATGCCCGCACCGCCTGTGCGTCGCGAAGCGACATTTTTCCTCTGCACAGGCGTGTGCATCCTCGCGGAGCGTTATATT
>JAZLJJ010000078.1:0-10447 GCA_045597325.1 Lachnospiraceae bacterium
GATTGCGGGCTTCAACTTTTCATACATATCTGTTGCAGTTTCACATTTAAAGAATGTAATAACTTTCTCATGATTAACACATACCTTGTTAATATCAGTAAACGGAGGTATACTTTATTAATGAGGTAACGATAAAGTTAACTCCTTTCGGTTATTTTGGTTTGGCGATTAACATTATACATAGAAAGGGAGTAATTGTTTCTATTTGTAAAAGACAAAAAATAGAGGGCTATAGAAAACGTAATTTTTTTTGATACCACCTTGACTTTTTATCTGGGGGGGGAGGTATACTAAAGTTGGTATAACAACCAAATGAACTTGCAGTATCCCCGCCTTATTTTGTTGTTGTACACAAAATATACTATAACGAGTGGGAGGATTAGTATTAGTATGGAAAAGGGATTTTTAAAAGCCCATAGTCTTGCTGTGGCTGCATTTATTGTAAGTGTTGTTAGCGGAGTTATCGCTTTGGTTGGGATTGGACTTACTATCCATCAGATAAGGACAAAGTATGATGAAGATGCTGTAGGGGCGTCGAGATACGATTATAAATATGATTCGCGTGTCTCAACAGATATTGGAACGTATACAATGACTAAAGGAACGCTTATGTATGTAATTGAATATGCGGAAGATAAATCAGGACAAGCTTCTGCTACAAGCACATATACAATTCAATATAAGGCTACTTCAAGAAGTGCATATACGCTTCTGCAGGCAAATGTAACTTTGTCCGGCTTACGTGCTTCTACCGGGACAAAGTATTTCATGACCAATTCAAACAAATCCAATAAATGGAATATAAAGATCGACAAAACAAGCGGATTAGACAGATATACAAGAATCGGTCTTTTGGTGATTTCAGAGTAAAAATTGTAATGCCGGGAAAAGCCGGAGTGTTTGGCGGGGGCGCAATGGCTTTTCTTGTTTTGGAGGAATAATGTTGAACATAGATGAATGGAGCATTCAAAACAAATCTATCCGGGTGGAACATATCAATCTGGTATTTGCCTCAAAAGGTATGTACCGTTTGGTCGGGGAGAACGGATGCGGAAAGACGACGCTGATAGAGAAAATTATTTTCGGAGAAGGCGTCGGGTTTGATTGCCCTGAGGAAGAGGAACTTTATCGCAAGAATCGTCATAATCTTTTCAGTTATTGTCCGCAGAAGATTGTTCAGAACAGACTTCGAGTAGAGGAATATATAATAAAAGGGAACTCATCCGTTGACCGATCCGAAATGGAACGGCTTCTCGTCCAGCTCGGATTTGAAAAATCGATTCTCCGGCAGAGATTCGATAATCTGTCCGGCGGAGAACAGATGAAGGCAGCTATTGTGAGTGCTCTGCTGAAGGAGACGCCGTATATTTTCTTTGATGAGCCGAGTAACTATATGGACGATGCCTCCACTATGACGTTACGTCAGATTCTGATTGAGGAATCGAAGAAACGATGCGTAATACTGATTTCGCACGATGAGCGTCTTGTTACAAAGGATACGGTTGATTACCTGTTCGAAAATCATACGATTCATCCGGCGAGAAAGGTGGAATATTCTTGCAATACAAGCGCTTCGGATGTGGAAAAAGCGGAAAAAGACCATTCTGGCGATGCTTCTGCCTGTGAATATAAAGGTTGTTCCGTGCCCGGAACATTTCGTATTTTAAGATACTTCACAAAAAATGTTGCTTTTTTCATCAGTCTCCTTGTTGCGTCCGTTTTGGCGATATTGATGATTTTTCAAACGGAGCAAGAGATACGGGATAAAATCGGTGAAGATGAATATCCGCCGAGGGGGAGTGCGATTATCCAAAAAAATGTAATGTCTGACGAATGGGGAGATATATATCGGGAAGCTGTCGGAATAAAGGTTGAGCCGGGGTGTGAAGAACGATATTTATTGTACTCTGATATCCCGAGCCTTGCTGAAATACAAGGAGTTAGCAAAATTTTCCTATATGCAAACGGGTCATATTTGTTACATGTATGGGATTATTTTAATGCGCAGGATGGTGATGAGAACCGGTATAATCCGGCAGAGGGAATCTGTCCGGTAGCATTCCCGCAGGAAGTACAGCAGTCCGATGCAGGTGGAATCCCATGTTTCCTGCGACTTGAGGCAGGACGTCCACCGGTGGATGATGCGGGTGAAATTGCTGCTTCGAAGGAACTGCTTTCACAGTGCTTCGGCTATGACACCAGTCGAATTGAAGATGCTCTTGGAAAACATATATCTATTATTCTACCGGGAGAGGAGTCTGAGAGGGAGTATACAGTCGTTGGGATCAATGCACAGCCGTTTGAGCTGATATCCTACGAAAATGGAATGCAGTATGGCGGTTGCTGGTATAGCAAAGAAGGATTTGAGGCTTTTCTTTCTTCAGAACAAAAGGGGTATCTTCAGCACGGATTTGCAGAGTTTGAAGTCCCGAAAACGGAAGATGAGTTCATAGTCTTTTTTGATGAGAATTATGAGCCTGATATTCTCAATTATCTTTTTGCACATTATCCTTATAACATCATCGTTTCGCGGCATTGTTTTATTGAGCAGAACCGGGCGGTAATCAGAGAAATGGGTATAAATTCGCTTTGGAGAAATCTGGTCGCGTCAGTACTTCTGTTTGGCATTGTATTTTTTTTCTGCCGAAACAGTGTCCGATATAATTCCGGCATGCTGTGGGATGTTGGGAACTATTATTTGAACAGAAAGAAGCTTTACAGACAGTATGTGACGGTAAATATAGGCGTTTGTGCGATTTTGTTTCTGTTGATTGAGATATGGAACGTATCCGGAACGCATTTCATTTTTTGGACATCAATATATGTCCTTCTATACTTCTTCACATTTTCTGCGGCAATTATTCTGAGTTCTGTATTTGGAAAGAGGAGAACCATAAAAGAATATGGAATTGAAATATGATGAAATCAATATAGGGGGGCAGCTTCTGATTGCGTCCGGAATATTGGAACTGTCCGAGCATACAATCGGACTGATTCGAGGTGCGAATGGAAGCGGTAAATCCTTATTGCTTAGAAATTTGCTTGTGAACGTTCCGAATTCGGGAATTCGTGTCGGATTGCTCAATCAGAGCAAGGAGGCACTTGTCTTATCCGAAGGGGTTCTTCAGAATATTGCAATGACAACGGACGAAGAGAATTGTGCAAAGATTCGTACGGTGGTTGAATCTTTAGGATTTGCAGAGCTTCTGAGCAAAAACATTTCCAGGCTCTCCGGGGGAGAAGCCAGAATGGTTTGTATTCTCAGATGTTTATTAAGTGAGAGTGAGTTAGTCCTTTTGGATGAACCGACGAATGACCTGGATTACGACAAGGTCATTCGACTGAAGGAACTTCTCCTTAAGTATAAAGACAGAAAGACTATTGTAATTGTATCTCACGATGATCGTATGGCTCAGTTGGCCGAGACTGTTTATGAAGTCAGAGAGAAGAAACTTCACAGGTTAACGAAAGCCCCGAAAGTGAATGTACCGGAATCGGATGTTCAGGCGGGTAAAAGTATTATCGTTGCAGAAGACAACTACGAAGGTGTTTCGGGAGATTGCTCATTCTGTGAGGAAAGACCGGACAGGAAAGTTAGTAGTGAACAAAGGAAGGCGATTGCCGAACTGACCGGAATCACTCATCGAAACCGGTTCCTTCGAAAAATGTTTACATTTAATTTTTGTTCGTTTTTCGTAGCCATGTTCTTCTGCGTAATACTGTATTTTCCCGCAAAATCACTTTTTTCCACAAATGATACAACAAATGAAGAAAAACCGGCTAATCAGATATTGCTGTTTCAGTTTGATTCCAGATGGTTTTCGGGTGAATACGAGGATCCTACAGCTTCCAACGGTATGATGCCGGTAGAATTTGTAAATTTGCTTCGAACCGGGTCTTTACAAGACAGTGCAAAGGCAGTTCAGGCATTAAGGGAATACGCTGATACTCAATATTACATAATATATCATTCCGTGGATATTCCTTCGACGGATATTTATGATGTGTATCCGCTTGAATATTATGACCGGGATAAAGGGTACAGCACTACTGTTTTACAGGAATATGTAATGCTTCAGAATCGGGGTGGAAAGGACTATCTGAATGCATTCCGTACTGCGAACGGATACTTCCGTGTACCGAAAGATTATATGGATGAGAAGGGCATTGAGTTTGATCCGGTAAAATGGCGAAAGGTTGCGGATTCCCTCGCTTCGGATACTTCGACCTGTTGTGCGGCATATGTTGTTATGAAGGAAGGACATTCTATTGATGAATTCTATGAGTCCGAAGCATTTAAAACGTTATACGAAAAGCAGGTATATGTTACATCCCTAGAGATTTTTAGGCTTCTCTGCGAAGCAAAGAGAATTACCTGCCTAAAGGATTATGCTTTTCAAATTCTGCTCGGTATGATTTCACTTTTGATTTTGTGCGCCTCCGGTACTATTCTGTTCTTGCTAACACAACGAACGAAAATCCGTGCCTGTCGTGATTACGGAATATCGGTTCGTGAGCTTTATCTGAATTGTGAACGAAAATTATGCAACAGAATTCCGCTGATTGTTCCGGTAATCGTTTTTGGTATCTGGAATTTTCTGCAGACAAGAAAGCTTCCTTTCTTACAGACGAATTGGATTTATACGGGGATTTTTCTGATTGAGGTTTCCCTTATGTATTATGTACAGAGGAAGACGTCTGAATTCTACATAAAATACTGTTATAGGTGGAATGTGAGATGATATTAAACCATTTGTTGGAATGTTATTTGTGGTTATGCGTCGCCGTTATTGTTCATGAGCTGTCACATGTACTTGCTGCGCATATGATACATTTGCCTGTGCTTCGACTCTGTCTTGGCGAGGATCTGTTTGCGGTAAGGTTAGGAAAAATTGCAATATCACCGCTAATGATATATGGCTCCGGGGTGGTTGTTTCCGAAGATGCTTTGTGTGAAAAAAGCAGAGGTCAAAAGATGTTTTTCTTTCTGGCAGGTGTGGCAAGCAATATACTCACCGTCATTTTTGCTTTTGCTATGATGAGATGGAACAGAATGTACGGATATTCCCTGCTTTGGTCTTCAGTGTATATTATTTTCATGACGGCTATTCCGTTTTGCCCCTGGCAGAGTGATGTGAAGCAGCTTCGCTTGCATTGGAAATGATTTGCCGAGAAATCACAGAGCTTCATGATGCGGGAAATCGTAGATAATCAAAAACAGGCTGGCCTCACGTTAGTGAGACAGCCTGTTCTTCTTGTTTTTCCCTGCGTTCCCCTGCCTTACGGGGCTACCGTAAACTCGTATGTTCTTTCGAAATAATTCGTAGGGGGGTACATTCCGTTCGTACACCGTATAGTAAGCTGCATATCGCTGATATCGGTAATATTGTTCTTTTCCAGGCTATTCTTGGAAATTTCAATATTATCGAAAGCACGTGCATAAGGGTTTTGGCTGGCGATTCCCAGGAAACCTATTTCGGAATCTCCTATATACAGTTTCAAAGGCATTGCAAACAGAAATCCCTTCGTTTTATTTTCAACGTATACGTGAATCAGGAAATCTCCGTCATCATTGTACTCCGTACCGAGCACGATGAATTTTCCGAATTTGTTATCAAACAAAATCTGATCATTTTTCTCGGCAGTTCTTTCGGGAACCACGACCTGTTCCGGTGTCAAACCGGTCGGATAAGCAACAAAATGGCCTGACTTTTGAGTCGAGTTATATGATCTCGTGGCATTGAAGTAGAAAAAGATTTCATCAATGGAGGTAATTCCTCTTTCAATCAGGTCATCATTATGTACGATGCATGTGGCAGTGGTCTGTTCTCCGACCTCTAAACGCCCGTGGCAGTCGATTGGAACATCCCATCCGTTGATGGTTGCCGTACCACCCATAGAGAAAGTTATGAATTCTTCATTATCCAGATTTTCAACCAGGAACTGTATTTCAGCATCTGTGCCCTGTGTATGGCGAAGCCCCAAATACGTAATCCGCAATGACTCTGACTCAAGAAATACGTCGTTCGGCTGAATTGTAGTAATCCTAGGAGGAATGACTGTATCGAAGAGTGCAAGCTCTTCGGAAGTGAGCTCGGTAGCGGAAGAATCGCCGCCGGGAACTGCGGGTGCGTCCGTCGGAACCGCGGGTGCGTCCGTCGGAACTGTGGTAGTATTCGGATTCTCCGTACCTGCCTGAGTCGGTGTTACGGGGATATTTTCGGTGCCGTTTGATGAAGTGTTGTTATGCGGATTTGATTCTTCCACGCGTTTTGGATCATTTTCCTTCTTATTATCGACCGCATTCTTAATCAAAATACCTCCGACAGTGATGGTTGCAGCGGCGGCTGCAATTGACAACACAAGCTTAATTTTGCTTTTCATAATGAATCCTTTCTTCGCAGCTTCTTTGACTGCGGATGTCATAGTGTTGTCAGGACACATGCTTTTCCGGACAGTGGATGGAATCTCTGCGGGAGGCAAATATGCTTTCGCATCTTCCGCGAACAGCCTTGTGAGAAACGGCAGCATAATCAAGCCGTACAGCTTGTCATGATTCTTTTCCTCATATTCAAGCACTCCCTTCTTTATTTTGCCTCTGGATACCGACAGCCGCGATAATACGGTTCCTTCCGGAACGTCGGTCAGTTTTGCGATTTCGGCCACGCTCAGCCCGTCATAATAGAACAGAACGACCGTAATAAACTGCTTCTTCGAAAGGACACTCTTCATAATTCGGAAAACTGTTTCCCGCTTCTCCTTGTCGATTATGTGGTCTTCCGGAAGAAAGTTTTCGTTTTCTTCGGGCTCGTCCGTCTGTTCGGTCTCAATGTCTTCCGTGAGAACCGGCTTATTTCGCTTCAGCTCATTCAGACACTTGTTGATGACGATTCGCTTCACCCAGGCACCGAACGAATCGGCCTCTTTCAGTTCGCCATACTTCATAAATGCGGTAATAAAGGCTTCCTGCGTCATATCCTCCGCATCGCTTGGTTCGCCCATCAGCTGCAATGCAGTGTAATACACCGTCGTATAATGCTTCAGGTAAAGCTCTTCAAATTCCTTTTTTGTTGCCATTTCTGCCTCCCTTTCTCCGAACCGTCTGTCCGTTCTTAAATTATCCTGACATCTTATAGACAATTCGGAAAAACAATTTATTCATTTTTTTTGAAAAATTTTTTTAATTTTTTTAAAAAGTTTTTTTAAGAATTTTGCGACAAATTATGACAAGTAAATTTGCGACAATTCACGGCAAATAAAACTCGCGACAATTCACGGCAAATAAAACTTGCGACAAATTTTCATCGCGATTATGTCATATTACGTTAAAAATGTGTTATAATTATGAAACGAGGGCGTGAGTTGCCTCTTTTGACGGTATTTTGCCGGTCGGGAGCGGAATTATAGAAATACATTGGAAGGTATATGAGGTACAATATGGAAACAAGGGTTGCGGTTATCAGTATTATTGTTGAAAATACGGAAGCTGTCGAAAAACTGAACAACATTTTGCACGAATACGGACGGTATATTATCGGAAGAATGGGCATACCGTACCGCGAAAAAGGAATCAGCATCATTTCGGTTGCACTCGATGCGCCAACCGATATTATCAATGCGCTGACCGGATCGCTGGGACGAATTTCCGGGTTGTCCGCGAAAGCAGCCTATTCGAAATCGTAAAGAAAGCAAATTGGGATTATCCTGAACGTGCGTAAGAGCGTATGGAAAAATGAGCATTCATTTTTTCGTACGCTCTTTTTATCTCATAGGAAAGTTCGTCCTATGAGATAAAAAACGCTCCGCAAGGATGCACACGCCTGTGCAGAGGAAAAATGTCGCTTCGCGACGCACAGGCGGCGCGAGCATATCGCAAGCGATATGCTTTGTTCTAAAATGATACTGTTTACGATGTTCCGAGCCGGACGACGGTTGTCTGTAAACGACCGGGTGAAAACGCCGTAACGACGGTGCTCAACGAACTCCGAGAAAAAATTATCAAAAAACAAAAAAATACTGCTTGACATATAATACTGTGTGATGCATAATATAGAAAAACAACAAAATTAGAAAATATATCTGACATTAGAACAAAAACAACATATGAATTTTGACAAATGAAAGGAGGCGGTTTGTTGGACAACCAGTTAAAGCGGGGAATTCTCGACATTTGCGTATTGAGTGCGCTGCTTCGGGAAGATTCCTACGGATACAAGATTGTAAAGGATTTGCAACCGTTTATGGAGATTTCGGAATCGACGCTGTATCCGATTTTGAGACGGCAGGAAGCAGCGGGAAATCTGACGGTTTTTTCGGCGGAACACAACGGACGGCTGCGAAAGTATTACCGGCTAACGTCGGAAGGACAGCAAAAAATTAAAGACTTTTTGACCGAGTGGCAATCAATGATGAGTATTTACGAATTTATAGAAGGAGAGATGAAATTGCATGAACAAAGATGAGTTTATCACCAAATTGAATGATAGCTTGCAGAATTGTTCCGCAGAAGAAGCTGAAAAATGTGTGGAATATTTCTGCGAATGTATTTACGACAGAATGGATGACGGAATGAGCGAAGAAGAAGCCATTGCCAGCATGGGGGACGTCAACGATCTGTTCGATAGGATGAAATCGGAAATGCCGGACTTCTTCGCAACCGAAAACAGTTCCGCGGACTTCCATGACGCTGCGGAAGGCGATTCGGAGATTGTTATCACAGTCGACGGCAACGGCCGCGAGGTGATGACGGCCGCCAAAGAAGGCGGCAACAGTGAGGTTATCGCAGCCGACGCCAATGGTTCCGACGCCAACGATTCCGACGCCAATGATTCCGACGACAGCGGTTTTTACGGGTATGGGTATGACGGCACCGCGTATTACAGTAACCGCAATAATCAGAGCGATGGCGTCAAAACAGATGATGTTGGGAAGGAGACTTATTTTTCCGATATGTTTTCTGTTGATGCCGGTAATATACAGCAAATTAACGTTGATTTGAAGAATTGTATGATTCATTTGCAGGAATCGTCTGATAATAATATCCGCATCAGCCGGGACGGTGAATTTGACCCGAATAAAAAATTGTTTGCGGCTATTATAGAGGATAATTGTCTGTATATTCAGAAAAATCGCAATATTACAAAGAACGGTGTGAAAAACAGTATTTCTCAAATTCTGAAGAGCTTTTTTGAAGCGGACGGATTGTTTGAGGATGTACAGGTTACGGTGGAAATTCCGGCAACCTATCGCGGCGGAATCAATGTAAAGCTCCGCGGTGCCGACTGTACCGTGACAAATCTTGCAATCACTGACTCCCGGATTTCTTTGCAGAGTATGAGCGGGAATATTTCGATGGAAGGATTTCAGTCGATAAACAGCAGAGTCAGCTTCAATATGATGAGTGGGGACATTTATGTGAAAAACAGTGAATTTTCCTTAAACGATGGGGGAAATGACAACCGGAACGGCCTGGAAATTCATACAACAAGCGGGGATGTTTTGATGAACTCAATTCATGCCGACTGTAAAGTTGCGGTGCAGACCGTTTCCGGTGATTGTGCCATCAAACAATGGAGCGGCATCGAAGCGATGACGATGAAGACGATTTCGGGTGACGTCAGACTGTCGGAGGCGGAGCTGGGAGAACTTCGGATTAATACAACGAGCGGAGATGTGAATTTGAACAACGGTACGGTATCCGCGCTGAGGACAGAAACAGTTTCCGGAGATATTCAGCTGAAGCTTCACGGTATTGCGGAGGATTATCTGATTGAAACCAATACGGTTTGCGGTGATGTGAATATCCCCGCACAGAATTTCAATCGTCAGGACAGCATTATGGAGCCTCAGAAGGTGTTCCTGAAGACGGTTTCCGGGGATATCGGTGTGGAATTCATTTAAAAGAAAAATGAGTACGGAAGTCCGCAGAGACAGTTGAGCGAATTTTTGGAAGCCGGAATTTATACAAGAGTTCTGACAATTTAGAATTATATAAGAGTTCTGACAATTTGGAATTATATAAGAGTTCTGACAATTTAGAATTATACAAGATTTCTGACAACTCCGAAAATTAAAAGAATGGCAATTGAACCAAATAAGACACAATTTTGGACCGGCGTCGTTTTGCGACTGCCGGTCCTTATGTATTTGACGATTTGAACAATCAGTAGAGGAAACAAAACGGGAAGGAGGCATAAAACCACCGGATTTGCGTTAAATGCCGCGCGAAAATCAAACTGCAGCAACGCCATACACATGTGTGTAACACCGCAGCCGGGGCATTTCAGGCCGGTGATTTTACGGAATACGCAGGGAATTCCGTAACCGGTAAAGTGCATAAAAATCGCATATGCCAAGCCGATGGCAAGCAGAAAAAAAGCGATTTTAATGACCTTCAGTGCCCGTTGTTTCATACTCGATCCTTTTTTTGAAATAATTAATAATTAAT
>JAZLJJ010000079.1:0-26226 GCA_045597325.1 Lachnospiraceae bacterium
CCGACGGATGTGCCGGAACCGACCGAGGCACCGGAACCGACGGACGCACCGGAACCGACAAAAACACCGGAACCGACCGGAGTCGATACGGTCAGCTATGACCGGGCCAAATCGGTGCTTGCCAAAATGACGACAAAAGAAAAGGTGCTGCAGCTGATTATTACAACACCGAATCAGATTACCGAATATAATACGGTTACCCGTGCTGGCGAAACGACAAAAGCGGCATTGAAGAAATATCCGGTCGGCGGTTTGATTTTCTTTGCCAACAATATTACCGACAGCGGACAGATTAACGGAATGCTGTACAATTCCCAAAACTATTCCAAATACGGTCTGTTCCTGTCCACGGATGAAGAGGGCGGAACCGTTGCCAGACTTGCCAATACCAAGGGAATGGGTGTGAAAAAGTTTGACAATATGGGAATTATCGGGGCATCCGGAAATTCGGCGGACGGATATCAGGTCGGTCTGGAAATCGGAAAATATATGAAAAAATTTCGGTTTAATCTGGATTTTGCACCGGTTGCGGACGTTTTCTCCAATCCCGACAATACCGTAATCGGAAATCGTGCATTCAGCAGCGATCCCGACATTGCCGCAGAGTATGTATCACAGTGTGTGCAGGGTTTCCGGGATTCCGGAATGATTTGTACATTAAAACATTTTCCGGGACACGGAGATACAATCGGTGACAGCCATGCCGAAACCGTAACGACCAAAAAAACGCTCGAAGAGATGATGACCTGTGAAATGAAACCGTTCCGCGCGGGAATTCAGGCGGGAGCGGAGTTTGTGATGGTTGGACATATCAATACACCGGGGCTTTCCGACAAGGATTTGCCGGCTTCTCTGAATGAGGATGTCATCACCGGCATTTTGAGAAAGGAACTCGGTTTTGACGGTATTGTTATTACGGATGCCATGAACATGGGTGCGATAACCAAGCGATACAAATCCGGTGAAGCGTCGGTACAGGCGATTCTGGCCGGAGCTGACATCATTTTGATGCCGGAGAAACTGGACGAAACCATCAATGCTCTGATCAAAGCCGTGGAGGACGGAATCATTTCCGAAGAGCGTCTGGATGAAAGTGTGATGCGGATTTTGTACTGCAAGGCAAAGCACGATATCCTAAAAGGATATTGATTCACGGGAAGTCCCTCATTTTGCCCGAAAAATGCGGCGAAACAGCAGTTTGCACAACAAATCCGCAGGACAACGGGTGAAATTCTATTGCCATATTTCAGTACAGTATGATATAATGTAAAGTAGTGCCCTTGCTTGTAACGGCAGGGGCATTTTTCCGGTATAACGGAAGCCCCGGAAGACCGGGGCAATACGAAGGAGGACGCTATGAGTGAAGAAATGAATGCTGCACAGGCAAGCGAATGTACCCATGACTGTTCGACGTGTACGGCAAACTGCAGCAGCAAGAAGATGAGTAAAGAAGATATGCTTGCACCTGCCAACAAAAACAGCAGAGTGAAGAAGATAATCGGTGTCGTCAGCGGTAAGGGCGGCGTCGGCAAATCCTTTGTTACCGCAAATCTGAGTGTTCAGATGCAAAAAAAAGGATATCAGTGTGCCATTATGGATGCCGATATTACCGGACCGTCGATTCCGAAGGCATTTGGCCTGAAGGGACCGACCAGAGGAAATGATGACGGCATTATTCCGGCAGTCAGCAGTTCCGGTATTCGTGTTATGAGTATTAACCTTCTGTTGGATGAAGAGGAAACTCCGGTAGTATGGAGAGGTCCGGTTATCGCCGGTACGGTTCAGCAGTTCTGGACAGATGTCTGCTGGGGCGATGTAGACTATATGTTTGTGGATATGCCGCCCGGAACCGGAGATGTTCCGCTTACGGTATTCCAGTCACTTCCGGTTGACGGAATTATCATTGTTACGAGCCCGCAGGATCTGGTTTCCATGATTGTTGCAAAGGCTGTTAACATGGCAAAAGCGATGAATGTGCCGATTCTCGGTATTGTTGAAAATTACAGCTATTTCGAATGCCCGAACTGTAAGGAAAAGCATGCGATTTTCGGTGAGAGCAAGATTGAAGAGGTGGCTGCTCATTTTGACTTGCAGGTACTTGCAAAACTGCCGATTGACCCCGATTCCGCAAAGATTGTCGATATGGGTCTCGTAGAACAGCTGGATGTTTTGGAACTGGCAGATACAACCGCCCGGTTGGAAGCGGCACTGCCTGTTGTAAAGTAATATTTTACGTTGACAAGAAACAGGCATTTAGTCTATAATAAATGATAGTTTTACAGTGCATTATCAATTATTTTCAGTGTGCTCGGGAGGATTTCTATGCGTGTCATTGCCGGTTCGGCCAGACGATTATTGCTTACTACACCGGCGGGCATGGAAACCCGGCCGACAACGGACCAGATTAAGGAAACATTATTCAATATGCTGAATCCGTATCTTGCGGATTGCGAATTCCTGGATTTGTTCGCGGGAAGCGGCGGAATCGGGATTGAAGCGTTGAGCAGAGGCGCAAAGCACGCATGCTTTGTGGAACATGGCCGGGAGGCTTTGAACTGCATCCGCAACAATCTGGCACATACTCATTTTGAGTCCTGTGCATCCGTATATGGGATGGATTTTCTGGCTGCACTGGATCGAATGAAGTCGGAACACCGCAGGTTTGATGTCATTTTCATGGATCCGCCGTACGGACGCGGGCTGGAAGTGACGGCACTGACGGCACTGAAGCAGTACGGTCTTCTCAGGGACGATGCACTGATTGTCGTGGAGGCATCGAAAGAGACGTCGCTCGACGAGATTTCCGGATTGGGATATACGGTTCGGAAGATCAAAGAATATAAGTCCAACCGGCACTGGTTCCTGGAGGAAACGGTTTCGGAGAACTGACAGGAGTTTTGTGACAGAATGAAAACAGGTATCTATGCAGGCAGTTTTGATCCGATTACGCTCGGACATTTGGATATTATCCTTCGTGCTTCCAGAATTGTGGATAAGCTGATTATCGCGGTTCTGAACAACAGTGCCAAGACCCCTCTCTTTTCGGTAGAAGAGAGAAAAGAATTGATTCAGAAGGCAACGCAGGGAATTCCCAATGTGGAGGTCATGTCATTTTCCGGATTGACGGTGGATTTTGCAAAAGAGCAGAAGGCCAAAATTCTGGTCCGCGGTTTGAGAGCGGTAACGGATTTTGAATATGAACTGCAGATTGCTCAAATGAACCACAAACTGAACCCGGAAATCGACACCATTTTTCTGACAACGAGTGTGGAGTATTCTTATCTCAGCTCAAGCATCGTGAAAGAAATTGCAAGTTACGGCGGGGATATTTCCAAATTTGTACCGCAGGAAGTTTTGCAGGATGTATATAATAAATTGAATCAGTCAAAGGAGAAATAACTATGGGAGCATCGATTGAAAAGACAATTGACGAGATTTATGAATTTGTGGAAAGATGCAAGAGTTCCGGATGGGGCGGCAATAAGATTTCGGTTCCGAAGGATGAACTGTATGAATTGCTTCGGGAATTGAAGGATCGTACTCCGGATGAGATTAAGCGGTATCAGAAGATTATTGCGAACCGTGACAGTATCATTGCACAGGCTGAAGAGCGTGCCGAGGACATCATTAAGGATGCCAAGATTAAGGCCGAACAGCTCGTCAGTGAGAATGCGATCGTACAGCAGGCTTATAACAAGTCTCAGGAAATGATTTCTCAGGCTTCGGAAGAGTCTGCGGAGATGCGTGCCAGTGCTGAGAGCGATGCAGAGGCAATTCGCAGCGGCGCTTTGAATTATGCAAATGAAATCATGAGCGATATGGAGCGGATTCTTTCCGATGCCTTCTATAACACGAAGAATCAGGCAGAGTCTTTGATTTCTTCCCTGAACGAGAGTTATACCATTGTCAATGAGAACCGTAAGGAGTTGGCAATTCAGCTGTCTCCGAAGGATCAGGCATATGTATATGACGATCCGATTGCGGAAACCACGGAGGACGGAGATTACAATTTCAATGAGAATACTTTCCTGGAAGGAATTGAAGAGTAATCGGGAAACGGACTTATCGAAACAGGCCGGATGAATATATTATTTGAAACGGACCAATCGAAATGATTGAGATGGTATTTATAACAACGTAACAGAAATGCTAATCAGAAACGGCACATCCCCGAAACAGGGCTGTGCCGTTTTTTTATCTCATAGGAAGTTCGTCCTATGAGATAAAAAAACGCTCCGCGAGGATGCACACGCCTGTGCAGAGGAAAAATGTCGCTTCGCGACGCACAGGCGGCGCGAGCATATCGCAAGCGATATGCGTTCTTATTCCATCATTTTGTATGACAAAATCGGATGCTGTTTATGATATAACCGGGAACTTTTGACGAGACTCGTCCCGAAGAACACCGGATTTTCGATACATGACCTGTGAATAGAGGCGGGATGCCCGCAGTTCCTTGGCATACAGCGCGGCAGAAGCACCGGAAAGCTTATCGGTGTCGCGTGTCACATTGGTGAGGATCGGCGCCGAAGCGGTTTTGGACAATTCCGTCAGAAGAGACAGGGAGTCTTCCCGGACACCGAGAATCCGAATATAGGGAAGAGAATCCGTTGCCCGGTATTGCAGCATATCATTTTCCGTCACGGAAAGCATGCAGTGGCAAAGAGCACGGTCAATGTGCGACCGTGTAAAGGCTTTGCATTTTACCGCCTCTGCGAGAGAGGTATAGGTGAACGAGTTGCCGGAAGCGGACAAAATCCGATTGGCCAGATCGTCGGAAATGTCATATATCTCCGTCAGAGTCAACGGGGAAGCCGTCATCAGCGAAGCGTACAGAAAGTCACTGAAATCATTGGCGGTGAGAGCGGAAGCCAATGCGGAATCATATAACGAAGCAAGGGATTCCGGAACCGCACGGAAGGGAAATGCATGTTCCCGCGCCAGTTCGGTACGAATTGCGGTGGCGGAACACAGCTCGGAAATTTCAGTGTCTTTATAGCCTTTGTCGGTTCGGACAATCGGGAGCGTGGAAAATGAGGAATGACGGGCAAGTATGGATTTCTCATATTCCACAGCAAGTATGTTGTTGGAAGTCGCCAATACTTCGGAAGCGGTCGGAAAACAGGACAGCAGCGCTTCGGAACGTGCTTTGGCAAAGGACAGACCGGAACGAAGACCGGCTTGAAGAAGAGTGCGGTATGACTCCGGTTCATCCGAAAGAAAGGCGGCGGTGTCACGAATCGCAGCTTCTGTGACGGTATCGGACAACTCGGCCCCGTATGATACGGCTTGAATGCATCCGAGGGTGTTCATCAACCGGATTCCGCCATCCGCAAATTCTTCGGCACTGGCGGTTGCACTGTACAGAGGCAGTTCGACGACAAGATCGGCTCCGCACCGGAGTGCCGCTTCGGCACGAACATATTTGGACAAAAGAGAAGGAGTTCCGCGCTGTACATAATCGCCGCTCATGGCAACGATGAGATAATCACAGCCGGTTCGCTGTCTGGTTTCTGCGAGATGGTATTGATGTCCGTTATGAAACGGATTGTATTCTGCAATGACACCGCATATGTTCATAGATGAAATCCCTTTCCGAAAATTCGTAAGCATGCAATGCAACGGGGAAAAAAAGAGGGCAACCGGTTCGGTTGCCCCTGTTCATTTGGAATCAGCACTGTTCCGGCTCGGGATAGCCGACACCGAACGTCTCAACCGTTACGGTTTCCATCACAACCGGTTTCATCGGCTTGTCGCGGAAATCGGTCCGAACACCCGCAATGGCATCCACAACCTCAAGACCTTCCGTGATTTTACCGAATGCAGCATATTCTCCGTCAAGATGCGGAGATGTTTTGTGCATGATAAAGAACTGCGAACCGGCGGAATTCGGGTCCATTGCACGAGCCATGGAAAGAACACCTTCGGTATGACGAAGTGCATTCGGGAAACCGTTATGAGCAAATTCGCCGGCAATACTGTATCCGGGACCACCCATACCGTTTCCGTTCGGACATCCGCCCTGAATCATAAAGCCGGGGATGACGCGATGGAAGGTAAGGCCGTTATAAAAGCCTTTATTAATCAGAGAAATAAAATTATTGACCGTATTCGGTGCAATTTCGGGATACAGTTCTGCTTTCATAACAGAGCCGTCCTGCATGGTAAATGTAACAATCGGGTTTTGCATGATAATCAGTCTCCTTTCTGAATAAGAGTTCCGCAAGGGAAGCCGGGTGTTCCGTTACTGAACAAATGCGTGATAAATGGCATTGATGGCAGATTCGAAATCTTCGCCGGCAACACCGACAATAATATTCAACTCACTGGAACCCTGGTCAATCATTCGAATGTTGATTCCGGCATTTTCCAAAGCACGGAAAATGCGGGATGCGGTTCCGTGATTGGACTTCATTCCGCGACCTACGACCGCAATCAAAGCCAAATCGGTGGAAATGTCGATGAAATCAGGGTTGCAGAGCTTATGTAATTCGGCTAAAACAGCCTGCTCCTTGGATTCGAATTCGGTCTGATGAACAAATACGGAGAGTGTATCGATGCCGGACGGCATATGCTCAAAACTGATTCCGTTGTCTTCAAATGCCTGAAGAACGCGACGACCGAAACCGATTTCGGAGTTCATCATATCTTTTTCAATGTTGATTGCCGTAAAGCCCTTCTTGCCGGCAACACCGGTAATGGTGAAGGCAGGCTTGCGGGAGGTGTTCTCCACAATAAAGGTACCGGCATCGGAAGGAGAGTTGGTGTTCTTGATGTTAATCGGAATACCGGCGGTACGTACAGGAAAAATGGCATCCTCATGCAATACGCTGAATCCCATATAAGACAACTCGCGAAGTTCCCGATAGGTGATGGTATCGATGACTTTCGGATTGGACACAATTCTCGGATCGGCAACCAGACAACCGGAAACGTCGGTCCAGTTTTCGTACAGGTTGGCCTGCACGGCACGGGCAACGATGGAACCGGTAATATCGGAACCGCCGCGGGAGAAGGTCTTGACCTTTCCGTTCGGAAGAGAACCGTAAAATCCGGGAACGACGGCATGAGTCAGAGTCGAAAGCTTCTTGGACAGAGCCTTCTGAGTCTTCTCAGCATCAAATGTACCATCCTCAAAGAAGAAAATGAACTGAGCCGAATCGATAAAATCAAAGCCGAGATAGTCAGCCAGCAGAATACCGTTCAGAAACTCTCCGCGGGATGCGGCATAATCTTTGCCGGCGAGTGCGGTAAAGTCTTTCTTAATCTGAGCAAATTGCTCCTTCAGGGAAACCGTGAGGGAGAGTCCGTCGATAATTTCCTGATATCTTGCTTCAATGGCAACCAAATCATCGTCAAAATCGATTCCCTGTTCAGCTTTAGCGTAGCACTGATACAGCATATCGGTAACTTTGGTATCGGCACTGTTGCGCTTTCCGGGAGCGGAAGGAACGACAAAGCGACGATCCGGGTCGGATACCACAATATCCTTAACCTTCATAAACTGTTCGGCGTTGGCAAGAGAGCTGCCGCCGAATTTAAGAACCTTAATCATAGAAACACCTCTTGATTCAATCTGTTTTTACAACATCATTTTGTTGCACGTTATCAGTGGAATGTCGAAAAACGGCAACACCGAGCATCATTATATCATAGAAGGAACCAAAAGAAAAGAAAAACTTGAAAAGATGTCGCAGGGCAGTGATATCCCGAGCAAACAGCAAATAAACAGCAGTTGAATCCGCAGGGAAACAACATGCGAATCCGCAGGGAAACAGCAGTTGATTCCGTAATGAAACAGCAGATGAATCCGTAATGAAACAGCAGATGAATCCGTAAGGAAACAACATGAGAATCCGCAGGGAAACAACATGCGAATCCGTAATGAAACAGCATGTGAATCCGTAAGGAGACAACATGTGAATCCGCAAGGGAAACAAAGGAGTCGAAATTGACGAAAAACAAAAAAGTGTTTACATTGAAACGACACTGTGATAATATAACCTTGTATGTGTTGGCATAAGAAGGGGTAAAATCCCATTTAAAATAGGACTGTAAGTATATAAGGTGAGAGAGTATGAAGAAGATTATCACGATTATTTCGGAATGCATGAGCGAAGCGTTTGCAAAATGCGGATATGATGAAAAATTCGGCACGGTAACGGTTTCCAACCGTCCGGATTTGTGTCAGTATCAGTGCAACGGCGCCATGGCAGCAGCCAAATTGTATAAAAAGCCGCCGTTTGTCATTGCGGATGAAGTGGTTGCGGCACTCGGACAGCAGAGTATGATGGCAAAATGCGAATCCGTAAAACCCGGATTTATCAATATTTCCCTGACACCTGAGTTTTTGGCTCAGTATGCATTGGATATGGGACAGGCGGACAAATACGGTGTGGAGACGGTTGCCGAGCCGAAGACCATTGTGGTTGATTACGGCGGAGCCAACGTTGCGAAGGCACTGCATGTCGGACATTTGCGTCCGGCGATTATCGGAGAGGCCATCCGTAAGATTTTGAGTTATCAGGGTCATCATGTTATCGGAGATGCACATCTCGGTGACTGGGGACTTCCGATCGGACTGATTATCACGGAAGTCAGAAAGAGACAGCCCGGCCTTCCGTATTTTGATCCGGAGTATACCGGAGAGTATCCGAAGGAACCGCCGTTTACCATTGCGGAACTCGAGGAGATTTATCCGTTTGCCAGTGCCCGCTCCAAGGAGGACGAGGAGTACAAAAATGAGGCGAGAAAGGCCATTCTGGATTTGCAGAAGGGAAATCGCGGATATTATGCGTTGTGGGAACATATCATGACGGTTTCCATGAACGATTTGAAGATCAATTACGATAAGCTGAATGTTCATTTTGATTTGTGGAAGAAGGAAAGCGATGCACAGCCGTACATTCCGCAGATGATTGAGGATATGAAACAGGGCGGATATACCAGAATCAGCGAAGGTGCACTGGTTGTCGATGTCAAGGAAGAAACCGACACCAAGCAGATTCCTCCCTGCATGATTTTAAAGTCCGACGGTGCTACGCTGTATAACACGACGGACCTTGCAACGATTGTGGAACGAATGAAGCTGTTCCGCCCGGACCAGATTATTTATGTTGTCGATAAGAGACAGGATTTGTATTTCGACCAGATTTTCCGCTGCTCGAAGAAAACCCATCTGGTAGAACCGGAAACAGAATTGACATTTATCGGCTTCGGGACCATGAACGGAACCGACGGCAAGCCGTTTAAAACCCGTGACGGCGGTGTTATGAGACTGGAAACACTGGTCGGCAGCATTGCCGATGAGGTTTACAACAAGATGGCGGATCGCGATATTCCCGAGGACGAGAAGAAGACCATCGCACAGACGGTCGGTCTGGCAGCTCTGAAATACGGTGATTTGTCCAACCAGGCATCCAAAGATTATATTTTCGATATCGACCGGTTCACCTCTTTTGAGGGAAATACGGGACCGTATATCCTTTATACCATGGTTCGTATCAAGTCTATTTTGGCAAAACTCGGTACGATTCCGGAAATGCCGAAACAGGCTGCGTCATACGAACGCGGCGAGGAAGAGCAGTCGCTTCTTCTGACCATTGACCGGTTTGGCGATATGCTGGAAAAGGCCGGTGAGGAGCTGGCACCGCATAAGGTATGTCAGTACATTTATGAATTATCCAATAACTTCAACGGATTTTATCATGCCAATAAGATTGTCGGAGAAACCGATACGGCAAAACAGACGGAATGGATCGGACTGCTTCAGCTGACACTCGGTATTTTGCAGGTATGTATTGATTTGCTTGCATTTGATGCTCCGGACAGAATGTAGAAAGTGAGGAAAATGATGAGTACGCTTCAGGTTATTAAGAAAATCGGGATGTTGTCCGTATCCGTGCTGCTTTTGTGTGCGGTCGTATTTGCTTTCAAGAGCAATCTCACAGCAAAGGGCGACGAAGAGGAAGAAGGAACAGAAACTGCGGATGTTTTTGAACCGGAGGAAGACGGTGTAAAGAAGCATAATCTGGAAAAGTATATGAACCGCCATTATGAAACGACACCGGACACTTCTCAGGATGTTAACGGAAAAATTCGTATTCAGCCCGGTTCCAAAGATGAAGATGGAAAAGAGGTTCCGATTGTGACGACGTCGGACGGTAAGAAGGTCAACCTGGTCAAAGAACAGAAAATCTATGTCTGGGGCGAAGCATATGACAAAGACGGTGATAACTGGTACTGGATTACCACCAAGGTAAACGGTGAATGGATTACCGGATATATTTATCAGAAAAAGCTGAAAAAGGATTTTGTTGAAGTAGCTCCGACACCGGTGCCGACGGCAACGCCGACTCCGGAACCGACCATGGAACCGACTCCGGAAATTACCGGCGAGGACAGCCCGTTCGAAGAGCCGTCTCCGACCATTGCGGAGAGCACACAGAAGATGCTGGATGAAGAGAAGAAAACACTCGGACCGATTCGATATCTTCTGATTCTGATTCTTGCGGTTGTTATCGGCTTTACCGCATATATTGTAATTTCGAGAATTGCGGAACGCCGAATTGAAAAAGAAATGAATCTCGAAATGAATAAGGATGATTCCATTGAGAGGCTGGAAGGGGAATCCGAGGAAGATTATCAGATTGCCCGGAAAGAAGCAATGCGCCGTCATTTGAAAGAACACGAACAGAGTGCTCCGAAGCAGGAACTGGAGCCTATTGTGGAAGAGGAAGAGTTCAAACTGGATTTGGAAGGTATTTTCGATGATGACAGTGACACGAGAAATGCTGTTTCGGAGGCTGTCACGGAAGCTGTTGAAGAAGATACCAGAAACAATTACGAACAGTATGCCGCTTCGACATCACAGAGTGACGGATGGAATGCGGAAGATGAAGAATTTATTCGTCATTTGACGGAAAATGCCGATGCACAGGAACGAGAGCTGATTCAGCAGATTGTTCCGAATTATGCTCAGAATGTCGCTTCGGAAGAGGACAATGAAAAACTGTTTGAGGACGAGGCGGAAACGCCGGAAAGCATTCTTCGTGCAAAACTGGATGCGTTGAAGGAACAGGATACTTTGGTTCACCTGTTGTACGGTGTCGGAGAAGTTATCGATAACAGTGATGCCGAAATCATTCAGGTTCGGTTTAATCGTGACCTTCGTTTCCTGAGAAAAGAAAAACTTGTCAGAAAGCATTTGGTAGAACTGTAAAGAATAAATCGGGAGGAATGGCGTACTCCGCCATTCCTTTCGTTGTCGTCTCGGACAAATCGGGACGATACGGCACGGCCGGAACGCAGTCGGAGGGAATACATGAAATTAGTTATTAAAAAAGACCTGAAGGAAATTTTGCCTTCTCGTGTTATGATGGTGGTATCGTTTGTTTTGCTGGAGTGCATTTTGCTGGCAGGACTTGGCATGAAGAACAGCAATCTGGTCAGTACCTGTCTGATCATTATGATACTTCTGATCTTCATTTCCATCATTTATACCGCTTTTGAAGCCGGAAGCATTTATTTTCGGAATTTGCGGAGTCAGGTGTATTTTTCGGATTTGGAAAAACAGGGTGTTTCAACGCCGAAGACACTTCTTTGGAAATTCCTGATTTCCTGCGGAACCGTATTTGTATATTGTGTTCTCGGAGCATTGGAAATCGGACTCAGCAGCCTGATATTCTTTAATATGTATCCGGATGAAAAAGAAAAATTCATCGAGAAAATGTCATCCGACGGCCAGGTTCTGGTCAGACCGCTGGATTTGATAAATTATCTGCTGATTGCATTTGCGGCGATGGCACTGGTGTATTGCGTGGTATCCCTGACGTATGCGTTTTTCCTGAAGCAGCGGTTGTCGGGCATCAGTGCGACTCTTTTTTATTTAATCATCGGAGGAGCGCTGGTTCGGTATGCATATCAGCTTCCGAACAAAAATGTGACCGGAACGAGAAGAACGGTAACGGAAATTGCGATATCCTGTGCTTTGATATTGATTTGTTATTTCGGAACGCTGCTTTTGATTCAGAAGAAAATTTTCCCGAAAACCGAAGAAACGGCCTGACTGTAACAGGTATGATACGAAGCCTGTGAAAACCCGCTTCGAAATATAGAAAGAATCATTTGCCGAAAGGCATGGAGGTAATGGAACATGGCAAAAGTAAAACCGTTTGTTTGTGTAAGACCGAAGAGTGAGCTGGCATCCCGCGTGGCAGCACTTCCGTATGATGTGTACAATCGTGCGGAGGCAAAGGAAGTTGCATTGAAGGACCCGTTGTCGTTTTTGAATATCGACCGTCCGGAGAGTAATCTGCCGGATTCCGTAGATACGTACGACCCTATGGTATATGCGAAGGCAAAGGAACTTCTGGACGCAAGAATTGCCGACGGAACGTATTTGACCGATACCGAGGAATGCTATTATGTGTACGAACTGATTATGGACAGCCGTTCACAGACCGGTATTGTGGCTTGTGCATCCATTGACGATTATGTTTCGGGTGTGATCAAAAAGCATGAGAATACCCGTGAGGAGAAGGAACAGGACCGAATTCGTCACGTTGATACCTGCAATGCGCAGACCGGACCGATTTTCCTCGCATATCGTTCCAATGCGGTCATTTCCGAAGTAATGACCAGAACTCAGACGACAGAACCGTTGTATGCGTTTACCGCAGATGACGGAATTACTCATAATGTATGGAGAATCAGTGAGGCTGCGGATGTTGCGGCAATTCGTGACGCATTTGACAAAACGGATTCCGTTTATATCGCAGACGGACATCACCGTGCCGCATCCGCCGTTAAGGTCGGATTGAAGAGACGTGCGGAAGCGGGAAACTATACCGGCACCGAGGAGTTCAATTTCTTCCTTTCCGTACTGTTCCCCGAGGATCAGCTGATGATTCTGCCGTACAACCGTGTTGTGAAGGATTTGAACGGAATGAGCGACGACGAATTTTTCAAGGCGATTTCCGAGAATTTTGATTGTAAGAAAATCGGCAGCGAACCGTATGCACCGGCAGAAAAAGGAACATTCGGAATGTTCTTAAACGACTGCTGGTATGAACTGAAAGCAAAGGCACCGCTGATGGCAATTACCGATCCGGTGAAATCACTGGATGTTGCGCTTCTGCAGGATTATTTGCTCGGACCGGTTCTCGGTATCGGCGATCCCAGAACCGACAAGAGAATCGATTTTATCGGCGGAATTCGCGGTTTGAAGGAATTGGAGCGTCGTGCGCACAGTGATATGCAGATTGCATTTTCCATGTATCCGACGCAGATTTCCGAATTGTTTGCGGTTGCGGACGCAGGGCTTCTGATGCCTCCGAAGTCCACCTGGTTCGAACCGAAGCTTCGCAGCGGCCTGTTTATTCATAAGCTTGGCTGATACCGGCAATTTGCCGATACAAAAAAGACCCGAATCCGGCGGGCGTTGAGATACCGGTAAATACAGAAACATGTTGTGGCGGCACTCCGGCTTGGGGTACCGCCATCGTTGAATCGTAAGGAGATTATATGAGTATACTGACAGTGGAGCATTTGTCACACGGATTTGGGGACAGAGCGATTTTTCAGGATGTTTCGTTTCGCCTGCTGGCGGGAGAGCATATTGCGTTAATCGGCGCGAACGGCGAAGGCAAAAGTACATTTTTGAATATTGTAACAGGAAAACTGATGCCGGATGCGGGCACGGTAACCTGGAGCAAGCACGTACGGGTCGGATACCTGGATCAGCATACGGTTTTGCAGGCCGGAATGACCATTCGCGACGTACTGAATTCCGCATTTTCGTGGCTGTACGATACAGAAGCGGAAATGAACGAAATCTGCGAGAAAATGGCAGATGCCGATGAGGAAACGATGGAGCATCTGATGGAAGAGATGGGCATTTTGCAGGAAATGCTGGAACAGCATGATTTCTATAATATTGATACCAAAGTGGAAGAAATCGGGCGTGCCTTCGGACTGGACGAACTGGGATTCGGGCGTGACGTGACGGAACTGTCGGGCGGGCAGCGAACCAAGGTCCTGCTGGCAAAGCTGCTATTGGAAAAACCGGACATTTTGCTGTTGGATGAGCCGACCAACTATTTGGATGAAGTGCATATCGAATGGCTGAAGCGGTATTTGAACGATTATGAAAATGCGTTCATTTTGATTTCACACGATGTGCCGTTTATCAACAGTGTCGTGAATCTGATTTATCATATGGAAAATCAGCATTTGGACCGCTACGTCGGCAATTACGATAAGTTCCTGGAAGTATCGGAAATGCGAAAGGAGCAGAAGGAAGCGGCCTATAATAAGCAACAGCAGGAAATTCGGGAACTGAAGGATTTCGTGGCACGAAACAAGGCCCGGGTATCCACGCGAAATATGGCAATGTCCCGTCAGAAAAAGCTGGACAAAATGGATGTCATCGAACTGGACAAGGAACGTCCGAAGCCGGAATTTAGGTTCCGCGAGGCGAGAGCATCCTCCCGTGTCGTAGTGGAAACAACGGGGTTGGTTATCGGATATGACAGGCCCTTGTCCAACCCGCTGAATATTCATATCGAGCGCGGAGAAAAGGTCATTTTAAAGGGTGCGAACGGAATCGGTAAGACCACTCTGCTGAAGAGTATCCTCGGCCTCATTCCGGCACTTGACGGAACGGTACAGCTTGGCGATTACCTGGAAATCGGGTATTTCGAACAGGAAATGAGCGGCGACGGGACGAAGACCTGCATGAATGAACTGTGGGACGAATATCCCGGATTTTCCAATTACGAGGTTCGGCAGGCTCTGGCAAAATGCGGTCTGACAACGAAACACATCGAAAGTCAGGTGCGGGTTCTGTCGGGTGGCGAGCAGGCCAAAGTGCGTCTGTGCAAGCTGTTGAACCGAGACAGCAATCTGTTGTTGCTTGACGAGCCGACCAATCATTTGGATGTAGATGCCAAAGCGGAGCTGAAACGGGCATTGCAGGACTATAAGGGGACCGTTTTGATGGTGTGCCATGAACCGGAGTTTTACGACGGATTGGCCTCCCGTGTCATCGATTGCAGCGAATGGAGTCTGTTGCTGAATTAAAAAATTGAAACGTACGGAATCGGTTGTTTACATAAAAATGAGGAAAAAAACAGGTGAAACCGAAGGCAAAATGTAGTATAATATTGTTATTATTTTGCATCCCGTTGCTGTTATGCGGATGCGGAGAGGAAATGAACATGAATACTGTGAACAATACGGGGGTGCCGACCGAAGCACCGACCAATACTGCGACACCGACAGCCGCAGCAAACCGAAAAGAAGAATTTGCGACATTGAAACTTGCCGAGACATTGAAGAAGCCGGGGTTAAATAATCCGCTTATGACACAGAGACTCGGAGCAGATCCGTATGCCCTTGTTTATGACGGAAGACTGTATATTTATATGACCGGAGATGTTGTTGAGACCAATCCGGACGGAACACCAAGACCGAACACGTATCAGAAAATCAATACCATCAATGTGATTTCCACGGATGATATGGTAAACTGGACCGACCACGGTTCCATTTTGGCTGCAGGCAGTAACGGTGCGGCAAAATGGGGCGGAAACTCCTGGGCACCGGCAGCGGCATGCAAGGAAATCGACGGCAGGATGAAATTTTTCCTGTATTTTGCAAACAGCGGAAACGGAATCGGTGTTTTGAGCGCCGACAGCCCGATCGGACCGTTTACCGACCCGATTAACAAGGCATTGATTTCCAGACAGACACCGAACTGCGCCAATGTGGAATGGCTGTTTGATCCGGCTGTATGGGTGGATGAAGACGGGTCGGCCTATATTTATTTCGGAGGCGGTGTACCGCGCGGACAGTTTGAATTCCCGGGAACGGCACGTATGGTGAAACTTGGCGCGGATATGATTTCCATTGAAGGGGAACCGGTTGCCATCAATCCTCCGTTCCTGTTTGAGGATTCCGGAATTAACCGTATCGGGAATACGTATTATTACAGTTATTGCAGTAATTTCAATGTTGACGGACATGAAAATGCCGGATTATACAAGCTGGAAAACGGCCAGATTTGTTATATGACATCCGACAGCCCGTACGGTCCGTTTACGTATCAGGGTGCGATTCTGAAAAATCCGGGAGCATATTTCGGATGCGGCGGAAATAACCATCACTGTATTTTTGAATTTAACGGAAAATATTATATCACATACCATTCTCAGATTCTGGATGAGCCTCTCGGAACGGGCGGCGGATACCGTTGCACCCATATTGACGAAATCAATATTCGCGAGGACGGTTCCATCGAAATGGCAAAGGGAACGAAATTCGGTGTTCCGCAATTGAAGAATTTTGACCCGTATCAGCGCGTTTCGGCTGCAACCATGTGGACAATGGGCGGTCTTCAGACCTGCGCTGCGGACCGCAATGCGGAAGTGTACGGATCCGGTGCAATGGCAGTGTGCGGAATTGACGACGGAGACTGGATGTGTCTGTCGAAGGTGGATTTCGGCGAAACCGGTGCATCCGAATGGCTGGCGGAAATGTGTTGCGAAGCCGGAGCCGAGGGGACCGTTGCAATTCGCATCGACAGTCTGAATAAAGGCGAGGACGTCGGCTATCTGGAAATTTGTCCGAATCAGTCGGAAATGACGGCAAAACTGCTCAAGACGGTTACCGGGGTTCATGATTTGTACTTCATTTTCAAAGGAAACGGCTACCGGTTTGTATCCTGGCAGTTCCGATAAAATCAAAACGTATACGAGGAGGCTGTTCCGCTGCGGAACAGCCTCTTTTTTGTCTCATAGGAAAGTTCGTCCTATGAGATAAAAAACGCTCCGCGAGGATGCACACGCCTGGGCAGAGGAAAAATGTCGCTTCGCGACGCACAGGCGGCGCGAGCATATCGCAAGCGATATGCTTTGTTCCCGGATGGGACGTTGCATCAAACCCGGCCAATATGCGTCGGGAGGAATTTTCAAAAAAAGATAAAAAAACTCTTGACTTTGACGCGTTAAAGCGTTACACTTTTAACCGTTGAAGTCAAGAGCGTGAATTGTCATCAAACAGGACAGAGATTCACTGAGATGGAGGGTAATATGCCGATTACAGATTTTTTGGTACGGAACGCTCAGTTGTACGGCAATGAGGTTTGTCTCGTCGAGATTAACCCCGCAGAACAGAAGAGCCGTACATGGAGAGAATACGAGCTGATTGAAAGCGATCGTGACGAAAAATATCGCCGCGAAATGACATGGGAAGATTTTGATCGGAAATCCAACCGGTTTGCCAACCTGCTTTTGAGCCGTGGAGTGAAGAAGGGCGATAAGGTTGCGATTTTGCTGATGAACTGTCTGGAATGGCTTCCGATTTACTTTGGTGTTTTGAAGAGCGGAGCCCTGGCGGTTCCGATGAATTATCGATATACCGCGGACGAGATTAAATATTGTCTCGATTTGGCGGATTGCAGCGTCCTCATTTTCGGACCGGAATTTACCGGTCGTATCGAGGATATTGTAGAACGTATCCCGAATGTGAAGGAACTGTTTTATGTCGGAGAGGATTGCCCGTCATTTGCGGACAGCTATGAGAAATACACCGCATACTGCACTTCGAAGAATCCGGGAGTTCCGTTGACCGATGACGATGATGCGGCGATTTATTTTTCCTCCGGTACCACCGGTTTCCCGAAAGCCATTTTGCATGCTCACCGGGCGCTGGTATCGTCCTGCGAAACCGAACAGCATCATCACGGACAGACGCATGACGACATTTTCCTTTGCATCCCTCCGTTATATCATACCGGAGCGAAAATGCACTGGTTCGGAAGTCTTCTGTCCGGCAGCAAGGCAATTTTGCTTCGTGGTGTAAAGCCGGAATGGATTTTGGAAACGATTTCCCGCGAAAAGGCAACAATCGTATGGCTGCTGGTTCCGTGGGCACAGGATATTCTGGATACAATTGACCGCGGCGAGGTCAACATTGAAAATTACGAATTGTCCCAGTGGAGACTGATGCATGTCGGTGCGCAGCCGGTTCCGCCGAGTCTGATTAAGCGTTGGAAGGAACATTTCCCGAATCACGATTACGACACCAACTACGGTTTGTCCGAATCCATCGGACCCGGTTGTGTTCATCTCGGTGTGGAAAACATTCATAAAGTCGGCGCTATCGGCGTTCCGGGATACGGTTGGGAATGTGATATCGTTGATGAGAACCGCAAGAGCGTTGCAAAGGGTGAGGTCGGAGAATTGGCCGTAAAGGGACCCGGCGTCATGAAGTGCTATTACAAGGACGAAGCAGCAACCAAAGCGGTACTGTCCGATGACGGATGGCTTTATACAGGGGATATGGCAAAACAGGATGAAGACGGATTCATTTATCTGGTTGACAGGAAAAAAGATGTCATCATCATGGGCGGTGAGAATATTTACCCTGTTCAGATTGAAGATTTCCTTCGTGCCAACAACAAGATTGCCGATGTTGCGGTAATCGGTGTTCCGGATGCGCGTCTCGGTGAGGTAACCCTGGCAATCATTCAGATTAAAGAAGGAATGACGGCAACGGAAGACGAAATCAATGAGTTCTGCATGAGTCTGCCGAGATATAAGAGACCGAGAAAGATTGTATTTGCGGATGTTCCGAGAAATCCTACCGGAAAGATCGAAAAGCCGAAGCTGCGTAAGATTTACTGCGGCGGAAGTCTGGTAGAAGCACAGATAAAATAATCTGCGGCGGACGGACCAATCAAATACTCAGTTGTGGGGGAATTTCCCCCACAATATTTTGCAAAATAAATTTATCGCTTTAAAGTAAAAAAGTAATTTAGCCCGCATTATGACAGGCGGATAGGAGTGTATTATGTTAATTGCGTTAACATCGATATTGCTGGTATGTTTTTTCTCTTTGATGATTATCGTCGGAGTTCGCTGCAAGAAGCATGCGACCGACGTTAACGGGTTTGTACTCGGAGGTCGGAATGTCGGACCGTGGCTGACGGCATTTGCATTCGGTACGTCGTATTTTTCGGCAGTTATTTTCGTTGGATACGCAGGTCAGTTCGGATGGAATTTCGGTCTGGCAAGTACCTGGATCGGTCTCGGAAACGCATTTCTCGGTTCCCTGCTGGCATGGGAGGTTCTGGGTCGCAGAACCCGTGTTATGACAAGACATCTGGACACGAAAACAATGCCGGATTTCTTCGAAAAGCGCTTCGGCTCCAAGGGCCTGAAGATTGCGGCTTCTCTGATTGTCTTTGTATTTATGATTCCGTATACGGCATCTTTGTACAACGGTTTGTCCAGTCTGTTCAATATCGTATTTGACGTTCCGTACTGGGTTGTTATCGCAATCATGGCTGTTTTGACCGCGATTTACGTCATCTTCGGCGGATACATGGCAACGGCGATCAACGACTTTATTCAGGGTATTATCATGCTGGTCGGCATCGTTTCGGTTGTCTTCGCGATGCTGGCAAAACAGGGCGGTCTGCTCAGTGCAATTTCCAAACTGTCTTCGGAGAGCACAGTGCTGACAAACGGTGAAACGCTGAACGGTGCATACACGAGTTTCTTCGGACCGGACCCGCTCGCGCTTCTGTTTGTTGTGTTCCTGACCTCGTTCGGAACATGGGGACTTCCTCAGATGGTCGGTAAATTTTATTCCATTAAAAATGAGGATGCCATCAAAAAGGGTACCATCATTTCCACACTGTTTGCGGTTGTTGTGGCAGGCGGCTGCTATTTCCTCGGCGGATTCGGACGGTTGTTCAAGGAAGCCGAAGGCCTTCGCTATGTAGATGGCAAGCTTCAGTTTGACAGCATTATTCCCGCCATGCTTTCGGAACTTCCGGAAGTTGTTATTGCAATCGTTATCGTGCTCGTTCTGGCTGCGTCCATGTCCACGCTGTCTTCGCTGGTTCTGACGTCGAGCTCCACGCTGACGCTGGATGTTATTGTTCCCGCACAGGATCGCAAAGGAACCATGACAGAGAAGAAAAAGGTACAGATTATGAGACTGTTCATCATTTTCTTCGTAATCGTTTCCGCTGTTCTTGCCGTTTTGAAAGATCAGTTGAATCTGACCTTTATTGCGCAAATGATGGGTGTATCCTGGGGCGCAATGGCCGGTTCCTTCCTGGCACCGTTTATGTACGGCCTGTTCTCCAAGAAAGTCAGCAAGGCATCGGTCGGTGTTTGTTTCCTGTTTGCTACGGCCATGACGATTGTGCAGCTGCTTGTATCCTTCAAGCTGCTGACCTTCGCAGACGGAACGGTTCTTCAGTATATCTTTAAGTCATCTATCAATTCGGGTGTTATCTCGATGGCGGGAGGACTTGTTCTGGTACCGATTGTCAGTCTCTTTACCAAGAAACCGGAACCTGCAAAAACAGATGCCATGTTTGCCTGCTACGATCAGAAGGTTATGGCGGAAATCAAAATGAAAGAACGTCTGGAAGAAAAATAAGGAAATCGAAAGGAATTCTGCTTCGGCGTTACTTATTCATACAAAATGTGATACAATGATACACATCCCGTGATAAAGGCGGGATGTGTATTTTTTCTCTCATAGAAAAAGATTCCTATGAGAGAAAAAATACGCTCCGCGAGGATGCACACTCGCGCGCAAGGAAAACGGTTGCTTCGCAGCCCGCGCTCGGCGCAGGCATGTCGCAAGCGACATGCTATTATAAGGAGAATTCAAATGAAGAATCGTTCGGAACGGGCTGTGGAATTGTTTGAGCAGGGTTTCAACTGCGCACAGTCGGTATTTGCCGCATATGCGGAAGATCTTGGTATCGATAAGGAGACGGCGTTAAAGCTTTCTTCGTCGTTCGGCGGAGGAATGGGACGCATGAGAGAGGTTTGCGGTTGCTGCAGCGGAATGTTTCTGGTCGCGGGAATGCTGACAGGTTCAGCGGAAGAAGGCAATCGGGAGGCAAAGCAGCACAATTATGAGGTTGTGCAGATGCTGGCGGAAAAATTCCGGGAGCAGAACGGCAGTATTATTTGTCGGGAACTGTTAAGCGGAGTACAGACGGAAGGTGAGGGAACGGCTGTTCCGGAAAAACGAACCGCCGAATATTATCGGAAACGTCCCTGCAAAGAACTGGTTCGAATGGCTGCCGAAATTATCGCAGAGAATTTGTAGAGAAAATGCAAAAACAGGTAAGATAACACTACAAATCGGATGAGCCGGATGAAAATGCCGGCATACGTATGAGCAACGGAAAGAACGGACGAACGAAAACAGATAAGCCGCGATAATAAGATGTAAGATGAAACGTTTTTTTTTGTTGCATTTCAAAAAAAGATATACTATAATTTTCTTGTTCCGCGTAAAAAAAAGGAACCGATAAATTGATGAGAAGGAGAAAAACGAATATGAAACGTTTTAAGAAGCTGACCTTATGGATTATGGTCTTTTTAACGATGTCTGCAATGTGCGGCATTGCACTGGCTGTTGATACGATCGCAACCGATAGCGACGGGACCAAGACGGTGATGCCGGACGGAACCGTTAATTTCCGTTTTGTGGATGAGAACGGCGAGGAGTTTTCCGGTGATATCGGAACATTCGACCTGTATGACGCAAACGGAAAAAAGGTTGCTACTCTGAAGGGTACCGGCGATAATATTACGGTATCCGGTCTGAATCAGGCACTCACTAATCTGAATGAAGGTAAAATGCGTGTCTCCGTAGGTGAAGTTTCCAATGCATTCAATCTGAATACGTATATGTCCGGATATGAAGAATTCCGGGACCATTCTTACAGAACTTCAATCGTATATAATAAAAAAGTTCCGAGAACCGCAGAATCCAATGATACGATAATGATTCTTTGCAATGAGACTTATCGTGTGACGACGCTTGGGATTCGCGCAGATTCTAAGGATGTTATTACGATTCCCAAGGGAACCGCAAGAGCCACGAGAGATTCCGAATGGACCGATAGTACAATCAAATCGTCAAGGTCCGGATATGCCATTAGGACTGAAGAGCAGGTAACCAGTGTTACCGAATGGAATAATGTAAGTACGACAACCTGGTCTATGAATCCGGGAACATATGATTTTTCCGCACAGATGGACGGACATTATCAGTTTATCAAAAAAGAGGATGTGCTTACCATCTTTGATACCGACACCCATTATGTGAAGGAACACATACGTTTGAGTGAGAGATGTCATGAATTTATAAATGAAACCTGTTATAAAAGCGGTACCAGTGTATTTGATTTCAGCAAAGATTATACAGAAGACGGAACCACGTACTTCGGAAATCTCATTTTTGTAAGCGGTTCATTTATACAGGGAGTTGTTCCGGATGAAGACGGATATGTTGATGTATATGTATGTACGGAAGATCCGTATAACTCCTATTTTACTTGTGCATACGGCTATAGAACAAAAGGAACAGAGATGCGTGGTTGCGAATCGGGCATTTTCTTTAATCCCTGGGAGCAAAATGAAATTAAGATTAAGACAATCAAGGTTCCGGAAAACGGTGTTACACTTGCCGGTTTGACCGAAGGAACGACATATGAAATTCGTCAGACATCCGAAGGCGGAAGCAAGGCAACCAGCAAGAAGATTTCCTTTAAGGTTTATAAGAACCCGAGTAGTGTGCCTACCGTTACGGTAGAGTTGGCACCGAAGGCACCGGTTATTTCATCGGTAACCAATAAGGCCGGTTCAGTACAGGTAACATGGGGAAAGGTGACCGGCGTTGACGGTTATTATGTATATCGTAAGGACACTCAGGCCGGAAGCTGGCATTTTATCGGCGGAACCAAGACGTTGTCCTTTACCGACACCAATGTTGAAAACGGAACCGTATATTATTATGCGATAAAGAGCTTCGTGAAGGATGCATCGGCAAATGTAAACAGCGCATCCGGACCGGCTAAGAATACAATTTATGTGAAGAATATCTTCGTTTCGTCTCTGACGAATAAAAATGCGGGCGCTATGGTTGTCGGACATTCGACCAATGCACTTGCAAGCGGATATGAGGTTATGGTAAGCAACAGCGACAATATGAGCAATGCGATTATGATGCGGATTACCAATCCGAACTATTATACCGCTACATTTACCGGTTTGACGAAGAATAAAACATGTTATGTACAGGTACGTGCATATAAGACGGTTGCCGGATATACCTTCTACAGTGCATGGAGTGCAATCAAGTCTATACAGATAACCAAGTAATATAAGTACCGATGTCATAAGAGCAGGATACTGTCTCGGAAAGGATACAAAATGAATCGATATGGTAAGATAATTATTACATTTTTTCTTAGCATTTTGATGATTACCGGAATTCTGGGAGAAAGAGCTTCGGCAGGAGTAATTCCTGAATGGATCGGTGAGGATTTTCAGTCTGATTCAAACTGCATAATAGAAGATTTTGTCCCGGCAGGAACAATACCGATTCGTTTTGTCGATGATAACTGGAATGCCTATACGGGAAATCTCGGTCAATTCGGTCTATATGATCCGAACGGGAAACTTCTTGCGACAATTTCGGGAAGCGGCAGAAATCCGGAGGTTAAGATTGTTGACAATAGCGTAAGTTACGAAACAGGGGCACTAAAGTATTCCTGTAATGATTTGGGTAATGCTTTCGACAACTTTTTAACATCGATTGACGGAATATGTTATTATGAAGTGGAAGATTTAAAACAAGCCAATTCGGTTCGGGTTTATAATACCAAAAAGGATTTGTATGAGACATTTCCCAACACATGTTATCTGGAACAAAACAAGGAATATAAGGTAACCCGTTACAGTGTTACGAGCATGCTATCCGATGAGAAAATTTTGACGGTTCCGGCAGGATCTGTCCGTCTTAAGATTAACAGTAAATATGCGGACGGTAATACCAAGAAATTCAAATTGTCCTCCTGCGGTTTTTCCGTAAATGGTAAGCCTAAAACGTCGGTAACTGTTTCGGGCGCGGTTGATCAAACCTTTTCGTTACCGAGTGGAGAGATTGATTTGTGTATTGATTCTACCGGTAAAAACTATACTTATACGACGTTTGGCTTTGGTGGAACAGGTGCTTCCGTATATAAGAAAAAAACATATTATGTAAAAAAAACATGTGATTTATCCGAACTGTTGCCGGACTTTTTCGATGAAGATTGGAAAAGAACAGAAGACGGTGTGAAGTATAATTTCTTAAAAGATTATACCGATTCGAAGGGAAGAACCTGCTGTACCAGAATTTTCATACGAAGCGGAGCCTTTTATCAGGCCGTAATACCGGATTCTGACGGCAATGTAAGCTTTTATGTTTGTGTGGAACATCCGGAAACGTATGTTCATTTTGAGATGTATTATTGCGGAAACGGCAGTGAGGAGCTGACAACGACTGAAAAAGATGCCGATATTGAAGCATATTTGTTGAGTGAATCCCGCATAGTGAAAACCGCAGAAATTGATAAAAACTATATGACCTTTCAGGGATTGACAATAACAGGTGATTGTTATCAGTTGATTCAAATGGAGGACGGAGCAATTGAACCGAGATATGAAGCCTATGTTACTAATTCGTCACTGCAGAAACAACCGCAGTATAAAGAAGTGCAACTCACACTGAATTCGCCCGTTATTTCATCGGTTAAGAATCAGTCCGGCTCGGTACAGGTGTCGTGGAACAAAGTAAACGGTGCCGACGGATATTACGTATATCGGAAGGATACCCGAAACGGAACCTGGCATTATATCGGCGGAACGCAGAAGAATCTGACATTTACCGATACCAATGTCGAGAACGGAACCGTATATTATTATGCGGTGAAGAGTTTTGCCGGTACCGGAAATCAGAAGACGGTCAGTGCTTCTAGTGCGGCGAAGAATACGATTTATCTGAAGAATGTATTCATTTCTTCGATAGCAAATGCACATGCCGGAACGATGACGGTTGTTCATTCGAAGAATGACAAGGCAACCGGTTACCAGATTGCATACAGTACGAATTCCAACATGAGTAATTCCAAGTATGTAACCAAGGCCGGCGGAAACTGGGAAACGATTCAGGCAACCGGGCTGACCAAGGGCAAGACCTATTATGTAATGGTTCGTCCGTATATCACCGTGGCCGGCTATACGTTCTACGGAAACTGGAGCGCGAAGAAGAGCATCACGATAACAAAGTGATAATTCCCTGACAGTGTTGAAACTGTCCGGAGAATGAGTGCAAAAGAAGTGTATTACCATAACAAAATAGAGACTGGGAAATATAAAAAAGCCTTCCGTCATGAGTACGGTCCGGATTTTAATCCGGTCGATATGCTGACGAAGGGCTTTTTATTGTATCGAGTATAATCGGAATTTTTGTTATGGAAAACAAAATGCGATACAAAACGAAAAGACGGGTTTGTTCGTTTCAAAAATGTGATTCTTACGGAAGCATTCGTAATCCCTGAAGCGATAACGGAGAAAACAGACGGATGCTGATGGTGTGTATTCCGTAAAGCCGGGAAGTGAGCGAAAAGGTATTTTCCTGATACCGGTTATATTGACTGGGGGCATAATAGTCACCACGATACAGGCAATGTCCGGAATCGGGAAGTCCGTCCCAAATTTCAACCGGCAATGTGTTATCAAAAGAAAAAATCGGTAAAGACGATATGATATCGGCGTGCTCTTTTCCGTTTTCGGCAAAGCAATAAACGGTACAGTCGGAACCGTCACCGCATCCGACAAGTTTTGCCGAGAGACCGTCATTTGCGGGAATGACGGTAATAGCCTCACAGGGAACGCCATGCTCGGTATAAACCCGATAGCCCGGGAATTGCATTTTCGAAATAAATGTCTTTCGGACATTTGCGACGAAAAATACGTAATCGGATTCTTACACGGGAACAGAGCGGGACATTTTCCTCTTGACAAAAAGAAAACGAATGCTATACTACATCTATAAATCGTTGAAGGAGAAGAGTAGGGTTTGGAATCCGTCAGAGACAGGTGCCGCGAAAGCGTGGTGGAAGCACCGAAGGAGGAAGAATACCGAAAACCGGCTCCCGAGAGACCCCAATACGGTCCGGTGATTCCGTTATCGTCAAGAATGAAGTGGGCTTACAGGCCAAATAGGGTGGAACCGCGAAGTATATTCGTCCCTGTTGATACAAATCGTATCAGCGGGGCTTTTTTTATCTCATAGGAAAGTTCGTCCTATGAGATAAAAAAACGCTCCGCGAGGATGCACACGCCTGTGCAGAGGAAA
>JAZLJJ010000080.1:0-44416 GCA_045597325.1 Lachnospiraceae bacterium
TATCTGGATGATGCAATAGCTAATACATTACCAAAGGATAATCAGTACTATTTAAACCTCGTCAAAAAGAAGGGCCTGTCAGAAAAGGCAGCAGGTGACTGGAACCGTGCGCTTGATGAGGCAAAGCAGAGATATGAGGAGCAATCACATCCATTTGAAAATATGCAGGGAACCATAGAGGAAATTAGTGATAAGGGCTGGAGCATTCAGGAGGATTTGCTAACCGGAGATGGAATAAATTACAGCTATAGTGGCTGTGTAAAACTATTTTTAGATTATTCAATGAAAGAAAAATAAAAAAGGAGTCTAGACAGGAATGATGCCTCGCATGGCTATGGTTTAATAGCCAAGCTGTGGAGGCAGCTGTCTTAGACTCCTTTTTAATGTAATAGGATTAGGGTGTCAAAAGGTCACTGACCTTTGATATATATTTTTACCTTGAAAACTTAACACGAAACACACAAGCGCTGTCGGATTTGGTATAATAAAAGTATCAAAATTCGAGGTGATGGTATGGCTTTTGTTTCTAACTCAACTCAACAGATGTCATTGAACGACAGTACATTCAATCTTACAGAACGAGAACGAAGATTTTTGGAAAAATCATGGGCAAAAACTTTTGCAGAGAAGATCTTTCCAGCAATTGATGAAAACCTTTTTTCAGTATTGTATAGTAATAAAGCTTCTCGCCCAAACACTCCTGTAAATATCATTGTTGGTGCACTTATCCTAAAAGAATGTCTCCAGGATACTGATGATGAACTTGTTCAGGCTTTGATGTTTGATATTAGATATCAGTATGCACTGCATACTACCAGTTTTGAGGAGCAACCTTTAAGTGATAGAACTTTAAGCAGATTCCGTGCTCGATGTTTAGCTTATGAAACAGAAACAGGAATAGATTTAATCCATATATGCGTTACCTCACTTGCGAAGGAAATTTCCGAGTTTATGGGACTTACACCTTCTATGCAAAGAATGGATAGTCTTATGGTAGCTGCAAACATAAGAAACCTATCATTACTTGAACTTTTTTACACATGTACATCTAATCTTGCAAAAGTCATGGTAGATAGAGGCATTAAACTGCCTGAAAGCCAATCCCATTATGCGCAAAAAGATGATTACAATGCATTCATTTATCACCAGCGCGAACTAGATGCTGAAAAACGTACTATTCTTGTTATGCATGATGCTGATATCTTGCTCAGCATGTGCGAGGGAGAATTCGATGACACCAGCGAATATCAGCTTCTTATTAGGCTACTGAAAGAACAAACTACTTTCGACAATGATGGTTCAAGACGCCTTCGAACGAAAAAAGAGAAAGAAGATCCTTCAAAAGTTTTACTAAATCCGTCTGATCCAGAAGCTACATTTCGTAAAAAGGCTGGAACAAAGCATCTTGGCTATGTGGCTAATGTTACCGAAACTGTTGGCGAAACCGGAAGTCTTGTAACTGATTATGCATATGAACAAAACATATATGGAGATAGCCAGTTTCTTAAAGATCATTTGGATCAGGAACCACTACATTCTCAAGAGGTTGTTCTTGTAGCAGATGGTGCTTATGGAAGTGAAATAAATGTAGCAGAGGCTGCTAAGCATGGTATCAAACTGATAACTACAAATTTTACTGGTGTAAAACCAGCTGAAATCTTTTCAGAGTTCAAGTTCAGTGAAGATGGACATGTTTTGTTGGAATGTATTAATGGAAAGAAACCACTCTCTACTCATTATGATGAGCACAATGACAGATGTGATGCACACTTTGAAAAAAGTGATTGTCTGTCTTGTCCATATCTTGCAGAGTGTAAGCCACGATTACGTCCTGGATATTCACTCAAAGAATTATCCTGGAAAGCAGTCAATCGAGCAAATCAGTTAAAATACATGAAAACTGCCGAGTTTTCAGAGTATGCCCATTTCAGAAACGGAGTAGAAGCACTTCCATCTTTACTAAGAAGAAAATATAGAGTAGATAAAATACCAACACATGGCAAAAAGCAGACCAGATTGCATTTCGGCTTTAAGATCGCAGCATTAAATTTCCAGAAGCTATTAGATTATGAAAATAGCTTATTAAACTGTGCCCCTGCTGAAGAAACAGCATAAAAAGGTTCAGAAGAAACCTGCTTTTATCATTCGAATTTCAACATAAAATCATTTCATAACCAATTCGTGTTAAATTTTCAAGGTACAAAAATAAATATAATATTAGAATGTGTCTTTTGACACCCTAATCCTATGAGACAAAAAAGAGCCGTTTCCGCCGGGCGACCTTCGTTTCCGTGTCGGCCCTTCGGAGCGGCTCTTGTTCAGTTCCTATGATAAATTACTCGTACAGCGGGTACTTTGCAGTCAACGACTGAACCAATGCATATGCTTCCGCCTTCTTTGCCTCATCCTGAGGATTCTTGATTACAAGCGAAATTGCCTCTGCAATCGTATCCATATCCTGCGTATTCATGCCACGGGATGTCACTGCAGCGGTTCCGAGACGAACACCGCTTGTAACGAATGCGGAATTCGGATCGTTCGGAATCGTGTTCTTATTACAGGTAATATGAACTTCATCCAACAGCTTTTCTGCTTCTTTACCGGTGATGTTCATGTTCTGCAAATCGACAAGCATCAAATGATTATCGGTTCCGTTGGAAACAATCTTGAATCCACGGTTCTGAAGTCCCTTGCAAAGAGCCTGTGCATTATCGATGATATTCTTTGCATATTCCTTGAAGGAAGGCTCCAATGCTTCTTTGAAGCAAACTGCCTTTGCTGCGATTACATGCATCAGAGGGCCGCCCTGAATTCCCGGGAATACACACTTGTTGAACTTATGCTCATCGGCAAATTCCTTCGAAGCGCAAAGAATCATACCGCCTCTCGGTCCACGCAGAGTCTTGTGTGTTGTTGTCGTAACAACATGAGCATACGGAATCGGGCTTTCATGATATCCGCCTGCAACCAGACCTGCAATATGAGCCATATCAACCATGAGATAAGCACCTACTTCATCGGCAATCTCACGGAATCTCTTGAAATCAATCTTTCTTGCATAAGCACTTGCACCGGCAATAATCATCTTCGGCTTGCACTCTTTTGCAATTCTCTCAACTTCATCGTAATCGATAAAGCCGTCATCGTTAACACCGTAAGGAACAATGTTAAAATACGTTCCGGAGAAGTTTACCGGGCTGCCATGAGTCAAATGACCGCCGTGAGCAAGATTCATACCCATCATGGTATCACCTTTCTCCAACAAAGCGAACTGAACTGCCATATTAGCCTGAGCACCGGAATGCGGCTGTACATTGACATATTCACATCCAAACAGTTTCTTTGCACGGTCAATTGCGAGATTTTCCGCAATATCTACGCACTGGCATCCGCCGTAATATCTCTTTCCGGGGTATCCCTCTGCGTACTTGTTTGTCAGAACACTGCCCATTGCTGCCATAACAGCCTTGCTTACGAGGTTTTCGGAAGCGATCAGCTCAATGTTCTCTCTCTGTCTTGCCAGTTCCAGCTCAATTCCTTCGGCAAGTTCCGGATCAACTGCCTTCACATCTTCAAATGAATACATAACCATGTTCCTTTCTGTGTTTTTATATTGATTGGGCAAAAGCCCCATATATCACAACATCATACTGACCCGATTCAAAATGCCAATTTTAAAATCGGTAATTATGTCCGAGGAATGTCAGCGCACACATTCCGTTTCCGACATGGGCCCCGATAACCGGACCGATTTTGCATACGACAACTTCTTTTGCAAGTCCGTTATCCTCAATCAGCTTCTTCAGAAGTTCCGCTTTTTGAGGGGCATCCGCATGGGCAATCAAAATGGTTTGCTCTTCCGGTTTATCCGCATCCTCCCGCAGTCTTCGAAGCAAATACGCAATGGCATTCTTGGTTCCGCGTTCCTTGCTGACAACCTTCAGTTTTCCTTCTTCGTCCAGGGACAATATCGGGTTTACGCTCAACACACTTCCGACAAATGCTTCCACGGAAGAAAGACGTCCGCCCCGTTTCAAATACATCAGATTATCCACCGAAAACCAGTGACAGCACCGCACCGATGTTTCCCGAATCAGTGCCAGCAATCCGTCCATATCGATTCCGTCCCGATATGCCCGACCCACCGTAATAGCCAAAAGGCCCTGGCCGATGGACGCACATTTTGTATCCACAACCTCGATTCGACGCTCCGGATACTCTTCTTTCAAATCCTCCGCAACCAAACGTGCGGTTGAATACGTTCCGCTCAATCCTGACGAAAGGCTCAGATAAATCACATCCATTCCTTTCTTCAGTTCATTTTCAAACATCTCCCGATAAATCGTAAGTTTGACCTGTGCGGTTTTTACCGTTTCTCCGGCTTCCAGACGAGCATAAAACGTGGAGTTATCCATCTCCCGCTCATCTGCAAAATGTTCATATTCTTCATCCCCAAATGTAAACCCTATCGGTACACATACAATTCCGTACTGCTCATATTGCGAAGCATTTAAATCGCATGCGACATCGGTCATAAAGGTATACTTGTTCATAGTATCTCCTATAACAACTGTACTTATTGACTGACGTAATCACGTTTCTGCAATCATTGCAAATCATATCACAGACCTGCCGAAAATAGAAACAAAAACACAAAAATTTATAAAAATTGTAACTTCTGACACTATTTATCCGTTTTTTACGATAAAATCAGACAGTTTGAATAATACCGCATTCCGTCTCTGCAACTAGCCGAATATTTGCACAAGCAGAGCCGACACCGGATTCATAATCAGGGCCGCAAGAAGGACACCGAGGAAAATCGCCAGTGATGCCTTTTTAATATCAAAGTCAAACAGCGATGCAATCAGCGCTCCCGTCCATGCTCCGGTACCCGGAATCGGGATTCCGACAAACAGCAAAAGGAACAGGAACTCGCCCTTCTTCTTTCCTTCCGATTTTTTCTCGGCACGGTCTTCCAGCCACTCCACAAACCGCTTCATAATGTTATGTTTCTTCATAAAGCGGAACACCGCCTTAATAAACAGCAAAATGAACGGAATCGGCAGAATATTTCCCAAAATACAGATAATATTCGCCCGGACAACCGGAATCTTCAATGTATATGCGATTGGAACACCGCCCCGAAGTTCAATGAGCGGCAGCATGGAAACCAGAAATACAAACACTTCCTTGGGAAGCCAGCTTCCAAGCGAATTATTATAAAAATTTACAATACTGTCCATTCAATTTCCCTAAATTCCAAGAATTTTCTTTACTTCCGATTTCATTTCTTCCGTCTCGCAAACGGTCGTATGACGAATCGGAGCATCGTACAGTTCGGTAATTGCCTTCGGAAGCTTCACATTGGCAACAGCGGATAATTTTTCAATCAATTCAAAATCCGGTTCCTCATGTTTGCAGCCGTCAACGGCATTCATGACACTGCGGGCAAATTTAAACGGACTTGCCGTACTTGCAATAACGGTTTTCACATCCGAACCGCTCAGTTCGGACTGATGATATACATAACTTCCGACTGCCGTATGCGGATCGATTACATAACCGGTCTTGTCATACAGCCCCCGAATCGCTTCGGCCGTATTCTCTTCCGTTGCATAGCCCGATGCAAACGACTGCAGCCGGGACTTCATATCATCCGTAATCGTATAGCGTCCGTCCCGTGCCAGTTCCTTCATCAGTTCCGCAGTCTTGGCACTGTCATCTCCCGCAATATGATAAATCAACCGTTCCAAATTGCTGGAAATCAGAATATCCATGGACGGCGATGACGTCAAAACAAAGTCACGGTTTCTGTCATAGCATCCGGTTTGGAAGAAATCAAACAAAACCTTGTTGGTATTCGAAGCGCAAACCAGCTTGTCAATCGGAACACCGATTTGCTTTGCGTAATATGCCGCAAGAATATTACCGAAATTTCCGGTCGGTACGGTTACATGAATCTTCTCACCGGACTTGATATGTCCCTCGGCCAGAAGCTTTGCATATGCATATGTATAATATACAATCTGCGGAACCAGACGGCCGATGTTAATCGAGTTCGCCGACGAGAACCGGTATCCGGCATTTTCCATTTCCCGAAGCAGTGCTTCGTCTCCGAACATTTTCTTAACGCCAGTCTGAGCATCGTCAAAATTACCGGTAATTCCGATCACATGTGTGTTGTCACCCTTTTGCGTAACCATCTGACGTTCCTGAATGGCACTGACACCGTGCTTCGGATAAAATACGATAATATCGATTCCCGGAACCTCTGCAAAACCTGCCAATGCTGCTTTTCCGGTATCTCCGGAGGTAGCGGTCAAAATGACAATCTTCTCCTTTTTACCGGATTTGGCAATCGCAGTTGTCATCAGGTGCGGCAAAATGCTTAATGCCATATCCTTAAATGCGATTGTTGCTCCGTGGAACAATTCCATGTAATACGCTCCGTTTGCCTGAACAAGCGGTGCAATTTCTTCCGTGTCAAATTTGGAATCATAGGCCCCGTCAATGCAGGCCTTCAGCTCTTCCTCGGTATAATCGGTCAGGAACAGCTTCAGGACTTCGTAAGCCACTTCCTTATATGTCATCTTGGAAAGATCTTCCATCGAAATATCCAGTGTCGGTACGGTCTCCGGAACAAATAATCCGCCATCCTTGGCAAGTCCCTGCAAAATTGCCTGAGATGCCGTTACATGCTCTTCTCCGCCTCTTGTACTTCTGTAAAATACGTCCATTTTATGCCTCCCATCGGGTATGTTCACATCTTTTTGCTTCATACCGCAAAGTCCAAATAATTATATCATACTCTTTGCGTTCTTACAACATCATTTTCACGAATGTTACGCTTATCCGGTTCGTGCCGTCCCACATCCTGCGGTTTCCCGAAAAACTTCTTCCGGCAGACCGTTTTTCCTGCAGAATACTCCGGCGGCAGAACGGTTTTCCCGTAAATACTCCGGCGGCAGATTGCCCCCCCAAAAAAGAAAGCGGTCAACCTTTCGATTGACCGCCTGTTTTCAGTTCTTAAATCAATGTCATTAAATCCGTGTATTCGCGGCCCAGACTTGTTGCAACATTCTTGTTAACAATCTTATGATCGTAAATGTTGGCACCGTTTGCCAGACCCTTGTCTTTCTTCATGGCTGCCTCAAATCCGATATCTGCCATCAGCTTACCGTAGCGGAACGTTGCATTGGACAGTGCAACCGTCGATGTATACGGAACCGCACCGGGCATATTGCCGACACAGTAATGAACAACACCTTCTTCAATAAATACCGGATCGTCATGCGTCGTCACATGGGACGATTCGCAGCATCCGCCCTGATCGATTGCGATATCGACAATAACAGAGCCCTTCTTCATCAGCTTCAAATGCTCTCTGCGAACCAGCTTCGGAGTGGAACCGCCGGGAATCAATACCGAACCGATAACCAAATCGGCATCCTTCAGTGCCTTACGAATATTGGCATCCGTGCTGTATAAGGTTGTTACCGATGTTCCGAGAATATCATTCAGATACGAAAGACGATTCAGATTGACATCCAAAAGGGTAACTCTCGCACCTACACCGACTGCGGCCTTTGCTGCAAATGTACCGGCAATACCGCCGCCGATAATAACAACATTACCGGGCTCGACACCGGGAACTCCGCTCAACAGCAAACCGCGTCCGCCGAATTTCTTTTCCAAATATTTAGCACCTTCCTGAATGCTTAACCGTCCGGCAATCTGACTCATCGGACGAAGGCAGGGAAGATTGCCCTGTTCATCGGTAATTGTTTCAAATGCCACTGCCTTAACACCTTTGTTCAAAAGAGCATCCGTCAGTGCCGGATTCGGTGCAAGGTGCAGGTATGTATAGAGAATCTGTCCTTCGTGCATGCAATCATACTCGCACTCTTCCGGTTCTTTCACCTTGACAATCATCTCTGCTTTATCCCAAATTTCCCGGGCAGAAGTGGTTATCTGTGCTCCGGCTTCGCGATATTCTTCATCGGTAAATCCGGCACCCTCACCGGCTCCCGCTTCCACCATAACCGTATGTCCGCCCGCTACAAATGCGGATACGTTATCCGGTGTCAATCCTACTCGAAATTCCTGATTCTTCAACTCTCTGGTAGTACCAATAATCATTGTTATTAATTCCTTTCTATCGGATTCATGTTGCCGAAACGGTCCTTGCGGATCGTGCATACCAAGATTTTTCGCAACACAGAATTATAATATTACAAGAAACGAAAAATGGCAAGAATTTTCGTTTATTGTGTGTATTTTTTGTGACCGTAAACTGACATGATTCTCTTTTGTAATTCCGGCATTCGATTCCGAACGCCCTTCCCATTTCATACAAAATACCCGGTGTTTCCTCCGCCAAAGGAACGGAAGTCAGAAACGTCATGACACGATATCGGTCCTCCGGGCGAGTGTCTTCATATTATTTCATCGAAACAAAATGTCCGCTCTTTTTCAGTGACTCAATAATCATATTGACATGCTTATCGCAAATTTCATCCGTTCCCGCTTCTGCCATGATTCGAAGCAGATTCTCGGTTCCGCTGGCCCGAACAAGAACCCGGCCGGTATCTCCGAGTTCCGCGGTGCACGCTTCCACCTGAAGCAAAACCGCCGGATCGGCCTGTGCCGCCTTCTTGTCATCCACAATGACATTCTTCAACACCTGCGGATACATCACGCACTCCGATGCCAGTACCGACAACGGCAGCTGTGTATCAATCATGACCATTGTCAGCATAATCGCCGTCAGAATTCCGTCACCGGTCCGTGCATATTTTCGGAAAATGATATGTCCCGAATTCTCACCGCCGATAAAATGATTGTTGGCTTTCATGTTCTCATAAACAAATCGGTCACCGACGGATGTCTTTTCATAATTAATGCCGATTCGGTCCAGTGCCTTGTACAGTCCGAAGTTGGACATCACCGTTGTCACTACGGTATTGGACGGAAGCTGGCCCATTCGTTTCAGATACTTGGCACAAATATACATAATCTGGTCTCCGTTGACCACATTTCCGTTTTCATCCACCGCAAGGCAGCGGTCCGCATCACCGTCAAATGCAAATCCGACATCGACCTGATTCTCTTTGACAAAAGCCTGTAATCCTTCAATATGAGTGGAGCCGCAATCCCGATTGACATTGATGCCGTTCGGTTCGTTGTTAATAACCAGCGTCTTGGCTCCGAGTGCATCAAAAACCGCACGTCCGATCATCCAGGAACTGCCGTTTGCACAATCCAAAGCAATTCTCTTATTTTCAAATGATTTGGTTGCAACATTGGTCAGATATCCGACATAGCGGTTTCTTCCGGTGTAATAGTCCACCGTACATCCGATTTGTTCTCCTTTGGCAAACGGAAGCTCCGCCGGATCTCCGTCGATAAACCGTTCGATGGTATCCTGAATCTCGTCTTCCATTTTCTCGCCGTCGCCGTTCATCAGCTTAATTCCGTTATCCTTATACGGATTGTGGCTTGCGCTGATCATAATACCGCAATTAAAGGAATCCGTTCTTGTAATATAGGCAACACACGGTGTTGTCGTAACGTGCAGCAGATAGGCATCCGCACCGGATGCGGTAATCCCTGCCGCCAGTGCATTTTCATACATGTAGGAGGAACGTCTTGTGTCTTTGCCGATGACAATCTTGGCCGGACCCTTCTGACTGTAGTACCAACCGAGATACCGTCCGATTTTAAACGCATGTTCTGCCGTTAATACGACACCGGACTCACCGCGAAATCCGTCCGTTCCGAAATACTTACCCATAAATCCTCCTTAATTGAAGTTTGGCGCACCGTATGATGCGCCATTCTCCGTATTATCCGTTATAGCATTCCTCGTCGCAAACCAGAACAACATCGTCATGAAGATTCAGGAAGGATGCCGGGCAGGATGTTGTCACGGTTCCTTTCAGCATCTGCATAACCGCATCATGCTTGTTCTTTCCGGTTGCCAGAATAATAATTTTCTTAGCGGACAAAATTGTGCCCATTCCCATCGTCAGTGCCTGTGTCGGAACATCTGCCGCACTTGCGAAAAATCTTGCGTTGGCATCAATGGTGTCCTCTGTCAGACCGGTCACATGGGTCACCGGTACCAGCTCGGTGTCCGGTTCGTTAAATGCGATATGACCGTTTCTGCCGATTCCCAAAACCTGAATATCGGCACCGCCGAGCGAACGTACAAATGCCTCGTACCGTTCTGCTTCCGCCGGACCGTCTTCTGCGGCTCCGTTCGGCACATTGGTACGTGCTTTATCAATATTCACCTTGTCAAATAAATTTTTGTTCATGAAGTAACGATAGCTCTGATCATTTTCCGGGCAAATCGGAAAATATTCATCGAGGTTCACCGTGGTGATATCGGAAAAATCGATTTCCCCTGCTTTGTTCATCTCGGCAAGCTTCGCATACATTCCCTCCGGAGTGGATCCGGTGGCAAGACCAAGAACCGCATTTGGCTTATTCTTCATAACCTCAGCAACGATCTCAGCAGACGTAACAGATACTTCATCGTAGTTTCTGCAAACAATTACTTTCATCTTTGTCTCCTTTTGAAATCAGTGGTTCAGAACAGTTCCTTGTACTATACGAGATAGCGGTTTCTGTAATGGTAGTGTCATTGACACATACAGAATAAATATTACCACTTTAGAAAAAAATCCGCAAGAAAAACTTGACGAAACGAACAAAAAAATATATGATACGGAACACATTCCCGCTTGGCGAAAACATTTGATTTTTGTTGTCTTCTCAAGCCGGTGCAAAGGAGCGCTTACAATGAAAATTGCTGTCATTTCCGATACTCACGGCCTGCTTCGTTCCGAAGTGGAGCAAATTCTTCTGTCCTGTGATGTCATTCTTCATGCGGGCGATTTTGACCGTCCCATCATCAAAGAATGGATTGAAGGGCTCGGTCCCGTAACCCACATGGTGTGCGGCAATAACGATTATTGGGCCGATGAAAATGAACTGCCGTACGAAACGGTGTTTCGGGAAGGCGGGTTTTTCCTTTTATATGACACACCGTCCGAACGATGTTAACGAATCGATTGCGAGAACCGTTGATTTTGTCATTTGCGGTCATACGCACCGTATCGGGATTGACACCGCAGAACATCCGGCAAGACTTAATCCCGGAAGCTGCGGTCCCTGCTATTACCGTGGCACACCAAGCATGCTCCTGCTTCACCTGTTTCCGGAGACTCATACGTATTCCGTAGAGGAAATTGATTTATCCGAGCCGTAAGATTCGTGTGAAAATCTCATTTTCCCGATTTTGGGCACAAAAAAACCGCCTCATCAGCGGTTTTTCTGTGATAAAAATTGAGAAGAGAGAAATAGCTAAATCATTCGAGCATAATTTGCTCTTACAACAATATATTTGAGAGAGGGCACGCTTCTGCTCTGCTTTCGCTTATTCAGAAGCGTGCTCGGAGATTTCTTGAATCAACTACATCATATTATATCGCAAAACAAAAAGTGTCAATATTTTTGAAATCCGTGTTTTTCCTTCTTTTTTCGGTTTTTGCAAAATTTCACGTCGCAATTTCGAATTTTTTAACGTTCTCAAAAAGTATTTTTCCATTATTTTACGATTTTTCTTATTTCGGCTTGACCGAACCGATTGTTCAATCCGTCCTCCGAATTTTGATGACATAGTTCATTACCGCTCCGTTTTCGGCTTTCACGGTAACGACCAGTTTGTCCGTTTTTGCGGTAAGCTCACACCTGCCTGCACCGCTCACCCCGGCTGCCGTCGCAACCGTTTTCGCACTGATTACCAGCTTCTTTTCGGAGGCCGGAACCGTTATCTCATAATCAAAAGCCGTATAACTGAACGACGGAGACAGCGATATTTTGCTTCCGTCTTCCGTTGTGACGCTGAGCGATTTCAGGTACGCATTCGGGTTCTGTGCATTGGTCGGAATGGCAACCGCATGTTCCGGCATTTTCAAATAGACCGGAATCGAAAACGTAATGCTCATCTCATCGAAGTCTTCCATTCCCTTATATGCCTGATACACCTTATATGCTTCCGATTTCGGTGCCTGCGCGTTGGACATGTACTGATGGCCGTAACGGTTCTGTCCGGTCACGTTATACTTCTGCAGATAAATCGTGTCCTGACCACGGTTAATATAACTGTATCCGATGTAATATGCACCGCCGACAATCGCATCATACCGGTTGTCCCACGGAATCTTCGATTTCTTGTTTAAATCCGCCGAACCGGTTCCGCCGTATTTGGCGAATTTCAGACCGTTCTTAATCGCGCCCATGCTTGCTGTCGAATTATATGCACCGATATTATAGAAATTATAATATCCTTCAAAATCGCTTACTTTTCCGGTCGCACTGCTGGAGAACGTACTCGAACCGGTCACAACCTCCTGCTTAACACGGGATGCCAAATGATACGGGCTGACGCCGGAATATTTTGCCGCATCCATGAATGCCTGTGCATAGGTTGTAGTCTTCTTATTGCCGTTATCGTCCGTATAGGAAAATGAGGTGCGATACATCGGAGTCCCCTTTAAAATGCTCTCCACACCTTCCAGCGTCTGAATGTTCGGATCAAATGTCAAATCCTCAAACATGAATACATAGGTCTCATTTAACCAGTTTCTGGGATCCATGAAATACTGAAGGCCGGCATTGTTAATCATCATCCAGTTGCTTCCGTCAAACGGCGTAAAGGAATCGGTTTTCCAGTCATACGCTCCGCTCACATACGAAAGCCACTGTCTGCCCATTTCCTTTTCAATCAGATTGTTTCCGAGCGTATCCTCTCCGGCAATGGCGGTATTCCATACAAGGCCGGTGTTGTACGCCTTAAAGTTCCATGTCGGATGCAGTGCATGCAATTCCATCAAATACGGAATGTAACTGTCCGGGAACCCTTCATTTTTCAGTTTTTCTTCAAAATTATCATTGACGATACTGGGTGCAAACGGTGCCTTGAAATCGCTTGCTTCAAAATTCAGGAAACCGGCTTTCACATAACCGGTTACCGTTTTTTCCCCATCACAGGTGATGATTTTCATCCATTTGACATCATCATTCATCTGTTCGCCGATAATATAAACGGACTCATTTTGCTTCAGTTTCTTGTCCTGTCCGGCAGATGTCTGCATAATATCCGCGCTGAAAGACGGAGCCCGACGTACGTTGACTCCGTTTGCGTTACAGGACGCCCAAATGCCTTCCGACGACGTGTTCAGACGAATATACGCACTCGTTGTATATCCCTCGTACCGGGTGCCGTCGACAACGGCGATGATATGATACCAGAACGTGTCGTCCACTGCTTTTTGACCGCAAACCGTAACCTTTTGAGGTGAGTTCAGCTTGGTCACAACAGAATAGGACGTGCCTGCATTCTTTCGCATATTGACCGATGATGCCGTCACAATGCCGGCGTAGGAATACGGGCAATCAAAAGACGGTTGTACGATCGTCAGCGGGTCATTTTCCGAATCGCTATACTGTATAGTTCCGCTGTTATTTTCCTTCGTCAGCGGATATTCTTCTTTTAATGTCAGATAACTGCCGAACATATAGCCGCGATACGTCACTCCGTTGACTGTCATCGTGCCTTCGTACCAGATATCTCCTTCGGACGAATAGGCATAACTGACAATCGTCATGGTCTGTCCCATCGTGACATTGATAATCTTCGGATATTCCGTTCCCGGGCCGGTTCTGACGTTCAGCGAAGTCACCGATACTGCTGCGCCGACCTGAGACGACGGCGTTATCGGAAGCGGCGTCGGAGTCGGAGTCACCGTGATTATCGGCGTCGGACTGACGCTGTCCGGCTGAACGGTCGGTGTTACTGTCACCTTCGGTGTCGGCGTCACCGTACTCTTCGGTGTCGGTGTTTTCGTCGGAGCGGTGATTTTTTCCAAATATCCGGACTTAATATAACCAATCAGTTTTTGATTTTTATACGTTGTAGTGATTCGATACCATTTGGAACCGTCCGAAGCATTGGCGGTACCGATTACGCTGACCTTATCATTCTTATGCAACGTTGCATAAATGCGATATGCCGTTCCCGGACCGGAACGCATATTCAGTTCCTTTGCCGTAATCAGGGCATCATATGATTCCGTTGTCGGAGCCTTCGTCGGAGTCGGTGTCGGCGCTTTCGTCGGAGCCTTCGTCGGAGCCTTCGTCGGTGTCGGCGTCGGCGCTTTTGTTGGCGCTTTTGTCGGCGCTTTTGTCGGAGCCTTTGTCGGCGCTTTCGTCGGTGCCTTTGTCGGTGCTTTTGTCGGAGCCTTCGTCGGAGCCTTTGTCGGAGCCTTTGTCGGAGCTTTTGTCGGAGCTTTTGTCGGAGCCTTCGTCGGAGCTTTTGTCGGAGCTTTTGTCGGTGTCGGGGTCGGAATCGCACTGTCCAATTTGACATAATCCGCCCATACATAGCCGGTTACTGTTTTTCCTGCCAGGGTCATTTCCGCCTGATACCAGTTCAACCCGCTTCCGGTTGCTGTTCCGATTACGGTAATCCGATTTCCTTTTGTCAGGGAGCCGAGTTTTTTGGAAGAAGTATCAGGACGTTCCCGAACGTTCAGGCAGTTTTCCGCCGTAATCGATGCTCCGATCCGATACGCAAACAATTGATATCCAAGGCTTTCAGCATCTGCCGAAACCGATTGTTCAGACTCTGCTGCGGACGCAAAAAGGAACGGTGCCTGTGTAAGCCCCGAAAAAAGCTGCAGCAAAACGGCAGCAATCAAACATTTTGCAATGTTTCTTCTGTTCCTCATATAGTCTCCGTAGCGCGTTTTCCGTAATGTTCGAAATGCCGTTTTCGACGGTCATTCGTTTCTTTGATTCATCGGTTTCCAATTCCTTCCGTTATGCAGAAAGGTTATTATACTATTTTAATACGACTGTTGTAGAATTTCAAGTATTTCCTGTCCTTTTCCGGTTTCCGACACCACAAAACAAGGAAAAATGAGTAAAAAACGACTTAAATTTGTAAAAAAATGCTCTGAAGCACTGTCGCTCCAGAGCATTTTCCTTCTTATTTCTTACAATTACTTGTCCGAAGTTTCCTTCTTGTCCGAAAGCTTCGATGCAAATGCAGCCAAAACCGCACCGATGCAAGGACCTACAACAAATACCCAAACATCCTTAAGGGCATCCGTCTTTGCTTCGATTGCGGACAAAAGAGCCGGTCCGAAGCTTCTTGCAGGGTTAACCGAAGTTCCGGTCAGACCGATTCCGAGAATATGCACAAGCGTCAGAGAAAGTCCGACAATAAGTCCTGTGAAAGCGCCGGTCTTCGACGATTTTGACGTTACGCTGAGAACAACCCATACAAACAGGAATGTCAGAATAATCTCAACCAGCAAGCCTGCAACAACATCCCCGTTTACACCGGCCAGGCCGTTGGAACCGTACGTATCGTTGCACTTTTTGAAATCTGCGAAATGGAACACCAGCTTCAGAATACCGGCACCGGCAATCGCACCTATTACCTGTGATGTAACATACAAAACAAAATCGCTGAAGGACATTCCCTTCTTCACCAATACCGCCAGAGAAATCGCCGGATTGATATGACATCCGGAAACATCTCCGATTGCATATACCATGCAGGTTACAACCATACCAAATGCCAATGCGGTAAGCAGATAACCGCTTCCGCTTGCAGCATCACAGCCCACTACAACAGCTGTTCCGCAGCCGAACACTACGAGCATTGCGGTTCCGATGAGCTCAGCAATGCACTTCTTGAATGTACTCATAAAGTTACCTCCAATAACTATTTATTTCAATCCAAATGACGCACTCCCGCGGCATTGATTGACAAATCGGAAAACGGCACACAGACCGTTTCTTCCCCTCATGTTTCCGATTTCCCTATATCCGATTCAAAAAATCGGTAACCGCCGTCTTCCAGTCCGGCAGCGGCCGAAAACCGGCTTCCGCCAGTTTCCCGCAATTCAATCTGGAATTTTTCGGTCGTTTTGCACCTTTTTGACCGTATTCCTCCGTTGTCACCGGGGTTACTTTTGCGGTAACTCCCGCCTGTCTGTAAATTTCCGTGCAAAACTCATACCATGACACAAACTCACCTTCATTGGTCGCATGATATGTTCCGTATCGTTCGGTTTCCAGCATATCGGCGAGCAGCCGGGCCAAATGCTCTGTATACGTCGGCCGTCCGAACTGGTCACATACGACACGTACTTCGGAATGCGTTTCCGCAAGCCGCAGCATGGTTTTGACAAAATTATTTCCGTTGATACCGAACACCCAGGAAATTCTCACAATAAAACTGTTCTTGCAGAATTTCCGCACAATCCGTTCCGCCAGCAGTTTTGTCTCTCCATACACATTGACGGGCTGTCCCGGTTCCTCTTCCTCGGTTCTTGCGCAGTCTCCGGTTCCGTCAAATACATAATCGGTGCTGATATACATCAGCGTAACACCATGTCTGCCGCAGTATTCGGCAATGGTTTGCACCGCCGTTACATTGGTTGCATACACCGCTTCCCGATTGTCCGGCAGTTCCGCAGCATCCACCATGGTCCATCCGGCTCCGAGAAATACGGCATCCGGTCGCACACTCTCAAGCGTCTTCACAATGCTCTCCGGACTCTTCAAATCCAAGCAAATGTACTCTGCCTTCGACGCGGCACTGCCGTCGTCCCGCCCGTGATACGTTTCCGACAGGCCTGTCCCGACAATCTCGGTAGTCTTCCGTCCGGCCAGCTCATTTGCCATATCATAGCCGAGCTGTCCGCTTATGCCGGTTACCAAAACCTTCATTGTCACAGTTCCTTTCTGTTTCCGTACATCATTTCATAATATCCGCTGTATTCCCCGGACAAAATCTCGTTCATCCAGGATTCATGATTCCGATACCACTCCACGGTTGTCCGAATTCCGTCCTGAAATGCGGTCTCCGGAAGCCAGCCGAGCTCCGTGTGAATTTTGGTCGGATCAATCGCATAACGCCGGTCGTGTCCCTTTCGATCCTCCACATAGGTAATCAGGGATTCCGGCTTTTCGAGCTGTTTCAGAATCAGTTTCACAATATCAATGTTGTGCATTTCGTTATGCCCGCCGACATTGTAAATTTCACCGCATGTTCCGTGACGTACGATGCAATCGATGGCTTTGCAGTGGTCCTCCACATACAGCCAGTCGCGCACATTCTGTCCGTTTCCGTAAACCGGCAGCGGCTTGTCCTGCGATGCATTGGCAATCATCAGCGGAATCAGCTTCTCCGGGAACTGATACGGACCGTAATTATTCGAACACCGGGAAACAGTTGCATTGAGCCCGTACGTTCTGACATATGCAAGTACGAGTAAATCTGCCGCTGCTTTGGACGCACTGTACGGACTGCTGGTATGAATCGGCGTTGTCTCCGTAAACATCAAATCCGGCCGGTCCAACGGCAAATCCCCATATACTTCATCGGTTCCCACCTGATGAAACCGGCTCACACCGTACTTAAGCGATGCATCCATCAGATTCTGAGTGCCGAGCACATTGGTTTCGAGAAAGATCTGCGGATTAACAATCGACCGGTCCACATGTGATTCTGCCGCAAAATGAACCACAACATCGGGGCGTTCCTGTTCGAACACCGTATTCAATTCTTCGCGGTTTCGAATATCCGCCTTGTAAAACCGAAACTTCGGGTTCTCCAAAGCATCTTTCAGATTGGACAGATTCCCGGCATACGTCAGAGCATCGATGCAAATAACCTCATCTTCCGGATATCTGTTCAGCATATAATATACAAAATTAGTTCCGATAAAACCGGCCCCGCCGGTCACAAGTATCTTCATGGTATCCTCATTTTTCTTTCGTTCATCCATAAGAGCCGAACTCCGAAAACTTCTGCCCGCAGTCCGGTGCGGTACACTTCGCATTTTCGGCCTCCCGGTTCGTCGTTTTCAAAATCCCCTTTGCAGAACGCATCATTTTTCACAATTGCTGCAATCAGGTTCGTCTTTCCACGGAAATACAGCCCGACGCACCGATAACGGAATTCGATTTTGGTCGTTCTTGCTCAAAATCGGCGTTTCGGTAACCGCAGCCCATTCTACTCCGACATCCGGATCGTTATACGGAATACCGTCTTCATCTTCCGGATGATAAAAATCATCACATTTGTATGCAAATTCCGCATACTCGGTCAGCACCTGATATCCGTGTGCAAATCCTCTCGGAACCAGCAACTGTCTGTGATTTTCCTCCGACAGCACTTCCGCCACCCACCGGCCGTAGGTGTCACTTCCTTCCCGCAAATCCACCACAACATCCAGCACCGCACCTTTCAGTGCCCGCACAAGCTTTGCCTGAGGAAAATGCTTCTGAAAATGCAGTCCCCGGATAACACCCTTTCCGGATGCCGACTGATTATCCTGCACAAACCGGTAGCACAAACCGGCCGCCTGAAACTCTTCTTCATTGTATGTTTCGATAAAATATCCACGGTTGTCTCCATGAACCGTCGGATCAATCAGATACACTCCGCGCAATTTGGTTTCCGTAAACGTAAACTGTCCCATAGCCGTCCTTTCGCCCGTTGAAGTCCGTTTTCTATTCCGTTCTTTCGACTGTTAAATCCATTGTTTCCATTCTGCCCCTACACATGTAAGAGTCCGTTTTCCCGCGTCCGTTCCGGTCCCGCGTCCGTTCTGTTCCCGCGTCCGTTCCGTTCCCACGTCCGCCCCGTTACCGCATCCTCCACGGTCGCGCGTCCGTTCCGTTCCCACGTCCATTCCGGTCATGCATATTCCGGACAGCGCTTTTAGGAAAACACCTTTCCGTCCGCCACCTGCTTCAAATGATACCCGTACGGAGATTTTCCGTATTCCTCCGCAAGCGTCAGCAGTTCTTTTCTCGTAATCCAGCCGTTTCTCATGGCAATTTCTTCAATCGCGGCAATTTGTATATTCTGTCTTGTCTGAATCATCCGGACAAATTCCGTTGCATCCGCAAGACTTTCAAACGTCCCCGCATCCATCCAGGTAAATCCGCGACCGAGCAGGCGAACGTCCATTTGGCCCTTCTCCATATAAATGCGGTTCAAATCCGTTATCTCCAGTTCTCCGCGAGCGGACGGTTTCAGCGTTTTTGCCGCTTCGCAGACTCCCTTCGGATAAAAATACAATCCGGTCACCGCATAATTGCTCTTCGGTTGTGTCGGCTTCTCCTCGATGGAAACCGCTTTTCCGCTCCCGTCAAATTCCACCACACCGAATCTCTCGGGATCGCTGACATAATATCCGAAAATCACTCCGGTATCTTCGAATTCCGCCTTGTTCGCAGCCTCCCGAAGCATTCCCGCAAACCCGTTTCCATGGAAAATGTTATCGCCGAGCACCATTGCACAGGCATCATTTCCGATAAACCGTTCGCCGATCAGAAATGCCTGCGCCAATCCGTCCGGTGACGGCTGCTCCGCATACGACAGCGATAATCCGATACTCGCGCCGTCGCCCAGCAACGCTTCAAATCTCGGTCTGTCATACGGTGTCGTAATCACCAAAATATCCCGAATACCGGCCAGCATCAGCGTGGACAACGGATAATAAATCATCGGTTTGTCATAGACCGGCAATAATTGTTTGGATGTCACCTTGGTCAACGGATAAATTCGGGTTCCCGAACCTCCCGCCAAAATAATTCCCTTCATAACGGTATCCTCTTCATCGGTCGCTTCGACCGGCTGTTTCGTTATCGGTCTGTTTCGACCGTCTGTTATCATTTGGATGGTATCGAACCTGCCGTAAATGCCACGGTTGCGGGCACTGGGACTCCCGAATTTCCGTTTCGAAGAAGCGGAAATTCTCCGGCACGGTTCGCTATCCACACAAGTCGTTTATATTATACCAATTTCTCCGGCAAATGCAAGAACAAAGGTTTGTCAGCCGAAAAAAGAGCCTGCGAATTGCTTTCGCAGGCTCAATCTTATTATGCTTCATCAATTGCTTTTCCGATATCGTGACGCATATATTTGTTGTCAAACGTAATCTTTTCCGTTGCCTTGTACGCATTGGCGCGGGCTTCTTTCAAATCTCCGCCGATTGCGGTAACTCCCAGAACACGTCCTCCGTTGGTTACAACCTCGCCGTTCTCATTGAATTTGGTTCCCGCATGGAATGCGAAATACTCATCCGATCCGTCAAATGCATCCAGTCCTTGAATCGGAAATCCCTTCTCATAATGTTCCGGATATCCCTCGGACGCCAGTACAACACAAACTGCGGCATTGTCTTCAAACTCCAGCTGAATCTTGTCGAGGGTTCCGTCAATGCAGGCTTCAAATACTTCGACAATATCATTTTTCATTCTCGGAAGAACAACCTGCGTCTCCGGATCGCCGAATCTTGCATTATATTCCAATACCTTCGGTCCGTCGGGTGTCAGCATCAGTCCGCAGAACATAACTCCGACAAACGGACGTCCTTCGGCCGCCATCGCAGCCATCGTCGGCTCATATACATTCTTCACGCAGAATTCGTGCACTTCCTCGGTATAGAAGGGACTCGGTGAAAATGTTCCCATTCCGCCGGTATTCAGACCCGTATCACCGTCTCCGGCACGCTTGTGGTCCTGAGCACTCGTCATGCAACGAACATTCGTACCGTCACAGAATGACAAAACGGATACTTCCCGTCCCGTCATAAATTCTTCCACTACCATCTTATTTCCGGCCGTACCGAAATGCTTGTCGAGCATGATTTCCCTGACGCCGGCCATTGCCTCATCCTCGTTGTTGCAAATCAGAACACCTTTTCCGAGTGCCAAACCGTCTGCCTTCAAAACAACCGGATACCGATTGGTTTTACGAATATAATCCGATGCCTCTGTCGCATCGGTAAAGGTCTCATATCCTGCCGTCGGAATCCCGTATTTCTTCATCAGTTCCTTGGAAAATGCCTTGCTTCCTTCCAAAATTGCCGCATTTGCGCGGGGTCCGAATACCCGAAGTCCTGCCGCTTCAAATGCATCGACAATACCTCCGACCAACGGATCGTCCGGTCCGACAATCGTCAAATCAATCGCTTCCTGCTTGGCAAATGCAACAAGCTTGTCAAATTCCATAACTCCGATCGGTACGCAGGTTGCAATCTTTGCAATTCCGGCATTTCCGGGTGCACAGAACAGTTTCGTTACCTTCGGACTCTTAGAAACCTTCAATGCAATGGCATGTTCCCGACCGCCACCGCCGATAATCAGTACGTTCATTTGCTTCCTCCTCAAGTCGGTCCCATTGCCGGCTTATTCTTCTGCTATATAGTAATTTCCACGCTCATCCTGACGAATCCGGTCATTTGCAATCGCATTGATAACCCGCGGCATAATCTTCCATTCTGCCTGTTCCATGACACGCTTTTGCAAAACCTCCGGTGTATCTCCGGGAAGAATTTCAACCGCCTTCTGCAAAATAATCGGGCCGGTATCCGTTCCCGCATCCACAAAATGAACCGTAGCTCCGGTCACCTTAACACCGCGTTCCAAAACCCGTTCATGAACATGCAGTCCGTAAAATCCGTCCCCGCAAAAAGAAGGAATCAGCGACGGATGAATATTGATAATCTTTCGCTCATATTTTTTTGTCAGTGCATCGGGCAAAATAACCAGGAACCCTGCCAATACAACCAGATCCGGCTGAAATGAGTCCACTGCCGCAAGCAGTGCAGTTTCAAATTCCTCCCGTGTTGCGTATGCCTTTTTGGATACACACACTCCGGGAACTCCGAAATTTTCCGCACGCTTTAAGGCAAACGCGTCGCTCCTGTTGCTGATGACTCCGACCAGTTCCGTGCCGGTAATCGTTCCGTCGGAAATACCGTCCATAATTGCCTGAAGATTGGTTCCCCCGCCGGAAACCAACGCTACCACTCTAAGCATATCAGAACCTCCCTGCGTCCTTTGACGCCGTTTTTCTCGTACTATCCTCTCGGTGTATTTGAAAAGCGCCGATATTACGGACTCCGTAATATCGGTCGCCTGAATTACAGTATGGAAATACCCTTGTCACCGTCTACAATTTCACCGACAATATAAGCGGTCTCTCCGGCAGCCTTCAGAATCCGAAGTGCTTCGTCTGCCTTTGTGCTGTCCACTGCAAGCATCATACCGATACCCATATTGTATGTGTTGTACATAATCTTTTCTTCGATGGAACCGGTTTCCGCAAGCAACTTGAAAATTGCGGGAACTTCATAGCTGCTGCGAACAATGTTGGCATGCTTTCCTTCCGGAAGCATTCTCGGAATATTTTCGTAAAATCCGCCGCCGGTAATATGGCTGCAAGCCTTTACGGTAATTCCGCCGTCCTTCAGGGACTTCAGTGCTTTTACATAAATCTTGGTGGGTGTCAGAAGTGCCTCACCGAGTGTTGTTCCAAGGGAATCGTTATAACGGGTCAGAGAGGCTTCTCTCATATCGAACACCTTACGAACGAGGGAATATCCGTTGCTGTGGATACCGGAGGATGCGATACCGATAATGGTATCACCGTCCTGAACCGAGCTTCCGTCAATAATTTCCGCCTGATCGACGATACCTACCGCAAAACCGGCAAGGTCATATTCATCAACCGGATAGAATCCGGGCATTTCTGCAGTCTCTCCGCCGATCAGTGCACATCCGGCCTGCTTACAGCCTTCCGCAACACCCTTTACGATGTCCGCAATTCTCTCGGGATAGTTCTTTCCGCATGCAATATAGTCAAGGAAAAACAGCGGCTCACCACCGGCACATGCAATATCGTTGACGCACATGGCAACACAGTCAACACCTACGGTAACATGCTTGTCCATCACAAAAGCAATTTTCAGTTTGGTTCCGACACCGTCAGTACCGGATACCAAAGTAGGATGCTTCATGGTCATAAAGCGGTCAAGAGAAAATGCTCCCGAAAATCCGCCAAGTCCGCCAAGCACCTCAGGGCGCATGGTTTCCTTTACATGCTTCTTCATCAGTTCAACGGCACGATATCCGGCTTCAATATCAACTCCGGCATTCTTGTAATCCATAGCTCACTGCCTCCCAGTAATCATTTTTAATTGTTGCCGACCGATTCCCATCAGTTCCTCAAACCCGGTCCGTTCGGACGCTTTCGTACATCGGTCTTCAACCGTCGTTATTGTAACACAAAAAGCCGCCGGTTGCATCACCGTTTGCGGCTTTTTCTTTTTATTGTAATCATTAGCATTACTTATTGTTGGCGTATTCTTTATAACCTACGGTTTCCAAACGCTCTTTTTTCGCCATAACGCCGTCTTTCAATTCTTCCTTGTATGCGATAATCTTGGACAGCAATTCCTTGTCATGAGTTGCAATGATTTTTGCTGCCAGAATACCGGCATTGGCACCGCCGTCGATTGCTACGGTCGCAACCGGAATGCCGGACGGCATCTGAACGATGGAATACAGCGAATCCACACCGCCGAGTGCCTTAGTATGAATCGGAATTCCGATTACCGGCAACGGGAAAATAGCGGCACACATACCGGGAAGATGAGCTGCTCCGCCCGCTCCCGCGATAATGACCTCAAATCCCTTGTCCACTGCGGTCTTCGCATAATCAAAAAATACATCGGGCATACGATGTGCGGAAATGATGGTCATTTCATATTCAATGCCGAACTTTTCCAAAATCGCTGCTGCCTTTTCCATAATCGGAAGATCGGAATCACTTCCCATAACAATACCGACTTTTGCCATTTTCATACCTCCGTATTTTTGCCTGTTTTCGGCTTTATTTCATTGGTCAGCCCATTAACGGATATTCTGCCGTTTCGATGGCTATTCCACCATACGTTCATAGGCCTGCGTCACTTCCTCTACATCTCCGTACTGAATCAGATGTCCGTGATCGAGGATAATCGCTTTATTGCACAACTGACGAACCTGAGCCGGCGAGTGTGATACCAGAATTACCGTAGTTCCGCTGCTCATCATTCCGTTCATTCGTTCCATACACTTCTTTTTGAACTTCGCATCTCCGACGGAAAGCACCTCGTCCAAAATCAGAATCTGCGGCTTCACAACCGTTGCAATCGCAAATCCGAGACGCGCTTTCATACCGGATGAATAATTCTTTAACGGAACATCGATAAAATCACCCAGTTCCGAAAACGCCACAATTTCTTTATAATGTGCCGAAATAAAATCTCTTCGGTATCCAAGTACCGAACCATACAGGAAAATATTCTCACGTCCCGTATACTGTGGGTCAAAACCGGCTCCCAGCTCAATCAGCGGAACAATACGCCCCGATGTTTCACTTTTTCCGGAACTCGGTTTCAGAACACCCGCAATAATCTTCATCAGAGTACTCTTACCGGCACCGTTTAAGCCGAACACTCCGAGATGATCTCCTTTTTTCACTTCCAGGTTAATATTTTCCAGTGCCTTAAACTCCGTGTACTTGATTTCACCCTTGACCAGTTTGATGATATAGTCCTTAAAATCATCAACCTTTTCTTTATTCAGGTTAAAATTGACGCATACATTCGTAAGCTCAATCGCATTTTCCTTATTTCTCATCGATTCCGTTCCTATCCTTTCAAGTGCTAAATATGAAGGATGAATTTGTCCTGCTTTTTATAAAATACAAACAATCCGATTACGATAAATACTGCGGATACCAGTGTTGCATATCCCATAGATGCCCAATCCAGGCCTTTTCCGTAAACGACCGTGCGTCGGAAATTATCAATTACGGAGAAAATCGGATTATATTTCAGAATAAACTTCGCATCTCCGATTTTTTCGGGTGTATAGAAAATCGCACTGCAGTACATTACAAGCATCATAAATACGCCGTACAGATATTCGATATCGCGGAAAAATACGTCCAGCGTTGTCAGAATCAATCCGAAGCCGATACTCAGGAACAGCAAAATCAAAAGCGGAAGTACCGCTTCCAAAATGTGCCATGTCGGCTTGATATGGAAAAATGTCATAACAACAAACAATACAATCAACGAAATGGCAAACAATACATAATTATAAAAAATTGATGCCAGAGGATACATATATTTCGGTACATATACCTTTTTTATCATGGATGCATTGGCACGAATCGCATGCAGTGCCGCACCGGTTGCACTGTTAAACAGGCCGTAAATCAGACGGCCGGACAAAATATAAACCGGATACAGTTTGTCGGTGTTTCCGAAAATATTACCGAATACAAAAGCCAGCACGAGCATGGTTAACAACGGCTCAAGCATCGACCAGAAAATACCCAGATACGAGCGTCTGTACTTCAGTTTGATTCCTTTTTTTATTAATTCTCCCAATAAATATTTGTACTTGAGAAAATTTACTATCTTTGTTTTCAATTTCATTTCTCCAATCCGTTAAGCGGCCCGTTCAGTTCTTCTGCTCCCGGCACCGTAAAACGTCCATCCTTTATTACAGTAATAACCTCTCCGTCTGCGGTATGAACGGCAATCTCATCGAGTTCATCGTACGGAACGGTAATATCCGTATGACAATTCAAATACGCTTTTTCGGGATTGTCCTTCCGTAATGCGGACACTTCATTGTCGCGGGCAATGATTTCTTTTCCGTCCGGATTATATACGGCATGATCTTCCGAATGCGAATAACACGTATCTCCGACAGCAAAATGAGGTCCCGTCTTCTCGGCAATCAGAATCGGAAGTTTCTCCTGAATCCCGTGTCGAATGCCCATCGCGTATGCCACCGTATTGGTTCCGATTGCAAATTCTCCTATTGGCAGAGTCTCATGCTGAAAGAGGATATTCTCCCGAATATAGGTGTCATTTTCCTCTTTTGTTTTGAAATTATCACACGTACAGTTTTGTATCATACCATCTTTGAACGAAATTTTCAAGTTTTTAAACTCATTTCCCTCAAGGTACACCTTCGATACATGCAAAATTCCTTCGGTTCCCTTCAAAACCGGAGACGTAAACACCTCTCCGACGGGGATGTTGACATCGGCACCGCAATTCTCAAAATTCGTCTGTTTTGCGGGGTCTGTCAGCGTATGAAGCATCACCTTCATATTGGTTTTGTTCTTGCCGCGACCGGTTACCGTCACATATTGTCCCCGGTCCAGAACATCAATCAATGCCTGCTGAATTCTCTTATACCGGGAATTGCTCAGACAGTTGCAGGCAACCGTTTCGTCGAATATCGTTTCAAAACCGGGTCCGATTTCCGGAATCGGATATGCAATGATGGTAAACGAAATCTCATCCTGTTTAATGTATTTTTGAATAATCACAGAGGCTTTCGTTCGTTTCTCGTTCAGATACGAAATGGTTCGCCCTTTCGCCACCGGCACGGTTTTTTTATTGCGATACACAATTTCGGATTCTCCGAAAATTTCCTGGACCGCCGGTCCCGCAAATTTGGTGCAGGATTCCCTGACCGTATCCAGAGCCGCCTTCAGTCCCTGATAAAAGACATCCAGATACTGCCGGTTCAGATATAACAGACAATCATTTCGATGGTCGTAATCATGCTGCCGATTTGCCGACAATGCATAAATTCCTCTCACACAGCCGAGGGATTTGTACGCCATCTCCCGCATCGTCCGAAATGTTAACGGAACCATTCCCGCCTGCCGGAACATCTCCATAGCCTTGGCCGTAACCCGTTCAAATCCGATGCAGGTTCTCATTTCCACATAACATTTTCCCGTCCGGTCGATTCGCATGGTCTCGAAGCCATCCAAATACCCGTTCACGAACGTTTCCGCCATCCGGTCGATTTGTTCCTGCGGAAGACTTGCAAGATACCGGTATATGCGCCTCGTCTCTTCGGTAACCGCAAAGCCGTAATCATATAACGCCGATTCCTCGGATGCCGCCCGCAAAATAATATCCGACAGACTGTCTGTCGCCGTTTCGCATTTTGCTTCATACAGACCGAGTTCGGCATATTCCGAAAAATAATCATGGGCAAAATAATACAGACTCTGTTTGATTCCGCGATCGATTCCGTCTTTTTCAATATGCCCGAATATTTCCGAAATCAGTTCCGACACATACAAAAACGGCTTATAAATACCGGCCGTAACGTGCGGAATCACCTGCAGCAGTTCCTCATACACCGCTGCAATAACGGGACCGTAAATCGGTCCGTACGCACGTGCACTGACATCGGGATTTCCGATGGATTCCGAATATGCCGGTTCGTTGATTGCGTCATACAGGGACTCGTTCACGCATCGCTTTTCGTCTGCGCTCATCAAACTCCATTGACCGCTTTCCACCAGCCCCTTCAGTCTGTGAATTCGGTTAATGCGATCCGCAAATTCATGAAAACCGGTCGATGCGTCGGGAGTATCGGAATTCCGAATTCCTTCGATAACAATGTCGTAACGCTCTCTTTCAAACTCTTCCCATTGTGCCAAAATCGGTACTTCCGCCATAACGTCTCCTGTTCTCCGCGGTTTTTCTGCCGCAGGAAATCATTTATCCCAATGCCGTTCCGATCAAAAACAGCCCGAACAGCGTCACCAAATTCAACAGATTCAAAATCATTCCGATCATTGCCGCTCCGTCATAAAACGGGGTTTCCCGTTTTGCCGTCGCCGAGCATACTGTTCCGGCTATTGCCAGAATCCCGTTCAAAAAGCCAAGTCCTCCGAGATGCCGTAACAGTTCTCCGTCCGTCCGGCTTTTCCATACCAAAAAGGCAAAAAATATCCATACCAAAATACCGACGGCAAGCGATATTTTACCCATAACGGACCGTTGTCGCCCTTTATAATGAACTGTCGTTTTATTTGACATCGGCATATCCATAAATTACTGTTCTCCGTCTCCCGAAACTATCAGTCGTCTTGTAATTGCAAACAGAAGGACTCCGAACAGTCCTCCGATGGTATTCAGAATCACATCGTCCAAATCAAAACTTCCCACATTTGTAAGATACTGCAGAATTTCAGCTGTCATACTGAGCAGATAGGTCCATGCAATGGCAAGAATCGCCCAGTTTTTCCGCTTTGACAGCACCGAAACAAAAAAGCCCATCGGCACAAATGCGATGATATTTCCGATAATATTTCGAACAAATAGATCATCGGTAATGCTTTGCCATCCGTTCCAGTACCGTGTAATTTCCTGAAACGGCTTTAAATTGACCCCGTGACGGTTTTCCTGTGTTCTCCCGTAGCTGCTTGCAAAAAACAGCAGGTATGCAAGAGCAAGGAGGTATATCACAAACAGTATGGTAAAGCATACTCTCTGTTTTTTCGTTAATCTCATATATATCTCCGACAGACCGGCAAACCACGTAACTGCACGTCATCTGCCGGTCTGTAATCATTTACAACACTTCTTTTTTCCCTTTTGAGAACGATGTCAACGCATCCTTCTTCCCATTGTTCGCTTCCGTACCGAAACGGGTTTTCCGGGTCTTTTCTTGCGATTTTCTATCGCATCCCGCCCGGTCCCGCCGGTCATGCAGAACTGTTACTGTCTCAGCTCTGCGCCGATATTGGACAGCTTCTTCAGCAGTTTGTCCATAACCGTATTGATTTCATCGTCGGTCAGAGTATGATCCTTCGAACGCAACGTAATCGAATATGCCATAGACTTATATCCTTCGGCAATCTGAGATCCTTCGTACAAATCGAAGAGATGATACTCTTCCAACAGCGCTCCGCCGCTCTTACGAATAACCTCTTCCACATCGCCTGCCAGAACGTCCTTCTTCATAATCATGGACAGGTCTCTGGTGACAGCCGGGAATTTTGCAATTCCGGTATATTTCAAATCAAAATCGGCATTTTCGTAAATGAACGGCATATCCAATACACCGACATACGTCTTTTCTCCGATTTCGTAAGCTTCGCAGACAATCGGGTGAACCTCACCGAGATATCCGACGGTCTTCCCGCCGCAGCAGATTTCTGCCTGACGACCCGGATGCAGGAAATTATACGCACCGGTATTCCGATAGGTTACCGGTTTCTTAATACCGACACGTTCCATATAATCTTCCAGAATTCCCTTCATGTCGAAGAAATCTCCGGTGCCGTAAAAACCAAGAGTAAACTGTACCCGCTCATCGGGCAGTTCGGTCGGCGGTACCTGCTTCGGAAGATAAATTTTTGCCATTTCATACAGACGTGCATTCTTATTCCGTCTGTTATAGTTTGTGGACAGCGAAGTCATTATTCCGTTCAGCGGAGACGTTCTCATGACCGAAAAATCTTCTCCGAGCGGATTGGAAATGACAATCGTATTCCGCAACGGATCCTCCGGTGCAAACAGCAATTTGTCATATACCTTCGGGCTCTCAAAACTGTATGTCATTGCTTCGGAGAAACCGTACTGCTCCGCAACCGCACGTCCCATATCGTTCAGGCGGCGATCCATCGGAATCACACCCTTTCCGGCACCCTTCGGAAGTGTTACCGGAATGTTTGCATATCCGAAGAATCTGGCAACTTCTTCATCCAAATCGGCATGGCAAAGAATATCCTGTCTCCATGTCGGAACAATAACCTCATTGGTTGCCCAGTCGTATTTCAGGTCAATGGTTTCAAAATACCGAATCATGGTTTCTTTATCGATATCGGTACCGAGGACACGGTTCGTTCTCTTCCAGTCAAATGCCACTCTCCAGGGCATTTTCGGTGTCGGGTAAACATCAACACAGCCCCCGACAACTTCACCGGCACCCAGCTCTTCAATCAACTGGCAGGCACGATTCATTGCCTCCATCGTTGTATTCGGATCAAGGCCTTTTTCGAACTTGGCCTGTGCATCGGTTCTCATACCCAGACGCTTTCCGGAAAGACGAATATTGGTTCCGTCAAAGCAGGCTGCTTCAAACAGCATGGTGGTTACATCATCCGTAATCTTGGAATTTTCACCGCCCATAATTCCGGCAATACCGACTGCTTTCTCCGCATCGCAAATCATCAGCGTATTTCCGTCGACATTACGGATTTGACCGTCCAGAGTCTGGAACGTATCTCCGTCATTGGCGCGACGTACAATAATTTCACGGCCTGCAATAGTGTCCAAATCATAGGCATGCATCGGCTGACCGTACTCTTCCATAACATAATTGGTGATGTCGACAATGTTATTAATCGGACGGATTCCGTTCGATGCCAGACGGCGCTGCATCCACAGCGGAGACGGCGCAATCTTAATATTCTTGACAACACGTGCCACGTAACGGGAACAGAGATCGTCCGCTTCCACCTTTACGGAAATGTAATCGGATGCCTTTTCGCTGTTACCGGTTTCGGTAATGACCGGCGGGCAGAATTTCTTGCCGAACGTTGCTGCCGCTTCTCTTGCGATACCGATGACACCAAAGCAGTCGACACGGTTGCTTGTAATCTCGTATTCAATATTCACGTCATTCAAGCCCAGCGCTTCGACTGCGGAATCTCCCACCTTTACATTGGGATACAGGTCCGGATTAAAGATATAAATTCCGTCTTCTGCCGCTTCCGGATAGAAATCCGTGCCGGAACCGAGTTCCGCAATGGAACACATCATACCGAAAGACTCCACTCCGCGAAGCTTTCCTTTGGTAATCTTGGTTCCGTTCTCCGTCTTCTTTCCGTCATGATCCGTTGCAACCCGACCACCGTCGAGAACAACCGGAATCAGAACGCCTTCCGTAACATTTTTGGCACCCGTAACAATCTGTACGGTTTCTCCGTCTGCACCGATTTGAACCTGACATACAATCAGTTTATCGGCATCCGGATGCGGCGCGATGGACAACACCTTTGCCACTACGATTTTCTCCAGATTATTGTCAAGACGCTCAAACCCTTCCACCTTGGAACCGCTCAGAGTCATTGCATCGGTATATTCCTGTGCTGTACAATCAAGGTCCGGAACATAGGCCTTAATCCATGATAATGAAGTATTCATAATTCCTCCGTGATATTTTCAAATGATGTGCAGCCCAATCAGAACTGGCGCAGGAAACGCAAATCGTTCTCGTACAAAAGACGCAAATCGTCAATTTCATATTTCAGCAATGCGATTCTCTCAAGACCTACACCAAATGCAAAACCGGTATACTTTTCAGGGTCGATTCCGCTCATGGTCAGAACTCTCGGATGAACCATTCCGCAGCCGAGGATTTCAATCCAACCGCTTCCTTTGCAGAACCGGCATCCCTTTCCGCCGCATTTGAAACAGGACACATCCATTTCGGCCGACGGCTCAGTGAACGGGAAATGATGCGGACGGAACTTTACTTTCGTCTCTTCACCGAACATTTCCTTGGCAAATTCCGCCAATGTTCCCTTCAAATCGGAAAATGTGATATTATCATCGACAACAAGTCCCTCTACCTGATGGAAGCAGGGCGAATGCGTTGCATCCACTTCATCCGAGCGATACACACGGCCGGGGGACAAAATGCGAAGCGGAAGCTTGCCTTTTTCCATAATACGTGCCTGTACGGACGATGTCTGGGTACGAAGCAGCAGCTTATTGGTAATATAGAACGTATCCTGCTCATCCTTTGCCGGATGATTTGCCGGAATATTCAATGCCTCAAAATTGTAGTAATCATCTTCCACTTCCGGTCCGTCTACGATTTCGTAACCCATTCCCATAAAGAACCGTTCTACCGATTCCAAAGCGACATTATTGGGATGGCGATGACCTTTTTCCATTCTTTTGGCGGGAAGCGTCACATCGATGGTCTCGGCTGCGAGTTTCTGTTCCATCTGTTTTGCGGCCAGTGCGGACTTCACCTCATCCATTTTTGCTTCAATGGCCGCACGGGTTTCGTTGACCATCTGTCCAACCATGGGACGATCTTCCGGTGCAACATCTTTCATGGATTTCAATACCTCGGTAAGAGCTCCCTTTTTTCCGAGAAACTCAACACGGATGTCATTCAGCATATCCATTGTCTGTGCCTGCCCGAGTTTTTCAAAACAAGCCTTTTGAATTTCCTGCAGCTTTTCTTTCATTATGTCCTCCTTATTGCAGTCCCTGCATATAATTGACGAATTCTTTCACATTTCGTTCGTTGATTGTAAAATTGCAAGTTCCGTTCTTGTAAACAATATATTTTCCGTTCTCGCCGGGATACAGACGGATTTCGATTTCCTTATTCTTCGTACTGTCCTTCGGAGTAATGAAAACGGTTACTTCCGGATTCGTATCCGGAACGTCGCACGGTTTGTACGTATTGACTTTCAAAACAAGAGCAACATTGGACCAATCCACCATTAATTGTTTCGGAACCGCTTTTCCGTTTAACGTAAATTCCGGTTCCGTATCGGTTCCTCCGACATTTTCAAACAAATATTCGGTATCTCCGATTTTTACGGAAATGGCCCCCATCGATGTATAATTCGGGAAAAACAGCGTCGGATAAATGTTCGCAAACCAGTCTACATCAAACATCAGCTTTGTGACAAATTCCGACATTACCATAACCGGTTCGTAGCCGTCCACCTTAAAATAATACGCTCCGTCCTCTCTCTGTTTTCCGAGGAGCAGCCGGTAACGGTTCTTTTCGACTCCGGTACTGTTGGTATAATCGACCGTAAGCGTCTGAACCGGATTGTCCAATCCGTATTCACTTAATGACTTCGGATGAACACTGACAATTTCATCATAATAAATGCTTGTATAATGAGCCAGCTGTGCCAACCATTTGTCCGAATCAAAGGATGCTTCCCACCGTCCGTTAATCGGTTTGTCAAAATACCAGTTTAACAGCATTCGATTGGAATAATCGTACGGATTGGAAGAATCGAATACGGCATGCAGTTCAGGAAACAGCGTTCCTTCAATGGTAACCTCGCGAAGGTTGTTTACCTGACCGGGGTTCGGCAATTCCTGCTTCACCGTATAATAATTCTGTTCCCGATCCATGTAAAAGGCATAACTTTCCGAAACCGTATACGTTTTGCCGTCTTCATTAATTTTACAGTAGTATTGATTTCTTGTCGGAACCTTGGCACCCAGTTTGATGCTCACCATCAGTTCTTCTCCGGCATATACCAGCAGTTCACTGGTCGGATTGTCCAACCCGTATTCACTGTCCGCAGCCGGATTTTTCACTTCCGACAAAACCTTCAGATTTTTGAGAAACACGTTGCAGATAGAATCCATGACATCCTGATTGAGAATATCGGCATCGCTCTGCCACTGTTCTCCGCGTTTTTCAAATACGCCCTTATATTTCGTCCCTTTCAAAACCATTCGTGTGATTTTCGAAACATCCGGAGTCAAAATTGTTTTGGCATTTTCTTTTTGCTCATTGACCCCCGGAGTTTCCTGCTTTTTCAGTTTCCACAGAAGAAGTCCCATGGCCACTGCGACAACACACAAAATGATAATAATAATTCCTTTTTTTGCTTTCATATACTTCCTTCCGGACAACGCGTAAAATCCATATTGCTCCGTTGCCCGTTCTTCTTACTCATATCAAACTTTTTCGACTCTGCGTCGGAAAAATACCACAATTCCCGCAATCAGGAAAATTGCCGGCAATGCAAAGGAACCGATCAGAACCAGATTTTTTTCTTTATCCGTCATTGTCAGTGCTTCCTCGAATGCGGTTGTTTCCGGTATCGATAACGCAAATTCTTCACTGCCGGTCAGTCCGTTGACCGTATCAATCAGCAGCATACGATTGCTGTACGGAGACCGTCCGCTCATGAAAACATCCGCCATGAAATACGGTGTCGTCATAATCGTCAGAGTTCCCGATTTTCCGGCGAAGGTATCCGTAATCGTCAGCATTAACGGATATTCTCCCGTCGGTTCGGAACCGGTCTGAACCAGATTACCGGGATCCAATTTGATATATCCCTTCGACGATGTTGTGCAAAGCATTTCGATGGTCTGCGTATTAATGGTTTCCACCACCGTCAGATAAGCCGCCTGCGGGAATTCCGCATTTTGCCCCTTGTACGAGCACAGCAAAAAGCTCGGATTGGAGCCTTCCGTTCTTGCCGTATCACCGTCACAGACGATTCCGTTTTCCAGCTTCAGTCCGTAATATCCGAGCAGCGAAGCCAGATTGGAATAGGTATAGTTGCCGAGTCCCAATGCCAGCATAACCTTGCCGCCGTTTGTCACATAATCTTTCAGAATGGACACTTCGGTTTCCGTCAAATCCGCCTGTAATCCGCCGATAATCAGCATATCACAGTCCTTCGGAACGGTTCCGGCCTGTGTCAGATTCAGTGTTTTGACGTCATATCCGTTCAGTCCGAACAGGTCCTGAAACGTCAATGTCGGTGCATTTGTCTTCTCACCGGTTGTCTCATCCTGGTCAATTCCCGTCAGATATTCTTTATGATTATTGGTAACATAAATTCGTTTTGACGCCTCACCGGTAATGGACACAATGCCTTTGATGATTTCCAGTTCCGCATCATATCCGGACAGTACCTTTTTGGTAAAATCACTGCTGATTGTGGAAATAATCAGGTCTTCATAGTCCAGATAACAATACCGGTCCGGATCTTCCTCATTGACCAAAATAATGCTGTTGTTCTTAATCTCCGACATATCATTGTATCCGTAAATAAACTGAGGATACTGAATCGGATCTTTATATTCCATGGAAACGGAGCTGCAATGTTCGGCAATCTGCTCTGCGCTTGCCAAAATGATGCGGTCTTCTTTTCCTTCCTCGGTTACATAGTACATGGTAACCTTTGTTTTCATATTCTTTAAAAACCGTATGGAATCGTCGGAAATCGAGAATTTTCCCGATGCCGTCAGGTCCACGTCCTTGGATACACCGGACACCAGCAGGTTCACCAGAATCACAAAGACAATCGTTAATGCGGAAATTGCCGTAGCATATGCACCGCCGCGAAATTTACGCGATTGAAATAATTTCTTCATCTTACGCCTCCCATCTTCTCTTCTTGATCGCCTGAATCGTCAGGAGTACAAACAGGAAGCAAATACTGATATAGTACACATAAACCGAAACATTACAGATTCCGTATACAACATTACTGAATCGGGAAATGATGGACAGCCAGCCGAATGTCTTGCCGAGGCTACCGTCAAACAGTATCGGATTGCTGATATAGACTGCCACCAGTGCTCCGATTCCGAGTACCGCGAAAATGCCGGAAACCGCAAGGCTCTTCATCATTACGTACAAAATGACCGCAATCAGCAGAACCAGTGCAATAAAGACAATCAACGCCAGCAAATGTCCGGTCGGCAACAGATTTACCAGCATATCGATCAGCAGTGTAAACAAAATCACGATAATCGTCAAAACAGCGGAAAATACCTGACTTTCGGTCAATGCGGAAATGAACATACCGATTGACATGTACGCGCATCCGAGCAGGAAATATGCCGCAATACTGGTATACGCAATGGACAGATTGGTCGGTCCGAAATGTCTCAGGATAAGCGGATATGCACAAATGCAAAGAACTGCGATACCGAATACCGAAATCAGAGCAAAATATTTGCCGAGAATGATTTTGGTTATGCTAACCGGTGACGTAAACAGCAGCTGGTCGGTTTTCTGACGTTTTTCTTCCGCCAGGATTCTCATGGTAAGCAGGGGAATCAAAACCACAAACAGGAACGTGGAACCCTGAATAGCATATGCAAAATTGGCATATTTGGATGTCAGGTTGTAATTATCCTGGCAAATTCCGACGATAATCAGCAGAAATGCAATAAACATATATCCGAGGAAGGAAGTAAAATATGCTCTCAGTTCCTTTTTGTAAATTGCTAGCATGTGGTTTCCTCCTTTCCCGTCATCTCGATAAAGACGTCTTCGAGCGACTTCTGGATTGTATTCATTTCATACAGAGTAATCCCGTTATCGACACAGAACCGGAATACACGGTCACGGAATTCTCCGTCCGTGTTAAAGAACAGATTGTAACCGTACAGGGCAGACTCTTCCATCGACTCGTTGCGGTTCTGTTCCTCTGCGGTGCTCGGCTCCCATTTTGCCAGCATGGACCGTCCGAGTTCCGATGCTTCCAGAACACTGCGGAATTCCTCTTCGTTCTTATTAACAAGAACGTGAATGCCCGTGGTACCGCCGAGCTTTTTGATAATCTGCTCCGGTGTATCGATTATGACCTTCTGTCCGTGATTGATAATCAAAATACGGTCGCAGACGGCATTTACCTCAAACAGAATATGGGAACTTAAAATAATCGTGTGTTCCTTGCCGAGACTGCGTATCAGCTCCCGCATCCAGTTAATCTGCATCGGGTCAAGACCGACGGTCGGCTCGTCCAGAATCAGCACCTCCGGATCGCCGATCAGTGCCTGCGCCATACCGACACGCTGACGGTATCCTTTACTCAGATGTTTAATCATTTTGTTCTGCATATGTTTGACATGCAAAAGCGCCATGACACGCTCGGTTTCTTCTTTGCGCTTTGCCTTCGGAACATTTTTCAGTTCCGTGCAGAACATCAGATATTCCTTTACTCTCATATCCGGATATACGGGCGGCAGCTCCGGCAGATAACCGATGCACTGCTTTGCTTTTTCCGGATCTTCATATACGTTAAATCCGTTAATGGTGACATTTCCGTCCGTTGCGGAAATGTATCCCGTAATCATATTCATGGTCGTGGATTTGCCGGCACCGTTCGGTCCGAGAAACCCGAGAATTTCGCCTTTTTCCACGGTAAAACTCAAATCATCGACGGCACGAAACGTTCCGTACTGCTTTACCAAATGATCTACCTGAATCAATGTTATAACCTCCCAAACCGTATCAGCGGTTTTCTATGACATCCTTCATTGTATACAGTCCCGGCGCTTTTCCGGCCAGGAATTTTGCGGCGCTCAAAGCCCCCTTACCGAAAATTGCCTTGGAATATGCCGTGTGCTGCAGTGTTATGACTTCATCCGTTCCGCAGAACAGAATTTCGTGGTCACCGACAATCGTTCCTCCGCGAACGGCACTCATTCCGATTTCGCTGTTGGGACGCTGTTCCCGCCGTTCGGAGCGGTCATATATATAATCCTTCGGGGTATCCAGCACCTCGTTTACGGCATCTGCAATCGCCAGTGCGGTTCCGCTCGGAGCGTCCTTTTTCAGGCGATGATGCTTTTCCACAATTTCAATATCATACCCTTCGCCGGCAAGCACTTTGGCTGCTTCCTGTACAAGGTGAATCAGCACATTGACACCAAGCGACATATTGGCGGAACGGACAATCGGAAGACTATTCGATGCATCCTGAATCTGCTCGATTTGTTCCCTGGTATACCCCGTTGTACACAAAATGAGCGGCAATGCTCTCTTCTTTGCTTCCGTCAAAATGACATCCAACAGTTTCGGGGTCGAAAAATCAATCAGCACATCCGCCTCAACATTCACTTCCGTAATACTTGTAAAAACCGGAAAAGGCTGTCCCGCCGGTCCCGTGATATCGATTCCGGCAACAATTTCCAACTCGGCGTCTTCCTGCGCGAGTTCAGCTATGGTGCGGCCCATTTTTCCGTTACATCCACACATAATTACCTTTGTCATTTCCATTCTCCTTCCAAAACAAAATAGCAAAACGAGCCCACAGTCGTCCTTTTGGGAAACGTTACGGTGGACTCATACAGCCATCAGATAATATTGAACTTCTTCATCTCTGCCTTCAGAATCTCGAGATTCTGCGGTTCCATCTCCGACAGCGGCATTCTGACACTGCCGTCGCACTGTCCCATCAGACAGGCTGCTGCCTTGGCCGGAATCGGATTGACCTCCAGGAACAGATCCTTTGCCAGACGGAAATACTTAATCTGGAGTTCTCTTGCGGTCTCGACATCCCCGTTCAGGTACGATGTCACCATGTCATGAACCTGCTCCGGTATAACATGAGACAACACCGAAATGACACCCTTTCCTCCGATGGACAAAATCGGTACCACCATATCGTCATTTCCGGAATAAATATCCATTTTACCGTCTGTCAGGTATGCGATTTCGGTTGCCACGGAAATGTCTCCCGTAGCTTCCTTTACCGCAACAATATTTTCCACATTCTTATACAATGTCGCAATGGTATCCGGTGTCATCTTGCAACCGGTACGTCCCGGTACATTGTACAGAATAATCGGTTTCTCGGTTGCTGCTGCCACTGCCGTAAAATGAGCAATCAGACCCTTCTGAGTTGCTTTATTGTAATAAGGCGTTACGACAAGCATCGCATCCGCACCGCGACGGTCTGCTTCCTCCGTCAGATAAATTGCCGTCTCCGTGCAGTTGGAACCGGTTCCTGCGATAACCGGAATCCGTCCGGCAACCTGCTTTGCACAGAATTCAATACAATCCAAATGTTCCTCGTGAGACAGGCAGGATGCCTCTCCGGTTGTACCGCATACAACAATGGCATCCGTCTTGTGAGCAATCTGGTACTCAATCAATTCCGCAAATTTATCATAATCGACTTCCCCGCCGTTTTTGAACGGAGTAATAATTGCGATTGCAGAGCCTGTAAAAATAGACATAATATACCCTCCAAAAGAATCGTTTGACGATTTCTTTTATTATTTACTTTGTAAAATCATACGGAGATATTGTAGCATGCCGCGTGTGTAATGTCAAGTAATCCGCCCCCCTGTCGATTTCGGAAAATGCACAAGTTTTTCTCATTTTACAGGCATATTGTTGGTAACTTTATTTATTGAAATCCGGACTTAATATGCTACAATAATTAAGTTGAGCGCTTTTTGCGCTTCGGATTCCCATTTCAGGTTCCGGCCGGTACCGTGACAGCCTTTGTTGCAATCAGCCGCCCGGATATTATTTACGGAAGGATTTTCATATGAAGCGAGACGATATTCGAAACATTGCGATTATTGCTCATGTTGACCACGGTAAAACGACTCTGGTCGATGAGCTTTTGAAACAAAGCGGTGTATTCCGTACCGGTCAGGTTGTGGAAGACCGTGTTATGGACAGTAACGATATTGAACGGGAACGTGGTATTACCATTCTCTCGAAGAATACCGCTGTTATGTATAAGGGTGTTAAGATTAATATTATCGACACGCCCGGCCATGCCGATTTCGGCGGTGAGGTGGAACGTGTCTTAAAAATGGTCAACGGCGTTGTTTTGCTGGTTGATGCATTTGAAGGTCCGATGCCGCAGACCAAGTTTGTATTGAAGAAAGCATTGGAGCTTCATCTTCCCGTCATTGTGTGCATTAACAAAATCGACCGTCCGGAAGCCCGTCCGAAGCAGGTTATCGACGAGGTTTTGGAACTGCTGATTGATTTGGAAGCCGATGACGCACAACTTGACTGTCCGATTGTATTCACATCCGCCAAAAGCGGAATCGCCATTTTGGAGCTGTCGGATACTCCGAAAAACATGGAGCCTCTGTTTGAAACCATTCTGGACTACATTCCCGCTCCGGAAGGTGACGAAACAGCCGGCACTCAGGTTTTGATCAGCACCATTGATTACAACGAATATGTCGGACGTATCGGTGTCGGCAAGGTGGACAACGGAACGATCCGCGTCAACCAGGACTGCGTAATTGTGAACCATCATGAACCGGACAAAAAGCGTCGCGTCAAAATCAGCAAGCTGTATGAATTTGACGGATTGAAAAAGGTTGAGGTGGAAGAAGCAACCGTCGGTTCCATTATTGCGATTTCCGGCATCAGTGATATCCATATCGGTGATACCCTCTGCTCTCCCGAGAATCCGGTTGCGATTCCGTTCCAGAAAATTTCGGATCCGACCATTTCCATGAATTTTATTGTCAATGACAGTCCGCTTGCCGGTCAGGAAGGAAAATTCGTTACTTCCCGTCACCTTCGCGAGCGTCTGTTCCGCGAATTAAATACCGACGTTTCTCTCCGTGTGGAAGAAACCGATACCACCGAAGCATTTAAGGTGTCCGGCCGTGGCGAGCTTCATTTGTCTGTCCTGATTGAAAATATGCGTCGTGAAGGGTATGAATTTGCCGTCAGCAAGGCCGAGGTTATTTATCATGAAGATGAAAACGGTCACAAGCTGGAACCCATGGAAGAATGCGTTGTCGATGTTCCCGAAGAGTGTGCGGGTACAGTAATCGAAAAGCTGTCCAACCGAAAAGGTGAACTTCAGGGAATGAGTTCCTTCGGTGCCGGTTCGACCCGTCTTACCTTCCTGATTCCCGCAAGAGGCCTGATCGGATATCGGAACGAATTCCTGACCGATACCAAGGGCGAGGGAATCATTAACTCCGTTTTCAACGGATATGCGCCTTACAAGGGTGACCTGAACTATCGTTCCCAGGGAAGTCTGATTGCCTTTGAAAGCGGTGATGCGGTTACTTACGGATTATTCAACGCCCAGGAGCGCGGTACCCTCTTTATCGGTGCCGGTGCCAAGGTTTATGCCGGAATGGTTGTCGGTGCGAACGGAAAGCCGGAAGATGTGGAAGTCAACGTATGTAAGAAGAAACAGCTTACCAACACCCGTTCTTCCGCTGCCGACGATGCGCTTCGTCTGATTCCTCCGAGAATCATGAGTCTGGAACAGTGTCTCGAATTTATCGATACCGATGAGCTGTTGGAGGTCACACCCAAGAGTCTCCGAATCCGCAAAAAAATTCTGGATTCCCTGGAGCGGAAACGTTCCAAGAGAAACTGATTTCCGTTTGGATTTTCGGTTGTACACAATCTCAAAATATGATATGATAATTTCCGGGCGGGTTATTCCGTCCGGAAATTTTATTTTATGGGGGTTTCGTATGAAAAATACCGATTATCTGTCCTGGGACGAATATTTTATGGGAATTGCAATGCTTTCCGCCAAACGAAGCAAAGATCCGAACACCAGTGTCGGTGCCTGCATTGTCAGTCCGGAAAACCGGATTCTTTCCGTCGGTTACAACGGAATGCCCCGAGGCTGTTCCGATGATGAATATCCCTGGGAACGGGAAGGCGATGATTTAAACACCAAATATTTTTATGTTTGCCACGCAGAACTCAATGCCATTTTAAATTATACCGGAACCAATATGCGCGGAGCACGCGTTTATACTACCCTGTTCCCCTGCAACGAATGTACCAAGGCACTGATTCAGGCGGGAATCAACGAAGTCATTTATTTCAGTGACAAATACAACAATACACCCGCCAACATTGCCGCCAAGAGAATGTTTGCATCCGCAGGAATCACACTTCGTCAGCTGGAAGCAACCGGAACAAAAATCGAATTTCAGTTATAAATCGGAAATGCATTTCTGATTTACACCCTTCATTCCGTCTTACGTTCCGTCTCGTAAAAAGCTGAAGTCTTCCCTTATTTATATAAAGTTTATAATTTTTTACTGAAATCGGTGCAGTATCGTAAATTCTGTTTACAACACTGCATTGATTTTTGTGTAAAAATGTGCTATTATTGTATCGTATATGCGCATTGAAATTTTAGAAAACCTTTTTCGATTTTTTACAAATGCATGAACACATACGAATATTATTTTCCAAGGAGAAATTTTCAAATGTTGACACTGAATAACATTACGAAGGATTATCCTGTCGGCGATGAAAAAGTTCATGCCCTTCGCGGCATCAGTCTTTCCTTCCGGGAAAGCGAGTTTGTATCCATACTCGGTCCTTCGGGCTGTGGTAAAACAACACTTCTGAACATCATCGGCGGACTTGACCAGTACACTACGGGGGATTTGATTATCAATGGTCGTTCCACAAAGGAATATAACGACAAGGACTGGGATTCTTACCGAAATCACAGTATCGGTTTCGTCTTCCAGACATATAATCTGATTCCTCATCAAACCGTTCTCCGAAACGTCGAGCTTGCATTGACACTTTCCGGTGTTTCCAAAGAAGAACGGAAATCCCGTGCCACGGAAGCTCTGAAAAAAGTCGGTCTCGGCGATCAGCTGAACAAGAAACCGAATCAGATGTCCGGTGGTCAGATGCAGCGAGTTGCCATTGCACGTGCTCTCGTCAATGACCCCGATATTCTTCTGGCCGATGAACCGACCGGTGCATTGGACACTGCCACCAGTATCCAGATTATGGATATCCTGAAGGAAGTTTCCAAGGACAAACTGGTTATTATGGTTACTCATAACCCGGACCTTGCAAAGCAGTACTCGTCCCGAATCATCAGTGTTTTGGACGGTCAGGTGACCGATGACAACAACCCTTTGTCCGACGAAGAAATCAGTTCCAAAACCGACAAGAAGCCCAATCATACTTCCATGTCGTTCTTCACCGCTCTCTCGTTGTCCCTGAATAACCTGATGACAAAGAAAGCAAGAACCTTCCTTACCGCATTTGCCGGAAGTATCGGTATTATCGGTATTGCCCTGATTCTCTCTCTCAGTAACGGTGTCAATGAATATATTGACCGTGTTCAGGAAGAAACCCTGTCCACGTATCCTCTGATGATTCAGAATCAGACCGCAGACTCCGCCTCCATGATTTCTGCCATTCTCGGGCTGTCCAATCCGGATGCCAAACCTCACGAAGACGGACGCATTTATTCCAGTAACATGATGGGCGATATCATCAATACGATGATGCAGGAAATCAAAGTCAATGACCTGAAGAGCCTGAAAGCTTATTTTGATTCAAACGCGGAAATGAAAGACCTGACGACGGATATCCGGTACTCCTACGGTTTGGAACCGAACGTTTTCAGCAAAGATATGACAAACGGTATCTATCAGATGAATCCGAGCACGATTATGAACGGTATGTACTCCGCACTCGGTTTCTCACAGGATTCCATCAGTGAAATGTCCTCTCTGACTTCCATGTCCGGCATGGCTTCCGGAATGACGGTCTGGAGCGAAATGATCAGCAACCCCGACTTGCTGGAGGCTCAGTACGATTTGGTAGCGGGACAATGGCCGAAGGAATTCAACGAAGTCGTTTTGGTTGTCGACAAGAAGAATGAAATCAGTGATTTCACCCTGTACTCCCTTGGTTTGAAGAATCCTGACGAAATCGAAGAATCCTTCCGTAAAATGATGAAGGGCGAACCGATTGTCAGCAACCAGATTTCCTTTACCTACGATGAACTGCTGAATCTTACCTTCCGTCTTGCACTTCCTTCCGATTATTATCAGAAGAATGAAGTCACCGGCCTCTGGTCCGATATGAGTAACGATGAGGCTTACATGAAAGCATTGTTAACCGATGATTCCCGTTCCGTTGATTTGAAGATTGTCGGAATCATCCATCCCAGTGAGGACGCCGTAGCGACCTCGGTTGGCGGTGCCATCGGTTATACTCACGCACTGACCGAATATATCGTAAAACAGTCCGGTGAACGTGAAGTTGTCAAGCAGCAGCTTGCAAATCCTGACATTGATGTTTTCACCAATCTTCCTTTTGAAGAATCCAAGCAGCCGACTCCCGAGGAACTTCGTCAGATTGTTCTGTTGGCTGTTCAGAATATGACAGACGAAGAACGGACCCAGGCATTCCAGATGTTTGTTCCGATGATTATGGAAGATACCACCGGCGAAATGGATGAATTAAAGCCGATGCTTTCTCAAATGATGGAACAGATGCAGACACCGGGTGCTTCCGCTTCTGTTTCGGCCGACGCAATGGCTCCGTTTATCAATGCTCTTCCGGAAGAAACCATCGCTTTGATTTACAAGCAGGTAAATCCCGAAAAGGATACCCGCAACACCTACGAGCTGAATATTGCACGATTTGCATATGCGGATATCGACAAGCCCATGTTTATCAGCATTTATCCGAAGGATTTCGAATCCAAGGACCGCATTTCCGAGATTATCAAGGAATATAACGATAACCACGAAGAAGAACAGAAAATTCAGTACACCGATGTCATTGCTCTTCTGATGTCCTCCATCAGTACCATTATCAATGCCATCACCTATATTCTGATTGCCTTTGTTGCAATCTCCCTGGTCGTTTCCTCCATCATGATCGGAATTATCACCTATATTTCCGTATTGGAGCGTACCAAGGAAATCGGTATTCTTCGTGCAATCGGAGCTTCCAAACGCGATATCAGCCGTGTATTCAATGCTGAAACGCTGATTATCGGTTTTGTGGCCGGTGCCATCGGTATTGTTGTAACACTCCTTTTGAATATTCCGATTAACCTCATTATCTATCACTATACGGATATTCACGGTCTTTCCCGACTCCCGATTGTCGGTGGTCTGATTCTTGTCGGTATCAGTATGTTGCTGACACTGATTGCAGGTCTCATTCCTTCCCGTATCGCGTCCAAGAAGGATCCTGTTACCGCACTTCGTACCGAGTAACATATTTATCTGATTATTTAGTTGTAACCATAAAAGGGGCTGTGAAAAAATGTGAAAACATTTTTCGCAGCCCTTGATTTTGTTTATGGCTTTCTTTCACTTCATCTTTTTCGTTGATAAATGGGCACACTCCCCCCTACCCCATAGGATTCATCTGCAAATGCTCTATGCGG